>NZ_CP012600.1:3569416-4313763 GCF_001278705.1 Bacillus gobiensis
GAGTGACTCTGCGCCGAAAATGTACCGGGGCTAAACGTATCACCGAAGCTGCGGACTGTTCTTCGAACAGTGGTAGGAGAGCGTTCTAAGGGCTGTGAAGCCAGACCGGAAGGACTGGTGGAGCGCTTAGAAGTGAGAATGCCGGTATGAGTAGCGAAAGAGGGGTGAGAATCCCCTCCACCGAATGCCTAAGGTTTCCTGAGGAAGGCTCGTCCGCTCAGGGTTAGTCGGGACCTAAGCCGAGGCCGAAAGGCGTAGGCGATGGACAACAGGTTGATATTCCTGTACCACCTCCTTTCCGTTTGAGCAATGGGGGGACGCAGGAGGATAGGGTAAGCGCGGTGTTGGATATCCGCGTCCAAGCAGTTAGGCTAAGGAGATAGGTAAATCCGTTTCCTTATTAGGCTGAGCTGTGATGGCGAGTGAAATTTTAGTAGCGAAGTTCCTGATTCCACACTGCCAAGAAAAGCCTCTAGCGAGGAAAATGGTGCCCGTACCGCAAACCGACACAGGTAGGCGAGGAGAGAATCCTAAGGTGATCGAGAGAACTCTCGTTAAGGAACTCGGCAAAATGACCCCGTAACTTCGGGAGAAGGGGTGCTTCTTAGGGTGAATAGCCCCGAGAAGCCGCAGTGAATAGGCCCAGGCGACTGTTTAGCAAAAACACAGGTCTCTGCGAAGCCGCAAGGCGAAGTATAGGGGCTGACGCCTGCCCGGTGCTGGAAGGTTAAGGGGAGCGCTTAGCGTAAGCGAAGGTGCGAACTGAAGCCCCAGTAAACGGCGGCCGTAACTATAACGGTCCTAAGGTAGCGAAATTCCTTGTCGGGTAAGTTCCGACCCGCACGAAAGGCGCAACGATCTGGGCACTGTCTCAACGAGAGACTCGGTGAAATTATAGTACCTGTGAAGATGCAGGTTACCCGCGACAGGACGGAAAGACCCCGTGGAGCTTTACTGCAGCCTGATATTGAATGTTGGTACAGCTTGTACAGGATAGGTAGGAGCCTTTGAAACCGGAGCGCCAGCTTCGGTGGAGGCATCGGTGGGATACTACCCTGGCTGTATTGACCTTCTAACCCGCCGCCCTTATCGGGCGGGGAGACAGTGTCAGGTGGGCAGTTTGACTGGGGCGGTCGCCTCCTAAAATGTAACGGAGGCGCCCAAAGGTTCCCTCAGAATGGTTGGAAATCATTCGCAGAGTGTAAAGGCACAAGGGAGCTTGACTGCGAGACCTACAAGTCGAGCAGGGACGAAAGTCGGGCTTAGTGATCCGGTGGTTCCGCATGGAAGGGCCATCGCTCAACGGATAAAAGCTACCCCGGGGATAACAGGCTTATCTCCCCCAAGAGTCCACATCGACGGGGAGGTTTGGCACCTCGATGTCGGCTCATCGCATCCTGGGGCTGTAGTCGGTCCCAAGGGTTGGGCTGTTCGCCCATTAAAGCGGTACGCGAGCTGGGTTCAGAACGTCGTGAGACAGTTCGGTCCCTATCCGTCGTGGGCGCAGGAAATTTGAGAGGAGCTGTCCTTAGTACGAGAGGACCGGGATGGACGCACCGCTGGTGTACCAGTTGTTCTGCCAAGGGCATCGCTGGGTAGCTATGTGCGGACGGGATAAGTGCTGAAAGCATCTAAGCATGAAGCCCCCCTCAAGATGAGATTTCCCATTCCCTATGGAAGTAAGATCCCTGAAAGATGATCAGGTAGATAGGTCTGAGGTGGACGTGTGGTGACACATGGAGCTGACAGATACTAATCGATCGAGGACTTAACCAAAACGAAAAGCGGAGGCGGCTTGATCAGACCCGACAAGCAAAAGGGCATCCGTACGGAAAGGTGTTCTTTACCTTTCTGGGAGGAGGCACTTTTGACCTCGAGGGTCTAGCCGCCGGAGCTGGACACAGACACACATGGAATGCTTACTCGTTATCCAGTTTTGAGAGAATACATCTCTCTTACGGTTCACTTATCGAACCCAAAAGGGTTCCCGAGGAACAAGGAATTCTAGGAATCGAGTGAAGGAGCACCGGAGCGTACTTAAGTACGTGAGGATGCGACTGAACGAAGATGACAACGAAGTCCGCCGTTCATCGGAAGCCGTAACCCATAGTTTGGTGGCGATGGCGAAGAGGTCACACCCGTTCCCATGCCGAACACGGAAGTTAAGCTCTTCAGCGCCGATGGTAGTTGGGGGATTCCCCCTGTGAGAGTAGGACGCCGCCAAGCTCATGATAGAAAAAGGATCAGCTTATCCAAGCTGGTCTTTTTTCTATGCAAATAAATAATAGGAAGAGACATCCCGAACAAAGTTACAATCTTTGCTTTATTTGCGTAAGATAGTCAGCAATATGTATTGGAACTTTTTTTTCAGCAATCTCTAAAAACTGTTGAATGATTACATAATCATCACTTCCATTTTGAAGAATCAACTCGTACCACCATTCTGTTTCATACCTGGCAATCATACTGAGGTTGTATAATAGCAGGTAATGTGATATCAGCTCGGGTAGATTAAGAAAGCGATCGCGTTCAGCAGGAAGAAACTGCTGATTCGTTTCAAAATTGTACAGCAGTGTTTTTGAAGTGGAAGTACAGGTTTCCTTTTCCCTTAATACAAAATAAAGATAGCTCTCAGTCTTATCGATAAACTTCCATCCTAAATGGTGAGCAATATACTCTGCCAACCGATCCACCGACATACAATAGTCTTGAGCAAGTTTAATGGGTACAGCGTATTTTTCTTCTGTTTTTATAATTTCTGCAAGTGAAAAATTGTTTTTTCTTTGGAATGATAACACCTCGTTTAATTCAGGGATTCTCGTTAGCAGCTGTTTCATTTGAAATCTCTCATCTTCCAATGAACGGTCTAATCCGAACAGTTTGCGGCAGACGTGCATACACAAACCGTTTTTTTGTATTTTCACTTCGTCTTCATAAAACCTGTAATTTTGTTTTTTCCGCTTTCTCGTGGTGACACCATGTGCCAACACAGAAGTGTGACTAGGATATAAGTAATCAACCGTCAATAAACAAGCCTTTAACAGCTGAGCCGTCCCATAAAACAAAAGAATGGGTTTTATCTCTATACTGGATGCAGCAGCTTGAGTGAAGAAAGCTTCGGCGTGCTTTAAATAAAAAATAAACCGATCTCCATTTTTATAGGAGTATTCTCTGCTTTTCTCTACCTGCTGCTCTTTATAAATAATTTCAAGAAAATATTGGGTGGTTTCGGCGGAGTAAAACAATTGCAAGTTGCTCCAACCCGTGATTTTCTTGGATTTCATACGCATTATCCTTTCCAACGGATATTTTCTAAAAATTACAACTGTTCATTGCTTTCTTGACAGCGATAGACCTAGTTGATAATCTACATATAATTATTTTGCCGAAAAGAGGAGGATTTACTAATGTGGGAAAGTAAATTTTCGAAAGAAGGTCTTACATTTGATGATGTTTTGCTCATGCCTGCTAAGTCAGAGGTTCTCCCGAGAGATGTTGACCTGAAGGTAGAGCTTACACCAAACATTAAGCTTAATATTCCTGTCATCAGCGCCGGAATGGATACAGTTACTGAAGCGGAAATGGCAATTGCCATTGCAAGACAAGGCGGCCTGGGAATCATTCACAAAAATATGTCGATTGAACAACAGGCTGAGCAAGTAGACAAGGTGAAGAGATCTGAACGCGGTGTAATTACGAATCCTTTCTTTTTAACTCCGGAACATCAAGTATTTGATGCCGAACACCTTATGGGAAAATACAGAATATCCGGTGTGCCGATTGTAAATAATGAAGATGAGCAAAAGCTGGTTGGAATTATTACAAATCGTGATTTACGCTTTATTCAGGACTACTCAATGAAAATTGATGAAGTCATGACGAAAGAAGACCTGGTCACAGCACCAGTTGGAACAACATTAAAAGAAGCTGAAAAGATTTTACAGCAATATAAAATTGAAAAGCTTCCCCTTTTAGACGATGACGGAATTTTAAAGGGACTTATTACAATAAAAGATATTGAAAAAGTGATTGAATTTCCTCATTCGGCAAAAGATGGTCATGGACGTTTATTGGTAGGTGCAGCTGTCGGTGTAACAGGAGATACAAATCTGCGTCTTAAAAAGCTTGTTGAAGCAAATGTAGACGTAATTGTCGTGGATACAGCCCATGGTCATTCACAGGGCGTTTTAGATACGGTTAAGTCTATTCGTGAGGCTTATCCGGATTTGAGTATTGTGGCAGGTAACGTGGCTACTGCAGAGGCTACGAGAGATTTGATCTTAGCTGGCGCCAATGTAGTGAAGGTCGGCATCGGACCGGGCTCAATCTGTACGACACGGGTTGTTGCGGGAGTTGGTGTACCTCAAATTACCGCGATTTACGACTGCGCGACAGAAGCGAGAAAGCATGGCGTTTCAATCATTGCTGATGGCGGAATTAAATTCTCTGGAGATATCGCGAAAGCACTGGCGGCTGGAGGACACGCGGTTATGCTTGGAAGTTTGCTGGCCGGTACATCAGAAAGCCCTGGGGAAACAGAGATTTTTCAAGGCAGACGTTTTAAAGTATACCGCGGTATGGGTTCAGTATCTGCAATGGAAAAAGGCAGTAAGGATCGCTATTTCCAAGAAGAAAACAAAAAATTTGTTCCAGAAGGAATCGAAGGCCGCACTCCATATAAAGGGCCGGTTGTCGATACGATTTACCAGCTGGTCGGCGGACTCCGCTCAGGAATGGGCTATTGCGGTTCGAAAAATTTACAGGCTTTACGGGAAGAAGCACAGTTTATTCGTATGACCGGTGCAGGCTTGCGTGAAAGCCATCCGCATGATGTACAGATTACAAAAGAATCACCGAACTATACAATTTCGTAACTAATTGTTACGAAAAAACAAACATTTGACAGGGTCACTGACTCTGTCTATTTTTTTTCTCACGAATGTGATAAAATTTTAATGTTGTCCGCAAAAATGTCCTTAACGGCTTAATGATAGATTTATATATTACATACGGAGGGAAATTATACGTGACCATCAAGAATCTTAAAGCAGGTATAGGGTTGCTGCTGATTGCTGTGATCGTTTTCACCAGCTTCATGCCGATATCTAAGGCGAATGCTGCAAGCGATCCGATTGACGTTAATGCAAAATCAGCTATTGTGATCGAACAATCAACGGGGAAAATACTTTACGGGAAAAATATTGAAGAGCGCTTACCAATTGCAAGTATGGCAAAAATAATGACCGAATACTTACTTCTTGAAGCGATCAAAGATAAAAAAGTATCATGGGATCAAAAATATACACCGGACGACTATGTGTATGAAATTTCTCAAGACAACAGTTTGTCGAATGTACCTATGAGAAGAGACGGCAGCTATACTGTCGAAGAACTGTATAAAGCAACTGCCATTTATTCAGCGAATGGAGCAGCGATTGGATTGGCTGAAGTGATTGCAGGATCAGAAGCCAAATTTGTTGAGCTGATGAATGCAAAGGCGAAGGAATTAGGATTATCGGAATACAAATTCGTTAATGCGACAGGTCTAGAAAACAAAGACCTGCACGGGAAGCATCCTGAAGGAACGAACGGAGACGAGGAAAACGAAGTATCTGCAAAGGATATGGCTATTCTTGCTAACCGTCTAGTCACTGATTATCCTGAAGTTTTGGAAACATCAAGCATTGCCAAAACAACATTCAGAGAAGGCACAGACGATAAAATGGACATGCCTAACTGGAACTTCATGCTCAAAGGCTTGGTGCAAGAGTACGAAGGTGTGGACGGATTAAAAACGGGATCGACTGATTCAGCAGGATCTTGTTTTACCGGAACAGCTGAAAGAAACGGTATGCGTGTGATTACTGTCGTTCTGAATGCACAAGGCGGCCCTTTACACACTGCTCGTTTTACCGAGACAAAAAAATTGCTGGACTATGCATTTAATCATTTTGAAATGAAAGAGCTCTATCCAAAAGGACAAGTGATAAAAGGACAAGAAAAAGCTCTTGTTGATCAAGGAAAAAAACATGAAGTGGCACTTGAGCTGAATGACAGTTTATCTTTCCCAGTGAAAAAAGGGGAAGAGAAAAACTATCAGCCGAAAGTAGAACTTCAAAAGGATAAATACACAAGTGACAATAAATTAACAGCTCCAGTCAAAAAAGGAGATGCGGTTGGAAAAGTGACCGCTGAATATACAGGTTCTGATAAAGATTACGGCTTCATTCAAGCCGGAAAAAATTCTGAGTTAGTGACAAAAGAAAACGTAGAAAAAGCGAATTGGTTCATCTTATCCATGCGCAGCATCGGCGGATTCTTTTCAGGCGTTTGGGGAAGCATAGTCGATACTGTAACCGGCTGGTTTTAACAATACTCTCTCTTCTTACCTCTTAATCAGAGGGAAAGAAGAGAATTTTTTTAAAATAAGGAGAAAGAAAATTCTATTTCTTTCCCATAGGAATTTTTCACGATGTAGGATAAAATAATAGAATATAAAGGATCAAAAATGAACGAGATGACTAAAAACTTTGGCCCTTTGAAATAGGAGGAATTGAAATGGTACAAACAGGTACGAACCGTGTCAAACGCGGGATGGCGGAAATGCAAAAAGGCGGCGTTATTATGGACGTCGTGAATGCTGAACAGGCAAAAATTGCGGAGGAAGCCGGAGCAGTAGCAGTTATGGCGCTTGAGCGCGTTCCAGCAGATATCCGTGCGGCAGGCGGAGTAGCGCGTATGGCTGATCCGACAATCGTCGAAGAAGTTATGGGAGCTGTTTCCATTCCGGTCATGGCAAAAGCGCGTATCGGCCACATAACAGAAGCAAGGGTTCTTGAAGCACTTGGGGTCGATTACATCGATGAAAGTGAAGTTTTGACTCCGGCGGATGAAGAGTTTCATTTAAATAAAAATGAGTACACCGTTCCTTTTGTTTGCGGCTGCCGTGATTTAGGTGAAGCGACTCGCCGGATCGCTGAAGGAGCGTCTATGCTTCGTACGAAAGGCGAGCCGGGTACAGGAAACATTGTTGAAGCTGTGCGCCACATGAGAAAAGTGAACGCCCAAATCCGCAAGGTATCTTCCATGAGTGAAGATGAACTGATGACGGAAGCAAAAAATCTTGGAGCACCTTATGAGCTTTTATTGCAAATTAAAAGAGAAGGCAAGCTGCCGGTTGTAAACTTTGCAGCAGGCGGTGTTGCAACTCCGGCAGATGCAGCGTTAATGATGCAGCTTGGAGCAGACGGAGTATTTGTGGGTTCAGGTATTTTCAAATCGGACAACCCGGCTAAGTTTGCGAAAGCGATTGTCGAAGCAACGACTCATTTCACTGATTATAAGCTGATTGCTGAGCTTTCAAAGGATCTCGGCTCGGCAATGAAAGGAATTGAGATCTCAAACTTGCTTCCTGACGAGCGTATGCAAGAGCGCGGCTGGTAAGGAAGGGGTTTTCGTTCAATCATGATAACAGTAGGAGTACTAGGACTACAAGGAGCTGTACGTGAACATATTCGCGCAATTGAAGCTTCCGGAGCGAAAGGCAAAGTGATTAAAAGGGTTGAAGAGCTGGAAGACATTGACGGGCTCGTGATCCCGGGCGGTGAAAGCACGACGATGAGAAGGCTCATCGATACGTATCAATTCCTAGAGCCGTTAAAACAATTTTCGGAGCAAAAAAAACCGATGTTTGGCACATGCGCCGGACTCATTATTTTAGCGAAGGAAATCGTCGATAATAAAGAGCCGCACTTGTCAGTCATGGATGTAAAGGTAGAAAGAAATTCCTTCGGAAGGCAGAGAGACAGTTTTGAAGCCGATCTCTCCATTATTGGACTTGAGGAAGATTTTACGGGTGTCTTCATTCGTGCTCCTCACATTGTCGAAGTAGGAGAAAATGTCGAAGTTCTTTCAAAGCATAATGGGCGGATTGTAGCTGCGAAAGACGGACATCTCCTGGGATGCTCGTTTCATCCTGAGCTGACAGAGGATCCGCGGATGATGAAGCTTTTTATCGAAATGATTGAAGACTATAAAAAGCAGCCAGCTGAATAAAGTAGTTGAAACAAGGTCAAACTTGTAGTACATTATTATTACAATTTAAGATTGGTAAAAGCGTTGATAGGAATTAGTAAGCAGCCGCTCCTTCTAAAGAGAGCCGATGGTTGGTGAGAATCGGTGAAAGATGCTGCTGAATCCATCCTTGAGCGAAATGCTGAACCCATGAATTCAGTAGGCATTTTCGGATATATCCGTTATTTTGATGAAGTGGAAAACAGTATTGTTTTCAATCAGGGTGGCAACGCGAGAGCTCTCGTCCCTTACCAAGGGGGATCGAGAGCTCTTTTTTTGATCTAAAAATAGGAGTGAAGCAACATGTTGGATATGAAAGATTTACGGGCAAATTTTAACGAAATCAAAGAAAAGCTTTCTCATCGCGGCGAAGATCTCACCGACTTTGATAAATTCGGCGAGCTGGATGAAAAACGAAGAAGCTTGATTGTAAAGGTAGAAGAGCTGAAAGGAAAACGAAATGAAGCGTCTCAGCAAATCGCGGTTTTGAAAAGGGAGAAAAAGGACGCAGACGCCATCATTCAAGAAATGCGTCAAATCGGTGATGAGATCAAGACTCTTGACGAGGAACTAAGAACGGTGGAGACCACGCTGGAAACGATCCTGCTGTCTATTCCGAATATCCCTCATGAATCTGTTCCTATAGGAGAGACAGAGGATGAAAATGTCGAAGCCCGCAAGTGGGGAGAAGTAAAAGAATTTTCTTATGAGCCGAAACCTCATTGGGATATCGCTGGCGAGCTCGGGATTGTTGATTTCGAACGTGCCGGAAAAGTAACGGGCAGCCGCTTTGTTTTTTATAAAGGGCTCGGCGCTCGCTTAGAAAGGGCATTATGGAACTTTATGCTCGATTTGCATGTCGATGAATACGGCTATACTGAGGTTCTGCCGCCGTATATGGTTAACCGCACGAGTATGACGGGAACCGGGCAGCTTCCTAAATTTGAAGAAGATGCATTCAAAATCAGGGAAGAAGATTATTTCTTAATCCCGACAGCAGAAGTGCCAGTTACAAATATGCATCGAGATGAAATTATGGATGGTGATGCTTTACCGCTCAATTACGCCGCATTCAGCGCCTGCTTCCGCTCTGAAGCCGGTTCTGCAGGCCGTGATACACGCGGTCTGATCAGGCAGCATCAGTTCAATAAAGTCGAGCTCGTCAAATTTGTGAAACCGGAAGATTCTTACGAAGAGCTCGAAAAATTAACGAACCAAGCGGAAAAGGTCCTTCAGCTGTTAGGACTTCCGTATCGCGTGATGAGCATGTGTACAGCTGACCTCGGCTTTACGGCAGCAAAAAAATACGACATCGAGGTTTGGATCCCAAGCCAAAACACATATCGTGAAATTTCTTCATGCAGTAACTTCGAGGCCTTCCAAGCACGCCGGGCGAACATCCGCTTCAGACGCGAAGCGAAAGGCAAGCCGGAGCATGTGCACACGTTAAACGGATCTGGCCTAGCGATCGGAAGAACAGTTGCCGCGATTCTTGAGAATTACCAGCAGGAGGATGGTAGTGTCATCATTCCAGAAGTGCTTCGTCCTTATTTCGGGAATCGGGAGAAGATTGAAGCGTAAGATCATGAAAGGCATGAGCTCGGTTGATTCGGCCTGAGCTCTTGCTTTTTTGTGTATCTTTATGCCCAGAAAGGAAGTTGTAACTAGTCAATAAGATAGAGGTGTGTATCTAAGAAAAGGATATATTCCTACTCATTTGCACTGGAATATCGGGTCAATATTACCATTTATCCTAAAGTTTTCAAAAAATTATTGAAATTTTTTGATAAAAAGCAATATAATGAACAATGTATTTATAGTTATATAAGGAGGGGGCATTTATTCATAAAATATTCTTTTAAAATAACCAATTAGTAAAAAAGTAACATTTTACAAAAATTTCAAATTTGTGGTTGTATTAGTTAACTTTTTTAAGTTAGTATATATTGTTAAATAAGCTATAGTATTCCAAACTGTGTCTTTAAACTATGGATTTTTATTGTTTGTGAGAATTTTTTTACTAGGTTCATAATCCTTGTTAATAGAACTCAGTAAAAGAATCCCTCTATCCTGCATTACTTCATGAGCATTGGATAACAGGTGAGGCATTTCTAAACACAGCAGTTGGATCTAGGAGAGCAAAAATATTTAAATGTCTTGGCAGAGGAAAAAGGTAAAAAAGCAGCATTTCTTACTAATTTTTTAGGGAACAAAAAACTAAATTTTAAGAAAGAAGGTAGGTTTGTATGTCGTTATCAGTACAAAGAAAAGCACTTAACTATGGACTCTTATTAACAGTAGGTTTCATATTGCTAGGAGCCTATGCCCTATTACTTGGTTTTCTCCCAGAAATGAACCTCGTAAAAGAATTTGATCTTTCTTATGTAGCAGCAGCTCAAGTTTTCGCCTGGCTAGACGTAATTTCATGGGGTGTTTCACTCGTTGCTCTTATTGGAGCACTTGGTACAGGAGGGGCTTCCCTAATTGCAGCAGCTGGAACTATGGGAGTAAAAAAATATTTAAAAGATATGGTAGAGGAAAAAGGTAAACAAGCAGCAATTTCTTACTAATTTTTTGGGGAATATCAAACTAAATTTCAAGAAAGAAGGTAGGTTTGTATGTCGTTACCAGTACAAAGAAAAGCACTTAACTATGGATTCTTATTAGCAGTAGGTTTAATTTTACTAGGAGCCTATGCGTTATTACTTGGTTTTCTCCCAGAAATGAACATTGTAAAAGAATTTAAACTTTCTTATGTAGCAGCATCTCAAATTTTTGTCTGGCTGGACGTAATTTCATGGGGTGTTTCATTGCTGGCGTTGATTGCCGCTCTTGGAACTGGCGGAAGCTCTCTAATCGCAGCAGCCGGATCTATGGGAGTTAAAAAGTATTTAAAAGATATGGCAGAGGAAAAAGGTAAAGATGCGGCAATAGCTTACTAATCCTTACCAATCTAAGTTGTTATGATAGGGCTGGATCTTATCCAGCCTTATTCTTTTGGAGGAAACAATTTATGAGCAATTTAAGCTTAATTTATTTAGACTTCAAACTAAGATTTTTTAATCAATACTCAAATATTATTGAACGATATAAACTTAAAGAAAAAATCTCAACGAATAAATTAATTTTAATTAGCTGTTTTTTAAAAGTGTTTTTTGCTATACCTTTATATTTCCTCTTGATGAATTATATAAATAATATAAATTCTATTAACATTTTATATGTAGTATTTGCATTTATGGTTTTATCAGGGGTATATCAGGGGATCTCATCAATCAAATATACGGCCTTGGTGAAATCAAGAATATACTTGTATGCACCAATCTCATTAAGCAGTGTTTATAACTTGCATCTGATGTCATCTTTAACTTGGTCAATTTTTAATAAGTCAGGAACCACGGCATTATTTATCCTTCTAGCATGTACCAACTTGCACATTTTGGATGCTTTTCTTGTGATTTTAAATACAATGTTCCTTTATTTAATCCTATTCATAGCATCAAATAAATTTTTCTCATTATACCATATTAGTAAAGTGATAAAGCCTATAGGGTTTATCAGGTTTATTTTTTATTTATTTATTTTACTTATTTCACTAGCAGCAGGCTACCTGTTAGTAGCAGTTATGAAAGAGCCTTTTAAAATCATTAGAGAAGATATTGTGGGAATACGTATACTTAATGATGAAAAGTTTGCAGAGACCGTTTCATTACAGCTGTTTCATTCGATTGCTAAGCCTTTTCATTTTATCTTTAACCGTTTATTTCCAACCATTGATTATGTACTAGAAAATGTACTAAATTCAGCAGTTACACTGGGAGTATCAATCTTTCTATTATTTTTACTTAGTCTCTTAAAAATTAGTCCGTTAGCTAATAGATATGACTCTATAAACACCAATACAAAAGATATTATGTATTACCTATTAAAAGGATTTTCAATTTTAAACAAAAAAACCTTCAAAAGTTCCCTATTAGAAAATGAATTAACACTATTATCCAGGGAAAGATTTTTAGTGTCTCCGAAGTTTTTCTCAATGGTATTTATAACTTATGAATCGACATTTTTTATGGGAATGTTAACAGGGTTGTTGCTTTCCACTGAAAATAATATGCTGCAATATTTAATATATTTATGCTTTATCTTGTTGATCATGTTTAATCACAGCTTTGAGTTAAGAACGGAGTTCCCGCATATTTTTCTGTTGGGAGCATTTAAAAACAAGCTGGATTTATTTAGATATTCCGGATTGGGAATTAAGCCTCTCTTTCAAAGTAAAGTGAATCTGATGAGTATCTTGATGACTATACCAACATTATTACTAATGCTTATTACATTAATACTTAGCTTTAGAGACTTTAAATATTTAGCTGCAATTATTGTAATCATACTAACATATAAATTAGTTCCACTTGTTCAAATGTGGGCTGCCTCATATTTAATAAAAACTGAATATGTAGATGATTTAGAAGTTGGAAAAACAGAAGAAGAAGGAATTATTGATAAGATCCAAGCTTTACCGAGAAAGGTTTTAGTATTGCCTGTCCTGTTCTTTTTATATTCTTTGCTGTTTATATCATGGAATAAGATAGTGATTACCTATTTTCTGTACATATATTTTATTTATTATCTGATCGGAGGAAGCATATTCATCATTTTCGCTCGAAAATATGCAGATAACAATTTGGTAAAGTTTGATTCCAATTGGTTAAGGATGTGAAGCTTATGATTCAGAAAGAGCGATATTTCCCTTGGAGTAAACTTATCGTTATACTTCTTGTGATATTTTTAGCCGGATCGATCTACGGTGTTATCTCTTTAAATTTTGAAGTTTCAAATTATACTCATATGAATTTAAGTTCCTCTGCTATTTTCAACAACAATATACTGGTAATCATCAGTCTGTTAGTTATAGGTACTTTGACGAGCGGATTTTATACCATTTTTGTATTGTTTGTGAACGGGATGATAGTAGGAAAAACTTTGTTTTCAGTATATTTGACTTCTGGTTTTTTACCGATATTAACTGGATTTTTGCCTCATGCAATACCAGAATTATTATCCATATTTATCAGCAGCTCTATTTCAGTTATTCCTTTTTATCTATTTGCAATAAATAAAAAAGAACTGCATTTGTCAAAAATATATAAAGAGATTTTCGTTATGTTAATTCTATCATTTGCTTTATGTGGACTTGGTGCATTGGTGGAAGGGATAGTGAGTACACATTAAGAAGGGAAGTTTTTAGATGGAAAACAATTTGGCAATGTCGAAGTTTGCAACACTTCTAAAGATAAAGAAGAATTTTCTGATCCTAAATATAAGTATGCTCTTCCTTATGAATATTCTATTGACTACGATATTATATCGCTTGATGGAATATCAAGAAATCAAAGAATGGTTTGTTGGCTTCGTATTATTAACCTTGATAATTACCCCGTTTATATTAATTATATCCTTTATATTTTCACTTTTTTGGGCATTAATTGGGCTAATTACAAAACCAGATTTACAACTTAAAAAAGTGTACGTTGTCATTTTAAGTTGTACGACTTTATATTTGACAACCCAAGGATTTGTTTTCCTTACGATTCTAAATTTTAGTGATTTATTGCCGGCAGCAACATTTACTGTGCTATCATTATTATTAGTGATACTAGTTTTTTTAGCTATGTTTAGCGGCTTTACAAATATAATCGGTTTTAGCAAGAAGTTTTCTGTTATTACTCTTTCTAGTTTATTTGCAATCATTTTTATTATAAATATAATACAACTGATAGGAGGAAATCCAATTGGAAGTTGGCATTGAGCTGACAGATATAATAATTGGAGGGAAAAAAATCATCAATAAGACCTCTTTTAAAATTACAGGTGAAAATTCTTACTGTATCACTGGAGTAAATGGAGCGGGTAAAACAACGCTTTTAAAGCATATAGCAACAAGTCCAGAGGTTAAAATCACATTAAACAATCAACATGTTAAACCTTTGGATTTTCAAAAAACGATTTCCTTCATACCAAACGATCCTCCTTTATTTGAAGTACTAACAGGATATGAAAATATAGAGTATATAATGGCTCTTTGGAAAATTAAAGAAAAAGATTACTATTTAAAAAGAGTTCATGATTATTGTAACTTGTTAGGTTTGACAAAAGAGAACTTAACGCAACAAATTCATACGTATTCATTAGGCATGAGATATAAACTATTCTTTATTGCTATGATAAGCAGAGACATTCAACTATTATTATTAGACGAACCTTTTACCGCGTTAGATAAAAATTCCCAAAATGAAATATATAAAATATTGAAGGAATTCACCAGTAAAGGTAATATCTTAATCTTTGTTAGCCATATCGAAGAATTTAAACAGAAACTAAGTAACTATGTGTTTGAAATTAAGGATAAACAACTAATTATATAATCTTTTATAAGGATGAGGATCATATGACGAAGTACCACATCATTGGATACTGTAGTTTTATACTAGCCTTGCTATTGCTACTATTTAATTTTTTTGATTCAACGATAGGAAAGATACTATTTGGTTTAAGTGTGGGGGCAGGAATTAAGTTTGTGACAGATGGGGTCTTATTTAAGAGTGGCCTTCTCAAAAAAAAAAATAAAAAATGAATAGACTGTGACGGTTTAATTGAGGCGATGTAAGTATTGTTGAAAGGGCGAGAGTAATGAAGCTTTATCAATATAAATGGCGCCCTGCTTATTTTACAAATCCTGCTGAAATACTTGATGAAAACAGCAATTGTATAGGAACAATAAAGAAACATTACTCGAATGTATTTATAAGATTGTTAGATGTCATTTTGGAAGGGAAATACTTTGTACAATATCAAATCCACCAGCAAAATGATCTGATTTTTGAAACCAAAGCAATCCTCAATCCATTTAAAAAAAGGCAATACAAAATTAATTATTATGGAAATGACAAACATATTGAATTTCTGTTAATTGATAAAAAAATGTTCGATATCGTCGAAGTGACATCTTTTGATTTCGATGGAGAAACGTTTCATTTAAAAAAAGCACCTTTCGAATGGGGGCAGCTCACCGTTAATGATGAATTAATTGCTGAGTGGCATATTCCATTAAAACCTCCTTTTACGTGCAAATTTAAATTATATAATTCTAGCTATGAAAATATGGTTCTTTTTCTAATCGGAATTTTTCATACATACCTGACTTTCAAATAAATACGCCCGCGATTTTTGTAAATATGACGGAAGTGTCCTTATTTTTGGGGATCGAGAGAAGAATGAAGCATGAGCGAAGTCTGAAATCAGTTCATGCTTTTTGTGTATGCAAGGGAAAAATTTTCACTTTCATCCGCTTCATTTTACTGTCTTTTTTCATTGAGATCCGAAAAGCTTATCAATATAATGGATTAGGTATATTTTGGTCATTAGGTTTATTTTCAAATTAATCTAATAATTGAATTCCTTTCAGGATTGCTGCCCGCAAAACTTGGATTAAAATATCGTTATCTATTTTCACTCGATAAGCTCGGAAATAGAATAGGTTCAAGAATAGTGAGCTTACTAACTCTCCTTCAGCGATTAATTTGTTTTTTTCATCTTTAATAAAAAATTGTTTTTCCGCCAGTGTAAATTGAACATTGTATTTTTCGGATTTATGTGTGATGACCAATTCTTTGAAAATCTGTTTTTTCTTATAAATAGGCTTTTTTCGAACACTTTCAAATCGTTTATCTTCGTTATTGAAAATCAAAATTTCTTGGGTAATGATTTTCTTAGAAATCTTATCAATAGCATAATACAAGGTTTTTTCATGTTGCATAAAATAATACATCGCTTTTAACAATGAAAGTTTTGTCTTTATGGTGGTTACGATATTTCCTTTATCATCGAATACAGAATGTTTAAAAATTCCTATAATCGGAGTCTTAATAAGCAATGATATAGTTGGAGTTTTTATCATAATGATCTCCTTTTACACCTTTTAGTCAATAATAAATGAGGTGTAATTTTGTCAACCTATCGATTCACTAATACAATTTTGAAAAAATCGAGGGGAAAAATAAATATTTACGATTCAAATGAAGAAGTGATTGGCAGCACCCAACGTTTTTTTCATAATAAATTGGAGTATATGGTCGATAACATTTTCGATGAAATGTTTGTTCATATCAAGGTATTTGATCATCAAGGCGTTCTCAAAGCTATTGCGAAAGAAGAAAACAGTTTTTTTAGAACAAAATGAACTTTCCGTTTGAAAACGTAAGCAAATTGCTTTCATTTCGCGACAAGGACCTACATATTCCTTCTTACGGCCAGTTTGTTAGTAATTATGCTGTTCTCATTTTGGAGGAACATGCTACTCATTAAATGCTAGTTTAATCAATTTATTAAAGGAACTAGGCTTTCATTGTTATCTCATCATGCTTGGAAATAAGCATATGGCAATTATTGTGAAGATGGGTAAAGAAAAGCTGTATGTGGATTGCGGTGGGGCTGCTCCTATTTTTAAGCCTGTTCGCTTTGAGAGTGACCATCAAAATAGTTCTCGCTTTGGTGAAGATTATGTAAATATTGTGCCGACAGTTCCGGAAGATAATAACTACCGATATGTTCGGTATATCAAGGGGAAACAAAGTGGAGAAGCGTGGGATTTTAACTCTGAACAAGAATATAAAATGAGTGACTTTGCTGATATCATTCAAAAATCGTATATTCTACAGTCTGCATTTATGTCAATTCTGCGGTGCCAACTATGGCAGATCGATCAAAATAGAAGTGTTTCCTTGGTCAATAATAGACTAAGTATTCATTATTCAGATGGACAAACTGTAAAAAAAACTTTATCGTCTATTCATGAGATAGAAGAAGTGATGGCAATTGATTTTTTCCTGCCAAAATTGCCGGTGGCAGAAGCGATTGAAGTATTGAAGAATTTAGGAGTGGATGTTTTTTCCGACAGAGTTTGAATCAATCTGTTAACGTCTATTGTTGAAAAAGGACCATTATATCATTATCTATTAAGAGGTGGTATTTTGATAAATACTTTGCACGAAAAATTTATTCAAACTGGATTTCCAAATAGAATCACATTAGAACAAATTTACGATATATTTAGAACTAAATACAAAGCTGAGGAAGTTAATATAAGTTGTTTTGAAGATTTGAAAAAAGATTCATTTGTTATATTTGATAATATAGTAAAGTGCTATAAGATTGATGATCCTGACATATTAGCAGCCATTTTTAGTGCAGAGGATCTAGCAGAGCATGAGGATTTCTACAAAAATATAAGTAAAGAAAATCCCGAACTATCAGATCCACTTGCTGAAGGAAAGAGACTCAATATCATATTAGAAAGTGAAGACGGTAAGTATATGAGTTCATTCACTTTGCAAGAAGGATGAATGCAACCTTTAAAATCGAAGATATGCGAACTATTTATTAGCCCTTAAGGATACAGGTTATATTTAAGTAATCATTAAAAGGCTTGTGATGTTTAAAATATCACAAGCCTTCTCTACAAAAGGTCATATAAACGATTTTTCCTTCATACTTCAAGGTTCTAATGAACAAAACAAATTTATCGTAACTCATAAAAATGTATTTTCCAAACGTAGTACTGCTACTCAGAAACAATTGAAATATAAGAGAATATAGGAATTAAATATTTTTACTGAAAGGACCTGTTTATTAATCAACGACAGCCTCTGCTTCAATCTCAACCATCAATCGCGGGTCGATAAGAGCCTTTACTTCTACCATGCTTGCTACAGGTTGGATGTTTTTAAAAAATTCACCGTGTGCTTTTCCTATTTCTTCCCACTTCGATATATCCGTTACATACATTCTTGTTCTTACGACATGGCTCATATTAGCTCCTAATTCGTTCAGTGCTTTTCCAATTGATTGGAGTATGAATTTCGTTTGTTCGTAAGGATTTCCTGTCCCAATCACTTCGCCGTCCCTCATCGCGGTTGTTCCAGCCACTTCAATACGATTCCCAATGCGAATAGCGCGGCAATAGCCAACAACCGGTTCCCAAGGAGAACCTGTAAAAAACCTGTTTTCTATTCAAGTTATGTTCCTCCCGATCAAATAAACCGAAGCAATATTTCGCGCACATTGCTCAGCGTAGGTTTTGCCGTTTGCAAGTGCCTCGGACAATGGTACTACTGCCGGTACGATCGAAAATACCGAGTCAATGCCTTCGTTATACACCAGCTCGTATCCTTTTCCTAATGAACCGGCTATAGCGATGACAGGGATTTGCTGCTGTTTTGCACGTTTTGCGACCCCAACTGGAGTTTTCCCGTGAATCGTTTGGTGGTCGATTTTGCCTTCGCCTGTAACGACGAGATCCGCTCCCTCAATTTGCTTGGAAAATTCGAGGGTGTCCAAAATAATGTCGACGCCGCTTTTTAATTCTGCACCTAAAAATCCGTAGAGGCCTGCCCCTAATCCTCCTGCAGCGCCTGCACCTTTTACTTTATCTACCTCTATGCCTAGATCCTCCTTTATTCGAAGGGCGTACTGAGCTAGATTTTGATCCAATCGCTCGACAAGCTCAGGAGTGGCTCCCTTTTGCGGACCGAACACAGCGGAGGCTCCCCTTGGACCGGTAAGCGGGTTATCTACATCACAGGCGACCTCGATGGAAACGTTTTTTAGCGCTGAGTGAAGACCAGATGGATCAATGACCGCCAACTCAGCAAGAGCTCCTCCGCCATCGCCTAATTCGTTTCCTTCCTTATTTAGAAATTTAACGCCTAACGCTTTGGCCATTCCTGCACCGCCGTCGTTCGTTGCACTTCCCCCGATGCCGATGACAATCTTTTTGATTCCTCGTTCAATGGCGTCTCGAATAAGCTCTCCTGTTCCTCTTGTCGTTGTAACCAGTGGATTTCGTTTAGCTTCAGGCACGAGATGCAGCCCGGATGCTTCCGCCATCTCGATAACCGCTGTATTCTGATCACCAAGGATTCCGTATGTCGCTTCAACGGGCACACTTAAAGGACCGGTTACCGTCTTCGTAACCAGCGTTCCGCCAGTCGCATCCACCAATGCCTGTACTGTTCCTTCACCGCCGTCTGCCACCGGGATTTTCACACAGTCGGCATTAGGCAGTACACGTTTGAATCCTTTTTCAAGGCTTTCTGCAACTTCAAGAGAAGTCATGCTTTCTTTAAATGAGTCAGGCGCGAGAATAATTTTCATTCCATAGGCTCCTTTCAAAAATAGCTCTCGTGAGGCAGGCGACATCATATAGTGTGAGGCTGAAGACACCTTTTGGGTATCGCATTGAATATCGTTTTGTGACAAGTTCAGCTCCATTGCTTTGCTATCCTAATTATAAAAGAATATTTTGGCGAAGGGGCACGATTTATAGGAGAAAGAAAATGATTTGCAAAAAGTGTTGACTTCTAATTTTAGAATGTGTTATATTGATTCTTGTCGATACGGAGGAATACCCAAGTCTGGCTGAAGGGATCGGTCTTGAAAACCGACAGGGGTGTCAAAGCCCGCGGGGGTTCGAATCCCTCTTCCTCCGCCATATTGTTTTAAATCACAACACGCATATAAATTGGAGAAACCGCATGCCTTTGGCACAGCGGTTTTTTTTGTGTATCAGAATTTATATTTTATGGGGTTCTGAAGGACAAAAGGAGTCAAAGAGCCAGGGAAAAGTCCATCATAAGGGTTCTGAAGGACAAAAAGACGTAAGAGAGCCAGGGAAAAGTCCTTCATCGGAGTTTTGAAGGACAAAAAGGAATCAAAGAGCCAGAGAAAAGTCCTTCACAAGGGTTCTGAAGGACAAAAAGGCGTAAAAGATTCAGAGAAAAGTCCTTCATCCGGGTCATGAAGGACAAAAAGTCGTAAGAGATTCAGAGAAAAGTCCTTCATCCGGGTCATGAAGGACAAAAAAGCGTCAAAGACCCAGAGAAAAGTCCTTCACATCGGTTCAGAATGCCAAGACGTTGAAGTAAATCTTTCATTGACGGCAACTTTATTTATATTAAAAAAACGCCTTTTCCTAAAAAAAAGGCGTCCATCAAATAGCATTAATTTCTCGTTTCTTCTATAATTTTGCCGATTCTTTCAATCACAAGGTCCAAGGAGCTCTCATCCTCAAGCAGGTCATATTCATCAATATTCAGCCTCAGAACCGGACATGCGTTAAATCCGCTGATCCAGTTTTCATAACGTGTATGCATTTCCTGCCAATATGAGATGTCTGTTTGCAGCTCCATGTCTCTCCCGCGTTCTTCGATTCGTTTTAAAATGGAATTCAGGTCACCTTCTAAATAAATCATCACATCGGGATGCGGGAAATACGGAGTCATGACCATGGCTTCAAACAAGCTCGTATAGGTTTTAAAATCAACCTTTGACATTGTTCCTTTATCGGCATGCATCTTCGCGAAGATCCCTGTATCTTCATAAATGGAGCGATCTTGGACAAAGCCGCCGCCTGATTCAAAGATGTTCTTTTGTTCCTTGAACCTTTCTGCGAGAAAGTAAATTTGCAAATGGAAGCTCCATCGTTCAAAATCATGATAAAATTTCTCGAGATAGGGATTATGATCGACTTTTTCTAATGATGTTTTGAAATTAAGCTTTTTTGCCAGAGCCTGAGTCAGAGTGGATTTTCCAACACCGACAGTTCCGGCTATTGTGATAATGGCGTTCTTTGGAATGGTTAAGCTTTTTTGTTCGATCATAAGTGGACGATCTCCTTTACTTGTTTGACAATCCGTTCATAGGCATCTTTTGATTGAACGAAATCTTCCTTATCTCCGTCTATTGTAATGATATTCAAAGAAGGATCGGCTTTGATTAATTGATCCATTGCCGTTTCATACTTTTTTATTAATTGTGCTAAATACTCGCTGTCCATTTCCTGTTCAAATGAACGTCCGCGTTTTTTGATTCTCAATAATAAAGTAGGCAGGCTTGCTTTTATGTAAATGATTACCCCTGGCTTTGGGAGGTCTGCAGATAGGATTTTGAAAATTTGCCGGTACTTTTCAAGGTTCTTTTCGGATAATGTCAGGTCTGCGAAGATCAAATTTTTATAATTATGGTAATCGGCAATGACAGGCTTTTGCTGCATCATATAATGACGCTCTATATCCTCCAGCTGTTTATACCGATGGCATAAAAAAAACATTTCCAATTGGAAGCTCCACTCGTCAATGTTTTCGTAAAATTTCTCAAGGAATGGGTTTTCTTCAACGATTTCTTTCACCAGTTGAAAGTTCAAATCCTTAGAAAGCATGGCAGCAAGTGTCGTTTTGCCGGCTCCGATCGGACCTTCAACCGCGACAAAAGGGGTTTGTTTCATAGTAGGTCTCCTTAAAATGCTTCGATAAAATCAACTTCACATATTGTATCATATCCCCGACTTTTAACCTATGAAAAAACGCTTCGCTAACTAGGAAACGTTTTTTTCTCGACTTGAAATTGATCGGATATTAAAAGCCAGTTTTGCGGGAAGGAAAGCCCGAGCTTCCAGTAGCTGATTCCTCTGAGATTCAGTGATTTAATCAAATCAAACTTCGCTTGAATGGAACGGGCATCCTCGAACCAGACTTCATGCTTTTTGCCGTTATCATCAGTATAAGTATAAAAAGGGGCTTGTGCCGTGTCATCATATTGAATGGGAACATCGTTTTCACTGGCGCGAAGAATGGCCTGCTGTGGGCTTACGGCTTTTGCGAAAGGTCCTCCTGGGACATAGGGCAAGGTCCAGTCATAGCCGTACAGATTTTGGCCGAGCATAATTTTAGAGGACGGCATCTCGGTCAGCGCGTAATCGACGACCTTACGCACCTGATTTATCGGTGAAACGGCTTGCGCAGGACCTCCGCTGTAGCCCCATTCGTAGGTCATCAGAACGACAAAGTCGACAATCTCCCCATGTGCTTTGTAGTCATGGGCTTCATACCACTTTCCTTTTTGGCCGGCGCTCGTTTTTGGCGCCAGGGCTGATGAGATAAACCAGCCTTCTCGTTTAAACCGGGTTCTCGCTTCTCGTAAGAAACGATTATAGGCTTCTTTGTCCTGAGGCCGTAAGTATTCAAAATCAAAGTGAATGTCGCGAAAGCCGTATTTTTTTGCCGTCGCTACGATGTTGTCGAGAAATTTTCTTTTTATAGCTGTGTCGGTAAGCAAAATCCGTCCGAGCTCGTCGCTGAATCCGTCATTCTCTAAATTAGTGACAATCATCATAAAAGTGACATTTCGCCTGTCCGCAATTTGCTTAAGGTTGTTGAGCGGAGGCTCTTTCAGGGTACCGTCCCTCTTCGCTTGAAAGCTGAATGCCCCTAAATATGTGAGATAGGGGGAAGCCTCTCTTGCTGCTTGTTGAAGATTTTGGCTGACACTCGTTCCTCTTGGCTCAAGGTAGGCATTTACTTCAGCCTTCCTTTTTGGACGGGCAGGAATATACAGCAGAAAATTGATAGGCAGAATCGCGTGCAATTGAATGCGATTAATTTGGGCAAGCTCAGCAGCGGATATATTGAACCTGCGGCCGATTGTTGTTAACGAATCCCCGCGCTGCACTTCATAAAACTGCCCGGCAATCGGAATAACAATGGTTTGTCCGACAACAAGCTTATCCGGATTTGGAACTTCATTTGTTTGGATGATGGCTTCCGGTGTTGTCCTATATCTCAAAGCAATTTGTTCGATCGTATCGCCTTGTTTCACTACGTATATTTGAATGAGAAGCGCCTCCCTTCCTAGTCTGTATCATGTGTATGAACGGAGGCTGGGTTTCATGCTAGGAGTCCCCTGCGAGATCTTTTGACGACGTAATTTTGGCCAAAAGCACATTTTCCATAACGGTCAGCGTATACTCATTGTCTTTGTCATTATTTGACACCATGCAATCCCGGGGAATGATCAGCTTATACTCTCTCATATAGGCGTCGTTCGCTGTAAACAAAACGCAAATATTTCCGGCAATCCCCGTTAAAATCAGTTTTTCTGCACCCAATTTATTTAAAAGGGTTTCTAAAGCGGTTCCATAAAAAGCGGAATGCTTCGGTTTGATCAAAAAATAATCGTCGCCATCTGGAGCAATCTGATCAATGATTTCCTGGCTTTTTTCGTTTTTGCAGGCAGACAAAATAGTGGAGAGGTCTGCTTGCCAAGTATCGTAATGATCGTTAATGTATATAATAGGCCATTTCATTTTACGGGCATGTTCTTTTACACGGAGCAGGTTGGGAACCATCTTTCTCGTTTTTTCAGAGAGCAATTCACCCATATCGAAATCAAAATCATTGATCATATCTATAATGATTAAAGCGGTATTAGATTGTGCCAACTTAGTACTCCTTTCACCCAATGTACTTTTATAATATCCTTTTAAGAGCAGGAAGAAACCTCAGAACGAAAGAGACGTGGATCGATTGACGAATGAATATTTTATGAAAGAAGCGATAAAGGAAGCAAGAAAAGCCGGGGAAAAAGGCGAAGTACCGATTGGGGCAGTGCTCGTTTTAAATGGTGAAATAATAGCACGCGCTCACAATTTAAGGGAAACTGAGCAGCGTTCGATGGCGCATGCGGAAATGCTTGTAATTGATGAGGCTTGCCAAACTCTCGGTACGTGGCGGTTGGAGGATACGGAATTGTACGTTACACTGGAGCCGTGCCCGATGTGCGCAGGAGCTATTGTTCTTTCGAGAGTAAGCAAAGTTGTGTTTGGCGCACATGACCCAAAAGGAGGGTGTGCGGGAACCTTAATGAATTTGCTCACAGATGAGCGGTTTAATCATCAGGCAGAGGTCGTAGGTGATGTGCTTGCCGATGAGTGCGGCAGATTGCTGAGTGATTTTTTTAAAGCTCTTCGGATGAAAAAGAAGTCTCAGGGAAATTGAAGATATTGACAAAGGACTTGCATTGCAATTTATCCTTAAAACCGATATACTGTTATATGCGTCCTTTTAACAGGCGCATGAAAAATTTGATATTTATTTTGCCGTGCTAAGCGGGGAGGTAGCGGTGCCCTGTACTCGCAATCCGCTCCAGCGGGGCCGAATTCCTTTTCGAGGTGCGTTTATTTCGAGGTCTGCCTTAAGTAAGTGGTGTTGACGCTTGGGTCCTGCGCAATGGGAATCCATGAACCATGTCAGGTCCGGAAGGAAGCAGCATTAAGTGGAAGCTCTCATGTGCCGCAGGGTTGCCTGGGCCGAGCTAACTGCTTAAGTAACGCTTGGGATAGCGTATCGACAAAAGGTGCACGGTAAATCAATCATCAAATTTTCAACCCATCTGCTTTTTAAAGAGGTGGGTTTTTTACTTTCTCTTAAACTCTAGATAGCTTTTGGCTTTAAAAGCATGTTCATGTATAATATAAACGACGAGAACACAAGGAGGGGCAAGCTTGTGAGTTACCAGGCTCTTTACCGGGTATTCAGGCCACAGATATTTGAAGATGTCGTCGGACAAGAACACATCACAAAAACGCTGCAAAATGCCCTTTTACAAAAGAAATTTTCTCATGCTTATTTGTTTTCCGGACCCAGAGGAACAGGGAAAACCAGTGCGGCGAAGATTTTCGCAAAAGCTGTAAACTGTGAACGAGCTCCGGTTGGCGAGCCTTGCAATGAATGCTCATCGTGTCTCGGAATTACAAATGGATCAATCCAAGATGTCATTGAAATTGATGCAGCCTCAAATAATGGGGTAGATGAAATTCGGGATATAAGAGACAAAGTAAAATTTGCACCCTCTAGCGTGACATACAAGGTCTATATCATCGATGAGGTTCATATGCTTTCTATTGGCGCTTTTAATGCCCTTTTGAAAACCTTGGAAGAGCCTCCTGAGCATTGCCTTTTTATACTTGCTACGACAGAACCTCATAAAATTCCTTTGACGATCATTTCAAGATGCCAGCGTTTTGATTTTAAGCGGATTACAACTGAAGCGATTTCTGTCAGAATGCAGAGAATCGTTCATGAAGAACAGCTGTCTGTTGAGGACGGAGCGTTGGAGATTATCGCCAGTGCGGCGGATGGCGGAATGAGAGACGCGTTAAGCCTTCTCGATCAGGCTATTTCGTACAGTAATGAGATGCTGACCGTAGATGACGCATTGTTGATTACAGGCTCTGTTTCCCAGACGCATATCGGGAACCTCACACGATTTTTATACGAACAAAATGTTTCAGAAGCGTTAAAAACGCTGAATGAATTGCTGCAGCAAGGGAAAGATCCGTCGAAGCTCGCTGAAGATATGATTTTTTATTTCAGGGATATGCTTTTATACCAATCGGCCCCCGACCTTGAAGGCGTCCTTGAAAAGGTTAAGGTCGATGAAGCATTCAATGAACTTTCTGAAAGGATTCCCTCCCGGCAGCTGTATGAAATGATTGAAGTGTTAAATAGCAGCCATCAGGAAATGAAATGGACGAATCATCCGCGTGTGTTTTTTGAAGTGGCTGTCGTGAAGATTTGCCAATCAGCTAGTCAAGAACCCGCGAACAATCAGGAATTGAAAACGTTAATCAATAAATTGACCCAGCTGGAAAATGAGCTGAAACGTCTGAAATCATCAGGAATTCCAGCATCTTCAGGAGATCAGCCGAAAAAAGAAGCCCCGAGGCAGCAAAGAAGTAAAAAAAATTCGTTTAAATCGCCTGTCGGGAGAATTCATGAAATTTTAAAAGAAGCAACAAGAAATGATTTGGAAAAGATTAAAAAGGTTTGGGGAGAGCTTCTTGCTGAGCTGAACAGGCAGAATAAGCGATCTCATGCGGCGCTTTTAAAAGATACTGAGCCGGCTGCTGCTTCTACTTCTGCTTTTGTCCTCAAATTCACTTACGAAATCCATTGTCAAATGGTTGCTGAAAACAGAAATCAGATTCGAACAGATTTGGAACAGATCCTTGAATCCTTACTGGGACACCAAATGGATTTGGTTGGCGTTCCAGACAGCCAATGGGGTAAAATAAGAGGAGACTTTCTGGCTGATCATCAGCAGGAAGATACGGATCAAGCACGGCCTGCAAACGAAGAAGATCCGCTTATCTCCGAAGCAAAAAAACTGGTAGGTCCGGATTTAATAGAGATTAAAGACTAAATTACGATGGAAGAGAGTGAATGTAAATGCGTGGTGGAATGGGAAATATGCAAAAAATGATGAAACAAATGCAAAAAATGCAAAAGGATATGCAAAAAGCACAGGAGGAACTTTCTGATAAGGTGCTTGAAGGAACAGCTGGCGGCGGCATGGTAACGGTAAAAGTGAACGGCCAGAAAGAAGTCGTAGATGTTTTAATAAAAGAAGAGGTCGTTGATCCGGAAGACGTAGAAATGCTGCAGGACCTTATTCTCGCAGCAACTAATGACGCATTGAAACAAATTGATGAGCTTACGAATGAGACGATGGGCCAATTCACTAAAGGGATGAATATGCCGGGCTTGTTCTAAGGGGGACAAATAAAGAATGCAGTATCCTGAACCAATATCAAAGCTGATTGATGGCTTTATGAAATTGCCAGGAATCGGACCGAAAACTGCGGTCCGTCTGGCTTTTTTTGTGCTAAGTATGAAGGAGGACGTAGTTTTAGATTTTGCGAAAGCGCTGGTTAATGCGAAGCGGAATTTATCTTACTGCTCCGTATGCGGCCATATTACGGACAAGGATCCTTGCTATATTTGCGAAGATACGAGAAAAGACCGCTCAATTGTCTGTGTTGTCCAAGATCCGAAAGACGTCATTGCCATGGAAAAGATGAAAGAGTACAACGGGTTATATCATGTGCTGCATGGGTCTATCTCCCCTATGGACGGTATCGGGCCTGAAGACATCAATATTCCTGATTTGCTAAAACGACTGCAAAACGAAGAAATTACTGAGGTCATTTTAGCGACAAACCCGAATATCGAGGGAGAAGCAACGGCAATGTATATCTCGAGGCTTTTAAAACCGACGGGAATTAAGGTTTCCCGCATCGCGCACGGTCTGCCGGTGGGAGGAGACCTGGAATATGCAGATGAGGTGACTCTTTCAAGAGCTTTGGAAGGCCGGCGTGAACTATAGAAGGAGGGTTGCTTCATGGGGTTTCTTCGAAAAAACAAACTGAGAAAAGAATTTGATGAGAAGCTCGTGGATCAGCTGCTTCGGCAAAAAGAGGAATGGAACAGACAGAAAAGGCTGGTAGAAAACAGTGTGGAGCCTTCTCCTGGTGTCCTATATGAATTGAAGCTGGCTGAAGCAAAGTATTTCTTCTATTTGAGAGAAGCAAAAAAACGGAAGCTTCGGCTAGGCGGCTGGAAATAATCATTGTGGTCTAATTTTCTTTTGTCTCTCATAAGCTTGTACTAATGAAGCGAAGGGAGCGAAAGTGAATGGAAGCTTTTCTTATCATTGGGTCTATTATAGGTCTAATTGTCCTGCTGTTATCTTCTAAAGGGTCATTTCAGCCGTTAAAATTCATTGGAGTGATCTCTATTAAGCTGGCTGTAGGGGCGTTGTTGTTGTTTTGTGTAAACATGCTCGGCTCAAGCATTGGAATCCATGTTCCGATTAATTTTGTTACAACAGGGATCAGCGGTCTTTTGGGTATACCTGGAATAGCCGCATTAGTGATCGTAGAGCAGTTTATATTGGGATAAGAGTAAACGCATATTTTAGATCAAAACTATTTTTTAATATTTTTTTAGAAAAGTTGTTGACGCATGTATAAAAATGATGTTACTATGTTCTAGTCGCTTCAAGAGCGAAGAAATAAAAAGTTCCTTGAAAACTAAACAAGACAAACGTACCTGTTAATTCTAAATGTTTTAAAAAAATCGCATAGGTGACTATGCGTAGTCAGTCAAACTTTTATTGGAGAGTTTGATCCTGGCTCAGGACGAACGCTGGCGGCGTGCCTAATACATGCAAGTCGAGCGGACCTTTGGAGGCTTGCCTCCGAAAGGTTAGCGGCGGACGGGTGAGTAACACGTGGGTAACCTGCCTGTAAGATTGGGATAACTCCGGGAAACCGGGGCTAATACCGGATGCGTCACGAAACCGCATGGTTTTGTGATCAAAGGTGGCACTTGTGCTACCACTTACAGATGGACCCGCGGCGCATTAGCTAGTTGGTGAGGTAACGGCTCACCAAGGCAACGATGCGTAGCCGACCTGAGAGGGTGATCGGCCACACTGGGACTGAGACACGGCCCAGACTCCTACGGGAGGCAGCAGTAGGGAATCTTCCGCAATGGACGAAAGTCTGACGGAGCAACGCCGCGTGAGTGATGAAGGTTTTCGGATCGTAAAGCTCTGTTGTCAGGGAAGAACACGTGCCGGTTGAATAAGCCGGTACCTTGACGGTACCTGACCAGAAAGCCACGGCTAACTACGTGCCAGCAGCCGCGGTAATACGTAGGTGGCAAGCGTTGTCCGGAATTATTGGGCGTAAAGCGCGCGCAGGCGGTTCTTTAAGTCTGATGTGAAAGCCCCCGGCTCAACCGGGGAGGGTCATTGGAAACTGGGGAACTTGAGTGCAGAAGAGGAGAGTGGAATTCCACGTGTAGCGGTGAAATGCGTAGAGATGTGGAGGAACACCAGTGGCGAAGGCGACTCTCTGGTCTGTAACTGACGCTGAGGCGCGAAAGCGTGGGGAGCGAACAGGATTAGATACCCTGGTAGTCCACGCCGTAAACGATGAGTGCTAAGTGTTAGAGGGTTTCCGCCCTTTAGTGCTGCAGCAAACGCATTAAGCACTCCGCCTGGGGAGTACGGTCGCAAGACTGAAACTCAAAGGAATTGACGGGGGCCCGCACAAGCGGTGGAGCATGTGGTTTAATTCGAAGCAACGCGAAGAACCTTACCAGGTCTTGACATCCTCTGACCACCCTAGAGATAGGGCTTTCCCTTCGGGGACAGAGTGACAGGTGGTGCATGGTTGTCGTCAGCTCGTGTCGTGAGATGTTGGGTTAAGTCCCGCAACGAGCGCAACCCTTGATCTTAGTTGCCAGCATTCAGTTGGGCACTCTAAGGTGACTGCCGGTGACAAACCGGAGGAAGGTGGGGATGACGTCAAATCATCATGCCCCTTATGACCTGGGCTACACACGTGCTACAATGGGCAGAACAAAGGGCTGCGAGACCGCAAGGTTTAGCCAATCCCACAAATCTGTTCTCAGTTCGGATTGCAGGCTGCAACTCGCCTGCATGAAGCTGGAATCGCTAGTAATCGCGGATCAGCATGCCGCGGTGAATACGTTCCCGGGCCTTGTACACACCGCCCGTCACACCACGAGAGTTTGCAACACCCGAAGTCGGTGAGGTAACCATTTGGAGCCAGCCGCCGAAGGTGGGGCAGATGATTGGGGTGAAGTCGTAACAAGGTAGCCGTATCGGAAGGTGCGGCTGGATCACCTCCTTTCTAAGGATAATGAACGGAAACGAGGGAGCTCTCCCGA
Organism: Bacillus gobiensis; assembly: GCF_001278705.1. Classification (GTDB taxonomy): domain Bacteria; phylum Bacillota; class Bacilli; order Bacillales; family Bacillaceae; genus Bacillus; species Bacillus gobiensis. The sequence goes on from NZ_CP012600.1 coordinate 3,598,921, forward strand.
GAGCTTCCTCGGGACAGGTACGTACGATCTTGTTTAGTTTTGAAGGATCATTCCTTCAAATGAAGATGATGTTCTTTGAAAACTGGATAACGAAAGAGTAAGACATTCACATTGATTTTTTTGTAGTAAGTTCGATCTAACGGTTAAGTTAGAAAGGGCGCACGGTGGATGCCTTGGCACTAGGAGCCGATGAAGGACGGAACGAACACCGATATGCTTCGGGGAGCTGTAAGCAAGCTTTGATCCGGAGATTTCCGAATGGGGAAACCCTCTGTTCGTAATGGAACAGAATCTTATCTTGAATTCATAGAGATAAGAAGGCAGACCCGGGGAACTGAAACATCTAAGTACCCGGAGGAAGAGAAAGCAAACGCGATTCCCTAAGTAGCGGCGAGCGAAACGGGATTAGCCCAAACCAAGAGGCTTGCCTCTTGGGGTTGTAGGACACTTGATATGGAGTTACAAAGGAACGGGGTAGATGAAGAGGTCTGGAAAGGCCCGTCAAAGAAGGTAACAACCCTGTAGTTGAAAGTCCGTTCCCTCCCAAGTGGATCCTGAGTACGGCGGGACACGAGGAATCCCGTCGGAATCCGGGAGGACCATCTCCCAAGGCTAAATACTCCCTAGTGACCGATAGTGAACCAGTACCGTGAGGGAAAGGTGAAAAGCACCCCGGAAGGGGAGTGAAAGAGATCCTGAAACCGTGTGCCTACAAGTAGTCAGAGCCCGTTAACGGGTGATGGCGTGCCTTTTGTAGAATGAACCGGCGAGTTACGATCCCGTGCAAGGTTAAGTTGAAGAGACGGAGCCGCAGCGAAAGCGAGTCTGAATAGGGCGCATGAGTACGTGGTCGTAGACCCGAAACCAGGTGATCTACCCATGTCCAGGGTGAAGTTCAGGTAACACTGAATGGAGGCCCGAACCCACGCACGTTGAAAAGTGCGGGGATGAGGTGTGGGTAGGGGTGAAATGCCAATCGAACCTGGAGATAGCTGGTTCTCTCCGAAATAGCTTTAGGGCTAGCCTCAAGGTAAGAGTATTGGAGGTAGAGCACTGATTGGACGAGGGGCCCCTACCGGGTTACCGAATTCAGTCAAACTCCGAATGCCAAATACTTATCCTTGGGAGTCAGACTGCGAGTGATAAGATCCGTAGTCGAAAGGGAAACAGCCCAGACCGCCAGCTAAGGTCCCAAAGTATACGTTAAGTGGAAAAGGATGTGGAGTTGCTCAGACAACCAGGATGTTGGCTTAGAAGCAGCCACCATTTAAAGAGTGCGTAATAGCTCACTGGTCGAGTGACTCTGCGCCGAAAATGTACCGGGGCTAAACGTATCACCGAAGCTGCGGACTGTTCTTCGAACAGTGGTAGGAGAGCGTTCTAAGGGCTGTGAAGCCAGACCGGAAGGACTGGTGGAGCGCTTAGAAGTGAGAATGCCGGTATGAGTAGCGAAAGAGGGGTGAGAATCCCCTCCACCGAATGCCTAAGGTTTCCTGAGGAAGGCTCGTCCGCTCAGGGTTAGTCGGGACCTAAGCCGAGGCCGAAAGGCGTAGGCGATGGACAACAGGTTGATATTCCTGTACCACCTCCTTTCCGTTTGAGCAATGGGGGGACGCAGGAGGATAGGGTAAGCGCGGTGTTGGATATCCGCGTCCAAGCAGTTAGGCTAAGGAGATAGGTAAATCCGTTTCCTTATTAGGCTGAGCTGTGATGGCGAGTGAAATTTTAGTAGCGAAGTTCCTGATTCCACACTGCCAAGAAAAGCCTCTAGCGAGGAAAATGGTGCCCGTACCGCAAACCGACACAGGTAGGCGAGGAGAGAATCCTAAGGTGATCGAGAGAACTCTCGTTAAGGAACTCGGCAAAATGACCCCGTAACTTCGGGAGAAGGGGTGCTTCTTAGGGTGAATAGCCCCGAGAAGCCGCAGTGAATAGGCCCAGGCGACTGTTTAGCAAAAACACAGGTCTCTGCGAAGCCGCAAGGCGAAGTATAGGGGCTGACGCCTGCCCGGTGCTGGAAGGTTAAGGGGAGCGCTTAGCGTAAGCGAAGGTGCGAACTGAAGCCCCAGTAAACGGCGGCCGTAACTATAACGGTCCTAAGGTAGCGAAATTCCTTGTCGGGTAAGTTCCGACCCGCACGAAAGGCGCAACGATCTGGGCACTGTCTCAACGAGAGACTCGGTGAAATTATAGTACCTGTGAAGATGCAGGTTACCCGCGACAGGACGGAAAGACCCCGTGGAGCTTTACTGCAGCCTGATATTGAATGTTGGTACAGCTTGTACAGGATAGGTAGGAGCCTTTGAAACCGGAGCGCCAGCTTCGGTGGAGGCATCGGTGGGATACTACCCTGGCTGTATTGACCTTCTAACCCGCCGCCCTTATCGGGCGGGGAGACAGTGTCAGGTGGGCAGTTTGACTGGGGCGGTCGCCTCCTAAAATGTAACGGAGGCGCCCAAAGGTTCCCTCAGAATGGTTGGAAATCATTCGCAGAGTGTAAAGGCACAAGGGAGCTTGACTGCGAGACCTACAAGTCGAGCAGGGACGAAAGTCGGGCTTAGTGATCCGGTGGTTCCGCATGGAAGGGCCATCGCTCAACGGATAAAAGCTACCCCGGGGATAACAGGCTTATCTCCCCCAAGAGTCCACATCGACGGGGAGGTTTGGCACCTCGATGTCGGCTCATCGCATCCTGGGGCTGTAGTCGGTCCCAAGGGTTGGGCTGTTCGCCCATTAAAGCGGTACGCGAGCTGGGTTCAGAACGTCGTGAGACAGTTCGGTCCCTATCCGTCGTGGGCGCAGGAAATTTGAGAGGAGCTGTCCTTAGTACGAGAGGACCGGGATGGACGCACCGCTGGTGTACCAGTTGTTCTGCCAAGGGCATCGCTGGGTAGCTATGTGCGGACGGGATAAGTGCTGAAAGCATCTAAGCATGAAGCCCCCCTCAAGATGAGATTTCCCATTCCCTATGGAAGTAAGATCCCTGAAAGATGATCAGGTAGATAGGTCTGAGGTGGACGTGTGGTGACACATGGAGCTGACAGATACTAATCGATCGAGGACTTAACCTAGTTTAATTGAATGTCATATACTCCCCACGTTATCCAGTTTTGAGAGAACATATCTCTCTTACGGTTCACTTATCGAACCCAAGAGGGTTCCCGAGGAACAAGGAATTCTAGGAATCGAGTGAAGGAGCACCGGAGCGTACATACGTACGTGAGGATGCGACTGAGCGAAGATGACAACGAAGTCCGCCGTTCATCGGAAGCCGTAACCCATAGTTTGGTGGCGATGGCGAAGAGGTCACACCCGTTCCCATGCCGAACACGGAAGTTAAGCTCTTCAGCGCCGATGGTAGTTGGGGGATTCCCCCTGTGAGAGTAGGACGCCGCCAAGCACATCGTAGGAAAAGGATCAGCTTATCCAAGCTGGTCTTTTTTCTGTTTAAAATGGATAATAGAAAAACTTATATTAGAAAAATTCCCGTTGTCAATATTTTAAACAAAAAGTAAATGAAATGTTTAGAAAATAATTGACTCCATTGAATATTAGAAGAGCATGTTATGAAAATAGATTATCAAAACATGCTCTTCTTGCAATTTATCTGTATATTCTTTTATAAAAACCCATGTTCAACTTAATATTTGGCTGTCATTTATGACCTTTTTATCTCTTTATTAAGTTTGCTATAGACTTAGTGATTAAACCAGAAATGAAACAAGCTCCAGTCATAATGGATACCCAAATTAGGAATGTTGGTTCCGGACCAATTTCAATAAACATATAGCCTAAAGAAAATATCAACACAATTACAACCATTATCCATACCTTTTTAAAGATTAAATATCCTATAATCCCTAAAACAAAAGAGAACGCTGGCAGGATAAGGAGTAAGAAATACGCGGGGTTTAATAGTGGGTTAATATCAGTATCCTCCTTAACTGTCGTTATTCAATAATTCAAACCGAGCAATTTCCCACTCTTTCTTTGCTTTTAATTGAGTGGTTTTCACCTTTTTTCCAGACTTCAGTTCATACGAAGTTATTTCTCCAAGAACATTATCCTTCTGCATATCAAATCCTTTAATCAAAACATACATCTTATTAGTGTCGAACTGAACATCATTCAATAAAAAGTCATTATTCCCAGCGTAAAAATCGAATGAACTTTTCTTATTAATATTCTTATCATAAATGTTCACTTTTCCATTATACGAAACTGCTATGATTTCGTCTTTTAATATTTTCAATCTTTCTGGATGGAAAGAAGCCACCATCCTTGTCATTAGTTGGGGCATATTTGGGTCAGCTGTGCAGTAGAGCCAAAGTCCTCAAAATCGCACAGCAGAAGAGATGGTGCGAGATGTGTTGGTGGTTTTGGCGGCGGGTAATGGAGGCTTATTTCAGCCAAGAGCGGATATATTCCCACAATGGCAGGATATCTCGCCAAAATAGTCGCATAAAGGAAACCAGCTTCAGTCAGTGCGACTCGAAGGGGACAGGCAACAAAAAAAGAGACCAGAACCAAGGCTCTGATCTCTCTGATTTACTTCAATTATTATCTTTATTCCTACCTCGTACCTTGGGTAGCAAAGACTTCCAAGGCAGCGTTACTGTTCAAATAATTGCTGTTTTTTATCTAAACCATAATTAACGAATGCCAGAATAATAGCTCCGACAACCATGAGGGCGCCGATCCAAGCGGTATGAATAAGTCCGATGCTGTCCGTAACGATGCCTCCAATGTAGGAGCCTGAAGCAATTCCAATATTAAAGGAAGAAATGGTGAATGCTGATGCTATATTTCTGGCGGTGGGCACGAATTTATCAGCTAAGGACACAGTATACACCTGTACACCGGCGTTCATCATAAAGGCAAACAGCCCCATGAAAAAGACGGTCACGAGTCCCAGTGCTTGAAATGGCGCTGTTAAAGAAAAAACAGCCAATATCACGGCCTGAAGCAGAAACACTACGCGTAGCCCCTTAATTGGATATTGGTCGGCAATCTTTCCGCCAATCAAATTCCCGATCGCCACTGCAACGCCATATACGAGTAAAATGACACTAACAGAGCCTTCCGCAAATCCGGTAATGTCTTGCAGGATGGGTGCTAAAAAAGTATACGATACAAACGTACCCCCAAATCCTAGAATGGTCATGAGAAGTGCAAGGATAACCCGGCCATTAGAAATCAGATTCACTTGATCTCTAAAGGTAGGAGGAGCATCCATTTTTATGTTTTTCGGTAAAAAGAGAAGTAAACAAATAAAGCCGATAATTCCTAACAGAGCAACTCCGATAAATGTCCATCTCCATCCGAACGCTTGACCGATGACCGTACCAAATGGCACACCCAAAATGGTTGCAATGGTTAAGCCGGATAGCATCATTGATACTGCACTGCCTTTTTTATTTGCGGGAACCATTTCAGCGGCAACTACAGTTCCAACGGAGAAAAATACGCCGTGCGCAACAGCTGTTATAATTCGGGAAATTAAAATAAGTCCAAATGTTGGAGCAATGGAGCCTGCTGCATTTCCTAAAATAAATACGACCATAAGCATAAATAATAGCTTTTTACGGGGCATTGATCCGGTTAATGAAGTGAAAATCGGCGAGCCAATGGCAATGCCTATTGCATAGGCTGAGACTAGTAGCCCGGTCTGAGATTCAGTTACATGCAATGCGTCCGCTACGGTTGGCAGCAATCCGACAATGACAAATTCTGTCGTGCCAAGCGAAAAGGTGCAGATGGCCAGCGAAAGAAGAGCAATCCAGCTCTGTCTGGTCATCACAGACGCTTGTGCTTGTGGTTCTGCTGAAGCATTTAATTCCATGTTGTTTCCTCCTTTTCTTTTTAAAGAGATGCCGAAATCTCTTTGGCGCATTTTTTAACCAATTCGACATGAGCCTCGTCTTTTTCTTTGGACACACGAACGGAGGGACCCGAGATCGCAACGGCAGCTATCACTTGATCACCTTTATAAATCGGCGCACTGACACATCGGACGCCAATTTCACCTTCTTCATTGTCTAAGGAATACCCGTTCTTTTTGATACGATCTAGTTCCTCAAGAAATAAATCAAGCGATGTAATGGTGTGATCCGTCCTTTTTTCAAACGTTAAGCTGTTAATGATCCGGGATTGCTCGTCTTTTTCTTTAAACGCTAAAATACATTTTCCGATCGCGTCTGCGTGAAGAGAGAGCCGATCGCCGACTTCAAGGTGGGTTCGTGTCGCATATTTTCCTTGGACGGCTTGTGTGATCATCATTTCCGTTCCTTGCATCATGCCAATGTACGTTGTCTCTCCTGTTTCTTGACTCAACTTATCCATAAAAGATACAGACTTCCACGTTAAATCGTAATTTGTGTGCTTGCTCTTCTGGAGAATCTTCGAGATAAGAGTGTCAGATATTTCATAACGATTGTTATTTTTCGAAATGAAATGGTTCTGTTCCAACGTGCTAACCAACCGATACGTGGTACTTTGGTTAAGCTGCAGCATTTCAATGATTTCTTGAATGGACAAGCTCGGATGCTCTAGAAGCAGCTGAAAAATATCCAACCCTTTTTTTAACGTCCCAACCTCATTTCGATTTTGCATTCGTGTGCCACCTTTATTTTCGAGTTCAGACATAAGGATAGCAGTATAGAAAAGGATTTTCAAATATAGAGAATCAAAAAGCATTTATTATCCATAATGGAGAAAAATAACGAACTACACCTACTTTTATTAAGCCTAATCATTCGAAATCTGACATACACTCTAATCGAAGGAGATTCATATAATAAATGGACCTGAGAAATAATTCAGAATATTGTATAGAAAATAGGCTGCCGGGGCATACTAAAGCCATGGAGGTGGGAGCATGAGTGAGGAATCCCGTTATGGGGAAACGTGCATTATATGTGATGAAAAGAAGAATGCAGGTATCCATGTTCAAATGAAATTCATATGTTTACAATGTGAGAGAAAAATAGTAGCTACCTCTGCATCTGATCCTGAGTATAAAGAATACGTAAAAAAATTAAAAAGCTTGCATACCCCCCCATTATATTCATAGACCGTTACTGGTCTTTTTTTATTTCAACGATCCGTTAAAAGTCTGATTAAAAGGAAAGATTAATGAGAGGAGACAAATTCCTCTCTTTTTTATACAATGGAAATAGAATGAAACTTTTATCAAGTTCAGACCGTATAGTTTATAGAAGAATGAATAACAGGGAGCGAATCGTAAAATGAGATCATTTTTGCATGTCCTGACGGGAGCTGCGTCGGCTTCCACGATAGCAGTGATCACAGGGCTGATTAGTTATTTCGCTTTTGGACAAACGTTTTTAATCTCGAGTTTGTATGCTGTGGGCGGATGGTTTGTCGTTTTTTCAGGAACGCTCTGGATTGGACACTATCTCTATTTACGGAAAAATCAGCTGTCGATGCGAGAATATATTTATATTAAGAAAAACCTGCATGAGGCGAAATTGAAAATTGCTCGTTTACGTAAGGCGTTATTTGCGGTGAAAAATCTGCATACGATTAAGCAAAATTTTGAGATTTTTCGCATAGTCAAACGCATATATGTCATTACCAAGAAAGAGCCAAAACGGTTTTATCAAGCAGAAAAATTCTACTTCGAAAATTTGGAGTCAATCGTTGAGCTGACAGAGAAGTATGCGCTTCTTGCCACACAGCCAAAGAAAAATGCGGAAATACAGATGTCTCTAAGCGATACCCGCTGGACGATTGCCCAGCTTGCTGAGAGTTTGGAAAAGGATTTGTACGATCTGCTTGAAAAGGATATTGATCATTTGCAGTTCGAATTGGATGTAGCTAAGCATTCATTAAGCAAAAAATAACGGGAACATCCAGAGAAAGGAGCGACCCCTGATGAGCAATGAGAAAAGCAACGCTGCACAATCCTCATTTGATGATTTGCTGGCTGATCCATTTGGCGATCATGAGGCCATTCCTGCAAGTCCGCAAAAAAACGAGAAAAAGCAGGCGAGACTTATCGACGTGCTGCCGGAAGAAAACAAGGAAAAGGCACGCCAAATTGCCGGACAAATTGATCCGCATAACCAGCAAAGCCTGGCGATGTATGGGACTTCCGCCCAGTCCAAGCTTTTGAATTTTTCTCACCAAATGCTTGATCATGTCCAAAAAAAGGACATAGGCGAGGTTGGCCAAATACTTGGCGATCTCATGAAACGGCTTGAAAATGTAAATCCGGATGATCTGACTCCGCAAAAGAAAAACGTGATTTCCCGTTTATTCGGAAAGGTATCCAATTCCATTCAGGAGGTACTCTCAAAATATCAAAAAACTGGTGCGCAAATTGATCGGATCAGCGTCAAGCTGGAGCATTCAAAGAAAGCGTTGATAGGCGACAACAAATTGCTCGAGGAGTTATATGAGAGAAACAGAGACTATTTTCAAGCCTTGAATGTCTATATCGCAGCCGGAGAGCTGAAAATAGAAGAGATTCGAACGAAACTGCTGCCCGAGCTTCAAAAAAAGGCAGACTCCGGACACGACCAAATGGCTGTACAAGACGTTAATGATATGATGCAGTTTGTCGATCGGCTGGAAAAACGGATTTACGATTTAACGCTTAGCCGGCAAATTACTGTTCAAAGCGCTCCGCAAATCCGCCTCATTCAAAATACGAATCAAGCACTCGTCGAAAAAATTCAATCGTCGATTATGACGGCGATTCCATTGTGGAAAAACCAGGTGGCAATTGCCCTCACGCTTATGCGCCAGCGCAGTGCGGTTGAAGCGCAGAAGCAAGTGTCGAAAACGACGAACGAGCTGCTTTTGAAAAATGCAGAAATGCTGAAGGCCAATACGATTGAAACGGCAAAAGAAAACGAACGAGGGCTTGTCGACATTGAAACGTTAAAGAAAGTTCAGGAAAATCTCGTCGGAACGCTGGAAGAAACCTTGAAAATTCAAGAGGAAGGCCGAACGAAGAGACAGCAGGCAGAGCAAGAAATATTGGCCATGGAAGACGACTTAAAGCAAAAGCTGCTGAATATAAAATCAGACCAAAACAATCAAACGTATTTGCCGTAGGAGCCTTTTTTGGAAAGGCTCTTTTTTAATTTCAGTGAAAAAAATTCAGGAACAGCGTTTTCAAATTATCACTTATGGCCCAAATAAAGAATATCCTATAAATATGAAAATAAAAAAGCTGAAACTCATAATCGCATTCAAAATAGTGAATACATAGCTTTTGCCAAAAATACCAAGAGCTATTCCAATTGGACCGACTAAAAAAGTAAAAGTCCAGAAAGGGCTGCTTATTTGAAAAATGAGATTAGGCGCCCAAAGCAAGAGACATATTATAAAACAAGCGAGTGACCAAATTTTTAAGTTTTTTTTATTCATAAAAACAACCCCCGTTCGCCTGAATTTCTTATGTTACGGATTGGTTATGGTAAGCTGTTAAAATATGTGTCAAAAATAATTATATAATAATATTTACACAGGAAAAAAACCCTTTTCCTAGCTTTATACTTGGTATGGGAACTTATGTTACAATACAAGTACAACAAATAAGAACATATTTTAAAAGGATCGTTCAAATTGAAAACACCATTATTCCACGCCTTACTGCGCCACGTGCAATCCAATCCTTATTCGTTTCATGTGCCGGGACATCACAACGGGGATGTCTTTTTTGATAAGGCCCGCCCCTTTTATGATTCACTGCTTGCGCTTGATCTGACAGAAATAGAAGGCTTGGACGACCTCCATCATCCCGAAGGCGTGATTAAGGAAGCACAGGAGCTGGCCGCAAAGCTCTACGGTGCATGCGAAACTTTTTTCTTAGTTAACGGCAGCACTGTCGGCAACCTGGCAATGATATTGGCCTCGTGTCAGCAGGGTGATACGATCTTGGTGCAGCGGAACTGCCATAAGTCGGTGTTTCACGCCGTCGAGATGGCCGGCGCTTACCCGGTTTACCTTAGCCCGGAAATTGACTTGGACATGAAGCTGCCCACTCACGTGTCGGAGGAGACACTGAATAGAGCGATGTCGCTCTATCCTGAAGCAAAAGCGATTGTACTGACAAATCCGACGTATTATGGCCACGTGACAGACCTGGCACCATCGATCAAGGAGGCCCATCGCCGCGGAATTCCTGTCCTTGTTGATGAAGCGCACGGCGCGCATTTTGTATTGGGCAAGCCGTTTCCATTGTCTTCCCTGCAGATGGGTGCTGATGTCGTCGTCCATTCGGCTCATAAGACGCTGCCGGCGATGACGATGGGATCCTATCTTCATCTCAACAGCGACCGGATCAACAGAGAACGGATCGCTTACTATCTGTCAATTTTGCAAAGCAGCAGCCCATCTTATCCGATTATGGCTTCACTTGATTTGGCAAGAGCCTATCTTGATGAGATCATCTATTCAAATCAGCTGGAAGCGATTGTGAAGGATATTGCATCATTTCATGGCTTGTTTGCGGAAATGCAGCATGTTGAAATTAAAAAACCAACAGATCCGTCCATTCAAACAGATCCGTTAAAGCTTGCTGTCCAATCAAAGTGCGGGCATACTGGATATGAATTAAAGGAGCTGTTTGAAGCGGCTGATGTTCATCCGGAAATGGCAGACGAACAATTTGTGCTTTTTGTGCTGCCCATGGAAAAGAACAGATCGATTTCTAAAGTACGTTTTCAAGCGATAGACAAGGAAGTAGAAAGGACAAGGCGGCAAGGGCGGAAAGCTCTCACGTCGGATCAACCGTCTGAAAAAATAACGGAATTAGCGTATGACAAAGAAATACTTGCGTCATTCAAAAAAGAACCGCTCTCCCTTGAAAAGACAATCGGCCGCGTGTGTGCGGGACCAATTATCCCGTATCCGCCGGGAGTGCCACTACTTTTGCCGGGAGAACGAATTATAGAGGAAAAAGCTGAGATACTAAAGAGGCTTATTGATCAGAAAGCCCGGATACAAGGGAACGGGATCAATCACAATTATCAATTACTTGTTTATATAGAAGAGGAGACACCATGACAGGAGTATTTATTACATTTGAAGGACCAGAAGGAGCAGGGAAAACGACAATTCTTCAAAAGGTTAAAGAGCGGCTTGAAAAGGATGGCCACAGCGTCACCGCTACACGGGAACCAGGGGGAATTGACATTGCCGAGCAAATTCGCCAAGTGATTTTAAAAGAAGAAAACACTGCGATGGATGCAAAGACAGAAGCCCTCCTTTACGCGGCAGCAAGAAGGCAGCATCTTGTTGAAAAAGTATTGCCAGAGCTGAAAAGCGGGAAAATAGTCTTGTGTGACCGATTTATCGACAGCTCGCTTGCGTACCAAGGGTTTGCAAGAGGTCTTGGCATCGATGAGGTCTATTCGATTAACCAGTTTGCAATCGGAGACGCAATGCCTGACTTGACGATCTATTTTGATATCGATCCTGAAGAAGGCTTAAAGAGGATTGAAGAGAGCAGCGACAGGGAAAAGAATCGTCTTGATTTAGAAACGATTGAATTTCATAAGCGAGTGCAGCAGGGCTACCAGGAAGTGATCAAGCGATTTGCAGGCAGAATCGAGACCGTTTCTGCTGAACGATCGATTGAAGACGTTTGTCACGATGTCTATTCCATTATTCAAAAGAAAATATGACCTAATGGCCTATATGATATAATAAGAAATAATGTTTTCAAATACGAGGAGGTCCGAAAATTGAAACTAATCATTGCAGTCGTTCAAGATCAAGATAGCAATACCTTGCTAAAAGCATTGACTGAAAATAATTTCCGCGTTACTAAGCTTGCAACGACGGGCGGATTTCTTAAGTCAGGCAACACGACATTTATGATCGGTACAGAGGATATTCGCGTAGAAAAGGTGCTTGATATTATTAAGCAAAACGGAAGGAAACGCGATCAGCTCGTTACTCCTGTATCTCCAATGGGAGGAAACGCTGACTCCTATGTTCCGTATCCAGTAGAAGTTGAAGTCGGCGGTGCGACCGTGTTTGTTATGCCGGTTGAAAAATTCCATCAATTTTAAGGTGAACGGATAGTGAAAATTAATCAAGACGTTCGTATCACGGAGCTGCAAAAGCAGATTTCGGCCAAGCAAGCAACTACGTCCCCTTCTTTTAAATCCGCTATGGAAAAAGAAAAGGGAAGGCTTCAAGCGGATCAGCTGACGAAGCTGTTGTCTGACATAGAAGAGTTTGGAAAACGTCTGGCCAAGTCGAGAAATTTTAAAGACTTGGCCAGATTCAAAGGGTTAGTTAAACGATTTGTAAAGGAAGCTGTCGAAAGCGGTTTATCTCTCGAAGAATCGAGAAGCTTTGACCTTTATGGAAACAGCCGGACGTTAACCGTTGTAAAAGAATTGGACACAAAACTGATTCAGCTGACGGAGGATCTATTGAATAAAGAACAGGATTCCGTTTTATTGCTGGAACGAATCGGCGAGATCAAGGGACTATTAATAAACCTGTACACATAGAGAGTTGATAAAATGGGTAGAAGCTGGACTGAAATGGAGGGCCATCAGCCGGCCGTAATGAAGCTTTTTTCAAATAGCATAAAAAAAGAGCGCTTGGCTCATGCTTACTTGTTTGAAGGCGGGAGAGGCACGGGGAAATCAGACGCTGCCTATTTGCTGGCGAAAAGTTTTTTCTGCCTTGAATCGGGTGTTGAGCCTTGTGAAACGTGCAGAAACTGCAAACGAATCGAGTCAGGGAATCATCCGGATGTATTCGTCATTCGTCCGGACGGCCAATCGATAAAAAAGGGCCAAATCCAGGCACTTCAGGAAGAATTTAAAAAGACAGGTGTCGAATCCAAAAAGAAACTGTACATTATTTTTCATGCAGATCAGATGACGGCCAATGCGGCAAACAGTTTGTTGAAATTTTTGGAGGAACCGAATCCCGGAACAATGGCCGTTATAGTTACCGAGCAGCCGCAGAAGCTGCTTAATACGATCATTTCCAGATGCCAAATGTTAACATTCAGGCCGCTGGCTCCTTCTTCCATTGAAAAAGACCTCATCAAGGAGGGTGTCTCTGCACACTTGGCGGCTCTTTTATCTAATTTAACGGGAAATGTGGCTGAAGCACTCGAATTAAGTCGGAATGAAGAGTTTGCAGAAGCAAGATCGATAGTGATAAAATTATATGAAGTGTTAACTCATCGAAGAGGACATGCTTTCTTTTATATACATGACAAGTGGATGCCTTTTTTTAAAGAAAAAGATCAGCAGGAGCTTGGACTGGATCTGTTACTGTTCATCTATCGTGATGTGTTGTCCATTCAAGTGGGAAATAATGGACAGGTTTTATATCAGGATTTGATGGACAATATAGAGTCTCATGCATTACAATCAACGCAGGCAGTCGTAATGAACCAAATTCATGCTGTGCTGGAAGCTAAAAAACGGCTTCGTTCCAACGTGAATGCCCAGGTACTGATGGAACAGCTGGTGTTAACGTTGCAGGAGGGATAACCTTGTATAATGTAATTGGAGTCCGTTTTAAAAAAGCGGGGAAAATTTATTATTTCGATCCAAATGGATTTCAGATAGAGCGCGACACAAACGTAATCGTTGAAACCGTCAGAGGCGTTGAATACGGACATGTTGTGATCGTAAATAAAACGGTGGAAGAGCATGACATTGTGCTTCCGCTTAGAAAAGTCATCCGTGTTGCTGATGAGCGCGATAAGATGATAGTTGATGAAAATAAGGAAGCCGCTGCACAAGCTTTTGGCATTTGCCAAAAAAAAGTGGCCGAGCACGGGTTGGATATGAAGCTGGTAGATGTTGAATTCACCTTTGACCGCAACAAAGTGATCTTTTATTTCACAGCTGATGGAAGAGTCGATTTCAGAGAGCTGGTGAAGGATCTGGCTTCTATTTTTAAAACACGAATCGAGTTAAGGCAAATCGGGGTCAGAGATGAAGCGAAAATGCTCGGCGGAATCGGGCCGTGCGGAAGAATGCTTTGCTGCTCTACCTTTCTCGGTGATTTTGAACCGGTATCTATTAAAATGGCGAAGGATCAAAATTTATCATTAAATCCTACTAAGATATCTGGTTTATGCGGAAGGTTAATGTGCTGCTTGAAATATGAAAATGATGAGTACGAAACGGCAAAAGAACAGCTTCCGGATATCGGTGAATTCATTACGACAACAGACGGACCTGCGAAAGTGGTTGGCCTGAATATCCTTGAACGAATCCTTCAGGTTGAGCTTACAGAGAGAGATAAAGTCGTAGAATACACTTGGGAAGAATTGCTCGAAGAAGGTGTTGTTTCCGCTCAAACAACAGATTGACGAGGTGGAGAACCTTGGATAAAAAAGAATTATTCAGTGCAGTCAGCAGTATGGAGGAACAAATCGGCTCCTTATATAAGCAGCTGGGAGATTTAAAGCTTCATATTGGTGAAATGATCGAAGAAAATCATTATCTACAGCTTGAAAATAATCATCTCCGCCAAAGGCTTGAGGAAAAGAACAACGGTGCAGCTGTGGAAGAAGAGCCTGTTTCTGGAGAAGAAAAAACCGAAAAAATGGTATCTGCGGAAATCGGAGAGGGCTATGATAATTTGGCGCGCCTTTATCAAGAAGGCTTTCACATTTGCCCCATCCATTACGGCAGCGTCCGTAAAGACGGTGATTGTCTGTTTTGTCTTTCTTTTTTAAATAAGAAGTAATAAATGGCTCCCGAAGAGATTCGGGAGTTTTTTTTGTAGAAAATGATTGATTTGATAAGAGACAGGAGCACGGGAATAGAAAAAAAGAATGCATAGAATGCGTGTAAGAGGAGGAATAGAACATGAGAAAACAATGCAATATTACAATTAACAGTGTTACCGGCGGCGGGGTTGTTAATTTTGGCGGGGCTTATAAAATCTCTCCTGTTACTTTCACAAAAACTGTATCGTCAGCAGAGGGAAACTCTGTACAGGGGAACACGACAGAGGAAATGCCAATGGACGAAGCATCTGGAGAAGTTATGGTTAATTCAAACACCCGCGGTTTCAAAACAAAAGAAATCGTTTATAATCAAGGAAACAGTGATAATGCTTTAAGAGTTACAATAAGAAAGGAATAATATATGGTTGTATTACGAGATGATGAAAGATTGGATTATTTGCTGGCAGAGAATATGAAAATTGTTCAAAGCCCTAGTGTTTTTGCTTTTTCACTTGATGCCGTACTGCTGTCAAAATTCGTGTATGTTCCGATTCAAAAAGGAAAAATCATCGATTTATGTACAGGCAATGGCATTGTCCCGCTTTTGCTCAGCACTCGGACAAAAGCGGAAATCATCGGAGTCGAATTGCAGGAGCGGCTCTATGATATGGCAGTAAGAAGCGTGGGGTACAATGGATTGCAGCATCAAATTGGTTTGATTCAGGATGACCTGAAAAATATGCCGGTTGTTTTAGGTCATAATAAATATGATGTAGTTACGTGCAATCCTCCGTATTTTAAGACACCGAATCAAGAAGAAAGAAACCTGAACGAGCACTTGGCTATTGCGCGGCACGAGATTCATTGTACGTTGGAAGATGTCATTCGGGTGGGCAGCAAACTGCTGAAGCAGGGCGGAAAGCTTGCTCTAGTCCATCGCCCCGGACGGCTGATTGAAATATTTGAACTGATGAAGGCATATCAAATCGAACCAAAACGTGTTAGATTTGTCTATCCCCGAGAGGGAAAAGAAGCGAATACGATCTTGGTTGAAGGGATCAAAGCCGGAAAACCGGACCTTAAGATCTTGCCCCCGTTATTTGTGTATACGGATAAAAATGAATATACACCTGAAGTCAGGACGATTCTATATGGAGAATAATCACTTTTTTTATGTGCTGCTTTGTGGAGATGGCAGCTTTTATGCAGGCTATACGAATGATCTGGACAAGCGATTGAAAGTACATAATAAAGGGAAAGGGGCAAAATATACGAGAGCCAGACTCCCTGTTTCCTTGGTACATAGCGAAGCTTATCCAACTAAACAAGAAGCGATGCAAATGGAATATCATTTCAAAACACTATCGCGAAAAAAGAAAGAACGATATTTGGAAGCGAGAAGGGAGGCAGTCAGCGAATGAAAAGCCAAAAAAGTTTTAACGGCCATTCTGATATGGGGACTTTGTTTCTGGTTCCAACGCCTATAGGCAATTTGGAGGATATGACCTTTCGCGCTGTAGACACGTTAAAAACAGTGGATTATATTGCAGCAGAAGATACGAGACAAACGAAGAAGCTGTGCCATGTTTACGACATTGAGACCCCGCTTGTCAGCTACCATGAGCATAACAAAGAATCCAGCGGACATAAAATCATCGAATGGCTGAAAGAAGATAAAAATATCGCACTAGTCAGCGATGCTGGAATGCCGACGATTTCCGATCCAGGAAGAGAAATCGTCAGAGAATATGTATCGATTGGCGGAAACGTGGTCCCGCTGCCCGGAGCCAATGCAGCTCTCACAGCCTTGATCGCGTCAGGTATTTCTCCTCAGCCATTTCTTTTTTTCGGTTTTCTGGACAGGTCGAAGAAAACGAAGAAAAAACAACTGGATGAGTTAAAAGACCGTGAAGAAACGCTTATTTTTTATGAGGCGCCACATCGTTTAAAAGAAACCCTAACGTTTATTCATGACCATTTGGGGAATCGTCAAATCACGGTATCAAGAGAGCTGACAAAAAAATTTGAAGAATTTATCCGGGGCACGGCTGAAGAGCTAAAGGATTGGGCGGCAAATGAAACGATTCGCGGTGAATTTTGCCTTGTTGTAGAAGGTTCACAACAAAAGAGCGAGCAAACATCGGCATGGTGGGATGAATTAACCGAGATCGAGCATGTCGAACATTACATCCAGCTGGGCTGTTCGACGAAAGAAGCCGTCAAAAATGCCGCAACGGACCGCGATATTCCAAAACGAGCAGTATATGATGCCTATCACATACGAAATAAATAAAAAAGATCGCTCTCAGGAGTTGCGTACAACTGGCTGAGAGCGGTCTTTTTTTATGTTTTATCTTATTTTGATGATTGAAGCTTGTTTTGGATTTCGCTGATAATCAATTCTGCACCTTCGCGGCTAAGAACCAATTTTCCTTCAGCAAGGTTCAAGTTATCATCAGAAACTTCACCAGTCACCTGACAAGTCATGTTTGGTTTGTATTTTTTAAGAATGATTTTTTCATCATCCACGTAGATTTCAAGAGCATCTTTTTCTGCAATTCCAAGAGTGCGGCGTAATTCAATCGGAATAACCACACGGCCTAATTCATCAACTTTACGTACAATTCCTGTAGATTTCATATGTTTTCTCCTCCCAAGAGTCATTTATTTTTTGTTCTTCGTCATTATTCGACAAATTCCTTACCCTATAAGAATAACAGGGTTTCCAATAAACGTCAATCATTTAATCTTCTATAGTTTGTAAAAACTAGATCTTAAAGT
The DNA here is from genome assembly GCF_001278705.1 of Bacillus gobiensis. Taxonomy (GTDB): domain Bacteria; phylum Bacillota; class Bacilli; order Bacillales; family Bacillaceae; genus Bacillus; species Bacillus gobiensis. Next base: position 3,616,397 of record NZ_CP012600.1, read on the forward strand.
AAAAAAGCATTTAAAACCTTTATACTACAGGGTTTTTCTTTTTTCAATGATATAAACTTCACCAATTCGAGATAAACAAAAATCAAGACTTTCGAACTAAAGATATTTTTGTTTGTTGTTTTTTACGACATTATTCGACAAAAAAATAGGTTTTCTGTCTTATTTTTTAAAAAAATTTGAAAAAGGGCTTTTTATCAAAAGTGTCTGTCATGTATATTTCCTTGAACTTAAAGGCTAAGATGGTATCATATAAGAAGAGTTAAAAAAACAAATATAATATAAAATTATGCGCTCTCGTCCTTCGGGCGGGAGTTTTTGGCGAATCATTTAGAAAGAATGCCTGTCTGATCTGATTCGGCCATTATTGTCATCGGAACATATTGTTTAGGAGGTTTTACCATGCCACAAGAGAAAAACACTTTTTATATTACGACTCCGATTTATTATCCTAGCGGGAAATTACATATCGGCCATGCCTATACGACTGTAGCGGGCGATGCTATGGCCCGTTACAAAAGGCTGAGAGGCTTCGATGTGATGTATTTGACAGGCACTGATGAACATGGACAAAAGATTCAGCAAACCGCTGAGAAAAATAATACAACGCCTCAAGAATATTTGGATCACGAAGCAGAAGTGATTAAAGAACTGTGGAAAAAATTAGATATTTCCAATGATGATTTTATCCGTACGACTGAAACACGCCATAAGACAGTCGTTGAAAAAATTTTTAAAAAGCTTTTGGATAACGGGGATATATACCTTGACGAGTATGAAGGGTGGTACAGCATCCCTGACGAAACGTTTTATACGGAAACGCAGCTGGTAGATGTTGAACGTGATGAGAACGGAACAATCACCGGCGGAAAAAGCCCTGATAGCGGCCATCCAGTTGAATTGATTAAGGAAGAATCATATTTTTTCCGTATGAGCAAATACGCGGATCGTCTCCTTGCCTACTATAAAGAAAATCCCGGTTTTATTCAGCCTGAATCAAGAAAAAATGAAATGATCAACAATTTCATTAAGCCGGGTCTGGAAGACTTAGCAGTCAGCCGAACGACATTTGATTGGGGTATCCCGGTTCCAGGAAATCCAAAACATGTCATCTACGTATGGATTGACGCACTGTCGAATTATATTACTGCGCTCGGTTACGACACTGGCCAGGATGAAAAATATAAAAAATATTGGCCGGCAGATGTACATTTAGTTGGTAAAGAGATTGTCCGCTTCCACACCATTTATTGGCCGATTATGCTAATGGCTTTGGATCTTCCGCTTCCAAAAAAGGTCTTCGCCCATGGCTGGCTGCTAATGAAGGATGGGAAAATGTCAAAATCAAAAGGAAATGTGGTTGATCCAGTCACATTAATTGACAGATATGGTTTGGATTCTCTTCGTTATTATTTACTTCGTGAGGTTCCATTCGGTTCTGACGGTGTTTTCACTCCCGAAGGCTTTATAGAACGGGTAAATTTCGATTTGGCGAATGATTTGGGAAATCTGTTAAACCGGACAGTAGCAATGATCAACAAGTATTTTGACGGCCAAATCAAATCGTATGCCGGACCTGTCACTCCGTTTGATAAAAATTTATCGGATATGGCTTTACAAACAGTGAAATCATATGAAAAGGCAATGGATAATATGGAGTTTTCCGTTGCACTTAACCAATTGTGGCAATTCGTCAGCCGGACAAATAAATATATTGATGAAACTGCTCCATGGGTTTTGGCTAAAGATAAAGAAAAAGAAAACGAACTGCAGTCTGTTATGTATCATCTTGCAGAGTCGCTGCGGATCATTGCTGTTCTATTGAAGCCGTTTTTAACAAAAGCGCCAGAGCAAATCTTTTTGCAGCTCGGCGTGTTAGAGGATTCATTAACATCATGGGAAAGCATTTCAGAGTTCGGAAGGCTGGCTGACACGAAAGTACAAGCTGGTTCTCCATTATTCCCGCGATTGGACGCTGAAGAAGAAGTCGCCTACATTAAAAATAAAATGCAGGGTTCTGTCCCGGCTGCAAAAAAAGAAACAAAGATAGAAGAGGTGGAGAAGCTTCCTGAAATCGGCATTGATGAATTTATGAATGTCGAGCTTCGTGTCGCTGAGGTAATCAAAGCCGAACCTGTAAAAAAAGCGGACCGCTTGCTAAAGCTCCAGCTTGATTTAGGCTTTGAACAACGACAAGTTGTCTCCGGAATTGCTAAGTTTTACAGCCCTGATGATTTAACCGGGAAAAAAGTCATCTGCGTGACTAATCTTAAACCTGTAAAATTAAAGGGAGAGTTGTCACAGGGGATGATTTTGGCAGGGGAAGATAACGGTACTCTTTCACTCGCTTCAGTAGATGAATCGTTAGCCAATGGTGCCAGGATTAAGTAAGCTTATTAGAACATACGCAAAAGGTGTTTCACGTGTAACATTTCGTCGAACACCTTTTGTTTTTTGTCTAAAGAAGAAAGGAGAAGCTTTTTATGCTATTTGATACACATGTTCATTTAAATGCAGATCAATATAATGAGGATGTAAATGAAGTCATTGAACGGGCGCGTGATGCCGGAGTAGAAAAGATGGTTGTTGTGGGATTTGATCGTCCTACCATCGAAAAAGCTATGAAGTTGATTGAGGAATATTCCTTTCTTTATGCAGCTATAGGCTGGCATCCTGTCGATGCGATTGATATGAAGGATGAGGATTTGAAATGGATAAAGGAGCTTACCGCTCATCCTAAGGTTGTTGCCATTGGTGAAATGGGTCTTGATTATCATTGGGACAAGTCACCAAAAGATATTCAAAAAACAGTTTTTCGTAAACAGATTGCCCTTGCCAAAGAAGTGAAATTGCCGATTATTATTCATAACCGGGATGCAACCGAGGATGTTGTTGCCATTCTTGAAGAAGAAGGCGCAAGCGAGGTAGGGGGAATTATGCATTGTTATAGCGGAAGTATTGAAATCGCCCAGAAATGTATGGATATGAATTTTTACATCTCCTTTGGCGGTCCTGTTACGTTTAAAAATGCTAAAAAACCTAAGGAAGTTGCAAAAGAAATTCCTTTCGATCGGCTTTTGATTGAGACGGATTGCCCTTATTTAACACCTCATCCATTTAGAGGAAAAAGAAACGAACCAGGGTATGTTAAATATATTGCAGAACAAATCGCGGAATTAAAAGGCGTTTCATATGCAGAAATTGCGAAAATTACTACAAAAAATGCTGAAAAAATTTTCTCTATAAAATGACAGCATTCGATGTAATTTCCTGGATGTGCTCGTCCTTTTTTTCTATATTACAAAAAAGTTCTACACGCCGATTCTCTTTCATAGGATAAGTTTGTCGACAACTCTTTCTTTCCTTTTCTAGTTAATTTTTGCATAATAGAGGGTGCATTTGGCTTATAGTGTAAGTAATTAGGAGGGTTGACAGGGTTGACGATACTATATATAATCTCTCCGAGGAGAAGGAGGCGTTTTTCATCGTACAAAAAATGAAAAAGCTGTTTTCCGTAAAGCTAAGTAAAAGCAAAGTTATTCTGCTTGCTGCGTCCTTGCTTATTATAGGCAGCGGAACCGCCTATGGAACTCATGAGCTTACGAAACAATCAGTCTCTGTTTCTATTAACGGCAAAAAGCAGCAGCTGAGAACTCATGCTAATACAGTGGGAGAGCTTCTGGAAAGCCAAGGGGTTTCCACGAGAAGTGAAGATAAAATCTCTCCAGCAATACAAACGAAGCTGGAAAACAATATGAAAGTTGCATATGTATCTTCAAAGCCTGTCCAGCTTACAGTGGATGGCCAAAAGGAAACGATATGGACAACTGCAGAAACGGTAGATGATTTTCTTGCCGAGCAAAAGCTCGCTCTGGGTGATCACGATCAAGTGCAGCCTTCAAAAGATAAAAAGCTTACTGAAGATGCCAAGCTTACGATCAATAAGGCTTTTCAAATAAAGCTAAGTGATGCCGGGAAAGAAAAGCAGCTATGGACGACTTCGACTACGGTCGCTGACTTTTTAAAGCAACATGATTTGGAACTAAGTGATATGGATAAAATCGAACCTTCATTGGACGAAAAATTAACAGCAGATCATAAGGTTACAATAACTCGAATCGAAAAAGTCACCGATGTAGTGGAAGAAAAGCTCGCCTATCAAGTGAAAAGAAAAGAAGATCGTTCACTTGAAACAGGGAAAGAAAAAGTTGTTCAAAAAGGAAAAGAAGGCACCCTGAAAAAGCATTATGACGTTGTTAAGGAAAACGGTAAAGAGGTTTCCAGAAAACTTGTAAAAGAAGAATCTGGAGACGACAGTATAGATAAAATTGTTGCTGTAGGAACGAAGGATAAGAAAAACCAAGTAGTTGCCACAGCAGAAAAAAATCCGGTGTCGAGAAGCAGTAATTCTACCGGAAAAGAATATTATGTTACATCCACGGCATATACAGCAAGCTGTTCGGGATGTTCAGGCCGTACGGCTACCGGAATTGACTTGAAAAATAATCCAGGTGCCAAAGTAATCGCGGTTGACCCGAGTTTTATTCCATTAGGAACCAAAGTGCATGTAGAAGGCTATGGCTATGCCATTGCAGCTGATACAGGTTCGGCAATCAAGGGAAGTAAAATCGATGTGTTTTTCCCTGATAAGTCCACTGCGTATCGCTGGGGAAATAAGCAAGTGAAAATAAAAGTACTTAAGTAATCGATTCAGAGGGATTTTGCACCCTCTGTTTTTTTCGTTATAATGAATGGAGCTTTTCGAGTTTCTAGTAATTAGACGATCCATCAGAGAAAAAGTTTCATTTTTTTCTCGATTTTTTCAATTTTATTTCAAATATTAAATTATTCGCGTGAAATGGCTGTCCCAAAGCGGGGAATGAAAAGATAAGCTTTAGGCTTCATTCGGTAGACGGAGGAATATATGAGGATAAAAGAAATTATTGTAGTAGAAGGACGGGACGACACGGCAAAAATAAAATCTGCCGTAGATGCGGATACAATTGAAACAAACGGTTCTGCGATTGGCGAAGAGGTCATTAAACGAATCCGGCTTGCTCAGCAAACGAGAGGAGTCATTATTTTTACGGATCCGGACTTTCCCGGAGAAAAAATTAGAAAAACGGTCGCAGAAGCCGTGCCTGGTTGTAAGCATGCGTTTTTGCCCAAGCATCTTGCCATCCCGAAAAATAACCGCGGGATCGGGGTCGAGCACGCATCAGTGGAAAGCATTCGAGAGTCCCTAAGCTCCGTTCATGAAGAAATGGAAGATCCGGTTTTGGAAATCACAACGGAAGAGCTTATCGAGGATGGCTTGATAGGCAGTGCTGTCTCCAGAAAGAGAAGAGAACGTCTCGGAGACCGGTTAAATATAGGATATACTAATGGCAAGCAGCTTCAAAAACGCCTGCAAATGTTTCAAATTACGAAAAGTGAATACAAGCAAGCTATGAAAGCTGTCATGCAGGAGGAACAAAATGAATAAAGAGATCGCAACACCGAATCGAACAAAAGAAATTTTGCAGAAATACGGGTTTTCTTTCAAAAAGAGCCTGGGGCAAAATTTTCTGATCGACCCCAATATCCTTCATCGAATTGCCGACCATGCAGGAATTACGGATCAGACTGGTGTCATTGAGATTGGTCCGGGTATTGGAGCTTTGACGGAGCAATTGGCAAAACGAGCAAAAAAGGTCGTTGCCTTTGAAATTGACCAGCGGTTGTTGCCGATTCTTGACGATACACTATCACCTTATGAAAACATTAAAGTGATTCATCAGGATGTGTTGAAGGCCGACGTGGCTGCAGTTATCAACGAAGAGTTTCAGGATTGTGATGAGATAAAAGTCGTTGCCAATTTGCCGTACTATGTTACAACCCCAATTATTATGAAGTTGTTAGAAGAAAAACTTCCATTAAATAGCATTGTCGTCATGCTTCAAAAAGAAGTAGCAGATCGAATGGCTGCAGCTCCCGCAAACAAGGATTACGGTTCTTTATCGATTGCCGTTCAATTCTATACGGAACCGAAGACTGTTATGACAGTGCCGAAAACAGTTTTCGTGCCGCAACCTAATGTTGATTCTGCAGTAATACGTCTTGCGCTTCGAGATGGACCAGCCGTTTCTGTTGATAATGAAACCTTCTTTTTCCAGTTGGTCAAAGCAAGTTTTGCCCAACGAAGAAAAACGCTGCAAAACAATCTCATCAACAATCTTTTTGCTGAAAAAGCAGGGAAACAGATGATTGAAGATGCGCTTGAAACAGCGGGAATTGACGGGAGGCGCCGTGGAGAAACCCTTTCGATAAAAGAATTTGGCCATCTAGCAAATATTTTGTTTGCCAAGCTTTAGGATCCTGATGAAAAAGGTATTGTCCTTTCTGGCTTTATTAGCGAGAATGCCGCTAAGCTGCAGAAAATGGACAGTACCGTTTTTGTTAGTTTTAGAGTTTGGATTATTGGAACAAATCCGACTATTCTTGTAAGCTTAGTTGTTGACCCTGCTTCCTGATATGTATAAAATGAATATCGCTGTTAAATTAATTAACAAATAAATTGAAATAGAAGGAGGTTTTTTTGTCATGGATACATTTTTCATTCTGCTTAATATTGTAATCATGCTTGCCATTGTCGGACTCTTACTTTATATGCAAAAAAAGCATGTTTCCTTTACAAAGCGTGTATTTACCGGACTGATATTGGGTATCGTCCTCGGAGCATATCTGCAGGTCGTATTCGGTCCGGAATCATTTGTAACAGTGACAACTACAGATTGGTACAGCATTGCAGCAGATGGATATGTCAACTTATTAATGATGATCGTGATGCCGTTAGTACTAGTATCGATCATTCAATCCATTACGAACCTGAAAAATTCCGCTGATTTTGGAAAAATGTCAGCATGGATTATCGGAATACTTGTCGCAACAGCGATGATTGCTGCAGCAGTTGGGATAGCCAGTGCTTCAGTATTCCAATTAGATGCAGGCGAAATAGAGATTGGCCAGGCTGAGACGGAGCGAGGAGAAGCGCTTCAGGAGAAACTCGGCGGGATTCAGGACTTAACAACGCCGCAAAAAATTCTCAGCTTTCTTCCGGCAAATCCATTCCTTGATTTAACGGGTCAGCGGGCGACATCCACCATTGCCGTTGTAATCTTTGGAATTATTGTTGGGATAGCCGTTCTCGGATTAAGAAGGAAGAAACCCGAGGAAGCGGAGCGTTTCTCGGGCATGGTGAATGCCGTTTATGCGGTTGTGATGCGTATTGTGACGCTTGTGCTGAGACTTACCCCAATTGGTATTTTGGGCCTGATGGCAAATACGGTAGCGAGCACAGATATCAATGGAATTGTTGAGCTTGGGAAGTTTGTCATTGCTTCCTATGCAGCACTTGCCGCCATGTTTATCATCCATCTCATCATTCTGGCTATATCCGGACTAAATCCGTTTATGTTTGTTCGGAAGGTACTGCCTGTTTTAGGATTTTCCTTTACTTCGCGTTCCAGTGCAGCGACGATCCCGCTGAATATCGATGCACAAAAAAATCGATTGGGTGTCCATGAAGGGATTGCTAATATGTCAGCTTCATTTGGTGCGACCATTGGTCAAAACGGCTGCGCAGGTATTTACCCGGCCATGCTTGCAATGATGATCGCGCCAACTCAAGGAATTGATGTGACTTCACCGTCCTTTCTGATCCAATTGATTTTAATCGTCGGCATCAGTTCCTTTGGTGTAGCCGGTGTTGGAGGAGGAGCAACATTTGCAGCATTGATCGTTCTTTCCTCAATGAACTTGCCAGTGGCTTTGGCAGGTTTGCTGATTTCGGTTGAACCGCTCATTGATATGGGAAGAACAGCCTTAAACGTAAACGATAGCATGCTGTCCGGTACGTTGGCTTCCAAATTTACGAAAAAGCTCGATGTTGAAACATACAATAGCCGGGATGCAATCAGTGGAGAGACAGTAAACTGATTGATAAGTGAGCATGGTAAGAAAAAAAGATAGAATTACGAAAAAAGCAAAATGTTCGAATAAGCGCATCCCCAGTGGTGCGCTGTTTTTTTGTTGAGGAGGTTTATATGCCACTTCACGCGACATATGAGCTTTTCACCTGCAGAAACGACGCCTATATTAATCACCTTCTTCTTCCGGCTGACATAGGCTAGATAAGAACTTCATCCCGCTTTAACAGGCAGTTTCTTCGCTAATGACAAGGATAACTGCCAGTTAGTGTCTGATAAGATCGAGCAGTGGGGATGTAAAGTTTTCCTTATAGTAGAGGGAGTATAGGTGTGGAGTGAAAAGCATGCAATTTCAAATAGGTGACCTGGTAACACGCAAATCCTATCACGGTGATATTGTTTTTCGCATTATTTCAATCGAACGCCTGGAAACAGGGAAATGGATTGCCATGCTTCATGGCGATGAGTACAGACTAGTTGCTGATGCTGAATTCACTGACTTACAGACGATCAAAAAAGAAGAGCAGCTAGTCAGAAAGCGAGAGAATGATTTGAGGTTAAGTGAATCGCTGGATTTGCTTAAACAAGATTATAAGCTTTCGCGGGAAAAGCACGAATATCAAGCTACCGGCCGCTACAGGCATCAAGAGCACTATTTTAGTATGCCGGGAAAGGTGCTTCATTTAGATGGCGATTCGGTGTATTTAAATAAGTGTCTGGCCGTTTACGAAAAAATCGGTGTTCCCGTTTTTGGCATTCATTGTGATGAAAAAAAGATGCCTCTCATCATAGAGGGACTGCTTGATAAATACCGTCCGGATATATTGGTGGTCACCGGCCACGACGCTTATTCCAAACAAAAAGGCAGCATTGACGATATCAATGCATACAGACATTCAAAGCATTTTGTCCAAACAGTGCAAAAAGCGAGAAAAAAAATACCTCACCTCGATCAGCTGGTCATTTTTGCCGGTGCGTGCCAATCCCACTTTGAATCACTTATTCGAGCTGGAGCTAACTTTGCCAGTTCGCCATCCCGAGTAAATATTCATGCGCTTGACCCTGTCTATATTGTGGCAAAGATCAGCTTCACCCCTTACCGTGAGCACATCAATGTATGGGATGTCCTGCGAAACACGCTTACAAGAGAAAAAGGGCTTGGCGGAATTGAAACAAAAGGGGTACTTAGGACGGGAATGCCGCTTCGGACAAACACGAATGCCTCACAATAGAGCCAAAACCGCCTGACACGAAACAGGCGGTTTTTACTATTTAAAAAAGCAAATAAAAGAAACGTACATAATTGGAGGAAAATGTGGAAAAATATTGGCGAAAATCAAAATGTTTGTCAAAATAATTTTATTGACAATAGCTTATCAACGTTGATATAATTTAAATTTTATTTGACTAAATTAGGCTATTGTTGTATAATGACCTTAGTGAGGTGGATGCAATGGCGAAGTCGTTGTCCGATATCAAAAGATCGCTTGATGGTAATTTAGGAAAAAGGCTTACGTTAAAAGCAAACGGTGGCCGCCGAAAGACAATTGAGCGTTCGGGCATTTTAGCTGAGACGTACCCTTCAGTTTTTGTGATACAACTAGATCAAGAAGAAAATTCATTTGAACGAGTTTCATACAGCTATGCTGATATTCTGACTGAGACGGTAGAATTACGGTTCTCCGAAGATGCTTCGCTCAGTAGCATTTATGGGCAGTAAACCATTTGGTTTGCTGCTTTTTGCTTTTTTCCGCGAATACCCAATATTTTTCGGGGGAATTTCTCTGACTTCATGGAAAGCTAAAAGGGTCACTGTTATTAGAGTTGCACGAACTGTAAATAATTTCGTTAAAGGGGTTGTTTCGTTTGGGCAGACGACGAGGGATTATGTCAGAGGAATTCAAATATGAGCTTGCAAAAGACCTTGGTTTTTATGATACTGTTAAAAATGAAGGCTGGGGTGCAATTCGCGCAAGAGATGCAGGAAACATGACAAAGCGTGCAATTGAACTTGCAGAAGAACATTTGAGAACTAAAGCATAACGTATACCTTCACATTTTTGCGGAGGTCTTGCTGCCCCCGCCTGATGAGGGTTAAACCATAACAGTGACAGCCGGCAGTTCGCTCTGCCGGCTTCTTTTTTTGAAAATGCTTTCTATCTTTCCTAAAGCAGAAGATTTGCTTCCAAGTTATGTGTTACAATATCCATACTTATGTTTGAAAATGAAGTAGGTGAAAGAGATGCGCATTTTAGAAAAAGCACCCGCCAAAATTAATCTATCGCTGGATGTTCTTCACAAACGTCAGGATGGCTTTCATGAAGTCGAGATGGTGATGACAACCATTGATTTGGCTGACCGGATTGAACTTACAGAGCTGGATGAAGATATCATACATGTCGCCTCCCATAATCGTTTTGTGCCGGATGACCAAAGAAATTTAGCCTTTCAGGCAGCGAAGTTATTAAAACAAAAGTTTAACCTGAAAAAAGGCGTATCTATTATGATAACGAAAGTAATTCCTGTTGCGGCAGGTCTCGCAGGCGGAAGCAGTGATGCAGCGGCTACGCTGAGAGGCTTGAACAGGCTCTGGAAGCTAAATTTATCTTTGGACGAGCTGGCAGAATTGGGGGCGCAAATCGGGTCAGACGTTTCCTTTTGCGTGTACGGAGGTACGGCAGTGGCCAGCGGGCGCGGAGAAAAAATTAAGCATATCGGAACTCCTCCGCATTGCTGGGTCGTTCTTGCCAAACCAACAATCGGGGTTTCTACAGGTGAAGTATATAAGCAGTTGAACCTTAAAGATGCCTGCCATCCTCGAGTCCAGGAGATGGTTCAGGCCATTGAAGAAAAAAGCTTTCCTAAAATGTGCAAGCATTTGGGCAATATCCTTGAAACGGTGACTTTGCAAATGCACCCCGAGGTGTCGATGATTAAAAACCAAATGAAGAGATTCGGTGCCGATGCGGTCTTGATGAGCGGCAGCGGCCCTACTGTATTCGGACTTGTGCAATATGAATCAAAAGTTCACAGAATATACAACGGACTAAGAGGGTTTTGTGATCAAGTATATGCTGTACGCATGATAGGAGAGCAGAATGACCTTGATTAAATCCGTATATTAAGTTATATTATCAATAAAATATTCGGATTCTGGGGGTAATTGTGCATGAAATTTCGTCGGAGTGGAAGGTTGGTGGACTTAACGAATTATATGTTAACCCACCCGCACGTGCTAGTGCCTTTAACCTTCTTTTCAGAACGGTATGAATCAGCCAAATCATCCATCAGTGAAGACTTGGCGATTATCAAACAGACATTTGAACAGCAGGGAATCGGAACCCTCCTCACAGTCCCTGGAGCAGCCGGGGGAGTGAAGTACATTCCGAGAATCAGTGCGGATGAAGCAAAAAGGTATGTACATAAGCTGGGAGAGTCTCTGGCTAATGCTGAACGGGTGCTGCCTGGAGGCTATCTCTACTTTACAGATATATTAGGTAAACCTTCTATCCTGTCAACTGCGGGGAAAATCTTCGCATCCGCTTTTTCCGCCAGAGAAATCGATGTCGTAATGACAGTGGCAACGAAAGGAATCCCGTTGGCTTACGCTGTTGCCAGCTATCTCGATGTGCCGGTTGTCATTGTGAGAAAGGACAATAAAGTGACGGAAGGATCGACTGTAAGCATTAATTATGCGTCCGGCTCTTCGAATCGGATTCAGACCATGTCACTGGCAAAAAGAAGCCTGAAAACCGGATCGAAAGTCTTGATTATTGATGATTTCATGAAAGCCGGGGGAACAATCAACGGGATGATTAATTTGCTGGATGAGTTCAATGCGACTGTTGCAGGAATTGGAGTGCTAGTGGAAGCGGAGGAAGTAAACGAGAGACTGGTCGATGAATATATGTCCCTGCTTACCCTTTCCGCTATCAACCTAAAAGAAAAAGCGGTTGAAATCCGCGATGGAAACTATATGAGTTTTCTATAAAAAGACGGGAGAGATGAAAATGACTAAAGTAGTTCAAACAAAAAACGCGCCTGCGGCAATCGGGCCTTACTCACAAGGAATCATTGTAAACAATATGTTTTACAGCTCCGGACAGATTCCATTGACGGCAGAAGGAGAATTGATTAACGGAGATATAAAGGAACAAACGCATCAAGTCTTTAAAAATTTAAAGGCTGTCCTTAAAGAGGCCGGCGCTTCTTTGAATACTGTTGTCAAAGCTACGGTTTTTATTGCAGATATGAATCAATTTGGAGATGTAAATGAAGTATACGGAGAATATTTTTCTGAGCATCGTCCTGCCAGATCATGTGTCGAAGTGGCACGGCTGCCAAAAGACGTTTTAGTTGAAATTGAAGTCATTGCGCTTGTAAAGTAATTAAATAAGAGGCCTTTGCAAAAGCCGTCGTGAGTATCGCGGTGTAAAGTGAAAAAAACGGTGATTTTGATATGTTGCAAAATCACCGTTTTTTTGTGTATTTTTTCCCAAATTTTCTAAAATATTTTTACAATTTTGCAGGAAATTAAAATAATTCGTTGAATCTTTAGATTAATGTTTTTTATATTGGGAAAAGGTGGTGAACTACTATGGAGGTTACAGACGTGAGATTACGCCGCGTGAATACCGATGGCCGAATGAGAGCGATCGCATCCATTACGCTTGATCATGAATTTGTCGTCCATGATATCCGAGTGATTGATGGAAACAACGGCTTGTTCGTTGCTATGCCAAGCAAACGTACACCAGACGGAGAATTTCGTGATATTGCCCATCCCATCAATTCTAGTACCCGTGGAAAAATCCAAGAAGCTGTGTTGAATGAATACCATCGACTAGGCGAGGAAGAAATCGAATATGAAGAAGCTGGGGCTTCTTAAAAAATAGGAAAAAAAGCCTTATTTAATAGGCTTTTTTTTGTGCCAATAAAACGTGGAAACCCTAATGTCCCGTATCATTTATAGATAGAGGAAAATAATGTACTTTTTGAACTCACCTTGAAATCAAAAGCCATTTAGGATATATTTTTCTATGGATAATAGGTATTGGAGGCTAATGAATGGATAAGCGCTTTGCAGTTGTTTTAGCGGCAGGTCAAGGGACAAGAATGAAATCGAAGTTGTATAAAGTACTGCATCCTGTGTGCGGAAAGCCTATGGTTGAGCATGTTGCAGATGAAGCTCTTAAGCTATCATTGTCAAAGCTTGTGACGATTGTCGGACATGGCGCAGAGGAAGTACGGAAGCAGCTCGGTTCAAAAAGCGAATATGCTCTGCAAAATGAGCAGTTAGGCACAGCACATGCCGTTAAACAGGCTAAGGAGCATCTTGCCAATGAACAAGGCACAACCATAGTGATTTGCGGAGATACACCGCTGATTACGGCGGAAACGATGGAAGCTCTCTTACTTGAACATAAAAAACAAGATGCAAAAGCAACTGTGCTAACCGCATTAGCGGAAGATCCTGCAGGATACGGTAGAATTATCCGCGGGGCAAAAGGTGAAGTTAGCAAAATTGTTGAACATAAAGATGCTACACCGGAGGAACGCCTTGTACAAGAAGTAAATACAGGCACCTACTGTTTTGATAACGAAGCTTTATTTCAAGCCTTGGAGCAGGTTTCTAATGACAATGTACAAGGGGAATATTATCTCCCTGACGTCATTGAAATTCTAAAAAATGCAGGCTCATCCGTTGCAGCTTACCAAACTGAGAATTTTAAGGAGACTCTTGGTGTTAATGATAGAGTTGCTCTATCGATGGCTGAGGAATACATGCGTCAGAGGATCAATAAGCGGCATATGCAAAACGGTGTCAGCCTGATTGATCCTAACAACACGTACATTTCTCCGGAAGCTGTCATAGGGCGGGATACAGTGATCTATCCAGGAACGATTCTTAAAGGAAAGGTTGCCATTGGCGAGGATTGCCTGGTCGGTCCAAACAGTGAACTTGAAAATTGTAAAGTCGGAGACCGTTCAGTCATCAAACAGTCAGTCGTCAGCAGCAGTGAGGTAGGAAACGATGTATCGATTGGGCCGTTCGCTCATATTCGCCCAGATTCTACAATTGGAAACGACGTGAAGATTGGCAATTTTGTAGAAATCAAAAAAACACAGTTTGGCGACCGCAGCAAAGCATCCCATCTCAGTTATGTCGGTGACGCAGAGGTAGGAACAGATGTCAACCTGGGCTGTGGCTCGATTACGGTCAATTATGATGGTAAAAACAAGTTTTTAACAAAGATTGAAGACGGCGTATTTATCGGCTGCAATTCTAATTTGGTTGCGCCGGTAACCATACAAAAAGGTGCATATGTTGCAGCAGGCTCAACGATTACAGAAACCGTTCCTGAGGATTCATTATCTATAGCCAGAGCAAGACAAGTCAATAAAGAAGATTATGTCAAAAAAATGAGAAAAAAATAAAAGCTTTTCGGAGGTTATCGATGTCTAAACAATACAGGGACGGCAGTTTAAAGATTTTTTCTTTAAATTCAAATCCTGAGCTTGCAAAAGAAATTGCCGAAAATGTCGGCTGCGATTTAGGGAAATGTTCAGTCACCCGTTTTAGCGACGGTGAGGTTCAAATCAACATAGAAGAAAGTATCCGCGGTTGTGATTGCTACATTATTCAATCTACAAGTGCACCTGTCAATGAGCATATTATGGAGATGCTTATTATGGTGGATGCGTTAAAACGGGCGTCAGCAAAAACCATTAATATCGTAATGCCTTATTACGGATATGCCCGCCAGGATAGAAAAGCCCGTGCCCGTGAACCGATTACGGCTAAGCTGGTTGCAAATCTTTTGGAAACGGCCGGAGCGACCAGAGTAATCGCTTTAGATCTGCATGCTCCTCAAATTCAGGGCTTCTTCGATATTTTGATCGATCACTTAATGGGTGTACGAATCTTAGGTGATTATTTCGAAAGCAAAAACTTGAATGATGTGGTTATCGTTTCGCCTGACCACGGCGGTGTAACACGAGCCAGAAAGCTTGCTGAGCGGTTGAAGGCTCCGATCGCGATTATCGATAAACGCCGCCCTAGACCAAACGAAGTAGAGGTTATGAATATCGTCGGTCAAATTGAAGGGAAAACGGCGATTTTAATTGATGATATTATTGATACGGCAGGCACGATCACGCTTGCGGCAAATGCATTGGTTGAAAACGGTGCGTCGGAAGTTTATGCATGCTGTACACACCCTGTTTTGTCGGGACCTGCGATTGATCGGATTGGAAATTCAAAGATAAAAGAGCTAGTCGTGACGAATTCAATTGAGCTTGCAGAAGAGAAGAAAATTAATAAAATAAAACAGCTTTCCGTAGCGCCTTTGCTTGCTGAAGCAATTATCCGTGTTCATGAAGCCCAGTCGGTAAGTTTTTTATTTGATTAATTTTCACCAGAATGTTTACATTCTTTCGTTATAGGGTAAAGATAAACATAACGAAAGGATTGTGAATGTATGGCTACTATTAAAGCAAAAAAACGCTTAGAATTGAATCGATCTTCCAATCGGAAAATTCGGCAAGAAGGAAATGTGCTTGGCGTGATTTACGGAAAAAATACAGACAGCCAACCCGTATATCTTGACAGCATAGCTCTATTAAAAACTCTTCGTGATGAAGGGAAAAACACAATCATTACATTAGAAGTTGACGGCAAAAAACAGTCAGTAATGGTTTACGAATTACAAACAGATCCGATAAAAGACGAGCTGCTGCATGCGGATTTCCATGTGGTCGATATGGGGGCTGAGATTGATGTCGATGTTCCTGTCTCACTTCAAGGAGAAGCACAAGGCGTGAAAGACGGAGGAGTTCTTCAGCAGCCTTTGTATGAGCTGTCAATTAAAGCGAAGCCGAAAAGCATTCCTCAAACAATCGAAGTCGATATATCCGCTCTGGAGATGAATGAAGTAATAACGATTGGAGAGTTAAAGGCTGCGGCTGACTATACCTTCAATCATGACAGTGATGAAGTAGTTGCCTCCATTCTTCCTCCGCAAGCAGCTGAAGAACTTGAAGAATCAGAAGATGAAGCTGCTGAACCGGAAGTCATTGGAGAAAAAGAAGAAGAAAATAAAGAAGAGTAAATACACAAAGACGTAATCCTCCCGGGGTTGCGTCTTTTATGCTAGAATAAAGAGAACTTGGCAAAAATAAAGTGAAACTTCAATCAGTGAGGGTCTTACTGCCCGTTAATACGGGATAAAATGAATCTTCAATCAGTAGTGTTGTAATTTCAGCCTATTTTCCGCTGGCTGAATGATCGATTACAAGCTTCAAAGCTGTCGCATTGCGGGATAATAAATATAGATTTATACGAAATGTCACGCGTCTTTGCATGCACGTGGCGTCTTTTAGTATGCTCTTTCTTCATAAAAGCGTACTAATCGTGTAAAGGAGGATTTTTTTATGCATGTGTTTGCGGGACTCGGAAACCCAGGGAAAAATTATGATTCAACAAGACATAATATTGGCTTTATCGCCATTGACCAATTGGCAAGAGAATGGGACATCGCAATGACGAAAGCAAAATTTAACGGACAAATCGGTACGGGGATTGTTTCCGGAGAAAAGGTTCTGCTCGTCAAACCTCTTACATATATGAATTTATCAGGAGAGTGCGTGAGACCGCTTCTTGATTATTATGACGCACCAATCAGCCAGTTAACGGTAATCTATGATGATTTAGATCTTCCGCTGGGGAAAATCCGCTTACGGATGAAAGGAAGTGCCGGCGGACATAACGGAATCAAATCGTTAATCCAGCATCTCGGCACCCAAGAATTCAATCGTATCCGGCTCGGAATCGGACGGCCACAAGGCGGCATGAAGGTGGTCGACTATGTATTAGGGAAATTCACCAGTGATGAATTAAATGAGACAGAAGAGGTGGTATCTATGGCTGTTAAAGCTTGTGAAGCTTCGCTGTCACATCCGTTTCTGGAAGTGATGAATAAATTCAACGCTTAGGTATAAAATGAGATTGCAGCGACCATAATAGAAGAAAAACTTCAGGCTGGGGGCTTTATTATGGCTGTGCATTATCACTGCCGTCACTGCGGGGTAAAAGTCGGCACGCTGCAACTTTCAAATGTAGAAAGTGAAAAATTAGGCTTTAATCACTTAACAAATGAGGAAAGAAACGATATGATTTCTTATAGAGGTAACGGTGATCTTCACGTTAAAACGATTTGCGAGGATTGCCAAGAAGCACTTGAGCGTAATCCCGACTATCATCAATATGGAAATTTTATTCAATAAAATGAGCTTTGGTGTCGTTAAGACCAAGGCATTTTTCTGTTATGGAAGCCAATGAGGAGGGCCCCATGGAAAATATTCGATCGTTTATTCAAGAAAGTGATGACTTTAAATCTATTGTAACAGGGCTAAAAGAGGGTTTGACAGAGCAAATGCTGGCGGGCTTATCGGGTTCCGCCCGTTCTTTGTTTACATCCGCCCTTTCATATAAGGAATCGAGACCTTTATTTTTTATTACCCATAATCTGTATCAAGCGCAGAAAGTAGCAGAGGATTTATCCGGTCTCATTACGAACAGGCAGGTGCTTTTATACCCGGTCAATGAACTTATTTCCGCTGAAATTGCCGTTGCAAGCCCTGAGCTTAGGGCGCAGCGGCTCGACGTGCTGAATAAGCTTGTAGAAGGAGAGGCTCCGGTAATCGTCGCTCCAGTAGCGGCGGTAAGAAGAATGCTTCCACCAGCGAGTCTTTGGAAAAGCTGCCAGAAATCCATTTCTCTCGGCGACGAGATTGAGCCGCAGAAATTTGCAGAGTACCTTGTAAAACTCGGGTATGAACGGACGGATCTTGTGTCAGCACCAGGTGATTTCAGCATAAGAGGCGGAATCATCGATATTTATTTATTAACAGAGGATCACCCGGTCAGGATCGAGCTGTTTGATACGGAAGTAGATAGTATCCGTTCGTTTAACAGTGATGACCAGCGCTCTCTTAATCAATTAAAGCAGGTGAAAATTGGCCCTGCTAAGGAGCTGATTGTTGGGAAGAGCGAATTGGATCGCGCAATCGAAAAAATCGATGAAGGCCTAAGCGACAGTCTGAAAAAATTGCAGCTTGATAAGCATAAGGAGAGCTTGCACGCAAATATCAGTGCGGATAAAGAAAGGCTGTTAAACGGCGATGTCGATCAGGAAATGATGAAGTACCTGTCGTATTTTTACGACTCTCCTGCTAGTTTGCTAGATTACACTCCTGATAATACGCTTGTTCTTTTAGACGAAATCAGCCGAATCTATGAAATGGAAGAACAGCTTAAAAAAGAAGAGGCAGAATGGACAACCAGCTTGTTGGAGGAAGGGAAAATTCTTCACGATCTCACTCTTTCTTTTCCTTTTCAATCCCTGCTGTCAAAGAAAAAGCGGCCTATGTTATACTACTCCCTATTTTTAAGGCATGTGCACAACACAAGCCCGCAAAATATCGTGAACGTCTCGTGCAAGCAAATGCAAAGCTTTTACGGGCAGATGAATGTGCTTACCACAGAATTGGAACGGTATAAAAAATCAAAATATACGATCGTGTTTTTAGGAGCCGGCAAGGATCGGGTTTCGAAGCTTGCTTCTGTCCTGAACGATTATGAAATAGAGGCTGCTGAGACTGACCATCACACTAAGCTCGTTCACGGGCAGTCCTACATAATTGAGGGGGATCTGCAATCCGGATTCGAGCTCCCATTGTTAAAGCTTGCGGTGATTACTGAGGAAGAGTTATTCAAAAAAAGAGTGAAAAAACAGCCTCGTAAGCAAAAAATGACGAATGCCGAACGGATAAAAAGCTATTCTGAGCTGCAGGTAGGCGACTATGTTGTCCACGTCAACCACGGAATAGGCAAATATTTAGGGATTGAGACGCTTACGATAAACGGCGTTCACAAGGATTATCTGAATCTGCATTATCAGGGGAGCGATAAGCTTTACGTGCCTGTTGACCAGATTGACCTCGTGCAAAAGTATGTAGGTTCCGAGGGCAAAGAGCCGAAGCTGTATAAGCTCGGGGGAAGTGATTGGAAACGGGTAAAGAAAAAAGTTGAATCTTCTGTTCAGGATATTGCGGATGATTTAATTAAGCTTTATGCCGAAAGAGAAGCGAGCAAGGGCTATGCCTTTTCGCCAGATCACGAAATGCAAAGGGAGTTTGAAGCAGCTTTCCCTTATCAAGAAACAGACGATCAGCTTCGATCGATCAATGAAATTAAGAAGGATATGGAGCGGGAACGTCCGATGGACCGCCTCCTTTGCGGAGATGTTGGCTACGGAAAAACGGAAGTTGCGATCCGAGCAGCATTTAAAGCGATTGCTGACGGCAAACAGGTTGCGATTTTAGTACCGACGACTATTCTTGCCCAGCAGCATTTTGAAACGATTCAGGAGAGATTTCAGGATTATCCGGTAAGCATCGGGTTGTTAAGCAGGTTTCGCACCAGAAAAGAACTCAATCAAACCACCAAAGGGCTGAAAAACGGGACAATCGATATCGTGATTGGAACCCATCGGCTATTATCAAAGGACATTGTTTACAAAGATCTAGGGCTCTTAATCATTGATGAAGAGCAGCGGTTCGGCGTGACCCATAAAGAAAAAATTAAACAAATGAAGGCCAACGTAGATGTGTTAACCCTGACAGCGACGCCAATCCCGCGTACTCTTCATATGTCGATGCTCGGAGTCCGTGATCTTTCCGTGATTGAAACGCCTCCGGAAAACCGGTTTCCTGTTCAAACCTATGTGGTCGAATATAACGGGGCACTTGTGAAGGAAGCCATTGAAAGGGAAATGGCGCGAGGCGGCCAGGTGTACTTCCTATATAATCGTGTAGAAGACATTGAAAGAAAAACCGAGGAACTATCGATGCTGGTCCCTGACGCAAAGATAGCCTTTGCCCACGGACGAATGACAGAAAATGAACTGGAAGCAGTCATGTTGAATTTTCTCGATGGGCAGACGGACGTTCTGGTCAGCACAACAATTATCGAAACAGGAGTAGACATTCCTAATGTCAATACATTGATCGTTTTTGACGGCGATAAAATGGGACTTTCCCAGCTTTATCAGTTAAGGGGACGTGTCGGCCGGTCGAATCGTGTCGCTTATTCGTATTTTACCTACCGGAAAGACAAGGTATTAACAGAGGTTGCTGAAAAGAGGCTGCAAGCCATCAAAGAATTCACCGAGCTTGGATCGGGCTTCAAAATTGCAATGAGAGATTTAACGATTAGAGGCGCAGGAAACCTCCTTGGTGCTCAGCAGCATGGCTTTATCGACTCAGTAGGCTTTGATTTGTATTCTCAAATGCTGAAGGAAGCAATTGAAGAAAGAAAAGGGGATACCACATCAAGGGATCTCTTTGAAACGGAAATAGACCTAGATGCGGATGCTTATATTCCGGAGAGCTATATTTCCGACGGGAAACAAAAAATTGATATGTATAAACGGTTCAGGGCAATTTCATCCGAAGAGGATGTCAATGAATTGAAGGATGAAATGATCGACCGCTTTGGCGAGTATCCAAAAGAGGTTGAGTACCTTTTCGCTATATCTGAAATGAAAATTTACGCAAAAGAAGAGCGGATTGAGACGATTAAGCAAGAGAAGGATGCTATTAAAATCATGATTGAAGAGGGTGCAAGCGCTAAAATTGATGGCCATAAATTATTCCAGCTTAGCACCCAATTTGGAAGGCAAATCGGGTTGGGAATGGAAGGCAAGAAGCTGAAAATCTCCATACAAACAAAAGGTGATGAGCCTGAGGTTTCAATCGAAAAAACGATCAAAATCATCAAAGGATTGAAAAACGTCAAAAAGCAAACCATTGCTTCCTCATAAAGTGAACCTTAATCAGTGGGGTTTAGACTGCTGGTGAAGCGTGGCAAGAGGACGTCTAAGTAAATTATCCTGGTACAATGCGTCCCCACTGTGTTACTGCCCGTTATTGCGAGATAGATGGAAAAAATATTGCAATAAAGTGTATATTCCCTTTTTATGTGAAGGATACTATTTTCAAATCATGGTGATTGTTGCATAAAGCGTGACATGTGATTCCACCATAACTCATCACATGAAAGAGAGGCAGCATGAATATGAAAGCAACTGGTATTGTTCGACGTATTGATGATTTGGGACGTGTTGTCATCCCGAAGGAAATTCGCAGAACCTTGCGAATAAGAGAAGGAGATCCTTTAGAAATTTTTGTCGATCGAGATGGAGAGGTCATCTTAAAGAAATACTCTCCGATTAGTGAACTCGGTGACTTTGCAAAAGAATATGCAGACGCTCTGTATGATAGTCTGGGCCATTCCGTTTTAATCTGTGACCGTGATGCATTTATAGCTGTATCAGGTAGCTCTAAAAAAGATTATTTAAATAAATCGGTTAGCGGCGAGATCGAAAAAGCGATGGACCATAGAAGCTCCATGATTTCGAAAGAATCGAAAAACTTTCAGCTGATTGACGGAATTGATGAGGAATTGGCCTCCTATACCGTTGCTCCTATTGTAGCCAATGGAGATCCGATTGGAGCTGTAGTCATTTATAGCAAAGAACAATCTATAGGAGATGTGGAGCACAAAGCTGCAGAAACAGCTGCCGGGTTTTTAGCCCGACAAATGGAGCATTAATATCTTATTTTTTAAGACGCATGCTTAACTCGGCATTAAGTCCCCTAAATTAAGTGGGGGAGAGAAAATATCCGATTTTAGGATAAGGCAATATAGCAAACGATAAGTTGAACAGCCCATTTTCGGGCTGTTCATTTTTTTCCTGCATGATCCGAAGCAAGGGCCGCGATTTCAAGGCTATGCTGTCGTATTCCTGCTTCGTCGAATCTTTATAAAACCCTATTTTATTGATGAGGCCAGGTTTCCGTTGTATGGTATAATCAGCTTGCCTCGTATTCTAGAGGCCAATTCAATTGCTTGGAAGTGTTCACGAATGAATGATCGTGTCTCCGCTAAGAAACATTGGTTGTTTCAAGGTGCGTTACTTTTAACGATAGCCGGTCTGGCTTCAAAAATTCTGGGTGCAGCCTATCGAATTCCTTTTCAAAATATTGCGGGAGATATCGGGTATTATATTTATCAACAGGTATATCCTTTTTTAGGGATTTCTGCAATGTTTGCTTCCTCTGCTTTTCCGGTGATTTTGTCTAAGCTTGTAGACCATTTTGGGGAAAATAACAGGGCAAAGGTGCTGTCCGTCTCGTTTCTGTATATGGCAGTGCTCGGCATGATCTTTTTTTCAGTCCTATTTTTCGGTGCTGACAGAATTGCTTACGGAATGGCTGATCCAAGGCTTGCCTCAGCGTTAAGAATTTCGGCGTTTCCTTTTTTGCTTTTTCCCTTTATAGCTTACATAAGAGGCTTTTTTCAAGGAAGTCAAGATATGCTTCCTACCGCGATATCACAAATAAGTGAACAATTTATCAGGGTACTAGTAATCATTCTTTTTTCTTACTGGCTTATTGCAAATGGACATTCCTTATATGATGCAGCAGCAGGGGCTGTATCGGGCTCTCTCATTGGCGGGATAGCTGCATTTGCTGTACTTGTTTTCTATTTCAGAAAAAAAGATCGTTTCCACCGGCAAAAACGGAAAGAATCAATTAGCACCTCCGCAATTGTAAAAGAGCTGATCGTTTATACATTTACAATCTGCACGAGCAGCCTGCTTTTGATCTTTGTACAATTAATTGATGCGCTTAATGTCTATGCACTCCTTACGGAAAACGGGAAACAGGTCATGGAAGCGAAGACGTTAAAAGGAGTGTATGACCGCGGCCAGCCTCTCCTCCAATTGGGAGGCGTTTTTGCGACAAGCATAGCGATTGCGCTCGTTCCCACGCTAGCCGCAGCTGCGAAAAACAAAACGAATACAGAAGAAGTGAGAAAGAAAATCCGCTTGTCTCTGAAGGCTTGCGCAGTGATTGGAGCAGGAGCCTCCGCAGGATTAATATGTATTTTAAAGCCTGTAAATATCATGCTGTTTGAAAATAGTGAGGGTACGGGCGTCCTGCAAATCTTTAGCTTGTCCATTCTATTTGCTTCCTTGGCCTTAACGTCTACCGCTGTTTTTCAAGGGCTTGGGAAGCCTGTATTCCCTGCTGTGGCGGTCCTTATCGGAATGGCTCTGAAGCTTTTGTTCAACTACCTTTTCATCCCGGCGCTTGGTATAAATGGAGCGGCACTGGCAACCGTTGGTTCATTTGCTTGTGTCGCCGGTCTCAATCTTTATCGTATGAGAGAAAAGGGCTGGCTGAGTTTTAAGGAATATCCTTTGTTGGCGCTCTTAGCTTCTGCACTTACCATGTGTCTCATATTAATTGTCTATACGTTTCTATTTGAATGGGTCTTTCCGGGTGAAGACAGGGGGATGGCAGTGATTGAAAGCTTGTCAGCACTCGGTATTGGCGGATGTGCTTTTCTTTATAGCATCTATAAGTTAAAGGTCTTTGCCGATGATGAGCTAAGCCGTGTACCGTTAGCAAAAAAAATAGAAAAGCAAAAGGAGGCGAATGAAGGTGGCAGGTAAAATTTCAGTAATTGGGCTTGGCGCGGGCGACTTGGATCAAATGCCCCTCGGTGTTTACAAGCGCTTAACCGACGCAGAAACGGTCTATGTAAGAACTTTTGACCACCCCGTAGTAAAGGAATTGGAAAAAGAGCATTCGACGTGGATGTCTTTTGACAATGTCTATAAAAAACATGAAAATTTTGACGATGTTTATATTGAAATTTGTGAGACATTGCTGGCTGAGGCGAAAGACAAGGAGGTTGTGTACGCCGTTCCCGGCCACCCGCTTGTCGCAGAAAAATCTGTCCAGCTGCTGCTTGAAAAAGAAACCGAGTCGCTGCGGATAGAAATCTACGGAGGCCAAAGCTTTCTTGATGCCACCTTTAACGCTCTGTCGATCGACCCAATTGAAGGCTTTCAGCTTGTTGACGCGGGCGACTTGTGCCCGGATGAATTACAGATAAGGCATCACGTGATCATTTGCCAGGTATATGACCGCCTTACCGCCTCAAATGTAAAGCTTTCACTAATGGAAAAGCTTCCAGATGATTATAAGGTCGCTTTGGTTACTGCAGCCGGCAGCACGGATGAAGACATTCGGTATGTACCGCTGTATGAACTCGATCGTGTCGCGGAAACTAGCAATTTGACGAGTGTATATGTTCCTCCGGTACGCGAGGAACATATACTCCACCAAGAGTTTTCATCGTTTCGCAAAGTCATTAAGGAGTTGCGCGGTCCAGGTGGCTGTCCGTGGGACAAGAAACAGACCCATCAGTCTTTAAAGCCATATATGATCGAAGAATGCTATGAATTGCTCGAAGCGATTGATGAGGAAGACGATGAACATATCGTTGAAGAGTTGGGCGATGTGATGCTCCAAGTCCTGCTTCATGCTCAGATCGGTGAAGACGAGGGATGGTTTTCAATCGATGATGTGATTAAAGGCATTACGGAGAAAATGATTAGACGGCATCCTCATGTGTTTGGCGATACGACGGCTGATAACGAGGCTGCGGTTCTGGAAAACTGGGAAAGCATAAAGAAACAAGAAAAACCAGATCAGGAGAAGCTGCTGTTGGATCATGTTCCGAAGACGCTGCCGGCTTTATCGAGAGCTTACCATCTTCAGAAAAAAGCGGCCAAAGCTGGCTTCGATTGGAAAGACGTCGGCGACATCTGGGATAAGGTCGACGAAGAAGTAAAAGAGTTTTTAAGAGAGGCAGAGTCGTTATCTGACACAAGAAAAATGAAGGATGAATTTGGTGACATACTTTTTGCTCTCATTAACGTCGGACGATTTTATAAAATCGAACCGGAAGAAGCCCTTGCGATGACAAATCATAAATTTTACAATCGATTTTCATATATAGAAAAACAAACGAATCAATCTGAAAAAAAGCTGGAAAACCTCACGCTTGAGGAAATGGATCAGCTTTGGGACGAAGCGAAGCAAAAGGAGAGAGAAGATTAACATGAGACTGGACAAATTTTTAAAGGTTTCCAGACTAATTAAAAGACGAACACTCGCCAAGGAAGTCGCAGACCAGGGAAGAATATCAATCAATGGAATACAAGCGAAGGCCAGCACCGATGTAAAAGCTGGTGACGAAATGGTCATCCGCTTCGGGCAGAAGCTTCTCACAGTAACCGTGAATGAGCTGAAGGATACAACAAAAAAAGAAGAAGCAGCCGGTATGTATACGATAACTAAGGAAGAAAAGCTCGGAGGAGAGTAAGGGGAGCGCGGGGGGCTTGTTCTAAACAGCCATTTTCCCTCATAGAATGCACTAACGTAAAACTAATGCATGGATATGGGGGATGGATGGATGAATTCATATTACAATCAGCAGAACAACCCTTCACAAGGGGTTTCTGATTTTGAGCATGATGTTACTATGAGAGGGAGAAAGCGTCTCGATATATCCGGAGTAAAACAAGTAGAGAGCTTTGACAGTGAAGAGTTTCTTTTAGAGACCGTCATGGGAATGCTGGCTGTCAGGGGAGAAAATCTGCAAATGAAAAACCTTGACGTTGAAAAGGGCATCGTCTCAATTAAAGGGAAAGTCTTTGACTTGATTTACTTGGATGAACAGCATGGGGAAAAAGCTAAGGGCTTCTTTAGCAAGTTGTTTAAATGACGCTATCGGTCCAATTTTACACCATGCTATCCATGGCGGGCATGGGACTTTGGCTGGGAGCTTCCCTTGATACCTACCGAATATTTGTGATTCGCAGCAAAACAGCGAATTGGCTTCTCATTTTTCATGATTTGCTGTTTTGGGCCATCCAAGGATTCTTGTTTTTTTATGTGCTGCTTCTCATAAATAAAGGTGAGCTGAGGATCTATATTTTTCTCGCTGTTCTGCTGGGATTTGCGACATACCAGAGTCTGTTTAAGCGAATGTATGTAACAACTATTCGATGGTGTATCCGCCTGGTCAATTCGATTTTTCAATTTTTATTAAAAACAGTGCGGATTCTGTTAATAAAGCCTGTATTCGGAATCATCCAATTTGCAATTGCTGTACTTCTCTTTCTAATTTATCGCATTCTTGATGTACTGAAGTTTATTTTCATTTTCTTGTATAAAATTATCTCTTTTTTGTTGTTTCCATTTTTCTTCCTGTTTAAGAAACTGCTTCCGAAGCGTTTTCAGGAAATTATCAAAAGGTTTTTTATAAAATCAGCAGGAATTATGGAAAAAGGAAAGAAATTATTGTTATCCATGAAAAAAGATAAGAAGTAACTGTCAAAAAAAGGAAGGAGGCCGTCGAAATGAATCCCTCGAGAAAAAGAAATATTACCCAATTACAAAATGACTATAAAGAACAAATGGAATTGAAACAACAGCACTACAAACGAAGGAGACGCGGTTTATACAGACGGCTTACCGCTTTCGGTATTTTAGTGCTTTTAGCAGCTGTTCTTATAGCCAGCTCCATCTATTCACAATCGTCCGCTTTAAATGCAAATGAAGCAAAGAAAGAAAAGCTTGCTAGGGAATTGAAGGAGATCAAAGGAAAGAAAGCAGATCTAAAAGAAGAAATCATAAATCTTCACGATGAGGATTATGTCTTAGATCTTGCTAGAAAAGATTATTATTTGTCCAAGGACAATGAAACCATTTTTAAAATAGATGAAGAGAACAAATAGCCTTGTTGACACATAAATTTTTTATTATGTATAATTAATAAAATGATTGATTTTGTTTTCGGAAAAAGATTTTTCCGATGCATATGAAAGCCATGTGTTTTTCAATTATGAAAACAGGCTTTCTAACAAGTCTAAGGAGGAGCACTTTTTTTATGTCCATCGAAGTTGGCAGCAAGTTGCAAGGGAAAGTAACAGGTATTACAAATTTCGGAGCGTTTGTTGAATTGCCCGGAGGCTCAACAGGTCTTGTTCATATCAGTGAGGTAGCCGATAATTATGTTAAGGATATTAATGAGCACTTAAAAGTCGGTGATCAGGTTGAAGTGAAAGTCATTAATGTTGAGAAGGATGGAAAAATAGGTCTGTCAATCAAAAAAGCAAAAGACCGTCCACAAGCTAGACCAAGAAATGATTTTCGCACAAAGGAAACATTCGAACAAAAAATGAACAAGTTTCTTAAAGATAGTGAAGATCGCTTATCGTCCCTGAAACGCAACACGGAATCCAAACGCGGAGGACGCGGAGCAAGAAGAGGATAACGAGCTGCTTTCTATATATACATCTTTAGCATCCGTCTTAATACCAACGGATGCTTTTATTTATATTTTTTTGCCCCCCCCCATAGATATCTGAAAATTAAAACTATGAATTGGGTATTGACGGGTATCTAAAACCTTTGTATTATAGTTCTTGTGCCTTTTCTAGTTTTTATGGCGGTGTAGCTCAGCTGGCTAGAGCGTACGGTTCATACCCGTGAGGTCGGGGGTTCGATCCCCTCCGCCGCTACCATATATTAAAAATGCACGGCCCGTTGGTCAAGCGGTTAAGACACCGCCCTTTCACGGCGGTAACACGGGTTCGAATCCCGTACGGGTCATCATAGGAAAATCGGTTCCAATTTCGGGACCGTTTTTTTTTGTTTTCATCGCCATTTTTTATCAAATGAAGAAGAAATAACTCGACTTACCAAGAGTCTTTATAGCTGGCTACATATCACGTCGAAGAGTTCTTTATTTTGCATCCTTGTTTTGACAAATTCCTTTTTATTCTTTCGCTATAATGACAAGCAAGATTTGTTATTCGGGGGGATGAAAGAATGGAAAAGATAGAGCGGAGTATTAATGATTCAGGCTTAGGGATGGAAAAGCTTTATGGATGGTTGCAAAAGCGGGTAAATGGTCTGTTTCATCATTTGCATTCGTTCTTTTTTTATAAAGGCTTTATATATGTCATCATTGGTTTTCTATTGGGACGAGCCTTCATTTTGTCTGAGGTTCTTCCATTTGCGCTGCCGTTTTACGGAGCGATGATCGTAATGAAAAGAGACAAATCTGTGCTTGCCTGCCTGTCATTGCTTGCTGGTGCACTAACGATCTCGCCTCAAAACTCATTATTTGTGATGTCCTCGATGATCATCTTTCTGCTTTTATCAAAGCTCATTTCTTTCATTTACGATGATCGAATCAAGACACTCCCTCTAATTGTGTTTTTCTCCATGGCGTTAACTCGAAGTATTTTTGTGTATACAGGCTCTGGTGCATTTTCTGCATACGATTATGTTATGGCGCTTGTGGAAGCGGGCCTGTCCTTTATTTTAACGCTTATTTTTCTCCAAAGCTTACCCATATTTACCGTTTCGAAAATGAAGCAGTCGCTTAAAGTGGAAGAAATCATCTGTTTTATGATATTGGTCGCCTCCGTGTTAACTGGATTGGCGGGCATCTCGTTTTACGGTTTGCAGACCGAGCACATTTTATCGCGTTACAGTGTTTTAACCTTCGCCTATATTGGAGGGGCAAGTATTGGTTGTACCGTAGGCGTCGTAACAGGCCTTATCCTTGGACTTGCAAATGTCGGAAATCTTTATCAGATTAGCCTGCTTGCATTCTCAGGGTTGCTCGGAGGCTTATTGAAAGAAGGCAGAAAAGCAGGTGCAGCCGTCGGGCTATTGATTGGTTCTCTCTTAATTTCCTTATATGGTGAAGGATCAGCAGCTCTGGCGACTACATTGTATGAATCGTTGATTGCCATCTTCCTATTTTTGCTGACTCCCAAACGATTTACGAAAAGGGTGGCCAAGTATATCCCGGGAACAGTCGAGCATGGACAGGAGCAGCAGCAATACGCCAGAAAAATCCGGGATGTAACGGCACATAAGGTCGATCAGTTTTCAAGTGTATTTCAAGCGCTTTCTGAAAGCTTCGCAGCGTTTCATCACACAGTAACCGATGAGAAAAAAGAACAGATAGAAACGGATAACTTTTTAAGTACGATTACAGAGCACTCCTGCCAGACGTGCTATAAGAAAAACCGCTGCTGGGTACAGAACTTTGATAAAACATATGATTTGATGAAGGCGGTTATGCAGGAAACAGAAGAAAAAACGTATCAAAAAAATCGAAAGCTGAAAAAAGAGTTTCAGCAGCACTGCTCAAAATCGAAGCAGCTGGAGGAATTGATCGAGGATGAACTAAAGCTTCAAAAGGCAAACGAAACACTTAAAAAACAGGTTCAGGATTCAAGGAGGCTCGTTGCTGAACAGTTGCTTGGTGTTTCCCAGGTTATGGAAGACTTTTCTCGGGAAATAAAAAGAGAACGGGAGCAGCATTTTCAACAGGAGGAGCAAATAAGAGATGCCCTGCAGAATTTTGGTATCGAAATTCAGCAGGTTGAGATTTACAGCCTAGAGCAGGGGAACATAGATATTGAAATGTTTATCCCCTATTGCAACGGCCATGGAGAGTGTGAAAAGATCATTGCTCCGATGCTTTCAGACATTCTGGAAGAACAAATTGTCGTAAAAGGAGAAAAGTGCGCCGGACATCCTAATGGATTCTGCCATGTTGCATTTGGTTCGTCGAAATCGTTCCGCGTTTTCACCGGAGTGGCACATGCAGCTAAAGGAGGCGGACTTATTTCCGGGGACAGCTTCAGCATGATGGAACTCGGTGTCGGTAAATTTGCCGCTGCCATTAGTGACGGAATGGGGAATGGCGCGAGGGCAAATTTTGAAAGCAACGAAACCATTAAGCTGCTGGAAAAAATCCTTGAATCGGGAATTGATGAAAAGGTTGCGATAAAAACGATTAATAGCATTTTATCTTTGCGCACAACGGATGAAATCTATTCGACCCTTGATTTATCCGTGATTGATTTACAAGATGCAACATGTAAATTTCTAAAGGTAGGATCTTCGCCAAGCTTTATCAAAAGGGGAGAACAGATCTTAAAGGTTCAGGCAAGCAATCTTCCAATCGGCATTATTAATGAGTTCGACGTGGAGGTCGTCACGCAGCAATTAAAGGCAGGGGATTTGTTAATCATGATGAGTGATGGGATTTTTGAAGGTCCAAAGCATGTAGAAAACCACGACCTATGGATGAAACGGAAGATAAAAGGAATAAAAACAGAGGAGCCTCAGGAAATCGCCGATCTTATTATGGAGGAGGTCATTCGAACGAGATCAGGAAAAATAGAAGATGATATGACGGTCGTGGTTACACGAATTGAACACAATACGCC
Source organism: Bacillus gobiensis (assembly GCF_001278705.1). Lineage (GTDB taxonomy): Bacteria > Bacillota > Bacilli > Bacillales > Bacillaceae > Bacillus > Bacillus gobiensis. Next base: position 3,646,605 of record NZ_CP012600.1, read on the forward strand.
GAAATGGACTTCTATTCCGGTGCCGTCCCATTATCAAAGAAAACAAGAGATTTCCTAAAACCACCGTATAATTCGAAATCCTTCTGGAGATGATGTTTGTAATTAAAAGATTACGCTACCAGGAGGAATAAAAGTGAAAGTTGGTCATTTAAATCAAATCCTGCTTATTACCGACGGCTGCTCGAATCAAGGTGAAGACCCCATTGCAATGGCTGCTCTGGCGAATGAACAGGGGATTACAGTGAATGTTATCGGAATTATGGAAGAGCATAGCAAAGACGAAAAAGCTTTGGATGAAGTGGAAGGAATTGCGCTTGCCGGAGGAGGCGTTAATCAAACCGTTTATGCCGCAGAGTTGTCACAAACGGTACAAATGGTTACCCAGAAAGCAATGAACCAAACGTTGAAAGGTGTGGTCAATAACGAGCTTAAACAAATCCTTGGCAAGCAAACGGAATTGGAAGAGCTTCCCCCAGAGAAACGCGGTGAAGTTATGGACGTAGTTGATGAGTTAGGGGAAACAATCCATCTGAGGGTGCTGGTACTTGTCGATACGAGCGCTAGTATGGGTCCTAAGCTGCAAACCGTAAAGGAAGCGTTATTTGATTTGTCTATCAGTTTGAATTCAAGAATAGGAGATAATGAATTTGCGATGTTTGTATTTCCCGGGAAAAAGCAGGAGGTGGAACGAGTCATGGATTGGACACCAAAGCTCGACTCTCTTTCGCCAATTTTCGCGAAATTGTCTACTGGAGGCATTACGCCGACAGGTCCCGCCATACGAGAAGCGATTTCATATTTTGGCTCGAATCGCTCAAGAAGGAGCATGCTGAGCAATGAAGAAAGCAGCCTCGATGGATTTGGCATGTAGCTTTAAGCCAGGTGATAGCTTAAAAGGGAAATGGAATCAAAATACGTATAGAATCATTAAGCAGCTTGGAAAGGGAGCAAACGGTGTGGTATACCTCGCTGTTTCGGCTAGAGGGCAAGTGGCCTTAAAGGTAAGCGACGACACGATGTCGATCACATCAGAAGTTAATGTATTAAAAGCTTTCTCAAAGGCCCGCTCTAAAGCGATGGGGCCTTCTTTGTTTGATGCAGACGACACGGTTTGCGGTTCTGCCAAGCAAACGATTTCCTTTTACGCAATGGAATATGTCCAAGGCCCTCTTTTGCAAGATTATGTGCAGAAAAGGGGTGAGGAATGGATCACTGTTTTGATGATTCAGCTGTTAACCGATTTATCCTTCCTTCATCAGGAAGGCTGGATTTTTGGTGATCTGAAGCCTGAAAATCTCATCGTTGCAGGTCCTCCAGCAAAAATCAGGTGCATTGACGTTGGAGGCACGACAAAGCAAGGCAGAGCGATAAAAGAATATACCGAGTTCTTTGATAGGGGCTATTGGGGTTTTGGAAGCCGAAAAGCCGAACCTACATACGATTTGTTTGCTGTAGCTATGATAATGATTAATTGCGTAGTGACACAAAAGTTTAAGAAGAGTGAACATCCAAAGGAACAGCTTTTCTCCGTCATCGAAAAAAACACGTACTTAAACAGATACAAACACGTGCTGCAATCTGCGCTGAGCGGCAGCTACTTATCGGCTGATGAGATGAGAAACGGGCTGCTGTCTGCCGGGCAAAAGGGGACAAACCGGGTAGTACGGCAGCAGAGCTATACACAAGGAAGCGGAAATAGCAGAACAACTCGTGTCCGTTCCCAAAGAAGCAGCAACCCAAATCGGATGGCAAAAAAACAGAAAACGAAAAAGCCGGGAGGCGGGATTGCAGAAACGATGCTGATTGTTATCAGTATTGTAGCCTTATATTTCGCTTATATTATTCTCTTTCTTGCATAGAATTATGATGAATATGTGAATTCGGGTACTTCTTCTTTGCAGGAGAAGATATAAAGTGATAGGATATGAATATCTTTACTATTCCACATGTTTTTAGACGGAGTTGACGCTGTGAAAAGTATCGTGGATTTTTTAAACAAACACCGTCTTTCATTAAAAAATAAAACAATAATTGTCGGCGTTTCCGGCGGGCCGGATTCAATCGCCCTTCTTCACGCCCTGAAAAGCACCATGCTGGGATCGTCCCGGCTCATTGCAGCTCATGTGGATCACATGTTCAGGGGAGAAGAGTCTGCAAAGGATCTTCGTTTTGTTCAAAGGTTTTGTGAATCGGAGAGCATAGATTGTGAAGCAGTTCAAATCGATGTTTCTCAATTTGCAAAAGAAAAGCAGATGAATAAGCAAGCGGCAGCCAGAGTGTGCAGATATCGTTTCTTTGAAGAAGTGATGAGAAAAAACAATGCATCCTTTCTTGCATTAGGCCACCACGGGGATGACCAGATCGAAACGATGCTGATGAGGCTTTCGAATGGCACAGTAGGGAAAGGCCTGTCAGGGATACAGCCTGTGCGTTCTTTCGGACCCGGTTGGATTATTCGTCCATTTCTCTCAATCTCAAAGGATGAGATCTTAGGCTATTGCCAGAGTCAAAATCTGGCGTATCGAACAGATCAAAGCAATTTTGAGGATGATTATACTCGAAACCGTTTTAGAAAGAATGTGCTGCCTTTTCTAAAAAGCGAATCGCCTAAGGTCCATAAGCATTTTCAGTATGCCAGTGAAACATTGGCAGATGATGAAACCTATTTGCAAGCATTAACAAAAGAGAAAATGAATAAAGTTATTAAAAATCAGTCTTCCCAATCGGTTGAGATTGATTTGAATCGTTTCGCTGAACTCCCTTTGCCTTTACAAAGAAGAGGGATTTTACTACTATTGAATTACCTTTATGAAAACGTTCCGTTAACGTTTGCATCCATACATATCGAGACGTTTCTGGAATTTGTCTCCCAAAATAAATCTTCAGGCTCCCTCGATTTTCCAAATGGATTAAAGGTGATCAAGTCTTACGGGTCTTGTATTTTTTCTTTTAATCATTCTTTGAATGAACACAACTCATTTTTTTTTCAAATAGATCGACTGAAAGATTGCCGGCTGCAGCTTCCGAATAGTTCATTTCTGGAATTCAGCACGCGAGAGGATCAATCAACTGGCCAAGAAAAAAACACATTTGTTATTAGCCTTAGCAAAACGCCGTTTCCCTTATATGTTCGAAGCAGAAAAACAGGGGACAGGATGAAAGTTAAAGGAATGAACGGGTCAAAAAAAGTGAAGGATATATTTATTGATGAAAAGATTCCTCGATCCCAAAGGGACTATTGGCCAATTGTAACGAACGCAAATCATGAAATTATCTGGCTGCCCGGCTTGAAAAAATCAGTTTTTGAGGAGGCTGACGCTTCAATCAATGACCGGGTTGTAATAAAATATAGACAGCATGAAAACTGTAGGGGGCAATTATACGAATGAAGCATGATATTGAACGGATTTTAATTTCAGAAGAGGAGATAGAAAAAAAGGTAAAAGAGCTCGGGGCGGCTTTAACAGAGGAATATGATGGCCGGTTTCCTCTTGCGATTGGCGTTTTAAAAGGAGCCATGCCTTTTATGGCTGATCTTCTAAAAAATATCGATACATATTTAGAAATGGATTTTATGGATGTATCGAGTTATGGAAATTCTACAGTCTCTACTGGAGAAGTGAAAATCGTTAAAGACCTGGATACCTCAGTGGAAGGGCGCCATATTTTGATCATAGAAGACATCATCGACAGCGGCTTGACCTTAAGCTATTTAGTGGAACTGTTCCGTTACAGAAAAGCCGAATCAATTAAAATCGTCACTCTTCTCGATAAGCCAAGCGGAAGAAAAGCCGATATACAAGCTGACTATGTAGGGTTTGAAGTTCCTGATGCATTTGTCGTCGGTTATGGCTTGGATTACGCGGAAAGGTACAGGAATTTACCGTATATCGGAATCCTGAAACCAGAAGTTTATGAGAGCTAACCTGGCGATAGCTGCAAGCAAGGATATTTGTTGTAATGGAATGATTTTCTATGATACTATTGAACATAGTTGTGCTTACGTGGGAGGAGGTAAGGGATGAATCGGATCTTCCGTAATACCATTTTTTATTTACTTATATTATTAGTAATTATCGGCGTTGTGAGTTTTTTCCAAGGCTCTAACCCGAGAACAGAAAATATGAAATACAGCGACTTTATTGAACATCTTGAAAAGAATGAAGTTGAAAACATCACCATTCAGCCTGTTAGAGGTGTATTTGAGGTTAGAGGACAGCTGGATGGGTATAAAGAAGACCAGTTCTTTTTGACTCACGTGCCTGAAGGAAAGGGTACCGATCAAATTACAGATGCTGCTAGAGGAACGGATGTGACGGTGGATCCCGCACAAGAAACAAGTGCCTGGGTAACCGTATTTACGACGATTATTCCGTTCGTTATCATTTTCATTCTGTTCTTCTTCTTATTGAACCAAGCTCAGGGCGGCGGAAGCCGTGTCATGAACTTCGGGAAAAGTAAGGCGAAGCTGTACACAGAAGAAAAGAAAAAGGTTAAGTTTAAGGATGTAGCAGGAGCCGATGAAGAAAAGCAAGAACTCGTCGAGGTTGTTGAATTCCTTAAAGATCCGCGCAAGTTTGCGGAGCTTGGAGCGCGTATTCCAAAGGGTGTTCTGCTTGTAGGACCTCCAGGGACAGGTAAAACCTTGCTCGCGCGCGCATCCGCAGGTGAAGCTGGAGTACCTTTCTTTAGCATCAGCGGATCGGATTTCGTCGAAATGTTTGTCGGTGTCGGTGCATCCCGCGTACGTGACTTGTTTGAAAATGCCAAGAAAAATGCACCTTGCTTAATCTTTATTGATGAGATTGACGCCGTTGGACGCCAGCGTGGAGCAGGACTTGGCGGGGGTCATGATGAGCGTGAACAAACGCTGAACCAGCTACTTGTAGAAATGGATGGTTTCAGCGCCAATGAAGGGATTATTATCATTGCGGCAACTAACCGTGCAGATATTCTTGATCCCGCACTTTTGCGCCCCGGCCGTTTTGACCGCCAGATTACGGTTGACCGACCGGACGTCAAAGGACGCGAAGCCGTACTGCAGGTACATGCCAGGAATAAGCCGCTCGATGACACTGTAAACCTCAAAGCAATTGCGTCAAGAACACCAGGTTTTTCAGGTGCGGATCTTGAAAACCTGTTAAATGAGGCGGCTCTCGTTGCTGCTCGCATGAACAAAAAGAAAATTGATATGCGTGATATCGATGAGGCGACAGACCGAGTTATCGCGGGTCCTGCTAAGAAAAGCAGAGTCATTTCTAAAAAAGAACGCAATATTGTTGCTTACCATGAAGCTGGACATACCGTAATCGGACTTGTATTGGATGAAGCGGATATGGTTCACAAAGTAACCATTGTACCTCGCGGGCAGGCTGGCGGTTACGCAGTCATGCTTCCTAGAGAGGATCGGTATTTCCAAACGAAGCCGGAGCTGTTGGATAAGATTGTCGGACTTCTTGGCGGACGCGTAGCTGAAGAGATTATCTTTGGCGAAGTGAGTACAGGCGCGCATAATGACTTCCAGCGTGCAACGAGCATTGCCAGAAGAATGGTCACAGAGTTTGGAATGTCTGAAAAACTGGGGCCGCTGCAGTTTGGATCATCTCAAGGCGGGCAAGTATTCCTTGGCCGGGACTTTAATAATGAACCGAATTACAGTGATCGGATTGCCTATGAGATCGATCAGGAAGTTCAGCGATTTATTAAAGAAAGCTATGAGCGTGCGAAGACCATACTTACTGAAAATCGTGAGAAGCTCGAATTGATTGCCCAAACCTTGCTAGAGGTCGAAACACTCGATGCAGAGCAAATCAAGCATCTTTCTGAACAGGGAAAACTTCCTGAAAGAAATTATTCGGACGATCATATCGCGAATGATGATGTGAAAGTCAACATAACGACGAAAAAAGACTGATTGTTAGTTGCACCACCCCTAGCTTTTTGGGCAGTTATCCCCCACCTAGGATTGCTCGTTTACATTCATAATCTTAAGGTGGGGGTCATAGTGCCTGTTAATGCGGGATAAATTTAATGTGTTGAAAAAGCTGCCAGATATGCGATTTGGCAGCTTTTTCTTTCATTTGCTACCGTTCATTTTACAAGACCATGAAACTTCGTGTATCTTATGGAGTGAGAATTCTTTTGATGATTGGTAGAGAAACTATGATAAGTGGTGATGAAGGTTGTTACTAGTATTAGACGTGGGAAATACCAATACGGTTATTGGTGTTTATCATAAAGGAGAGCTTGAGTATCATTGGCGGATTGAGACTAGCCGCAATAAAACAGAAGATGAGTACGGAATGCTTTTGCGATCATTGTTTGAGCATGCGGGGCTGATGTTTGAACAAATTGACGGAATCATTGTTTCATCTGTCGTACCGCCCATCATGTTTGCATTAGAAAGAATGTGCAAGAAATACTTTTTTATTGATCCGCAAATCGTCGGCCCTGGAATCAAGACGGGATTAAATATTAAATACGATAATCCGAAAGAAGTCGGTGCGGATCGTATCGTTAATGCAGTTGCTGCTATTCATCTTTATGGCAGCCCGCTTATCATTGTCGATTTCGGAACGGCGACCACATATTGCTATATCAATGAAAACAAGCAATACATGGGAGGTGCGATCGCGCCAGGCATCACGATTTCTACGGAAGCTCTATATTCAAGAGCGGCAAAGCTGCCTAGGATAGAAATTGTCCGGCCGGAGCACATCATTGGAAAAAACACGGTTACTGCCATGCAGTCCGGGATATTATACGGGTATGTCGGACAAGTTGAAGGCATTGTGAAACGAATGAAATGGCAGTCTAATCATAATCCGAAAGTTATTGCTACAGGGGGGCTTGCTTCTCTTATAGCAGACGAATCAGACTGCATAGATATTGTCGATCCTTTTTTGACATTAAAAGGCCTGGAGCTTATTTACGAGCGTAATCGAGTCGAAACGATATAGGAGGGAAACGATGGACTATTTAATAAAAGCATTGGCTTTCGACGGACAAGTAAGAGCATACGCGGCGAGAACAACGGATACGATTGCCGAAGCGCAAAGGAGGCACGACACTTGGCCGACTGCTTCCGCGGCAATCGGACGGACTATGACCGCGACGTTAATGCTAGGTGCCATGCTAAAAGGAAATGATAAGCTGACTGTAAAAATCGAAGGGGACGGTCCAATCGGAGCCATTATTGCAGATGGAAACGGAAAAGGAGAGGTTCGCGGATATGTCAGTGAGCCCCATGTCCATTTTGACCTAAATGAGATCGGCAAGCTTGATGTGAGGCGGGCTGTCGGAACGAGCGGCACGTTAAGTGTTGTCAAAGATTTAGGCTTAAGAGACCATTTCACCGGACAGGTCGAAATTGTTTCTGGTGAGATTGGCGAGGATTTTACCTATTATCTTGTGACCTCTGAACAGGTTCCCTCATCCGTAGGTGTTGGAGTTTTAGTTAATCCTGACCACTCGATTTTAGCTTCTGGCGGATTTATCGTACAGCTGCTTCCCGGTACAGACGATGAGACAATAACAAAAATAGAAAATCGACTGTCAAAAATTGATCCGATTTCCAAGCTGATTCACAGAGGACTTACTCCAGAGCAGATTCTAGAGGAAGTGTTAGGAGAAAACATTTCTGTATTAGAAACGGTCCCGGTTCAGTTTAGCTGCAATTGTTCAAAGGATCGATTCGCTGCAGCTATAATTGGGCTAGGCGCTCAGGAAATTCAAGATATGATTGTCGAGGATGGCCAAGCAGAAGCGGCATGCCATTTTTGCAATGAAAAATATCACTATACGAAAGAAGAGCTTGAAGCGCTTCGAGATGAGGCTGCGGGGTAAGCGGAAAGCCCCATTTAAATATTTTTTCAGGTGGTGATCAGCTCAGAATGAATCGAAAAATTTGGACGGTTATTATGGTTATGATAGTTGTCAATATCGTAGTCGTTGCCTATGTGTTAACGAGAAATCACGTAACCGCTTCTTCCGGTAATAATGAAGAAGTTGCAACAATAGGAAGCGACTCGATTTCAAGAGAAGAATGGCTGAATAAAATGGAAGAAAATCACGGGAAAGATACGTTGGAAGAGATGATCAATAACCGGGTCATTGAACAATTATCCGAAAAGTATGGGATAAAAGTAACCGATAAAGAGGTAGACAGAGAATTTTTAATGATAAAGGCTGTCTACAATTCTTTCTACGAAGATAATAAAACGACAGAAGCAGAATGGAAAGAGCAAATCCGCCACAATATCCTGTTAGAAGAGCTGCTGACGAAAGATGTCGTCATACCTGATGATGAATTAGAAGCGTTTTATCAAAAAAACAAAGATCTTTACGAGTTTGAGGATTCTTATCGTTTGGCTCACATTGTAGTCAAAACGAAAAAGGAAGCCGATGAAGTGATTCAAGATCTTGAAGGGGGCTCCAGCTTCCAAGCCGTGGCAGCCGAACGGTCGATTGACAGGTATACGTCCCAATATGGCGGGGATTTGGGTTTTGTTTCTTCAAAGCAGGAAAATATTCCGGGTGAGTATATAGAAAATGCAGCAAGGCTTACACCAAACGAGTTTGACAAGAATCCGGTGAAGGTCGACCAGGGGTACGCGGTCATACAGCTACGGGAAAAGCTTGATGCTCGGGTCTTTTCTTATGAAGAAGTAAAGAATCAAATTAAACGGCAAATTGCGATGGAGCAGCTGGGAGATCAGGCGAATGTGAAAACCCTTTGGGATGAAGCGAAAGTGAATTGGTTTTTTGAGGGGAAAGAGTAACAGGTGAAGTGCGATCCTACAAGTGATTAAAATACATATTTAAAAAATGAGGTGTTTATTTTGGTACGTGTGGCTAATCATATTTACGAATTAATCGGCAATACGCCGATCGTTAAGCTAAATCATTTGGTCGATGAAAACAGTGCTGATATCTACTTAAAGCTTGAATACATGAATCCAGGAAGCAGTGTAAAAGACCGGATTGCCCTTGCAATGATTGAAGAAGCTGAGGAAAAAGGGCTCCTAAAAGAAGGAGATACTTTGATTGAGCCAACCAGTGGAAACACGGGAATAGGTTTGGCTATGGTAGCCGCTGCAAAAGGCATCCGCGCTATCCTCGTCATGCCGGACACAATGAGCTTGGAGCGCCGAAATTTGCTTCGCGCATACGGTGCAGAGCTTGTACTAACTCCAGGCGAAGACGGAATGAAAGCCGCAATTAAAAAAGCAGAAGAACTTTCAAAAGAACATGGCTACTTCATGCCGCAGCAATTCAGCAATGAAGCCAACGTTGAGATTCATAGAAAAACAACCGGTAAAGAAATCGTTGAACAAATGGGCGAACAGCTTGACGCATTTATTGCAGGGATCGGAACCGGAGGAACCATTAGCGGCGCCGGGGAAATTTTGAAAAAAGCATACCCTTCCATCAGAATTTATGCGGTAGAGCCGAGTGATTCTCCGATATTATCAGGAGGAAGACCCGGGCCTCATAAAATCCAGGGAATTGGAGCAGGCTTTATCCCATCGATTTTAAACACTAAAATTTATGATGACATTATTCAAGTGAAAAGCGAAGACGCATATGAGTATGCACGCAGAGCTGCCAAAGAAACAGGCATTCTTGGCGGAATTTCATCCGGAGCCGCAATTTACGCTGCATTAAAGGTAGCGAAAAAGCTCGGAAAAGGAAAAAAAGTGCTGGCTGTTTTACCAAGTAATGGCGAGCGTTACTTAAGCACTCCGCTTTACCAATTTGAATAAACGTTCCAGGGGCTGTCCCGAAAGCGAAAACCTGCTTTTGGGGACGGCCCCTTTTTTCATATCAAATAAAACTAAGTCGAATCATTTTCGTTAAAGCAACATCATTCATTAAAATAGTGGTGTGCAAAAAACAAGGAGGGGATTTCATGTCGGAAAAAACTGCACTTGTCGTAGGCGCCACTGGGATTATCGGCAGCTATATTTTAGACCATATCAGTTCTTTAGAAGACTGGAACGTAAAAGGGGTTGCAAGAAATATCCCAAGTGAACATCCTGAACGTTATATCAGCATCGATTTATTAAATGTTGATGATGTAAAAGAAAAAATAAAAGCAGCAGGAGAAGTTACCCATATCTTTTTTGCCGCTTATCAAGATTTCCCTGCCCTGTCAAAAGATCAAATAGAAGTGAATACAAGCATGTTGGAAAATGTCGTAATGGCTGTTGAAGAAACATCAAATTCCTTGCAACGAGTTGTTTTAATGCAGGGAGCAAAGGTTTATGGGGCGCACTTAGGTAAATTTAAGACACCGGCCAAGGAAAGTGACCCTCGTCATCTTCCGCCGAACTTTTATTATAATCAAGAAGATTTTTTGCGATCACATCAAGAAGGAAAAAGCTGGTCGTGGACGATTCTGCGACCGGATCTTGTGGCGGGATTATCAATAGGGAATCCGATGAGTATTGCAATGGCCATAGCTGTTTATGCTTCTATTTCAAAGGAATTGGGACTGCCCCTTCGTTTTCCGGGAAAAGAAGGAGCATATAGTGCTTTAGTTCAAATCACAGACGCATCTCTGCTTGCCCGTGCTTCTGTCTGGGCAGCTGTTCAAGAGCACACGGCTTTTGAAATCTTTAATATCACCAATGGCGATTTATTTAGATGGGAACAATTATGGCCAAAATTCGCTTCATTTTTTGAGATGGACTATGCACCTGTTCAAACTATTCCATTGACAGATATGATGCCGCTGCAAAAAGGTGTGTGGGAAGAAATGGTCGAAAACTATCAGTTGCAGCCCGTTCCTTTTGAAAAGGCTGCAGCTTGGCCATTTGCTGATTTTATATTCGGCAGTGAACACGATGTCATTTCAGATACGACAAAAATTAAACAGTTCGGCTTTCATGAAGTGGCGGATAGCGAGAAAATTTTTCTTGATTTGTTTGCAGAGTTTAAAGAAAGAAAGTTAATACCTTAATGCTGCGGCAGGTCAATTCAGTAAAAAAGAGTCGGCATCACCGGCTCTTTTTTTAGCTTTTTCAATCTGGAAATGAATTTCTCTTTTCTTTCTGAAAAGTTTTGCTTTACAATAATGCTAGAACGAAACAGAGGAATGATGAAAGCATGAAGCGTAAACCGACAGCGAGAACAGTTCCTTGCACTGCATCCGATTTTTTCACAGCGTATGAATGCCTTGCTCGCGACAAAACACACCACGTCCTGCTCGAAAGCGGGCGAGGAGGAAGGTATAGCATAGCTGGATTGGATCCTATCGCCATTGCGGAAGGGAAAGACTGGATCACAACAATAAAATATAGAGATCAAACGTTGTTTAGAGAAGGTGATCCATTTCGGGAGTTTACGGCGTGGTTTCAGACACTCGAAACGGAAACCAATAAGGAATACCCTGACTTTCAAGGCGGGGCCATTGGTTTTCTAAGCTATGATTATGCCCGATATATTGAAGAGCTGAAAATGATTTCTATTGACGATCTAGATACACCTGATTTGTTTTTTCTTGTTTTCGATGATGTAACGGTTTATGACCATGAGAATCAATTGTTGTGGCTCATTACCCATTCCCCGGACGCTACCCTCCGTTTGGACGAGCTGGAAACAATGTGGCTTACTGCTTCAAATGCAGAAGCAAGTGACCAAGAAGAAATATGTACAGACCTATCAGACGGAATTTTCCCGGACTCTCTTGATGAAAGCTCCTTTGCAAAAGCGGTTGAGAAAATAAAGAAGTATATTGCGAGCGGGGATGTGTTTCAGGTGAATTTATCACTGAGACAATCTGAAAAAGTTTCTGTACCGCCATATAAAATATATAAAGCAATGAAAAAAATTAATCCTTCTCCGTATATGGCTTACTTGGAAGCTCCGGATTTTCAAATTATATGCGGATCACCTGAGCTATTGATTAAAAAAACAGGAGCTTTGCTCGAGACAAGGCCAATTGCTGGCACGAGGTCGCGAGGAAAAGATGATCTTGAGGATGAAAGTTTAGCAAACGAGCTTATCGATAACGAAAAAGAACGAGCGGAGCACGTCATGCTTGTAGATTTGGAGCGAAATGATGTGGGCAAGGTTTCCGAGTACGGATCAGTCCATGTCAATGAATTCATGGTTATTGAAAAATATTCCCATGTGATGCACATCGTTTCAAATGTTCAAGGAACGATGAAACCGGAATGTGACGCGGCAGACCTGATTCACGCCGTGTTTCCTGGAGGAACCATTACCGGAGCGCCTAAAGTGAGAACGATGGAAATCATCGAAGAACTTGAGCCAACGAGGCGGGGAGTATATACTGGTTCTATCGGCTGGTTTGGATTTAATCAGGATATGTGCTTTAACATCGTAATCCGGTCGATATATGTTAAGGACAATCACGCATTTATGCAGTCAGGTGCCGGGGTTGTGATTGATTCAAACCCGAAGCATGAATTTAAAGAGGCGCATAAAAAAGCTATTGCCCTGAAGAAAGCTTTAGAGCTTAGCAAAGCAGAGAAAAATACGAGTATGAGGTGAGCAGAGATGATTTTAATGATCGACAATTATGATTCCTTTACGTACAATTTAGTCCAATATTTAGGAGAGCTGGGGGAAGAGCTCGTTGTAAAAAGAAACGACGAAACGACGGTTTCCGAAATCGAAAACATGTCTCCGGACTTTTTAATGATTTCTCCCGGTCCGTGCAGTCCGAATGAAGCGGGCATTAGTATGGACGCCATCCGCCATTTTGCCGGCAAGATCCCTATTTTCGGGGTATGTCTTGGTTATCAAGCCATTGGGCAAGTATTTGGCGGTGATGTCGTCAGGGCTGATCGGCTGATGCACGGGAAGACATCTGAAATGAAACATGATGGAAAAACGATATTCCGCGGTCTGGAAAATCCTTTTACAGCGACAAGGTACCACTCGCTGATTGTGAAGGAAGAAACACTGCCGGACTGTTTTGATAAAACTGCTTGGACCGTTGAAGGCGAGCTGATGGCGATTCGTCATAAAACCATGCCGATTGAAGGGGTGCAATTTCATCCTGAATCGATTATGACAACCTGCGGAAAAGACATGCTTCGTAATTTTATTACTGCTTACCGCCAGGAAGGAAAAAACATCAACGCATGATCATTTATTTAAATGGACAGTATGTAGAGGAGAAAGAGGCAATGCTTTCTCCTCTTGATCATGGTTTTTTGTACGGCGTCGGGGTGTTTGAGTCCTTTTGTCTGATCGGAGCTAAGCCTTTCTTGCTGGAGTGGCATCTTGAGCGTCTTCATTATGCGCTAAATGATTTAGGCATTAACATACATTTAGAAAAACGAGAAGTTCTTCACATATTGGCAGAATTACTCAAGCGCAATCGTTTGCAGGGCGGCAACGCCAGAATTCGTTTAAATGTTTCAGCGGGACCTGGTGAGAAAGCAGCGCCTTCTGCAAATCCATATCTCAATCCATCTGTACTCATTCTTATTTCTCCTTTCCAGCCTGATTCGATCCCTGAAGAAAAGAATGGCATTTTATTAAACCTCCGCCGCAACACACCGGAAGGACACGTGAGACTGAAATCCCATCATTTTTTAAATAACATTTACGCAAAAAAAGAAGTTGGCAATGATTCGTCAAAGGAAGGGATCTTCTTAACGAGCGATCATTATGTCGCAGAGGGAATCACGTCCAACATTTTTTGGAGAAAAGATCAGACCGTCTTTACCCCTTCTATTGGTACGGGGATACTGAACGGCGTCATGAGGCGATATGTATTGCAAGTTCTAAAAGAGAACGGATATGAGATTCGAGTCGGGAAATTTCGCAAAGAATCGCTGCTGGAAGCCGATGAAGCGTGGTTGACGAATTCTGTCCAGGCTATTGTTCCTTTTGCGGCGATAGAATCGTCTGTTTATCCGGGGAAGAACGGAATGCTGACAATATTTTTGAAACAGGTATACAATAAAGAGAGACAGGCTTAAAATCACAATTGAAGGATGATGTTTATGGCAGAGCAAACATTAGCCAGACCAAAACAACTGATCGCAAAAGACTTTCGGTTAACATATGAAGATAAGACCTTAATTATGGGGATTTTAAACATAACTCCGGACTCTTTTTCTGATGGCGGCAAATACCAATCATTGGATAAAGCATTAGCTCATGCCAAGCTTATGATTGATCAGGGAGCCCATATTATTGATATCGGCGGAGAATCGACAAGGCCCGGTTCAGAGTTTGTTTCTGCAGATGAAGAGTTATCACGGGTCATTCCGGTCATTGAGCGGCTGGCAAATGAAATTGAGGCGCCGATCTCAATCGACACGTATAAAGCCGAGGTAGCGGACGAGGCGCTCAAAGCAGGAGCCTCCATTATCAATGATGTATGGGGAGCCAAGGCGGATGAAGGTATGGCAGGTGTTGCAGCAAGTCATGGCGTTCCTATTATCCTTATGCATAATCGCCATAACACGGATTATCAAAATCTTATTGAGGACATGGTGACGGATTTATCAGAAAGCATTTCCCTCGTGAAAGCGGCTGGAGTAGAGGACCATCAGATTATCATCGATCCAGGTATCGGTTTTGCTAAAAACTTTGAGCACAATCTTTCGGTTATGAATCAGCTTGAAGCATTTTGTTCGATGGGATTTCCCGTTTTATTAGCAACATCCAGAAAACGGTTCATCGGGCGGGTGCTGGATCTGCCGCCGGAAGAACGAGCGGAAGGGACAGGAGCAACCGTTTGCCTTGGTATTCAAAAAGGCTGCGATATCGTAAGGGTGCATGACGTACTGCAAATCTCAAGAATGGCGAAAATGATGGATGCGATGATAAACAAAGGAGGCGTTTACCATCGATAAGGTGTATGTCGAAGGTATGGAATTCTACGGGTATCATGGCGTTTTCGCGGAAGAAAATAAGCTCGGTCAGCGCTTTAAGGTCGATTTGTCCGCGTCGCTTGATTTAAGTGAAGCCGGAAAAACCGACAATATCGATGCAACAATAAACTATGCAGACCTTTACCATATTTGCAGGGACGTGGTGGAAGGAAAGCCGGTAAAGCTTGTTGAAACCTTGGCAGAAACGATAACAGCAAAGGTGCTCGAAACGTTTCCGAATGTGTCAGAGTGCAAAGTGAAAGTGATAAAGCCTGATCCCCCCATACCGGGCCATTATCAATCGGTGGCCATAGAAATGACAAGAACGAGACAATGAATAATATCGTATATGTTGCACTCGGCTCTAATATGGGGGATCGCGAAGCATATTTGAGAAGCGCTGTATCCTTTATCCATCAGCATCCTCACGTGAAGGTAGATGCAGTTTCTTCTATATACGAAACCGATCCCGTTGGCTATGACGATCAGGACTTGTTTTTAAATATGGTGATTTCTTTATCGACTTCCTTGGATCCTTTTGAATTGCTTCAGTTTTTGCTGAAGACAGAAGCTAAGCTTGACCGTGAGCGAACGATCAGGTGGGGACCAAGAACAGTAGACCTTGACATTTTGCTCTATAATGAAGAAAATATTGAGACAGAGCAGCTTATTATTCCGCATCCTAGAATGCATGAACGTTTATTTGTACTTATACCCTTGAAAGAAATCAAACCAGATTTGACAGAAGGACTCATAAATAAACGAACAGATCAAGAAGGTGTAAGAATATGGAGGCAGAGAACCGAGGTAGACGAATTCGTGCATACCGAAAGCTAAAAGGGTATACTCAAGAAGAGTTTGCCAGGACTTTAGGCATCTCGGTGTCTGTGCTGGGTGAAGTAGAACGCGGTACCCGTAACCCGTCAGAACAACTGATTCATAATGCAGCTAAAGCTTTAAATATATCGGTGGAAGAATTGCTTTCACCTTGGGATAATTAACGAAAGGAGGATAATCGTATGTTTAAAATCGGCGATATTCAAATGAAAAACAGAGTCGTTCTTGCTCCGATGGCAGGCGTATGCAATTCTGCTTTCAGACTGACTGTAAAAGAGTTTGGAGCAGGCCTCGTTTGTGCAGAAATGGTGAGCGACAAAGCGATTCTCTACAATAACGCCAAAACAATGGGGATGCTTTATATCGACGAACGGGAGAAGCCGTTAAGCCTGCAAATATTTGGGGGAGAAAAAGATACCCTTGTCGAAGCGGCAAGATTTGTTGATCAAAATACCACCGCGGATATTATTGATATCAACATGGGGTGTCCTGTTCCAAAAATTACAAAGTGTGATGCTGGAGCGAAGTGGCTTTTAGATCCGGATAAAATTTACGAAATGGTTTCTGCGGTTGTAGAGGCTGTTGATAAGCCTGTTACTGTAAAAATGAGAATGGGCTGGGATGAGGATCATATTTTTGCCGTCAAGAATGCACAGGCTGTTGAACGCGCAGGAGGTAAAGCAGTATCACTACATGGCCGTACTCGTGTTCAAATGTATGAAGGTACTGCAAATTGGGATATCATTAAAGAAGTTAAAAATTCCGTTTCTATCCCAGTTATCGGAAACGGAGATGTGAAAACTCCGCACGATGCAAAACGGATGCTTGATGAAACAGGTGTTGACGGCGTCATGATAGGGCGTGCAGCATTAGGTGATCCATGGATGATTTACCGTACCGTTCACTACCTGGAGACAGGCAAATTGATGGAAGAACCAAAGGTCCGTGAGAAAATCGAAGTTTGCAAGCTTCACCTCGACCGCTTGATTGCACTTAAAGGAGAATCAGTCGCGGTCCGGGAAATGAGAAAGCATGCAGCCTGGTATCTAAAAGGCATCAGAGGAAACGCAAAAGTACGAAATGAAATTAACCAATGTGAATCAAGAAACTCACTTGTAAACTTATTGGATGAATTTACGATTGAAGCCGAGGCAAAGGAGCTTCAAAAAGCAAAAGTAGGTTAAGTTTTTCTGTTTTGCTGCTCACTGCCAGTTTATTCGCTGGCAGTTTTTTATTCTTGTGATTAATAAAATGATGGAGTGATCGTTAAAATGGGCCAAGAAGAGAATTCCCAGCATGAATTAAATGACCAGCTGAAAGTTAGACGCGAAAAAATGAACGAATTAAGGGAAAACGGGATCGATCCGTTTGGCTTCCGCTATGAGCGTTCTCATCAGTCGAACGAACTGATGGATTCATATCAAGAACTGACAAAAGAAGAGCTGGAAGAAAAAGCAATTCAAGTTACCATTGCGGGACGCATGATGACAAAAAGAGGCAAAGGGAAAGCCGGATTTGCCCATATTCAGGATTTAGCAGGCCAGATTCAAATCTATGTAAGAAAAGACAGTGTCGGCGAAGAAGCTTATGAAATTTTTAAAACAGCTGATTTAGGAGATATCATTGGAGTCTCCGGTAAAGTGTTTAAAACAAACGTAGGAGAACTTTCGGTGAGGGCAGACTCATTTGCATTGCTGACAAAAGCATTGCGTCCGCTTCCCGATAAATACCACGGTTTAAAAGATGTTGAGCAGCGCTATCGCCAACGCTATTTGGATTTAATCGTAAATCCTGACAGCAAACAAACCTTTATTGCAAGAAGCAAAATCATTCAATCGATGAGAAGATACTTAGATGACCACGGATATTTGGAGGTTGAAACGCCTACGATGCACAGCATCCCGGGAGGTGCATCCGCGAGACCTTTCGTTACCCATCATAATGCATTAGATATGCCCTTATACATGCGTATTGCCATCGAGCTTCATCTGAAACGTTTGATCGTCGGCGGCCTTGAGAAAGTGTACGAGATCGGGCGCGTATTCCGTAACGAAGGAGTGTCTACCCGTCACAACCCGGAGTTTACGATGATTGAATTATATGAAGCATATGCTGATTACAAAGATATAATGGCTCTTACCGAGAATGTGATTGCCCATGTAGCAAAAGAGGTTACTGGATCTACTACAGTTCAATATGGAGACTATGAGGTGGATTTAAAGCCTGAGTGGAAAAGAATTCATATGGCTGACGCTGTAAAAGAAGCAACGGGCGTAGACTTTAGACAAGAAATGTCTCTAGATGAAGCAAGAGAATTAGCAAAAGAACATGGGATCGAAATCACGAATTCTATGAGTATCGGACATATTATCAATGAATTTTTCGAGCAAAAAGTAGAAGAAACTCTTATTCAGCCTACTTTTGTTTATGGGCATCCGGTAGAGATCTCGCCTTTAGCGAAGAAAAACCCGGAAGATCCCCGCTTCACTGATCGTTTCGAGCTGTTTATTGTGGGCAGAGAACATGCAAATGCATTTACAGAGTTGAACGACCCAATTGACCAGAGAGAAAGATTCGAAGCTCAGCTGAAGGAAAGAGAAGAAGGAAATGATGAAGCTCACTTAATGGATGAAGATTTCGTTGAAGCATTGGAATACGGAATGCCTCCAACAGGCGGTTTAGGCATTGGAATTGACAGACTCGTCATGCTGTTGACGAATTCGCCATCTATAAGAGATGTATTATTGTTCCCTCAAATGAGGCATAACCGCTAGGATGCTTAATAAACCACTGCCTTGCAGTGGTTTATTTCTTTTTTTGGGGCCTGTATAAGAAGATGAAATATACTAAGAAAAAAATTATCTTAAATTCTTTAAAAAAATATAAAAAAGGTGTTGCGCAAACATTCATAGAGTGGTATATTATTATTCGTTGCCGCAAAAAGAGGGCAACAGCAAAAAAACTTTTTAAAAAAAGTCTTGACTTATTATCTTGATTCTTGTTATGATAATAGGGTCGCTCTAAGACAATGATCTTTGAAAACTAAACAAGACAAACGTACCTGTTAATTCTAGATTTTGTTTTAAAAAATCGCATAGGCGACTATGCGTAGTCAGTCAAACTTTTATTGGAGAGTTTGATCCTGGCTCAGGACGAACGCTGGCGGCGTGCCTAATACATGCAAGTCGAGCGGACCTTTGGAGGCTTGCCTCCGAAAGGTTAGCGGCGGACGGGTGAGTAACACGTGGGTAACCTGCCTGTAAGATCGGGATAACTCCGGGAAACCGGGGCTAATACCGGATGCGTCACGAAACCGCATGGTTTTGTGATCAAAGGTGGCACTTGTGCTACCACTTACAGATGGACCCGCGGCGCATTAGCTAGTTGGTGAGGTAACGGCTCACCAAGGCAACGATGCGTAGCCGACCTGAGAGGGTGATCGGCCACACTGGGACTGAGACACGGCCCAGACTCCTACGGGAGGCAGCAGTAGGGAATCTTCCGCAATGGACGAAAGTCTGACGGAGCAACGCCGCGTGAGTGATGAAGGTTTTCGGATCGTAAAGCTCTGTTGTCAGGGAAGAACACGTGCCGGTTGAATAAGCCGGTACCTTGACGGTACCTGACCAGAAAGCCACGGCTAACTACGTGCCAGCAGCCGCGGTAATACGTAGGTGGCAAGCGTTGTCCGGAATTATTGGGCGTAAAGCGCGCGCAGGCGGTTCTTTAAGTCTGATGTGAAAGCCCCCGGCTCAACCGGGGAGGGTCATTGGAAACTGGGGAACTTGAGTGCAGAAGAGGAGAGTGGAATTCCACGTGTAGCGGTGAAATGCGTAGAGATGTGGAGGAACACCAGTGGCGAAGGCGACTCTCTGGTCTGTAACTGACGCTGAGGCGCGAAAGCGTGGGGAGCGAACAGGATTAGATACCCTGGTAGTCCACGCCGTAAACGATGAGTGCTAAGTGTTAGAGGGTTTCCGCCCTTTAGTGCTGCAGCAAACGCATTAAGCACTCCGCCTGGGGAGTACGGTCGCAAGACTGAAACTCAAAGGAATTGACGGGGGCCCGCACAAGCGGTGGAGCATGTGGTTTAATTCGAAGCAACGCGAAGAACCTTACCAGGTCTTGACATCCTCTGATCACCCTAGAGATAGGGCTTTCCCTTCGGGGACAGAGTGACAGGTGGTGCATGGTTGTCGTCAGCTCGTGTCGTGAGATGTTGGGTTAAGTCCCGCAACGAGCGCAACCCTTGATCTTAGTTGCCAGCATTCAGTTGGGCACTCTAAGGTGACTGCCGGTGACAAACCGGAGGAAGGTGGGGATGACGTCAAATCATCATGCCCCTTATGACCTGGGCTACACACGTGCTACAATGGGCAGAACAAAGGGCTGCGAGACCGCAAGGTTTAGCCAATCCCACAAATCTGTTCTCAGTTCGGATTGCAGGCTGCAACTCGCCTGCATGAAGCTGGAATCGCTAGTAATCGCGGATCAGCATGCCGCGGTGAATACGTTCCCGGGCCTTGTACACACCGCCCGTCACACCACGAGAGTTTGCAACACCCGAAGTCGGTGAGGTAACCATTTGGAGCCAGCCGCCGAAGGTGGGGCAGATGATTGGGGTGAAGTCGTAACAAGGTAGCCGTATCGGAAGGTGCGGCTGGATCACCTCCTTTCTAAGGATAATGAACGGAAACGAGGGAGCTCTCCCGAGAGCTTCCTCGGGACAGGTACGTACGATCTTGTTTAGTTTTGAAGGATCATTCCTTCAAATGAAGATGATGTTCTTTGAAAACTGGATAACGAAAGAGTAAGACATTCACATTGATTTTTTTGTAGTAAGTTCGATCTAACGGTTAAGTTAGAAAGGGCGCACGGTGGATGCCTTGGCACTAGGAGCCGATGAAGGACGGAACGAACACCGATATGCTTCGGGGAGCTGTAAGCAAGCTTTGATCCGGAGATTTCCGAATGGGGAAACCCTCTGTTCGTAATGGAACAGAATCTTATCTTGAATTCATAGAGATAAGAAGGCAGACCCGGGGAACTGAAACATCTAAGTACCCGGAGGAAGAGAAAGCAAACGCGATTCCCTAAGTAGCGGCGAGCGAAACGGGATTAGCCCAAACCAAGAGGCTTGCCTCTTGGGGTTGTAGGACACTTGATATGGAGTTACAAAGGAACGGGGTAGATGAAGAGGTCTGGAAAGGCCCGTCAAAGAAGGTAACAACCCTGTAGTTGAAAGTCCGTTCCCTCCCAAGTGGATCCTGAGTACGGCGGGACACGAGGAATCCCGTCGGAATCCGGGAGGACCATCTCCCAAGGCTAAATACTCCCTAGTGACCGATAGTGAACCAGTACCGTGAGGGAAAGGTGAAAAGCACCCCGGAAGGGGAGTGAAAGAGATCCTGAAACCGTGTGCCTACAAGTAGTCAGAGCCCGTTAACGGGTGATGGCGTGCCTTTTGTAGAATGAACCGGCGAGTTACGATCCCGTGCAAGGTTAAGTTGAAGAGACGGAGCCGCAGCGAAAGCGAGTCTGAATAGGGCGCATGAGTACGTGGTCGTAGACCCGAAACCAGGTGATCTACCCATGTCCAGGGTGAAGTTCAGGTAACACTGAATGGAGGCCCGAACCCACGCACGTTGAAAAGTGCGGGGATGAGGTGTGGGTAGGGGTGAAATGCCAATCGAACCTGGAGATAGCTGGTTCTCTCCGAAATAGCTTTAGGGCTAGCCTCAAGGTAAGAGTATTGGAGGTAGAGCACTGATTGGACGAGGGGCCCCTACCGGGTTACCGAATTCAGTCAAACTCCGAATGCCAAATACTTATCCTTGGGAGTCAGACTGCGAGTGATAAGATCCGTAGTCGAAAGGGAAACAGCCCAGACCGCCAGCTAAGGTCCCAAAGTATACGTTAAGTGGAAAAGGATGTGGAGTTGCTCAGACAACCAGGATGTTGGCTTAGAAGCAGCCACCATTTAAAGAGTGCGTAATAGCTCACTGGTCGAGTGACTCTGCGCCGAAAATGTACCGGGGCTAAACGTATCACCGAAGCTGCGGACTGTTCTTCGAACAGTGGTAGGAGAGCGTTCTAAGGGCTGTGAAGCCAGACCGGAAGGACTGGTGGAGCGCTTAGAAGTGAGAATGCCGGTATGAGTAGCGAAAGAGGGGTGAGAATCCCCTCCACCGAATGCCTAAGGTTTCCTGAGGAAGGCTCGTCCGCTCAGGGTTAGTCGGGACCTAAGCCGAGGCCGAAAGGCGTAGGCGATGGACAACAGGTTGATATTCCTGTACCACCTCCTTTCCGTTTGAGCAATGGGGGGACGCAGGAGGATAGGGTAAGCGCGGTGTTGGATATCCGCGTCCAAGCAGTTAGGCTAAGGAGATAGGTAAATCCGTTTCCTTATCAGGCTGAGCTGTGATGGCGAGTGAAATTTTAGTAGCGAAGTTCCTGATTCCACACTGCCAAGAAAAGCCTCTAGCGAGGAAAATGGTGCCCGTACCGCAAACCGACACAGGTAGGCGAGGAGAGAATCCTAAGGTGATCGAGAGAACTCTCGTTAAGGAACTCGGCAAAATGACCCCGTAACTTCGGGAGAAGGGGTGCTTCTTAGGGTGAATAGCCCCGAGAAGCCGCAGTGAATAGGCCCAGGCGACTGTTTAGCAAAAACACAGGTCTCTGCGAAGCCGCAAGGCGAAGTATAGGGGCTGACGCCTGCCCGGTGCTGGAAGGTTAAGGGGAGCGCTTAGCGTAAGCGAAGGTGCGAACTGAAGCCCCAGTAAACGGCGGCCGTAACTATAACGGTCCTAAGGTAGCGAAATTCCTTGTCGGGTAAGTTCCGACCCGCACGAAAGGCGCAACGATCTGGGCACTGTCTCAACGAGAGACTCGGTGAAATTATAGTACCTGTGAAGATGCAGGTTACCCGCGACAGGACGGAAAGACCCCGTGGAGCTTTACTGCAGCCTGATATTGAATGTTGGTACAGCTTGTACAGGATAGGTAGGAGCCTTTGAAACCGGAGCGCCAGCTTCGGTGGAGGCATCGGTGGGATACTACCCTGGCTGTATTGACCTTCTAACCCGCCGCCCTTATCGGGCGGGGAGACAGTGTCAGGTGGGCAGTTTGACTGGGGCGGTCGCCTCCTAAAATGTAACGGAGGCGCCCAAAGGTTCCCTCAGAATGGTTGGAAATCATTCGCAGAGTGTAAAGGCACAAGGGAGCTTGACTGCGAGACCTACAAGTCGAGCAGGGACGAAAGTCGGGCTTAGTGATCCGGTGGTTCCGCATGGAAGGGCCATCGCTCAACGGATAAAAGCTACCCCGGGGATAACAGGCTTATCTCCCCCAAGAGTCCACATCGACGGGGAGGTTTGGCACCTCGATGTCGGCTCATCGCATCCTGGGGCTGTAGTCGGTCCCAAGGGTTGGGCTGTTCGCCCATTAAAGCGGTACGCGAGCTGGGTTCAGAACGTCGTGAGACAGTTCGGTCCCTATCCGTCGTGGGCGCAGGAAATTTGAGAGGAGCTGTCCTTAGTACGAGAGGACCGGGATGGACGCACCGCTGGTGTACCAGTTGTTCTGCCAAGGGCATCGCTGGGTAGCTATGTGCGGACGGGATAAGTGCTGAAAGCATCTAAGCATGAAGCCCCCCTCAAGATGAGATTTCCCATTCCCTATGGAAGTAAGATCCCTGAAAGATGATCAGGTAGATAGGTCTGAGGTGGACGTGTGGTGACACATGGAGCTGACAGATACTAATCGATCGAGGACTTAACCTAGTTTAATTGAATGTCATATACTCCCCACGTTATCCAGTTTTGAGAGAACATATCTCTCTTACGGTTCACTTATCGAACCCAAGAGGGTTCCCGAGGAACAAGGAATTCTAGGAATCGAGTGAAGGAGCACCGGAGCGTACTTAAGTACGTGAGGATGCGACTGAACGAAGATGACAACGAAGTCCGCCGTTCATCGGAAGCCGTAACCCATGGTTTGGTGGCGATGGCGAAGAGGTCACACCCGTTCCCATGCCGAACACGGAAGTTAAGCTCTTCAGCGCCGATGGTAGTTGGGGGATTCCCCCTGTGAGAGTAGGACGCCGCCAAGCTAATTGCACGTAAGTGCAACAAAAGCATCTAGTTTATAACTTTAAAATGCTTTTTTAGGAGGATTAGCTCAGCTGGGAGAGCATCTGCCTTACAAGCAGAGGGTCGGCGGTTCGAGCCCGTCATCCTCCACCATATTTATGATTTTACATATGAAACCTGTATGCCGGTGTAG
Organism: Bacillus gobiensis; assembly: GCF_001278705.1. Taxonomy (GTDB): domain Bacteria; phylum Bacillota; class Bacilli; order Bacillales; family Bacillaceae; genus Bacillus; species Bacillus gobiensis. The sequence goes on from NZ_CP012600.1 coordinate 3,670,589, forward strand.
CTCAATTGGTAGAGCAACTGACTTGTAATCAGTAGGTTGGGGGTTCAAGTCCTCTTGCCGGCACCACTTCTATGTGTTACTATTGTAAAGTTGTTTTGATAATGTAAATATTGTTTTTCTTGTGTTTAAATCAAGAGCCATTAGCTCAGTCGGTAGAGCATCTGACTTTTAATCAGAGGGTCGAAGGTTCGAGTCCTTCATGGCTCACCACTGCTATGCGGGTGTGGCGGAATTGGCAGACGCGCTAGACTTAGGATCTAGTGTCTTTGACGTGGGGGTTCGAGTCCCTTCACCCGCATGATTTTTGCGGAAGTAGTTCAGTGGTAGAACATCACCTTGCCAAGGTGGGGGTCGCGGGTTCGAATCCCGTCTTCCGCTTAACTGCTGCTTGCCGGGATGGTGGAATTGGCAGACACACAGGACTTAAAATCCTGCGGTAGGTGACTACCGTGCCGGTTCAAGTCCGGCTCTCGGCATACGATCACGCGCCCGTAGCTCAATTGGATAGAGCGTTTGACTACGGATCAAAAGGTTAGGGGTTCGACTCCTCTCGGGCGCGCCATACTATTATGAAAACGGGAAGTAGCTCAGCTTGGTAGAGCACTTGGTTTGGGACCAAGGGGTCGCAGGTTCGAATCCTGTCTTCCCGACCATTCCTTTGGGGCCTTAGCTCAGCTGGGAGAGCGCCTGCCTTGCACGCAGGAGGTCAGCGGTTCGATCCCGCTAGGCTCCACCATTATAATGATCTTTGAAAACTAAACAAGACAAACGTACCTGTTAATTCTAGATTTTGTTTTAAAAAAATCGCATAGGCGACTATGCGTAGTCAGTCAAACTTTTTATTGGAGAGTTTGATCCTGGCTCAGGACGAACGCTGGCGGCGTGCCTAATACATGCAAGTCGAGCGGACCTTTGGAGGCTTGCCTCCGAAAGGTTAGCGGCGGACGGGTGAGTAACACGTGGGTAACCTGCCTGTAAGATTGGGATAACTCCGGGAAACCGGGGCTAATACCGGATGCGTCACGAAACCGCATGGTTTTGTGATCAAAGGTGGCACTTGTGCTACCACTTACAGATGGACCCGCGGCGCATTAGCTAGTTGGTGAGGTAACGGCTCACCAAGGCAACGATGCGTAGCCGACCTGAGAGGGTGATCGGCCACACTGGGACTGAGACACGGCCCAGACTCCTACGGGAGGCAGCAGTAGGGAATCTTCCGCAATGGACGAAAGTCTGACGGAGCAACGCCGCGTGAGTGATGAAGGTTTTCGGATCGTAAAGCTCTGTTGTCAGGGAAGAACACGTGCCGGTTGAATAAGCCGGTACCTTGACGGTACCTGACCAGAAAGCCACGGCTAACTACGTGCCAGCAGCCGCGGTAATACGTAGGTGGCAAGCGTTGTCCGGAATTATTGGGCGTAAAGCGCGCGCAGGCGGTTCTTTAAGTCTGATGTGAAAGCCCCCGGCTCAACCGGGGAGGGTCATTGGAAACTGGGGAACTTGAGTGCAGAAGAGGAGAGTGGAATTCCACGTGTAGCGGTGAAATGCGTAGAGATGTGGAGGAACACCAGTGGCGAAGGCGACTCTCTGGTCTGTAACTGACGCTGAGGCGCGAAAGCGTGGGGAGCGAACAGGATTAGATACCCTGGTAGTCCACGCCGTAAACGATGAGTGCTAAGTGTTAGAGGGTTTCCGCCCTTTAGTGCTGCAGCAAACGCATTAAGCACTCCGCCTGGGGAGTACGGTCGCAAGACTGAAACTCAAAGGAATTGACGGGGGCCCGCACAAGCGGTGGAGCATGTGGTTTAATTCGAAGCAACGCGAAGAACCTTACCAGGTCTTGACATCCTCTGACCACCCTAGAGATAGGGCTTTCCCTTCGGGGACAGAGTGACAGGTGGTGCATGGTTGTCGTCAGCTCGTGTCGTGAGATGTTGGGTTAAGTCCCGCAACGAGCGCAACCCTTGATCTTAGTTGCCAGCATTCAGTTGGGCACTCTAAGGTGACTGCCGGTGACAAACCGGAGGAAGGTGGGGATGACGTCAAATCATCATGCCCCTTATGACCTGGGCTACACACGTGCTACAATGGGCAGAACAAAGGGCTGCGAGACCGCAAGGTTTAGCCAATCCCACAAATCTGTTCTCAGTTCGGATTGCAGGCTGCAACTCGCCTGCATGAAGCTGGAATCGCTAGTAATCGCGGATCAGCATGCCGCGGTGAATACGTTCCCGGGCCTTGTACACACCGCCCGTCACACCACGAGAGTTTGCAACACCCGAAGTCGGTGAGGTAACCATTTGGAGCCAGCCGCCGAAGGTGGGGCAGATGATTGGGGTGAAGTCGTAACAAGGTAGCCGTATCGGAAGGTGCGGCTGGATCACCTCCTTTCTAAGGATAATGAACGGAAACGAGGGAGCTCTCCCGAGAGCTTCCTCGGGACAGGTACGTACGATCTTGTTTAGTTTTGAAGGATCATTCCTTCAAATGAAGATGATGTTCTTTGAAAACTGGATAACGAAAGAGTAAGACATTCACATTGATTTTTTTGTAGTAAGTTCGATCTAACGGTTAAGTTAGAAAGGGCGCACGGTGGATGCCTTGGCACTAGGAGCCGATGAAGGACGGAACGAACACCGATATGCTTCGGGGAGCTGTAAGCAAGCTTTGATCCGGAGATTTCCGAATGGGGAAACCCTCTGTTCGTAATGGAACAGAATCTTATCTTGAATTCATAGAGATAAGAAGGCAGACCCGGGGAACTGAAACATCTAAGTACCCGGAGGAAGAGAAAGCAAACGCGATTCCCTAAGTAGCGGCGAGCGAAACGGGATTAGCCCAAACCAAGAGGCTTGCCTCTTGGGGTTGTAGGACACTTGATATGGAGTTACAAAGGAACGGGGTAGATGAAGAGGTCTGGAAAGGCCCGTCAAAGAAGGTAACAACCCTGTAGTTGAAAGTCCGTTCCCTCCCAAGTGGATCCTGAGTACGGCGGGACACGAGGAATCCCGTCGGAATCCGGGAGGACCATCTCCCAAGGCTAAATACTCCCTAGTGACCGATAGTGAACCAGTACCGTGAGGGAAAGGTGAAAAGCACCCCGGAAGGGGAGTGAAAGAGATCCTGAAACCGTGTGCCTACAAGTAGTCAGAGCCCGTTAACGGGTGATGGCGTGCCTTTTGTAGAATGAACCGGCGAGTTACGATCCCGTGCAAGGTTAAGTTGAAGAGACGGAGCCGCAGCGAAAGCGAGTCTGAATAGGGCGCATGAGTACGTGGTCGTAGACCCGAAACCAGGTGATCTACCCATGTCCAGGGTGAAGTTCAGGTAACACTGAATGGAGGCCCGAACCCACGCACGTTGAAAAGTGCGGGGATGAGGTGTGGGTAGGGGTGAAATGCCAATCGAACCTGGAGATAGCTGGTTCTCTCCGAAATAGCTTTAGGGCTAGCCTCAAGGTAAGAGTATTGGAGGTAGAGCACTGATTGGACGAGGGGCCCCTACCGGGTTACCGAATTCAGTCAAACTCCGAATGCCAAATACTTATCCTTGGGAGTCAGACTGCGAGTGATAAGATCCGTAGTCGAAAGGGAAACAGCCCAGACCGCCAGCTAAGGTCCCAAAGTATACGTTAAGTGGAAAAGGATGTGGAGTTGCTCAGACAACCAGGATGTTGGCTTAGAAGCAGCCACCATTTAAAGAGTGCGTAATAGCTCACTGGTCGAGTGACTCTGCGCCGAAAATGTACCGGGGCTAAACGTATCACCGAAGCTGCGGACTGTTCTTCGAACAGTGGTAGGAGAGCGTTCTAAGGGCTGTGAAGCCAGACCGGAAGGACTGGTGGAGCGCTTAGAAGTGAGAATGCCGGTATGAGTAGCGAAAGAGGGGTGAGAATCCCCTCCACCGAATGCCTAAGGTTTCCTGAGGAAGGCTCGTCCGCTCAGGGTTAGTCGGGACCTAAGCCGAGGCCGAAAGGCGTAGGCGATGGACAACAGGTTGATATTCCTGTACCACCTCCTTTCCGTTTGAGCAATGGGGGGACGCAGGAGGATAGGGTAAGCGCGGTGTTGGATATCCGCGTCCAAGCAGTTAGGCTAAGGAGATAGGTAAATCCGTTTCCTTATTAGGCTGAGCTGTGATGGCGAGTGAAATTTTAGTAGCGAAGTTCCTGATTCCACACTGCCAAGAAAAGCCTCTAGCGAGGAAAATGGTGCCCGTACCGCAAACCGACACAGGTAGGCGAGGAGAGAATCCTAAGGTGATCGAGAGAACTCTCGTTAAGGAACTCGGCAAAATGACCCCGTAACTTCGGGAGAAGGGGTGCTTCTTAGGGTGAATAGCCCCGAGAAGCCGCAGTGAATAGGCCCAGGCGACTGTTTAGCAAAAACACAGGTCTCTGCGAAGCCGCAAGGCGAAGTATAGGGGCTGACGCCTGCCCGGTGCTGGAAGGTTAAGGGGAGCGCTTAGCGTAAGCGAAGGTGCGAACTGAAGCCCCAGTAAACGGCGGCCGTAACTATAACGGTCCTAAGGTAGCGAAATTCCTTGTCGGGTAAGTTCCGACCCGCACGAAAGGCGCAACGATCTGGGCACTGTCTCAACGAGAGACTCGGTGAAATTATAGTACCTGTGAAGATGCAGGTTACCCGCGACAGGACGGAAAGACCCCGTGGAGCTTTACTGCAGCCTGATATTGAATGTTGGTACAGCTTGTACAGGATAGGTAGGAGCCTTTGAAACCGGAGCGCCAGCTTCGGTGGAGGCATCGGTGGGATACTACCCTGGCTGTATTGACCTTCTAACCCGCCGCCCTTATCGGGCGGGGAGACAGTGTCAGGTGGGCAGTTTGACTGGGGCGGTCGCCTCCTAAAATGTAACGGAGGCGCCCAAAGGTTCCCTCAGAATGGTTGGAAATCATTCGCAGAGTGTAAAGGCACAAGGGAGCTTGACTGCGAGACCTACAAGTCGAGCAGGGACGAAAGTCGGGCTTAGTGATCCGGTGGTTCCGCATGGAAGGGCCATCGCTCAACGGATAAAAGCTACCCCGGGGATAACAGGCTTATCTCCCCCAAGAGTCCACATCGACGGGGAGGTTTGGCACCTCGATGTCGGCTCATCGCATCCTGGGGCTGTAGTCGGTCCCAAGGGTTGGGCTGTTCGCCCATTAAAGCGGTACGCGAGCTGGGTTCAGAACGTCGTGAGACAGTTCGGTCCCTATCCGTCGTGGGCGCAGGAAATTTGAGAGGAGCTGTCCTTAGTACGAGAGGACCGGGATGGACGCACCGCTGGTGTACCAGTTGTTCTGCCAAGGGCATCGCTGGGTAGCTATGTGCGGACGGGATAAGTGCTGAAAGCATCTAAGCATGAAGCCCCCCTCAAGATGAGATTTCCCATTCCCTATGGAAGTAAGATCCCTGAAAGATGATCAGGTAGATAGGTCTGAGGTGGACGTGTGGTGACACATGGAGCTGACAGATACTAATCGATCGAGGACTTAACCTAGTTTAATTGAATGTCATATACTCCCCACGTTATCCAGTTTTGAGAGAATACATCTCTCTTACGGTTCACTTATCGAACCCAAGAGGGTTCCCGAGGAACAAGGAATTCTAGGAATCGAGTGAAGGAGCACCGGAGCGTACTTAAGTACGTGAGGATGCGACTGAACGAAGATGACAACGAAGTCCGCCGTTCATCGGAAGCCGTAACCCATGGTTTGGTGGCGATGGCGAAGAGGTCACACCCGTTCCCATGCCGAACACGGAAGTTAAGCTCTTCAGCGCCGATGGTAGTTGGGGGATTCCCCCTGTGAGAGTAGGACGCCGCCAAGCACATGATAGAAAAAGGATCAGCTTATCCAAGCTGGTCTTTTTTTGTTTTCGGAAGCTTTTTAGCCAAAGACGGATATATTCCTACAATGGTCGGATATATTTTAACGCTTCAAGAAATATAATCCCTTCCCCCCTCAAGCTAACAGCAAATCGATTTCATATACTTGTTTTCTTAGGTTCTTTCGGAGCTGCAAAGTCTGGGTAACCTAAGTTGATAAATCTGATGACCTTCCCATTTTCAGAAGGACTGAAAAAATTCCTCTGCTTTTTAATTTCCAAAATAAATAAGTACAAAATTAAATATTGCCCCGTTCAAGCCTGAGAAAACAACGAAACTATGGGGGACAATGACTTTAATATCTGGGATTGGAGTACCTAATAAATCAGCAATGCATTAGGTTAAATACTTCTTATGGAACGTTCTATAAAAACTTATCTAAAAATAAGAAACTAAAATATAATAGACCTTACTTAATGTTTTACACAAATTAAAAGTGGAAATAATATAAAAGAACAAGCGAGAAAGTTGAAAAATTTCGTGAAACATTTTATAGTAAGATTAAAGTCAAATATAGTCAAAGTCAATGAAGGAGGGGGTTGAGTGGGAAATAATATATCTGACATTATTGAAAAGTATCTGAAGCAAGTGTTAGATACGAACGGCAAAGAGCTGTTGGAAATAAAGCGCAGTGAAATTGCAGATAAGTTTCAGTGCGTGCCTTCCCAGATCAACTATGTCATCAATACAAGATTTACGAGTGAAAGAGGGTACATTGTAGAGAGTAAGAGAGGCGGCGGCGGATACATCAGAATTTATAAAATTAAAGCAAGTGATGAAATCGAACTGCTTGATGCCATTATTTCTCAAATCAATTCCCATCTCTCCCAAGCGGCTTCTGACGGCATTATTATTCGATTGGTTGAAAATGGTGTCATAACTGAAAGAGAAGCGAAAATGATGGTGAGTGTAATGGATCGCTCGGTAATCTATATAGATTTACCTGTACGAGATGAATTGAGAGCCAGAATGATGAAAGCAATGCTCACCTCATTAAAATTCAAATAAAAGCAGGTGAAACAATTGATTTGTCAAGAATGTAAAAAAAGACCTGCCACTTTTCATTTTACTAAAGTACTTAATGGCGAGAAAAAGGAAATGCATATCTGTGAACAATGTGCAAAGGAAAGCAGCGAGTCATATGCTATGGATGGAAACGGGGGCTTCACCATTCACAATTTGTTGTCGGGGCTTCTAAATTTCGATTCAGCCATTTCAAGCACAAATCAAGTATTTAATCAACCTGACTCAGTTCACTGCAATAAGTGCCACATGACCATGCAGCAATTTAGAAAAACCGGCCGTTTTGGGTGTGCAGAATGCTATAAAACATTCCACTCCTACATTACCCCTATTCTCCGTAAGGTTCATGGCGGCAATACAGTTCACAGCGGTAAAATACCTAAACGAATCGGTGGAAACCTCCATTTACGAAGAGAATTAGAAACGTTGAAAAAAGAGTTAATCGATGCGATCCAACAAGAGGAATTTGAGGAAGCCGCAACGATTAGAGACCGTGTTCGTCTTCTTGAGCAACAATTATCTGAGAAGAGGGAGGAGGAATAGAACAAATGTCGTTAAAGCATTTTATTCAAAATGCCCTTAGCAATTGGATGAGCCAAAATGGTCCAGACAATGACATTGTGCTTAGCAGCCGGGTGCGCCTTGCCCGTAATCTTGAAAGCACCCGATATCCTTCTCAATTTTCAAATGAGGAAGCAAAACGCATTCTAGACCTATTTGAAAAACAGTTTACTGATCAGCATTTACAAGAGATAGGCAGGTTTCTCTTAGTAAAAATGGACGATGCCCAGCCGTTAGAAAAAAGGGTTCTCGTGGAAAAGCATCTGATCAGCCCGCATTTAACGGAGTCTCCGTTTGGCGGATGCCTCCTTTCTGAAAATGAAGAGGTTAGTGTCATGCTGAATGAAGAGGATCACATTCGAATCCAATGCCTATTCCCCGGCTTCCAGCTTGCAAATGCGTTGAATGCAGCCAACCTTGTCGATGATTGGATAGAAGAAAAGGTCGACTATGCGTTTTCTGAGCAAAGAGGATACTTGACCAGCTGTCCTACAAATGTAGGGACAGGGCTTAGGGCTTCAGTCATGATGCATTTGCCTGCACTTGTTCTAACTAGGCAAATCAATCGAATTATTCCTGCAATTAACCAATTGGGGCTTGTTGTTAGAGGAATTTATGGAGAAGGCAGCGAAGCTTTAGGTAATATCTTTCAAATTTCAAATCAAATTACTTTAGGGAAATCCGAGGAAGACATCGTTGAAGATCTGAAGAGTGTGGTTGCTCAACTTATTGAAGAAGAGAGATCGGCAAGAAATGCTCTTTATCAGACTTCAAAAATTCAATTGGAAGACAGAGTCTATCGGGCATATGGAGTGTTATCAAACTGCAGGATGATCGAGTCAAAAGAAACAGCCAGATGCCTTTCCGACGTGAGATTAGGTATAGACTTAGGTATAATAAATGGAATATCAAGCAGTATTTTAAATGAACTCATGATTTTAACACAGCCTGGTTTCTTGCAGCAGTATGCTGGAGGTGCATTGAAACCAGACGAGAGAGATATTCGGAGGGCGGCGTTAATCAGGGAACGCCTGAAGCTCGAAGCAAGCCCGAAACGACAGGAGGATGAATCAATATGATGTTTGGACGATTTACTGAACGTGCTCAAAAGGTTTTAGCTCTTGCACAGGAAGAAGCTCTTCGCCTTGGCCATAATAATATAGGAACAGAACATATCTTGCTCGGCCTTGTACGAGAAGGGGAAGGTATTGCAGCAAAAGCCTTGCAGGCATTAGGGCTTGGCTCTGAAAAAATTCAAAAAGAAGTAGAAGGATTAATCGGACGCGGACAAGAAATTTCGCAGACGATCCATTATACGCCGAGAGCAAAAAAGGTGATCGAGCTTTCAATGGATGAGGCGAGAAAGCTTGGCCATTCCTATGTTGGAACTGAGCATATTTTGCTTGGCCTCATCAGGGAAGGCGAGGGCGTGGCTGCCAGGGTATTAAATAATCTTGGTGTCAGCTTAAATAAAGCAAGGCAGCAGGTGCTTCAGCTGCTCGGCAGTAATGAAACCGGAACTGGCGGAGCTGGAACGAACAGCAATGCAAATACGCCTACTCTCGACAGCCTTGCCAGAGATTTGACGGCAATCGCCAGAGAAGACAGCCTGGATCCTGTGATAGGCCGCAGTAAAGAAATCCAGCGCGTGATCGAAGTGCTTAGCCGCAGAACGAAAAACAATCCTGTGTTAATAGGGGAGCCAGGGGTAGGTAAAACCGCAATCGCTGAAGGGTTAGCCCAGCAGATCATAAATAATGAAGTTCCGGAAATCCTTCGTGATAAACGAGTAATGACACTGGATATGGGAACGGTCGTTGCCGGAACTAAATACCGTGGTGAATTTGAAGACCGCTTAAAGAAAGTCATGGATGAAATTCGCCAGGCGGGCAACATCATTCTATTCATCGATGAGCTTCATACGTTAATCGGTGCTGGTGGAGCAGAAGGTGCCATTGATGCCTCAAATATTTTAAAACCGTCTCTTGCACGTGGTGAATTGCAATGTATCGGAGCGACTACACTGGATGAATATCGTAAATATATTGAAAAGGATGCGGCGCTCGAAAGACGTTTCCAGCCAATCCAAGTTGATGAGCCATCTGTGGAAGAAAGCATCTTAATTTTAAGAGGCCTTCGTGACCGCTATGAAGCTCACCATCGCGTATCAATAACTGATGATGCCATTGAAGCGGCGGTTAAGCTTTCTGACAGATATATTTCTGATCGTTTCCTTCCAGATAAAGCGATCGACTTAATTGATGAAGCAGGATCAAAAGTAAGACTGCGTTCATTTACGACTCCTCCGAACTTGAAGGAGCTTGAACAAAAGCTTGACGAGGTTCGCAAAGAAAAAGACGCAGCGGTTCAAAGCCAGGAATTTGAGAAAGCCGCTTCTCTCCGTGACACTGAACAGCGTCTGAGAGAACAGGTTGAAGAAACGAAGAAAAATTGGAAAGAAAAACAAGGCCAGGAAAATTCCGAAGTCGCTGTTGAGGACATCGCCCTTGTCGTCGCAAGTTGGACAGGAGTGCCTGTATCAAAAATTGCGCAAACAGAGACCGATAAATTATTAAATATGGAAAACCTTCTTCACTCTCGCGTTATTGGCCAGGACGAGGCCGTTACGGCGGTTGCAAAGGCCGTTAGACGGGCGAGGGCAGGCCTTAAGGACCCTAAACGTCCGATCGGTTCATTTATCTTCCTGGGGCCGACAGGGGTCGGAAAAACGGAGCTTGCAAGAGCACTTGCCGAATCAATTTTTGGCGATGAAGAAGCGATGATCCGCATTGATATGTCAGAGTACATGGAAAAACATTCGACTTCACGTCTGGTTGGCTCTCCTCCGGGATATGTCGGCTACGATGAAGGCGGACAGCTTACGGAAAAAGTAAGAAGAAAACCGTATTCCGTCGTACTTCTTGACGAAATTGAAAAAGCTCACCCTGATGTATTTAATATCTTGCTCCAAGTGCTTGAAGATGGAAGGCTGACTGATTCAAAAGGACGTACAGTCGATTTTCGCAATACCATCTTAATCATGACGTCAAACGTTGGAGCAAGCGAGCTAAAACGCAACAAATACGTTGGTTTCAATGTACAGGATGAAAACCGCGACTACAAAGATATGAAAGACAAAGTCATGGGAGAATTAAAACGGGCATTCCGTCCGGAGTTCATCAACCGGATTGATGAAATCATCGTCTTCCATTCGTTGGAGAAAAAGCATTTGAAAGAAATCGTGACTCTTATGTCAGAACAGCTTACGAGCCGCCTGAAAGAACAGGATCTTTCTATCGAATTAACGCCGGCTGCAATTGAAAAAGTGGCTGAAGAAGGCGTAGATCTTGAGTATGGCGCAAGGCCGCTTAGAAGAGCAATCCAAAGGCATGTTGAGGACCGCTTGTCTGAAGAGCTCCTAAGAGGGCAAATCGATAAAGGGCAGCATATCGTTTTGGACGTTCAAGATGGAGAGTTTGTCGTAAAAACAAAAGCACGTACGAATTAATATAGAAAGAGACAGAGGCATACAGTGTGAAAGTATGCCTCGCTTTCTTACTTATAGGCATTTGAACCTTCAAGAGAGAGGAAAAATTCAAGATGGCAAAAACAAAATCAAAAACGATCTTCCTATGCCAGTCCTGCGGCTATGAATCGCCGAAATGGATGGGGAAATGCCCCGGGTGCTCTGCTTGGAATACGATGGTGGAAGAAAAGATAAAAAAAGAGTCTCCCGGAAGAAGAACTGCTTTTGCCCATTCAAACCAAAAAGTTCAAAAACCATCCCCGATTACGAATATAGAAACTAGTGAAGAACCCCGTCTGCAAACCAATTTAGGAGAATTTAACCGAGTGCTGGGAAACGGTATTGTAAAAGGTTCACTCGTTCTTATAGGAGGGGATCCGGGTATTGGCAAATCCACGCTTCTGCTTCAAGTTTCAAATCAACTCTCGGATTTAAAGCAAAGCGTATTGTACATATCTGGAGAAGAATCTGTCCGGCAAACAAAGCTTCGCGCAGACAGGCTCGGAATAAATAACCCATTATTGCATGTTTTATCTGAAACCGATTTGGATTATATTACGTCTGCTATAGAAGAGATGAATCCTTCGTTTGTTGTTGTAGATTCTATACAAACTGTCTATCAAAGCGAAATCACTTCTGCGCCGGGAAGTGTTTCACAGGTAAGAGAGTGTACAGCAGAATTGATGAGAATTGCAAAAACGAAAGGCATCCCGATTTTTATTGTCGGCCATGTGACGAAAGAAGGGTCGATTGCCGGCCCAAGATTACTAGAGCATATGGTAGATACGGTTCTTTATTTTGAAGGTGAACGGCATCACACATTCCGAATATTACGTGCAGTGAAAAATCGCTTCGGTTCAACCAATGAAATGGGCATTTTTGAAATGAGAGAAGAAGGACTGACAGAAGTGTTAAATCCATCAGAAATTTTTCTGGAGGAACGGTCAGCTGGCGTGGCTGGATCCAGTGTCGTCGCCTCAATGGAAGGAACAAGGCCGGTATTGGTCGAAATTCAGGCGCTGATTTCTCCTACCAGCTTTGGAAATCCGCGCAGAATGGCAACGGGAATTGATCATAATCGAGTGTCTCTCCTCATGGCCGTGTTAGAAAAAAGAGTCGGGCTTCTGCTTCAAAATCAAGATGCATACTTAAAAGTAGCAGGAGGAATAAAACTGGATGAACCCGCCATTGATTTAGCCGTTGCTGTCAGTATCGCTTCCAGCTTTCGAGACATGCCGCCGGGCCCTGCCGATTGCTTTATTGGAGAGGTTGGACTGACAGGAGAGGTGAGAAGGGTGTCCAGAATTGAACAACGCGTGCAAGAGGCAGCCAAGCTTGGCTTTAAGCGAATGATTATACCTTCGGCTAATATGGAAGGCTGGACAAAGCCAGCTGGTGTGGATGTCATCGGTGTGGGGAACGTATCAGAAGCACTTCGTACATCTTTAGGGGGAACATGATAGATGGATAAAAAAACTCCAAAACTAAATTTACAAGAAATATTGCAGTTTGTCGCACCAGGAACGCCTTTGCGAACGGGTATTGAAAATGTACTGCGGGCGAATACCGGAGGCCTGATTGTCGTAGGGTATAACGATAAAATCAAAGGAGTAGTAGATGGAGGATTTCACATTAATTCCGCATTCTCTCCAGCTCATTTGTATGAACTGGCAAAGATGGATGGAGCGATCATATTAAGCGATTCAGGCCAGAAAATTCTTTATGCCAATACCCAACTCATGCCTGATGCGACGATCTCTTCTTCGGAAACCGGCATGAGGCATCGGACGGCGGAGCGGGTAGCAAAGCAAACTGGCGCTCTTGTCATAGCGATTTCCGAAAGGCGGAATGTTATTACTCTTTACCACGGAAACTTAAGGTATACATTAAAGGATATTGGATTTATTTTGACTAAAGCCAATCAAGCGATACAAACGCTTGAAAAATATAAATCGATACTTGATAAAGCAATTGCCAATCTCAGCGCTCTTGAGTTTGAAGAGCTGGTCACGTTCAAAGATATACTTTCTGTGCTGCATCACTATGAAATGGTGCTTAGAATCAAAAATGAGATTAATATGTACATTAGTGAGCTGGGAACAGAGGGGAATTTGATTAAACTTCAAGTAGGAGAACTAATTACGGATATGGAGCAGGAAGCAGCACTCTTCTTAAAGGATTATTCCAAGGAAGTTATTGATGATCCGTACGTTCTTTTAAAGCAGCTTCAAGATATGTCAAGCATCGAGCTGTTGGATGATACGGTTTTATATAAATTGCTGGGGTACACGTCCTCAATGAATTTAGAAGCTTTTATTTCGCCGAGAGGGTATAGGCTCCTTCATAAAATTCCGCGGCTGCCAATGTTGATTATTGAAAATACAGTTGATGAATTTGGCGATTTACAGCGGATCTTAGAAGCGGATGTGGAAGATCTTGATGAAGTGGAAGGAATTGGAGAAGTCAGGGCAAGAAAGATCAGCAAAGGCTTAAAGCGTCTGCAAGAGAAATATTATATTGATCGTCAGTTATAACGAAAAAGTTTCCTTTTGTCAGATTAGAAGGCCAAGTACATGGGTATAATAGTTGTACTTTTGCTATTACAAAATGGCTACAATTTAAAGGAGGTGAAGGTATGTTAAAGAGAATCATTCAAGCGTTTTTTATTATTCTTGGTGGCGTTGTCGGTATTTTCCTTATTCCAGGAATATTTAATTTAATCAACATTCAGGACATACCTTTAATAACAAATGTTTATTCATCAGCAGTTATAGGTGCAATTCTATTTTTCCTAATCAGTGTATGGTGTTTGGATTATATCGTCAATTGGATGAAGTGGATTGAGGAATCCCTTTTAAAAGCCCATGTTTCGGATTTATTATCTGGCGGACTAGGTTTAGTATTTGGACTCATAATTGCTTATCTTATTGTAAACGTTATCCCGCTGCGCTACATTCCATACCAGATATTCAGTATTATTATTCCAATTTTCCTGGCTTTTTTCTTAGGATATTTGGGCTTCCGAGTAGGGTTTAGAAAAAAAGAGGAGCTTACAAATCTTTTTACGCTTCCCAAATCAGGGAAAAAGAAATTACTGAATGAAGAGGAAGCTGAGGAAAAAAATAAAAGGCTGAAAATTTTAGACACAAGTGTTATTATTGATGGGAGAATTGCGGATATTTGCCAAACCGGGTTTCTCGAAGGCGTTATCGTTATTCCTCAGTTTGTTTTGGAAGAGCTTCAGCATATTGCTGATTCTTCAGATGTGTTGAAACGAAACAGAGGACGCAGAGGGCTTGATATTCTGAATCGAATTCAAAAAGAACTGGACATTAAAGTCGAGATCTATGAAGGAGATTTTGAAGATGTCCATGAAGTGGACAGCAAGCTTGTGAAACTTGCGAAGTTAACGTCCGGTGTGGTTGTGACAAATGATTTTAATTTAAATAAAGTATGCGAGCTTCAAAAAGTAGCCGTTTTGAATATTAATGACTTGGCTAATGCAGTGAAACCGGTTGTATTGCCAGGAGAAGAAATGAAGGTTCAAGTCATTAAAGACGGGAAAGAACACAATCAGGGAATCGCTTATCTGGATGACGGCACGATGATTGTTGTCGAAGAAGGACGCAATTACATTGGCAAGCATATTGATGTGCTCGTTACCAGTGTATTGCAAACGGCTGCGGGCCGCATGATATTTGCGAAGCCCAAGCTTTTGGAGAAGGCATTATAAGGGAGAAAAAAATGGATTTTGTCGTAGTAGTACCTGCTGCAGGGCAAGGAAAACGAATGAAAGCCGGCCGGAACAAGCAGTTTATCGATATCATGGGCAGTCCGGTCATTGCACACACGTTGAGAGTGTTTGACGAACATCCGAATTGCCGGCAAATCATTCTTGCCGTCAGCAAAGAGGATCGTCCATTGTTTCGGGAGGTTTTGGATAAAGAATTATTTTCCACCCCCATTCATATGGTTGATGGCGGTACTGAACGGCAGCAAAGTGTATATGAAGGGTTAAAAGCCGTTAATCATATCGACATGGTACTCATTCATGACGGGGCAAGACCTTTTATTACCCATACTCAAATCAATCGCCTGATCAAAGAGGCAGCCGGCTCAGGAGCTGCGGTCGTTGCTGTTCCTGTAAAGGATACGATAAAACGGGTAAAAGACCATACGGTGATAGAGACAATCGATCGAGCAAGCTTGTGGGCGGTGCAAACCCCGCAGGCTTTTCGTCTTTCCCTCATTAAGGAAGCCCACCGCCGTGCAGAAAAAGAAGGCTGGATCGCAACAGATGATGCAAGCCTGGCAGAAAAGATCGGAATAAAGGTTTCCGTCATAGAAGGAAGCTATACTAATATTAAATTGACTACACCAGATGATTTACTGGTAGCTAAAGCAATAATCGAAGCTGAAGGCGGGAATGTAAATGTTTAAAATTGGACAAGGTTTTGATGTTCATCAGATGGTGGAAAATCGGCCTTTGATTATCGGAGGAGTCACGATTCCTTATGAAAAAGGGCTTCTTGGGCACTCCGATGCTGATGTGCTCTTGCATACGATTGCTGATGCATGTCTCGGCGCTGTAGGGGAAGGAGATATCGGCAGGCACTTCCCCGACACAGATCCGGATTTTAAAGACGCAGATTCTTTCAAGCTTTTACAACACGTATGGGCTATTGTAAAAGAAAAGGGTTATATTCTGGGAAATCTTGATTGCACTATTATTGCGCAAAAACCGAAGATGGCACCATATATTCCGGCAATCAAAGAACGTATTGCCGAAGCGCTGGAAGCGGATCTAGAGCAGGTGAACGTAAAAGCAACGACAACGGAAAAGCTTGGATTTACCGGAAGAGAAGAAGGGATTGCTTCTCAGGCAGTCATTCTTTTGCAAAAAGGATAATCCTTGCCATTTTGAAGAGACTGTCGTTTGGTGGTAAACTAAAACAAGATGGAACGAAAGGAAGTCGACAAATGGGAAGCGAAGTAAGAGTCCGATATGCTCCAAGCCCGACAGGACATTTACATATCGGAAATGCGAGAACGGCATTATTTAATTATTTATTTGCACGCAGTCAAGGCGGAAAATTTATCATTCGCATTGAAGATACAGATCAAAAGCGAAATATCGCAGGCGGAGAAGAAAGCCAGCTGAATTATTTGAAATGGCTGGGAATCGATTGGGATGAGAGTATAGATATCGGCGGATCATACGGTCCGTACCGCCAGTCTGAAAGAAATGACATTTACAAAGAATATTACGAAGAGCTTTTAAATAGAAATTTGGCTTATAAATGCTACTGTACAGAAGAAGAGCTTGAAAAAGAGCGCGAAGAACAAATTGCCCGCGGCGAAATGCCCCGTTATTCAGGAAAGCATGCGAATCTGACACCTGAAGAACAGCAGCAGTTTGAAGCGGAAGGCAGAAAACCGAGCATCCGCTTCAGGGTTCCAAAGGGCGAGGTCATTCGTTTTGATGATATAGTGAAAAAAGATATTTCATTTGAGACAGATGGCATCGGCGATTTTGTCATTGTAAAAAAAGACGGCACGCCAACCTATAATTTTGCTGTGGCGGTTGATGACCACTTGATGAAGATTTCCCATGTGTTAAGGGGAGAAGACCACATCTCCAACACACCAAAGCAGATCATGATCTATCAAGCGTTTAATTGGGATGTCCCAACGTTTGGCCATATGACGTTAATTGTCAATCAAGACCGCAAAAAGTTAAGCAAGCGTGACGAGTCCATTATTCAGTTTATCGAACAATACGAAGAATTGGGCTATCTTCCTGAAGCGCTCTTTAATTTCATTAGTTTGCTTGGCTGGTCTCCTGTTGGGGAAGAAGAACTGTTTACTAAGGAGCAGCTGATTGAAATATTTGATGCTTCCCGTTTGTCAAAATCACCTGCAGTCTTCGATGCGCATAAATTAAAATGGGTTAATAATCAGTATTTGAAAAAGCTTGACCTCGATCAGTTGGTTGAGCTCACTCTTCCGCATCTGAAAAAAGCGGGCAAGGTTTCTGAAGCCCCTGATGAGGGTGAACTTGAATGGGTGAAAAAACTCATCTCACTATATCAAGAGCAATTGAGCTTCGGAGCTGAAATTGTTGAGTTAACAGAGTTGTTTTTCAAGAAAGAAATCGAGTATAATCTTGATGCGAGAACAGTATTGGAAGAAGAGCAAGTTCCCGAGGTTATGAATGTGTTTTCAGAAAAGCTGAAGCAGCTAGATGAATTCACTGCCGATCATATTAAGTCAGCAATCAAAGCAGTACAAAAAGAAACCGGACATAAAGGGAAAAAATTATTTATGCCGATCCGCGTAGCAACGACGGGTCAAACCCATGGTCCGGAATTGCCTCAAGCGATAGAGCTGTTGGGCATAGATACTGTGCTGCATCGCATAAGCAACATATAATCGAAAAGCGTTGAGAGGGAAAAGTACAAAACCAGGACCTTTGCAGAGAGAGCTTCCCCGGCTGAAAGAGGCTCAAGGCGCCCAGCTTTGGAATGCACCCTTAAGTTCTTTGAAGAAAGTCCATTGTTAAACTCAAGTATTCAGAGGCGGCTGATCCACCGTTAACAGGATGAGAGTTGGGAAGGCAGCAGTGCGGCTGCTTTCTAAACAGAGTGGAACCGCGTAATAAACGTCTCTGTCATTGACAGAGGCGTTTTTCTATTGATAAGAGCTTGATAAGGGAGAATGGGGGAACAAAGTGTTTTTAAAGCTTCTCAAAGAAGATATTGATGTCATATTCGAACAAGATCCAGCAGCCAGAAGCCGTATTGAAGTGATTTTGACTTATTCAGGATTGCATGCGATTTGGGCCCACAGGATCGCTCATGGCTTTTTTAAACGAAGAATGTTTTTTATTGCCCGCGTTATTTCTCAACTCAGCCGATTTTTTACCGGGGTTGAAATTCATCCCGGAGCGAAAATCGGGCGAAAGTTTTTTATCGATCATGGTATGGGTGTCGTCATCGGAGAAACTTGTGAAATCGGGAACAATGTAACGGTTTTTCAAGGTGTGACTCTTGGAGGCACTGGAAAAGAAAAAGGAAAAAGGCATCCCACTATCCAAGATGACACCCTCATCGCTACTGGAGCAAAGGTGCTAGGATCAATAACGATCGGCAAGGGTTCTAAAATCGGTGCAGGCTCTGTTGTATTGCACGATGTACCAGATTGTTCAACTGTAGTAGGCATTCCGGGCCGAGTTGTCAGGAGAAACGGAAAAAAAGTCGATAAGGATTTAAATCATCAAGATATAGGAGATCCTGTAGCAGACAAGTTCCGTGAGCTGGAAAAGCAAATTCAGGAATTGAAGGAAGAACTTCGCCGAATAGAAAGGGAAGAAGGAAAATGACAATCTATTTGTATAACACGTTATCCAGGCAAAAAGAAAAGTTTGTTCCCCTTGAAGAGGGCAAGGTCAAAATGTATGTTTGCGGTCCGACTGTTTATAATTATATTCATATAGGAAATGCGCGCCCTGCGATTGTGTACGATACTATCAGAAAGTATTTGGAGTACAAAGGGTATGATGTTCATTTCGTTTCAAATTTTACAGATGTGGACGATAAGCTCATCAAGGCTGCGAATACTTTAGGTGAAGACGTTCCGGCGATTGCAGAGCGGTTTATTAAGGCGTATTTTGACGATGTAGAAGCGCTTGGCTGCAAAAAAGCAAATGTGCATCCTCGCGTCACGGAAAACATGGATAATATTATCGATTTCATCCAAGCGTTGGTTGATAAAGGATATGCGTATGAAGCTAACGGAGACGTATATTACAAAACGAGATCATTCGATGGATACGGGAAGCTCTCACATCAATCGATCGACGAGCTGAGATCCGGAGCGAGAATTAAGGTTGGCGATAAAAAAGAAGACGCGCTTGATTTTGTGCTCTGGAAAGCTGCGAAAGAAGGCGAAATCTCATGGGAGAGCCCATGGGGAGAAGGGCGTCCCGGCTGGCATATTGAATGCTCGGCCATGGCGAGAAAATATTTAGGGGATACCATTGACATTCATGCCGGCGGCCAAGACTTAACCTTTCCGCATCACGAAAATGAGATTGCCCAATCTGAAGCGATGACAGGAAAGCAGTTTGCTAACTATTGGCTTCACAACGGATATATTAATATAGACAATGAAAAAATGTCCAAATCATTGGGGAATTTCATTCTTGTTCATGACATTATTAAAGAGCACGATCCGCAAATTTTGCGATTTTTCATGTTGTCGGTTCATTACAGACATCCGATTAACTACTCGCTTGACTTGTTGGAAAGCACAAAAAATGCTTTTGTAAGATTGAAAACCTCTTACGCAAATTTGCAGCACAGAAAGAACAGCAGCACAAACCTAACTTCAGACAATGAACACTGGATAGAAATCGCAAATCAGTTGAGAGCGGAATTTGAAGAAGCGATGGACGATGATTTCAATACGGCAAATGCTATATCCGTGCTGTTTGAGCTTGCGAAACAAGCCAATCTTTATTTAAACGAAAAACATACGAGCACAGAGGTTATTGATCATATGATTCGTCTTTTCGATGAGCAATCTAACGTCCTGGGTTTTTCTCTGAAAGAGAATGAAATTGTTGATGAAGAGATTGAAAAATTAATCCAAAAAAGAATTGAAGCCCGTAAAAACAGGGATTTTCAAACTTCTGATGAGATTCGTGACCACTTAAAAGAGTTAAATATCATTTTAGAAGATACTCCTCAGGGAACCAGATGGAAACGGGGAGATTAAGAATATGCTTGAATTGGAAGAAATAAAGGATTTCAAGCAGTTAAATGGTTTGGCGCTTGCTTATATAGGTGATGCCGTGTTTGAAATTTACGTCAGGCATCACCTGCTTAAGCTGGGAATCGTCAAGCCAAACGAGCTTCATAAACGCTCCAGTCAGCTCGTGTCGGCAAAATCCCAGGCAAGGATCCTGTTCAATCTTCAGGAGCAATCCTTTTTTACCGAAGAAGAAGAAGCAGTAATCAGAAGAGGAAGGAATGCCAAATCCGGTACGATTCCGAAAAACACCGATGTCCAAACCTACAGATACAGCACTGCTTTTGAAGCCGTCATAGGATATTTGTTTCTTGGAAAAAAAGAAAGCCGGCTGAACGAACTGGTGGGTGCGGCGCTAAGAATAAAAACGACGGGAGGGGAATCACAATGAGCACCCAGCATGATTATGTGATTGGTAAAAATGCAGTCATTGAAACGTTAAAATCCAATCGGACGCTATACAAGCTCTGGATGGCGGAGAATACAGGAAAAGGACAAGCGCAGCAGGTGATTGACCTGGCAAAAGATCAAGGAATCACTATCCAGTATGTCCCGAGAAAAAAACTGGATCAGATGGTTTCCGGCAATCATCAAGGAGTTATTGCCCAAGTGGCGGCTTACGATTATGCAAATGTTGACGATCTTTTTCGAAAAGCTGCGGAAAAAAATGAACAGCCGTTTTTTCTCGTATTGGATGAAATAGAAGACCCTCATAATTTGGGATCAATTATGCGGACTGCAGATGCAGCTGGAGCGCACGGAATTATTATACCGAAGCGCCGGTCTGTCGGCTTAACCACAACGGTGGCAAAAGCATCTACAGGCGCTATTGAGCATGTACCGGTAGCCAGGGTGACCAATCTTTCACGTACGATTGATGAATTAAAGGACAGCGGAGTATGGATCGTTGGCACAGATGCCGCAGGATTAGACGACTACCGCCAAATGGATGGGAATATGCCGTTAGCACTCGTAATCGGGAGCGAAGGAAAGGGAATGGGGCGTTTAATCAAAGAAAAGTGCGATTTCCTCGTCCGCCTGCCAATGGCCGGACATGTCAGTTCTTTGAATGCATCTGTTGCTGCTGCGCTTCTCATGTATGAAGTACTTCGGAAACGTCAGCCATTAGGGGAATAAAATAAAATGGATATCCTGCTGGTAGATGGGTACAACATGATTGGAGCCTGGCCTCAACTAAAAGATTTGAAAAAAAACCATTTCGAACAAGCCAGAGATGTGCTTATTGAAAAAATGGCAGAATACCAATCTTACACGGGCTACCGAGTGGTTATCGTATTTGACGCCCATCATGTAAAAGGCATTGAAAAGAAGCGCATGAAACATAAAGTAGAAATCATTTTTACCAAAGAAAACGAAACTGCGGATGAACGGATTGAGAAGCTGGCCTCGGTCCTTAATAACGTCAGGACCCAAATTCACGTGGCTACATCCGATTACACTGAGCAATGGGCGATATTCGGGCAGGGAGCTTTAAGAAAATCCGCCAGGGAACTGCTGAGAGAAATTGAAGCGATTGAAAAGAAAATTGGCAAACAGGTCAAGCAGATCACATCGGAAAAACCTTCAGGGAAAATCCGTTTATCCGAGGACGTTATGAAAACGTTTGAAAAATGGAGGCGGGGAGACCTTGATTAGGTTGACGCTGTTTTGTCTGCTACTGTATAATATTTCTATCTACGTGCGGTCGGGGGGATAGGAGTGAACTTACAAAACAACCAGCAGAAACTCAACAAAGAGCAATTTACCGTTTTAGAAGATGAGCAGATTGTTGAACAGGTTCATGCAGGAAACAGTGATGCGCTTGATTACCTCATTACGAAGTATCGCAATTTTGTAAGAGCGAAGGCCAGATCCTATTTTTTGATAGGAGCCGACAGGGAGGATATTGTGCAAGAAGGAATGATTGGCCTTTATAAATCCATCCGTGATTTCAAAGAAGACAAGCTTTCATCCTTTAAAGCATTTGCAGAGCTATGCATTACCCGCCAAATTATTACCGCTATTAAAACTGCTACTCGCCAGAAGCATATTCCCTTAAATTCTTATATTTCTTTGGACAAGCCGATTTACGACGAAGAATCGGATCGGACATTATTAGATGTCATTTCCGGAACGAAGGAACTCAACCCTGAAGAATTGATTATTAATCAAGAAGAGTTTCACGATATTGAACTGAAAATGGAAGAGCTCCTCAGTGATCTCGAAAGAAAGGTTTTAGCGCTGTACCTTGACGGCAGATCCTATCAGGAAATATCTGAAGATTTAAATCGTCACGTGAAATCGATTGACAATGCACTTCAACGGGTCAAAAGAAAACTTGAAAAATATCTTGAGCTGCGTGAAATCAGCCTATAGATGACAATGCTTTCAATTTTTGTGCCGTTTAGACGCCTGTTGACAAATTTTTTTAGATTATGGTATCTTACTTGAGAAATGAAAGATGAAAAAAAGGTGTAAACATGAGAAAACAAATAACGTTAGCTTGCAGCTTGTGCGGAAACAGAAATTATACCACGAAGAAAAGCTCCACAAATACTGCAGAGCGCCTTGAAGTTAAAAAATTTTGCAAAACTTGCAATTCACATACTAGTCATTTAGAAACAAAGTAATTCGGGCTTGTTTTTTATTCTGTGGAGGTCTCGTAATGATTAAATTTTTTAAAAGTGTAGGGAAAGAAATGAAGAAGGTTAGCTGGCCTAAAGGCAATGAGCTAACTCGTTACACCATTATTGTTATTGCAACTGTCATCTTCTTTACTATCTTTTTTGCTGTTTTAGATTTGGGAATTTCTCAGCTAATTCGTTTAATAGTTGAATAATTTTACGCAACTCGTGCTATAATAGAATTTAATATGACTGCCCAAAACCCGTTTGAGCGGGTTTTTTCATTGTTTCAAAATGATTGTGAGAATCGAGATGAAGCAAGAATAAATATATTGAAATCAAGGGGAGGGAAGGACGAACAGTCCTGATGAAATGGAAAAGAATTGGTATGTTGTGCACACGTACTCAGGGTATGAGAACAAAGTGAAAGCTAACCTTGAAAAGCGCGTTGAATCGATGGGAATGCAGGATAAGATTTTCCGTGTCGTTGTTCCGGAAGATGAAGAAACCGATTATAAAAACGGCAAGAAAAAAGTAGTGAAAAAGAAAGTGTTCCCCGGATATGTTTTGGTAGAGATTTTAATGACGGACGATTCATGGTACGTCGTTCGGAATACGCCCGGAGTAACAGGTTTCGTCGGATCTGCAGGATCAGGGTCAAAACCAACGGCTTTGCTTCCGGGAGAAGCGGATAGAATTCTAAAAAGAATGGGACTTGAAGAACGGAAAGTGGAAGTCGATTTTGAGCTGAAAGAAACAGTGAAAGTCATTGACGGACCATTTGCCAATTTCACAGGTAGCATTGAAGAAATTGATCATGATAAACATAAAGTGAAAGTTTACGTGAATATGTTTGGAAGAGAAACACCCGTTGAATTGGAATTCTCCCAAATTGATAAATTGTAATTGAAATTGGCTTGAAATAGCAAATGAAAAGTGGTAACATGTTTAGGTCAGTATGTCTTGGGGACAAAGACAATCTATAGTTACTATTTTCTCATTCATATAAAGAATGAACAGTTGAGTGGGAGGGTGCAATACTGAGACCCTATGACCACATCACGGACTTAAGGAGGTGTGTCTCGTGGCTAAAAAAGTAGTTAAAATTGTAAAATTGCAAATTCCTGCCGGAAAAGCAAATCCAGCTCCGCCAGTAGGACCAGCATTGGGTCAAGCAGGTGTAAACATCATGGGATTCTGTAAGGAGTTTAACGCTCGTACAGCTGACCAAGCTGGCTTAATTATTCCAGTTGAAATTTCGGTTTTTGAAGACCGTTCATTTACATTTATTACGAAAACTCCACCAGCAGCTGTATTGTTGAAAAAAGCGGCTGGAATTGAGTCTGGTTCAGGTGAACCGAACCGTAATAAAGTCGCTACATTGAATCGCGACAAAGTACGTGAAATCGCAGAAACAAAAATGCCTGATTTGAATGCGGCAGATGTTGAAGCGGCAATGCGTATGGTTGAAGGTACCGCCCGCAGCATGGGTATTGTGATCGAAGACTAATTTTTCTGGGTTGCGAATTTC
Organism: Bacillus gobiensis; assembly: GCF_001278705.1. Lineage (GTDB taxonomy): Bacteria > Bacillota > Bacilli > Bacillales > Bacillaceae > Bacillus > Bacillus gobiensis. The sequence goes on from NZ_CP012600.1 coordinate 3,694,551, forward strand.
GCAACCCTTATTCGTGGGAGGTTATTCCGCTAATACCACTAAGGAGGAAATAAAAATGGCTAAAAAAGGTAAGAAATACACAGAAGCTAGCAAGCTTGTTGACCGTACAAAAGCATATGGTGTGAACGAAGCGGTTGAGCTTGTGAAAAAAACAAATACAGCGAAGTTCGATGCAACAGTTGAAGTGGCATTTCGTCTGGGAGTTGACCCTCGGAAGAATGACCAGCAAATCCGCGGAGCAGTTGTTTTGCCAAACGGTACAGGTAAAACTCAGCGCGTTCTAGTTTTCGCTAAAGGAGAAAAAGCGAAAGAAGCTGAAGCTGCTGGTGCAGATTACGTTGGAGACGCTGAATTTGTTAACAAAATTCAACAAGGCTGGTTCGAATTCGATGTTATCGTTGCAACTCCTGACATGATGGGTGAAGTTGGTAAACTTGGCCGTGTGCTTGGACCAAAAGGTTTAATGCCTAACCCTAAAACAGGAACTGTTACATTTGAAGTTGAAAAAGCAGTAAAAGAAATTAAAGCAGGTAAAGTGGAATACCGTGTTGACAGACAAGGTAACGTACACGCGCCGATTGGAAAAGTATCTTTCGATGAAGCAAAACTTGCAGAAAATTTCACAACATTGTATGACACGCTGCTAAAAGCAAAACCAGCTGCAGCTAAAGGGATCTACATGAAAAACGTCGCCGTTACTTCTACAATGGGACCTGGCGTGAAAGTTGATCCGTCATCCTTCTCTGTAAAATAAGTATTGACTTATGATCTGCAGATTTGATATAATTCAAGTCGTTGTAAAATAGAATATTCATTTATACCGTAGACAGCAGGTGCCAATCCCGCGCTTAATTTCCTGCCGAGGTGTATATCTCACAGTTTTTACGTACATCGTATAATTGTATATACAGCCTCCATGCCTATGGAGGCTTTTTATATGAAATCCGATTTTAGTAAAGAAAGTGATCACCAGATCGGTATAAGTGTTGCACAAAAAGCACAGGAGGTGTAACAATGAGCAGCGTAATTGAAACAAAAAAAGTAATCGTTGATGAAATTGCAACGAAATTGCGTGAAAGCAAGTCAACGGTAGTTGTTGATTACCGCGGGCTAAATGTAGCGCAAGTAACTGAGCTTCGTAAACAGCTTCGTGAAGCAGGCGTTGAGTTCAAAGTGTACAAAAACACAATGACTCGCCGTGCAGTTGAACAGGCTGAACTTAACGGACTTAGCGAAGTATTGACTGGTCCAAACGCGATTGCTTTCAGCGCAGAAGACGTAATTGCCCCTGCAAAGGTGATCAACAATTTTGCGAAGGAAAACGACGCGTTGGAAATCAAAGCTGGCGTTATAGAAGGACAAGTTGCGACAGTGGAAGATGTGAAAGCACTAGCTGAACTTCCATCACGCGAAGGGCTTCTTTCTATGTTGCTTAGCGTTCTTCAAGCTCCAGTCCGCAATTTTGCTCTTGCAACTAAGGCTGTTGCAGAACAGAAAGAAGAACAAGGTGCTTAAAACAAACAGTATTTCAATAAAATAAATTAATATGGAGGAATTACAAATGGCTTTAAATATCGAAGAAATCATTGCTTCCGTAAAAGAAGCAAGTGTTCTTGAGTTAAATGAATTAGTAAAAGCAATCGAAGAAGAGTTTGGCGTAACTGCTGCTGCTCCTGTAGCTGTAGCTGGTGGAGCTGGCGGCGGAGATGCTGCTGCAGAACAAACTGAATTTGATCTAGTACTTGAAGGTGCTGGAGCTCAAAAAATCAAAGTAATCAAAGTTGTTCGCGAAATCACTGGTCTTGGCTTGAAAGAAGCGAAAGAACTAGTTGACAACACTCCAAAACCACTTAAAGAAGGTATTGCTAAAGAAGAAGCAGAAGAACTTAAAGCTAAGCTTGAAGAAGTTGGCGCTTCTGTAGAAGTTAAGTAATTTTTGCTTAACCTTCCCTTGAGAAAGCCCGCTTTTGAATAAGCGGGCTTTCTCTGATATGTATATAAAGCAGGGCATCAGCATTAAGACACGGTAGGAGGTTAACTCGTGAGTGACCACTATTATTCGGAAAAACCTGCAGTGAAAAGTGATAGAAAAAAATGGACGTACACATTGAGAAATCATCCATTCACATTTGTCAGTGACAGCGGTGTGTTTTCAAAAAAAGAAGTAGACTTTGGCTCCAGGTTGTTAGTAGACACCTTCACCGAACCTAAAGTGAGTGGAGATATTTTAGATCTCGGGTGTGGCTACGGACCGATTGGATTATCAATTGCCTCTGATTACAAAGATCGAACCGTTCATATGGTGGATATTAATGAAAGAGCTGTAGAGCTTTCCGTTGAAAATGCAGCAATCAACCAAATCACCAATACGAAAATTTATCAAAGCGATTTATTTTCGAATGTGAATCCTGTTCATTCATTTGCTTCTATAGTAACCAATCCCCCAATACGCGCCGGAAAAAAAGTTGTACATGAAATCTTTGAAAAAAGTGCGGATTATTTGCTTGACTCAGGTGAGCTTTGGGTCGTCATCCAAAAAAAACAAGGTGCAGCATCGGCGTTAAAAAAATTAGAATCACTCTTTCAAAATGTATCCGTGATAGAAAAAAAGAAAGGATACTTTATTATCCAGGCGAAATAGTTTGACTCGTAATTTAGGCTATGTTAATATTATAAAATGCCAATGTATACAGTTCGTTTGGAAATTTTTATGTATATATTGCGTTTTTATGGAAAAACTAATAAAATCGGAATTTTGTTTCAGGATTGTGGTTTTCTCAGGAAGAAACCCTTTTTTGTTTTGTCTTGTAAAAGGATCTCAATTAATGAGATGCTTCTACACATATATTACGTATGATTTGAGGGGTGAATCAGTTGACAGGTCAACTTGTTCAGTATGGACGACACCGCCAACGCAGAAGCTATGCACGTATTAGCGAAGTGTTAGAATTACCAAATCTCATTGAAATTCAAACCTCTTCTTATCAGTGGTTTCTTGATGAGGGACTTAGAGAGATGTTTCAAGACATATCGCCAATTGAGGATTTCACTGGCAACCTCTCTTTAGAGTTCATTGATTACAGTTTGGGAGATCCGAAGTATCCTGTGGAAGAATCAAAAGAACGTGATGTGACGTACTCTGCGCCGCTTCGAGTGAAGGTTCGATTGATTAATAAAGAAACAGGTGAAGTAAAAGACCAGGATGTCTTTATGGGTGATTTTCCTATCATGACCGACACAGGTACATTTATTATTAATGGTGCTGAACGTGTCATTGTATCCCAGCTTGTACGGTCTCCAAGTGTATATTTTAGTGGTAAAGTAGACAAAAACGGTAAAAGAGGATTTACTGCGACTGTCATTCCAAACCGTGGCGCATGGTTAGAATACGAAACTGATGCGAAAGATGTGGTGTATGTCCGTATTGATCGTACTCGTAAGTTGCCAGTTACGGTTCTTTTGCGTGCACTTGGTTTCGGAACAGATCAAGAAATCACCGACTTGATTGGTGAAAACGAGTTTTTACGCAATACACTAGATAAAGATAATACAGAAACGACAGAAAAAGCGCTTCTTGAAATCTATGAGCGCCTTCGTCCTGGAGAACCGCCAACAGTGGATAATGCGAAGAGTTTGCTTGACTCTAGATTCTTCGATCCGAAAAGATACGACCTTGCGAGCGTTGGACGCTACAAGATTAATAAGAAGCTTCATATCAAAAACCGTTTGTTCAATCAGAGAGTAGCTGAGACGCTAGTTGATCCTGAAACAGGAGAAATTTTAGCGGAAAAAGGCAGCATTTTAGATAGAAGAGCTCTTGATAAAGTATTGCCGTATCTCGAAAACGGTATTGGCTTCAAAAAGCTTCACCCGAATGGCGGAGTGGTGGAAGACGATGTACTGCTTCAGTCAATTAAAATTTATTCTCCTTCTGATAAAGACGGGGAGCAAACTATAAATGTAATCGGAAATGCGTTTATTGAAGAGGGTGTTAAAAACATAACGCCGTCAGATATTATTTCTTCAATCAGCTATTTCTTTAACCTGCTTCATGGTGTAGGGGACACTGATGACATCGACCATCTTGGTAACCGTCGCCTTCGTTCCGTTGGCGAATTGCTGCAAAACCAATTCCGCATTGGACTCAGCAGGATGGAACGCGTCGTTCGTGAAAGAATGTCGATTCAGGATACGAATACCATTACACCACAGCAGTTGATAAACATACGACCTGTGATTGCATCGATTAAAGAGTTCTTCGGAAGCTCTCAGCTTTCACAGTTCATGGACCAAACAAATCCGTTAGCGGAATTGACACATAAACGCCGCTTGTCTGCCCTTGGGCCAGGAGGCTTAACTCGTGAGCGCGCCGGCATGGAAGTGCGCGACGTTCACTATTCCCATTACGGCCGTATGTGCCCGATCGAAACACCTGAGGGTCCGAACATCGGCTTGATTAACTCACTTTCCTCTTTTGCGAAAGTCAATCGTTTTGGGTTTATCGAAACCCCTTATCGCCGCGTTGATCCGGAAACAGGGAAAGTCACGCCTAGAATTGATTATCTGACAGCAGACGAAGAGGACAACTATGTAGTTGCCCAAGCAAATGCACGCTTAGGCGATGACGGATCATTTATTGATGACCAAATTGTTGCCAGGTTCCGCGGGGAAAATACCGTTGTTCCAAAAGACCGTGTCGATTACATGGATGTATCGCCTAAGCAGGTAGTTTCTGCAGCGACAGCATGTATCCCATTCTTAGAAAACGATGACTCAAACCGTGCGTTAATGGGAGCAAACATGCAACGGCAGGCTGTCCCTCTTATGAATCCTGAAGCCCCTATTGTTGGTACCGGTATGGAGTATGTATCCGGCAAAGACTCAGGATCAGCCGTTATTTGCCGCTATCCTGGTGTCGTTGAACGTGTGGAAGCCAAAAATGTGTGGGTTCGCCGTTACGAAGAAGTAGACGGTCAAAAGATAAAAGGCAACCTTGATAAATACAGCATGTTAAAGTTTATTCGCTCAAACCAAGGTACGTGCTACAACCAACGCCCGATTGTCAGTGTGGGTGATGAAGTCGTAAAGGGTGAAATTCTTGCCGACGGTCCATCTATGGAATTAGGTGAGCTTGCTCTCGGAAGAAACGTCATGGTCGGATTTATGACTTGGGACGGATATAACTACGAGGATGCCATTATTATGAGCGAACGTCTCGTTAAGGATGATGTCTATACTTCAATCCATATTGAAGAATACGAGTCAGAAGCCCGTGATACCAAGCTCGGACCGGAAGAAATCACACGCGATATACCAAATGTCGGAGAGGATGCGCTGCGCAATCTCGATGAACGAGGTATTATCCGTGTTGGCGCCGAAGTAAAAGACGGCGATCTATTGGTCGGTAAAGTAACGCCAAAAGGGGTTACTGAGCTTACAGCAGAAGAACGCCTCCTGCACGCCATCTTTGGTGAAAAAGCCCGTGAAGTCAGAGATACGTCTCTTCGTGTACCTCATGGAGGAGAAGGTATTATTCTTGATGTCAAAGTCTTTAATCGTGAAGATGGAGATGAACTGCCTCCAGGCGTTAACCAGCTGGTCAGAGTTTACATTGTTCAGAAGCGTAAGATTTCTGAAGGAGATAAAATGGCCGGACGTCACGGAAACAAAGGGGTTATTTCTAAAATTCTTCCTGAAGAAGATATGCCTTATTTGCCGGACGGAACGCCGATTGATATCATGTTAAACCCACTTGGAGTGCCTTCCCGTATGAATATCGGGCAAGTGCTTGAACTTCACATCGGTATGGCTGCACGCAGCCTCGGACTTCATGTCGCATCACCTGTTTTTGATGGCGCTCGTGAAGAAGATGTATGGGAAACTCTCGAAGAAGCTGGAATGGCAAGAGATGCAAAAACAGTCTTGTACGACGGACGTACCGGAGAGCCATTTGACAGCCGGGTATCTGTTGGAATTATGTACATGATTAAGCTTGCGCACATGGTTGATGATAAGCTTCATGCCCGTTCAACCGGACCTTACTCTCTTGTTACGCAGCAGCCTCTTGGCGGTAAAGCGCAATTCGGCGGACAGCGGTTTGGAGAAATGGAAGTATGGGCCCTTGAAGCATACGGTGCAGCCTATACCCTTCAAGAGATCTTAACCGTGAAATCCGATGACGTTGTCGGACGTGTAAAAACATATGAAGCGATTGTGAAAGGCGACAATGTTCCGGAGCCGGGTGTTCCAGAGTCATTTAAAGTATTAATTAAAGAGCTTCAAAGCTTGGGTATGGATGTGAAGATTCTTTCCGGCGATGAAGAAGAAATAGAGATGAGAGACCTGGAAGATGATGAGGAAGCAAAGCAAGCTGAGGACTTGGTTCTGACGAACGATGACCCTGCTGAAGAATTTGCTCCCGCTGATCTAGAACGTGGTGTTGTGACGAAAGAATAAGCAGCTGACAATTTTTTCAGCAAGTGAAATGGGTATAACCCGAAGATTAAAAGGGAGGTAAGCCCCTTGCTAGATGTGAACAATTTTGAGTATATGAACATCGGTCTCGCTTCACCTGATAAAATCCGCTCATGGTCATTTGGTGAAGTAAAAAAACCCGAAACAATAAACTATCGGACGTTAAAACCCGAAAAAGACGGTTTGTTCTGCGAACGAATTTTTGGTCCTACAAAAGACTGGGAATGTCATTGCGGCAAATACAAGCGGGTACGTTATAAAGGCGTTGTTTGTGACCGCTGCGGAGTGGAAGTTACACGTGCAAAAGTACGTCGTGAGAGAATGGGGCATATCGAATTGGCTGCCCCTGTCTCTCATATTTGGTACTTCAAAGGAATACCAAGCCGCATGGGCCTCGTGCTTGATATGTCTCCGCGCGCTTTGGAGGAAGTTATCTATTTTGCGTCTTACGTGGTGACAGACCCGGGCAATACGCCGCTTGAAAAGAAACAGCTTCTTTCTGAAAAAGAATTCCGTTCTTATTATGATAAGTACGGCAATAAATTTCATGCGTCAATGGGAGCTGAAGCTATTAACAAGCTTCTATCCGATATTGATTTAAATAAAGAAGTAGATACGCTGAAAGAAGAATTGAAAACATCCCAAGGTCAAAGGCGGACACGTGCCATTAAGCGCCTTGAGGTGTTGGAAGCCTTCCGTAATTCAGGAAATAAACCATCTTGGATGATCCTTGATGTGCTTCCTGTTATTCCTCCTGAGCTGCGCCCAATGGTTCAGCTTGACGGCGGACGGTTTGCGACTTCCGACTTAAATGACTTATACCGCCGCGTCATTAACCGTAACAACCGTTTAAAACGGTTGCTGGATCTTGGGGCTCCAAGCATTATCGTACAAAATGAAAAACGGATGCTTCAAGAAGCGGTTGACGCTTTAATCGATAACGGCCGCCGCGGCCGTCCTGTAACAGGACCTGGCAACAGGCCGCTTAAATCTCTTTCACATATGCTGAAAGGTAAACAAGGGCGCTTCCGTCAAAACCTATTAGGAAAACGCGTTGACTATTCAGGACGTTCGGTTATTGTTGTAGGGCCGAATCTGAAAATGTACCAATGCGGGCTGCCAAGGGAAATGGCGTTGGAGCTGTTTAAGCCTTTTGTTATGAAAGAGCTTGTTGAAAAAGGTTTAGCTCATAACATTAAAAGTGCAAAACGTAAAATTGAGCGCGTGCAGCCAGAGGTATGGGATGTGCTTGAGTCTGTTATTAAAGAGCATCCGGTTCTTCTTAACCGTGCACCGACACTTCACAGATTGGGAATTCAAGCATTTGAACCAACGCTTGTTGAAGGCCGGGCAATCCGTCTTCACCCATTGGTGTGTACAGCGTATAATGCGGACTTTGACGGCGACCAAATGGCTGTTCACGTTCCGTTATCTGCTGAAGCTCAAGCTGAGGCACGTATATTGATGCTTGCGGCACAAAACATCCTGAATCCTAAAGATGGTAAACCGGTTGTTACCCCTTCTCAAGATATGGTTCTCGGGAACTATTATCTCACCTTAGAGCGCAAGGGCGCGATCGGGGAAGGTATGGTCTTTAAGGATACAGATGAAGCGCTGCTTGCATACCAAAACGGCTACGTTCATTTGCATACGCGGGTAGCTGTAGCTGTAAATTCATTGAAAAACACAACATTTACCGAAGAACAACGTAAGAAATTGCTGGTAACAACTGTCGGGAAATTAATTTTCAATGAAATTTTACCGCCGTCATTCCCTTATATGAATGAGCCGACCAAAAGCAATATTGAAGAGAAGACACCTGATCGTTTCTTCGTTGATAATGGTGCGGATATAAAGGATGTAATTGAAAAGCAAGAAATCAATTCTCCATTCAAAAAAGGGATATTAGGTAAAATTATTGCCGAAATCTTTAAGAAGTTCCATATTACCGAAACATCTAAGATGCTTGATCGTATGAAAAATCTCGGTTTTAGGTATTCAACAAAAGCTGGTATTACGGTTGGTGTTTCTGATATCGTCGTCCTTGATGACAAACAGGCTATTCTTGAAGAAGCACAAGGAAAAGTAGACAATGTTCTTAAGCAATTCAGACGTGGATTAATCACGGAGGAAGAAAGATACGAACGTGTAATCAGCATCTGGAGCTCAGCAAAAGATGTGATTCAGAGCAAGTTGATGAAGTCATTAGACGAAGTCAACCCAATTTACATGATGAGTGATTCCGGAGCCCGTGGTAACGCCTCGAACTTTACCCAGCTTGCTGGTATGCGCGGTTTGATGGCCAACCCTTCTGGACGCATTATCGAACTTCCAATTAAATCGAGCTTCCGAGAAGGCTTAACAGTATTGGAATACTTTATCTCAACTCACGGCGCACGGAAAGGTCTTGCCGATACAGCTCTTAAAACGGCTGACTCTGGCTATTTGACAAGAAGGCTCGTTGATGTTGCCCAGGATGTTATCATCAGAGAAACAGACTGTGGTACAGATCGAGGAATTCTTGCAAAGGATCTTAAAGAAGGAACAGAAATTATTGAACGCCTTGATGAACGCTTGGTTGGACGATTTGCCCGCAAGACCGTCAAGCATCCTGAAACGGGCGCTGTGTTAATCGAAGAGAACGAACTGATCGATGAGGACAAAGCAATTGAAATTGTGGAAGCTGGCATTAATGAGGTTTGGATCCGTTCTGCGTTTACTTGTAATACTCCTCACGGGGTATGTAAACGATGCTACGGACGCAACCTTGCAACTGGCCAAGATGTAGAAGTAGGCGAAGCGGTTGGAATTATTGCTGCCCAATCGATCGGAGAGCCGGGAACGCAGCTTACCATGCGTACCTTCCACACCGGTGGAGTTGCGGGGGACGATATTACTCAAGGTTTGCCGCGTATTCAAGAGCTGTTTGAAGCAAGAAATCCGAAAGGCCAAGCGACAATTTCCGAAATCGACGGCGTCATTACTGAGGTTAATGATGTTCGGGATAAACAACAAGAGATTGTCATTCAAGGCGAGGTAGAATCTCGTTCATATACAGCACCTTACAACGCACGCCTTAAAGTAGTAGAAGGAGATCAAATTGTAAGAGGCCAAGTTCTTACTGAAGGATCGATTGATCCGAAAGAACTTTTAAAAGTAACAGATATTACGGCTGTACAAGAATATCTGCTTCATGAAGTACAAAAGGTTTACCGTATGCAGGGTGTTGAAATCGGCGATAAACACGTTGAGGTTATGGTACGTCAAATGCTTAAAAAAGTGCGTGTCATTGATGCTGGAGATACTGAAGTATTGCCAGGGACTCTTCTTGATATCCACCAGTTTACAGAAGCAAACAAAAAGGTGCTATTGGAAGGGAACCGTCCGGCAACCTGCCGTCCTGTGATCCTCGGTATTACAAAAGCATCGCTTGAAACGGATTCCTTCTTATCTGCTGCGTCCTTCCAAGAAACAACACGTGTTCTTACCGACGCTGCAATTAAAGGAAAACGCGACGAGCTGCTTGGATTGAAAGAAAACGTCATTATCGGTAAGCTTGTTCCTGCAGGTACAGGAATGCAAAATTACCGTAAAGTTAAACCAGTATCACATGTTCAGCCATCAGAGGATATGGTCCCGGTTGAATAAAAAATAGAAAATGAAGGATGTCACTAAAATATGTCATAGAATGTTGACATCCTTCTTTTTGAATGATACTATATCCAAGGTGTGAAAAACTAAACCTGTTACTTTGGAGGATATATTCGTGTCTTATGATAAAGTAATGCAGGCAGAAACGATTATTATAGGTACGAAGCAAACAGTAAAAGCTCTTAAACGAAATTCAGTCAAGGAAATAGTCGTAGCAGAAGATGCCGACCCTCATTTGACGGCTGGTGTGATCCAGCTTGCCAAAGAACGGGAAGTGGCAGTCTCTATGGTTGATTCCATGAAAAAGCTCGGCAAAGCTTGCGGAATAGAGGTTAGGGCAGCAGCTGTTGCCATTATTCAATAACGTACTTGTTTTTGCGTTATTTCTTTGTAATGCAAAGGCATTGTTTTTTACCTATTAATGAACCACCTGGGTATGTGGGTTATAAAAAGCAAGGAAGGGAGGAAACAATATCATGCCAACTATTAATCAATTAGTTCGCAAAGGTCGCGTAAGCAAGGTTGAAACTTCAAAATCACCTGCGCTTAACAAAGGATACAACAGTTTCAAAAAAGAAATGACAAACGTATCCTCACCACAAAAACGCGGGGTATGTACTCGTGTGGGTACAATGACACCGAAAAAACCAAACTCTGCACTTCGTAAGTATGCTCGTGTTCGTTTGTCTAACAACATCGAGGTTACAGCATACATCCCTGGAATTGGGCACAACCTTCAAGAACACAGTGTTGTCCTAATTCGCGGCGGACGTGTAAAGGATTTACCGGGAGTTCGTTACCACATCGTACGTGGTGCGCTTGATACTGCTGGAGTTGAAAATCGTATGCAAGGCCGTTCTAAATACGGTACAAAACGCCCTAAAGGCAAGTAATTTAAGAGAAATCAATAATCAATTTCTATGAAGGGAGGATATTCAGATGCCTCGTAAAGGTCCTGTAGCAAAAAGAGACGTGTTACCAGATCCAATTTACAATTCAAAGCTTGTTACACGCTTAATCAACAAAATGATGATTGATGGTAAAAGAGGAAAGTCTCAAACAATCCTATACAAATCATTCGACATCATTAAAGAACGTACTGGCAACGAAGCAATGGAGGTTTTCGAACAAGCATTGAAAAACATCATGCCTGTACTAGAAGTAAAAGCTCGCCGTGTCGGCGGTTCAAACTATCAAGTTCCTGTTGAGGTGCGTCCAGAGCGCCGTACAACTTTAGGTCTTCGTTGGTTAGTAAACTACGCTCGTCTTCGTGGTGAAAAAACTATGGAAGAGCGTTTAGCTAATGAAATTCTTGATGCAGCAAACAACACTGGTTCAGCAGTGAAAAAACGTGAAGATACTCATAAAATGGCGGAAGCAAATAAAGCATTTGCTCATTATCGCTGGTAATCTTCAATATACTAAAATAATTAATTTCCTAATAAGGAAGGAGAAGTTACCAAATGGCAAGAGAGTTCTCCTTAGAAAAAACACGTAATATCGGTATCATGGCTCACATTGATGCCGGTAAAACAACAACGACAGAGCGCATCTTGTTCTATACCGGCCGTATCCATAAAATTGGTGAAACTCATGAAGGAGCTTCACAAATGGACTGGATGGCACAGGAGCAAGAACGCGGTATTACAATTACATCCGCAGCAACAACTGCGTCTTGGAAAGGTTACCGCATTAACATCATCGATACACCGGGACACGTAGACTTCACAGTTGAAGTTGAACGTTCTCTCCGGGTACTTGATGGCGCTGTGGCAGTACTTGACGCGCAATCCGGTGTTGAGCCTCAAACAGAAACTGTTTGGCGCCAAGCAACAACATACGGAGTACCGCGTGTTGTATTTGTCAACAAAATGGATAAAATCGGTGCGGATTTCCTTTACTCTGTCGGTACGTTAAGAGACCGCCTTCAAGCTAACGCTCATGCGATTCAATTACCAATTGGCGCTGAAGATAACTTTGAAGGAATTATCGATCTTGTAGAGAACGTAGCTTATTTCTATGAGGATGATTTGGGTACACGCTCAGAAGCGAAAGAAATCCCTGACGAGTACAAAGAACTTGCAGAAGAGCATCGTGCGAACTTAGTAGAAGCAGTTGCTGAGCTTGATGAAGAGCTTATGGAGAAGTACCTTGAAGGTGAAGAGATCACAATTCCTGAACTAAAGGCTGCGATCCGTAAAGGAACTTGTAATGTTGAGTTCTATCCGGTTCTATGCGGCTCTGCGTTCAAAAATAAAGGAGTACAGTTGGTTCTTGACTCAGTTCTTGATTACCTTCCGGCTCCGATTGATGTACCACCAATTAAAGGGATTCTTCCAGATTCTGAAGAAGAAGTCGTTCGTGAATCTTCCGACGATGCTCCTTTCTCAGCTTTAGCGTTTAAAGTTATGACTGACCCTTACGTTGGTAAACTTACCTTCTTCCGTGTTTACTCAGGAACGCTTGATTCCGGTTCATACGTAAGAAACTCTTCTAAGGGTAAGCGTGAGCGTGTCGGCCGTATCCTTCAAATGCACGCAAACAGCCGTGAAGAAATTTCGACTGTTTATGCGGGGGATATTGCTGCAGCAGTTGGTCTAAAAGATACATCAACTGGCGATACTCTTTGTGACGAGAAAAGCTTGGTTATCTTGGAATCAATGGAATTCCCTGAGCCGGTTATCTCTGTTGCGATCGAACCAAAATCAAAAGCTGACCAAGACAAGATGTCTATCGCCCTTGGTAAGCTTGCTGAAGAAGATCCAACATTCCGTGCGCATACGGATCAAGAAACAGGTCAAACCATCATCGAAGGTATGGGTGAACTTCACCTTGACATTATCGTTGACCGTATGAAACGCGAATTCAAAGTAGAAGCTAACGTTGGTGCTCCACAGGTTGGATACCGCGAAACTTTCCGCTCTCCTGCTCAAGTAGAAGGAAAGTTCGTGCGTCAGTCTGGCGGACGCGGACAATTCGGACACGTTTGGATTGAATTTTCACCAAACGAAGAAGGAAAAGGCTTCGAATTTGAAAATGCAATCGTCGGTGGTGTCGTTCCTCGTGAGTACATCCCAGCGGTTCAAGCCGGACTTGAGGATTCATTGCAAAACGGTGTACTTGCCGGATATCCGCTAGTTGATATTAAAGCTAAGCTGTATGACGGCTCGTACCATGACGTTGACTCGAATGAAATGGCCTTTAAAATCGCGGCTTCTATGGCATTGAAAAATGCCGCTAAAAAATGTAGCCCGGTTATTCTTGAGCCAGTCATGAAGGTTGAAGTTGTTATCCCTGAAGAATACATGGGTGACATCATGGGTGATGTAACATCCCGTCGCGGACGTGTTGAAGGTATGGATGCCCGCGGTAACGCACAGATCGTTCGCGCGATGGTTCCACTATCAGAAATGTTCGGCTATGCAACATCACTTCGCTCTAACACACAAGGTCGCGGTGTATTCTCAATGCACTTTGATCACTATGAAGAAGTGCCAAAAAGCATCAGCGAAGAAATTATCAAAAAAAATCGCGGTGAATAATTGATTTTGCCGCTTCATTAAAGTATAACTACTAGTGTAAGATGAGAAAGTGAAACTTTTGCTTTCACTTTCTATCACTCTTTATACATTAAAAACAAGCTTTTAAGGAGGATTTTATAGAATGGCTAAAGAAAAATTCGACCGTTCCAAACAACATGCCAACATCGGCACAATTGGACACGTTGACCATGGTAAAACAACTTTAACTGCTGCTATCACAACAGTACTTCATAAGAAATCTGGTAAAGGTGCAGCAATGGCTTACGATCAAATTGATGGTGCTCCAGAAGAGCGTGAGCGCGGAATCACAATTTCAACTGCACACGTTGAGTATGAAACTGATACTCGCCACTATGCACACGTTGACTGCCCTGGACACGCTGACTATGTTAAAAACATGATCACTGGTGCGGCTCAAATGGACGGAGCAATCCTAGTTGTTTCTGCTGCTGATGGTCCAATGCCACAAACTCGTGAGCACATCCTTCTTTCTAAAAACGTTGGTGTTCCTTACATTGTTGTATTCTTAAACAAATGCGACATGGTTGATGACGAAGAACTACTTGAACTAGTTGAAATGGAAGTTCGTGATCTTCTTTCTGAATATGACTTCCCTGGAGATGACATTCCTGTAATTCAAGGTTCAGCTCTTAAAGCTCTTGAAGGAGATGCTGATTACGAGCAAAAAATCTTTGAACTAATGGATGCTGTTGATGAATACATCCCAACTCCAGAACGCGACACTGACAAGCCTTTCATGATGCCTGTTGAGGATGTTTTCTCAATCACTGGCCGTGGAACAGTTGCTACTGGCCGTGTTGAGCGCGGACAAGTTAAAGTCGGTGACGAAGTAGAAATCGTTGGTCTTGCTGAAGATAAGAAAAAGACTACAGTTACTGGTGTTGAAATGTTCCGTAAGCTTCTTGATTATGCTGAAGCTGGAGACAACATCGGTGCACTTCTTCGCGGTGTTGCCCGTGAAGATATCCAACGTGGTCAAGTACTTGCTAAACCAGGTACGATCACTCCGCACCACAAATTTAAAGCTGAAGTTTATGTTCTTTCTAAAGAAGAAGGTGGACGTCATACTCCATTCTTCTCAAACTACCGTCCTCAGTTCTACTTCCGTACAACTGATGTAACTGGTATCATTCAGCTTCCTGAAGGCGTAGAAATGGTTATGCCTGGAGACAACATCGAAATGGATGTTGAATTGATTTCAACTATCGCTATTGAAGATGGTACTCGCTTCTCTATCCGTGAAGGCGGACGTACTGTTGGATCTGGTGTTGTTACAACTATCGTTGAATAATCAATATATAAAAAAAGCGAGATCCTAATAGGGTCTCGCTTTTTTCTATTTGGTTCATCATCAATCATCGTCACCTGAAGCCAACCTTATCTTCCTCTTTCCAGCCCTCCCTTAATGACCAATAACCCCTGTTATGAGAATCCCGTATAAGGGATAAAATTAGAAAATGATTACTCTTGAAGTCGGCAGGGTTAATCTGTATAATGAAAAAAGTGTGCAAAGCACAGGAATTTTAATATTTTCTTGCATCATGCCTCGTATTTTTGTATAATAGTGCATGTTGGTCTTTGACTGCGATGAAGTGAGAGGTTGCTGACACACCAGGCCGCTTTGCCATGGCAAGGTGAGTGAGGTTTTCTCACGGAGAACTGTCTAACTTAAAGTAGGCGAAAAGGAGGGAAAATAATGGCAAAACAAAAAATTCGTATTCGTTTAAAAGCATATGATCATAGAATTCTTGATCAATCAGCTGAGAAAATTGTAGAAACGGCAAAACGTTCTGGTGCTAATGTATCAGGTCCGATTCCGTTGCCAACTGAAAAATCAGTTTACACGATTCTTCGTGCGGTTCATAAATACAAAGATTCTCGTGAACAATTCGAAATGCGTACACATAAGCGTCTAATCGACATCGTGAACCCGACTCCACAAACTGTCGATGCACTTATGCGTTTAGACCTGCCATCAGGTGTAGATATCGAAATTAAACTATAAGTTTATAGAATAAACCATTTAAATTAACAGGAGGTGTGACGAATGACCAAAGGAATCTTAGGAAGAAAAATTGGTATGACGCAAGTATTTGCTGAAAACGGTGATCTAATTCCAGTGACTGTAATTGAAGCGAACCCAAACGTCGTTCTTCAAAAGAAGGCAGCTGACAACGATGGCTACGAAGCGATCCAAATCGGTTTTGAAGACAAACGTGAAAAGCTTTCAAACAAACCTGAAAAAGGTCACGTTGCAAAAGCAGAAACTGCACCTAAGCGCTTCGTAAAAGAATTACGCGGTGTAGATGTGAATGCGTATGAAGTTGGTCAGGAAGTCAAAGTTGATGTTTTCTCTGCTGGAGAAATTGTAGATGTAACAGGAGTATCGAAAGGTAAAGGATTCCAAGGTGCAATTAAGCGCCACGGACAATCTCGCGGACCTATGACTCACGGTTCACGCTACCACCGTCGTCCAGGTTCAATGGGACCGGTTGATCCAAACCGTGTATTTAAAGGCAAAGCATTGCCAGGCCGCATGGGCGGAGAAAAAATTACTGTTCAAAATCTAGAGATTGTCAGAGTAGATGCTGAACGCAATGTTATTTTAGTAAAAGGGAATGTCCCTGGACCTAAAAAATCATTGGTAACTGTAAAAAGCGCAATTAAATCTAAATAATTCTCTTAGGAAAGGAGGAAAATGGTCATGCCAAAAGTAACATTATATAAACAAAACGGCTCTTCAAACGGAGACATCGAATTAAACGCATCTGTATTCGGAATCGAGCCGAATGAGAGTGTCGTATTCGATGCCATCCTTATGCAAAGAGCATCCTTACGCCAAGGATCACATAAAGTTAAAAATCGTTCTGAAGTACGTGGCGGAGGCCGCAAACCATGGCGCCAAAAAGGTACAGGACGTGCCCGTCAAGGTTCAATCCGTTCACCGCAATGGCGCGGAGGTGGAATTGTTTTTGGCCCAACACCACGCAGCTATTCTTATAAGCTACCTAAAAAAGTTCGCCGCTTGGCGATCAAATCAGTATTGTCTTCTAAAGTAACTGACAACAATCTAGTCGTTCTTGAAGATTTAACGCTTGAAGCTGTTAAAACGAAAGAAATGGCAACGATCCTTAAAGGTCTTTCTGTTGAGAAGAAAGCTTTAATCGTAACTGCTGATCATAACGAGACAGTTTCATTATCTGCTCGTAATATTCCTGGAGTTACTGTTGTCAATGTTGATGGTATCAGCGTATTAGACGTTGTAAACCATGAGAAGCTTCTGATTACGAAAGCAGCGGTTGAAAAAGTAGAGGAGGTGCTCGCGTAATGAAAGATCATCGTGATGTTCTTAAGCGCCCCGTTATTACTGAACGTTCTGCTGAATTAATGTCCGAAGAGAAGAAATATACGTTCGACGTAGATGTAAGAGCCAATAAAACCGAAGTGAAAGATGCGGTTGAGGCGATTTTCGGTGTGAAGGTTGAAAAAGTCAACATTATGAACTATAAAGGCAAGTTCAAGCGAGTTGGACGCTATACTGGTAAAACAAACCGTCGCAGAAAAGCGATTGTTAAACTTACTGAAGATAGCAAAGAAATCGAAATTTTTGAAGCCTAAATTATAAAAAGAAGGAGGGAAACTCAAAATGGCGATTAAAAAGTATAAACCGACCTCTAATGGACGTCGTGGGATGACAACTTCAGATTTTGCTGAAATCACAACTGATAAACCAGAAAAATCTTTGCTTTCTCCCCTTCATAAAAAAGGAGGACGCAACAACCAAGGAAAAATGACTGTACGTCACCAAGGTGGCGGACATAAGCGTCAATACCGTATCATTGACTTTAAGCGCGATAAAGATGGTATACCTGGACGCGTTGCTTCAGTAGAATACGATCCTAACCGCTCAGCAAATATTGCTCTAATCAGCTATGCAGATGGAGAAAAACGTTACATCTTGGCTCCGAAAGGAATCGAAGTTGGTACGGAAATTTCTTCTGGTGCAGAGTCTGATATCAAAGTAGGAAATGCACTTCCGCTCGTCAACATTCCTGTTGGTACAGTTGTGCACAACATTGAGTTGAAACCTGGAAAAGGCGGACAGCTTGTTCGTTCTGCAGGAACGTCTGCACAGGTTCTAGGTAAAGAAGGCAAATACGTACTCGTAAGACTTAATTCTGGTGAAGTTCGCATGATTCTTTCTGCTTGCCGTGCAACGGTTGGCCAAGTAGGAAACGAACAGCATGAACTAATCAACACTGGTAAAGCTGGACGTTCTCGCTGGAAAGGTGTTCGCCCGACAGTCCGCGGTTCTGTTATGAACCCTAACGATCACCCTCATGGCGGTGGTGAAGGACGTGCGCCTATCGGACGTAAATCACCAATGTCACCTTGGGGCAAACCGACACTTGGATTTAAAACTCGTAAGAAAAAGAGCAAGTCAGATAAATTTATTGTACGTCGCCGTAAAAAATAACGCGATTGTCTACGGTTCATTTCGGACCGTAGTGCAATCACGAAGGGAGGTTCCAAAATGGCTCGCAGCTTGAAAAAAGGACCATTTGTCGATGAACATTTAATGACGAAAGTCGAAAAGTTAAACGAAACGGATAAAAAGCAAGTGATTAAAACTTGGTCACGCCGTTCAACCATTTTCCCGCAATTTATCGGTCACACACTTGCTGTCTATGATGGACGCAAACATGTACCTGTCTTCATTTCAGAAGATATGGTAGGTCACAAGTTGGGTGAATTTGCACCAACTCGTACTTACAAAGGCCATGCTAGTGATGATAAAAAAACAAGACGCTAAGAGAGGAGGCAACCTAAATGGACGCTAAAGCTGTTGCAAAAACAGTACGCATTGCTCCTCGTAAAGCTCGTCTAGTAATGGACCTGATTCGAGGCAAGCAAGCAGGTGAAGCAGTATCAATTCTACGCCATACACCAAGAGCTGCTTCTCCGATTATTGAAAAAGTATTAAACTCTGCTATTGCCAATGCTGAGCACAACTATGAATTGGACGCAAACAACCTAGTTGTTACTGAAGCTTACGTAAATGAAGGCCCGACGTTGAAAAGATTCCGTCCGCGCGCTATGGGACGTGCAAGCCAAATCAACAAACGTACGAGTCATATTACAATCGTTGTATCAGAAAAGAAGGAGGGATAACTCGTGGGTCAAAAGGTAAATCCAGTCGGTCTTCGCATTGGAGTTATTCGTGATTGGGAATCTAAATGGTTCGCTGGTAAAGATTACGCTGACTTATTGCATGAAGACCTTAAAATCCGTGAATACATCAGCAAACGCCTAGCTGACGCTTCTGTTTCTAAAGTGGAAATTGAACGTGCTGCTAACCGTGTGAATATTACTGTTCATACAGCGAAGCCTGGTATGGTTATCGGTAAAGGTGGTTCGGAAGTTGAAGCACTTCGTAAAGCCCTTAACGAACTAACCGGGAAACGTGTACACATCAACATTCTTGAAATCAAAAAAGCTGATCTAGATGCTCAGCTTGTTGCAGATAACATCGCTCGTCAATTAGAAAACCGTATTTCTTTCCGCCGTGCGCAAAAGCAAGCGATCCAACGTACGATGCGTGCTGGAGCACAAGGAATTAAAACAATGGTTTCAGGTCGTCTTGGCGGTGCAGATATTGCCCGTTCTGAATATTACAGTGAAGGAACTGTTCCACTCCATACACTACGTGCGGACATCGATTACGCTACATGTGAAGCTGACACCACTTACGGTAAGCTTGGCGTTAAAGTATGGATCTATCGTGGAGAGGTACTTCCTGCTAAGAAGAACACTCAGGAAGGAGGAAAATAATCATGTTATTGCCTAAACGTGTGAAATACCGCAGAGAACACCGTGGAAAAATGCGCGGTCGTGCAAAAGGCGGAACTGAGGTAAACTTCGGTGAGTATGGTCTTCAAGCTCTAGAAGCATCTTGGATTACGAACCGTCAAATTGAAGCTGCTCGTATTGCCATGACTCGTTACATGAAACGTGGCGGTAAAGTTTGGATTAAAATTTTCCCTTCAAAACCATATACTGCAAAGCCACTTGAAGTTCGAATGGGTTCCGGTAAAGGTGCTCCTGAAGGATGGGTTGCTGTAGTAAAACCAGGTAAAATTTTATTTGAAATCGCGGGTGTATCTGAAGAAGTTGCTCGTGAAGCTTTACGTCTTGCTGCACACAAGCTTCCAATTAAGACTAAATTCGTAAAACGTGAAGAAATTGGTGGTGAATCAAATGAAAGCTAATGAAATTCGTGACCTAACCACTGCTGAAATTGAACAAAAAGTAAAATCTCTTAAAGAAGAGCTTTTCAACCTTCGCTTTCAACTTGCGACTGGACAGCTTGAAAATACAGCTCGCATCCGTGAAGTGCGCAAATCAATTGCGCGTATGAAAACCGTGATTCGCCAAAGAGAACTTGCTTCCAGCAAATAAGAAAAGATAGGAGGTTTCGTACCATGAGTGAACGTAACCAACGCAAGGTTTATCAAGGCCGTGTTGTTTCTGATAAAATGGATAAAACCATTACGGTTGTTGTAGAAACATACAAAAAGCATAAGCTTTACGGCAAGCGTGTTAAATACTCTAAAAAATTCAAAGCGCATGATGAAAATAATCAAGCTAAAATCGGTGACATCGTAAGAATCATGGAAACTCGTCCGTTATCTGCGACGAAACGTTTTCGTTTAGTTGAAGTTGTCGAAGAAGCTATTGTTATCTAATTAAAGTTCGGGATTTATTCCGAAGGGAGGTCGCAAAATGATTCAACAGGAGTCTCGTTTAAAAGTCGCTGACAACTCTGGTGCACGTGAAGTCTTAACGATTAAGGTTTTGGGTGGATCAGGCCGCAAAACAGCAAATATTGGTGATGTCATTGTTTGTACGGTTAAACAAGCAACACCAGGAGGCGTTGTCAAAAAAGGTGATGTGGTAAAAGCTGTTATCGTTCGGACGAAAAGCGGTGCACGCCGCAATGACGGTTCTTACATCACTTTTGATGAAAATGCTTGTGTCATTATTCGTGATGACAAAAGCCCGCGTGGTACTCGTATTTTCGGACCAGTAGCCCGTGAATTGCGTGAAAACAACTTTATGAAAATTGTTTCTCTAGCTCCAGAAGTTATTTAATGAATGAAATGCCTTGCTAAGGAGGTGCGATCAGAATGCATGTTAAAAAAGGCGATAAAGTAGTGGTTATTTCCGGTAAAGACAAGGGCAAAGAAGGAGTGATCCTTGCATCTTTTCCAAAGAAAGAGCGTGTTTTGGTTGAAGGTGTGAATATCGTTAAAAAGCACTCAAAACCGACACAAGCAAATCCACAAGGTGGAATCTTAAACCAAGAAGCACCTATCCATGTGTCCAACGTTATGCCGATTGATCCGAAATCAGGGAAAGGCACACGTGTTGGTTATAAAACGGAAGACGGAAAGAAAGTCCGTGTTGCTAAAAAATCGGGCCAAGTTCTAGATAAATAGTAATAAAGGAAGGGAGGTCTATCTCATGAACCGCCTTAAAGAAAAGTACAAAAAAGAAATTACACCTGGATTAATGACAAAGTTCAATTATGATTCTGTCATGCAAGTGCCGAAAATCGAAAAAATTGTAATTAATATGGGTATTGGCGATGCTGTACAAAACGCGAAAGCAATCGACACAGCAGTTGAAGAGCTTACGTTTATCGCTGGTCAAAAACCTGTTGTTACTCGTGCGAAGAAGTCAATCGCTGGATTCCGTCTTCGTGAAGGAATGCCGATCGGAGCGAAAGTAACTCTACGCGGAGAGCGCATGTATGATTTCCTTGATAAACTTATTGCTGTTTCTTTACCACGCGTACGTGATTTCCGCGGAGTCTCTAAAAAATCATTTGACGGTCGCGGAAACTACACATTGGGCATTAAAGAACAGTTGATTTTCCCTGAAATTGATTACGATAAAGTAACTAAGGTTCGCGGTATGGATATCGTTATTGTTACGACTGCAAATACAGACGAAGAAGCTCGTGAACTATTGACTCAAGTAGGTATGCCGTTCCAGAAATAAATAGGAAAGGGAGGCGAAATCATGGCTAAAAAGTCTATGATTGCGAAACAAAAACGAGAGCCTAAGTTTAAAGTTCAGGAATATACTCGCTGCGAACGCTGCGGTCGACCACATTCCGTTATTCGTAAGTTTAAACTTTGCCGTATTTGTTTCCGTGAACTTGCATATAAAGGACAAATTCCTGGCGTTAAAAAAGCCAGCTGGTAATCCCCGTAAACGGGAAGGAGGTTAATTAATAATGGTTATGACAGATCCGATTGCAGATATGCTGACTCGTATTCGCAACGCGAACATGGTACGTCATGAGAAGCTTGAAATCCCTGCTTCTAAACTTAAAAGAGAAATTGCTGAAATCTTAAAACGTGAAGGTTTCGTCCGTGACGTCGAATTCGTTGAAGACAGCAAGCAAGGAATCATCCGTGTTTTCTTGAAATACGGCCAAAACAACGAACGAGTTATCACTGGCTTAAAAAGAATCAGTAAGCCTGGTCTTCGTGTTTATGCAAAATCAACCGAAGTTCCTCGCGTTTTGAACGGTTTAGGGATTGCTATCATCTCAACTTCTCAAGGAGTTTTGACTGATAAAGAAGCCCGTGCGAAACAAGCCGGCGGAGAAGTACTAGCTTACGTTTGGTAATAAGTATAATAAGGATGGAGGTGTAAAATATGTCTCGTGTAGGAAGAAAGCTGCTTGAGATCCCTTCAGGTGTTACAGTAACGAACAATAACAACACTGTAACTGTGAAAGGTCCTAAAGGAGAATTAACCCGTACGTTTCACCCTGATATTGAAATTAAGATCGAGGACAATGTACTAACTGTAAACCGTCCTTCTGACCACAAAGAACACCGTGCTCTTCATGGTACAACAAGAAGCTTGCTCGGCAACATGGTAGAAGGTGTGAATAAAGGCTTTGAAAAAGGATTAGAATTAGTCGGTGTCGGTTACCGTGCTTCTAAATCAGGCAATAAGCTTGTTTTAAGCGTTGGATACTCTCATCCGGTTGAAATCGTCCCTGAACAAGGTATTGAAATTGAAGTGCCATCACAAACAAAAATCGTAGTAAAAGGAACGGACAAAGAACGTGTAGGTGCCACTGCTTCTAACATTCGCGCCGTCCGCTCCCCTGAGCCATACAAAGGCAAAGGAATTCGCTATGAGGGTGAAATGGTTCGCCGCAAAGAAGGTAAATCTGCTAAGTAACACCGCTTAAAGTGAAGAAAGGAGTGACCCTAATGATTACAAAAGCAAGCAAAAACGCTACTCGTCTAAAAAGACACGCTCGTGTTCGCTCAAAGATCTCAGGAACGGCTGAAAGACCGCGTCTGAATGTTTTCCGCTCTAACAAAAACATTTACGCACAAGTGATCGATGATGTAAACGGAGTTACATTGGCGAGTGCTTCTACTTTGGATAAAGAATTGAACGCTGACAACGGCGGAGATGTCTCTGCTGCTGCTAAAGTAGGCGAGCTCGTTGCAAAACGCGCAGCTGAAAAAGGCATTGCGAATGTTGTATTTGACCGTGGGGGTTATTTGTATCACGGACGTATCAAAGCCCTTGCTGACGCTGCTCGTGAAGCAGGTCTTGAATTTTAAGGAAAAAAGGAGGGACACATAAAAAATGAGTAAACTAATAGATCCAAACAAATTAGAGTTAGAAGAGCGCTTAGTAACCGTTAACCGTGTTGCGAAAGTTGTTAAAGGTGGTCGTCGTTTCCGTTTTGCTGCTCTAGTCGTTGTTGGTGACAAAAACGGCCATGTCGGATTTGGAACAGGTAAAGCACAAGAAGTACCTGAAGCGATCCGCAAAGCAGTAGAAGACGCGAAAAAGAATTTAATTGAAGTGCCTACAGTCGGAAGCACTATTCCACATGAAGTCATTGGACGTTTTGGCGCAGGAAACATTCTGCTTAAGCCTGCTTCAGAAGGTACTGGTGTTATTGCCGGAGGACCGGTTCGTGCCGTACTTGAACTTGCTGGAGTAGCTGATATTCTTTCTAAATCTCTTGGTTCAAATACACCGATCAACATGATCCGCGCAACTATTCAAGGCTTAAGCTCACTTAAGCGTGCAGAAGAAGTTGCAAAGCTACGTGGAAAATCAGTTGAAGAACTGTTAGGATAAGGAGGGAACGATTATGGCTAACAAATTAGAAATTACCCTCACTCGCAGTGTAATCGGCCGTCCTGAAGATCAACGTGTAACAGTTAGAACGCTTGGTTTAAAGAAAACAAACCAAACGGTTGTTCACGAAGATAACGCGGCGATTCGCGGTATGATTAATAAAGTATCACATTTAGTTTCTGTAAAAGAACAATAATTAACTTTTCAAGCTAAGGAGGTGTCACGATGAAACTTCATGAATTAAAACCATCAGAAGGCTCTCGTAAAACACGTAATCGTGTTGGACGCGGAATCGGCTCTGGCAATGGTAAGACATCAGGTAAAGGTCATAAAGGTCAAAACGCTCGTTCAGGCGGCGGCGTACGTCCGGGTTTTGAAGGTGGGCAAATGCCTTTGTTCCAGCGTCTTCCTAAGCGTGGATTTACAAACATTAACCGCAAGGATTACGCTGTAGTTAACCTTGAAAAACTGAACAGCTTTGCAGAAGGAACAGAAGTTACTCCTGAACTTCTTTTAGAAACTGGTACAGTAAGCAAATTAAGATCAGGAATAAAGATTCTTGGCAACGGTAAATTAGAGAAAAAATTAACTGTAAAAGCCAATAAATTCTCCTCTTCTGCTAAAGAAGCAATTGAGGCTGCTGGCGGTACAGCTGAGGTGATCTAACTTGTTTAAGACAATCTCCAACTTTATGCGTGTGCGTGATATCCGGAACAAAATCATTTTCACCCTTTTAATGCTAATCATCTTTCGAATCGGTGCGTTTATACCGGTTCCGAATGTTAATGCAGATGTTCTGCAGCAGCAGGATCAGATGAGCGTATTTGGTATTCTCAATACGTTTGGCGGCGGTGCTCTCTTCAATTTTTCCATTTTGGCAATGGGGATCATGCCCTATATTACAGCTTCGATCATCATTCAGCTCTTGCAAATGGATGTTGTTCCGAAGTTTACCGAATGGTCTAAGCAAGGTGAGGTTGGCCGCCGTAAATTAGCTCAGTTTACAAGGTACTTTACTATCGTCCTCGGATTTATCCAAGCATTGGGCATGTCATACGGGTTTAATAGTATGGCCGGTGGCATGTTAATTCAGAATCCGGGCATTGGTACGTATTTGGTTATTGCTGTCGTACTCACAGCCGGAACTGCTTTTTTAATGTGGTTAGGTGAACAAATCACTTCACACGGCGTTGGGAACGGAATCTCAATCATTATCTTTGCGGGCCTCGTTGCAGGAATCCCGCAGACGTTGAATCAGATTTACGCTCAACAGTTTACTGATGTTGGGGATCAGCTGTTTATGCGAATTTTAACATCAATCCTCATCGTGCTTGCTGTGTTAGCTGTTATTGTTGGAGTTATTTTTATTCAACAGGCAGTGAGGAAAATCGCCATTCAGTACGCAAAAGGGTCTGGCCGCACGCCTCAAGCTGGAGGACAGTCTACCCATCTTCCGCTTAAGGTGAATCCTGCGGGGGTAATCCCGGTTATTTTTGCTGTGTCATTTATCTATACACCGCCTCTAATTGCCGGTTTCTTCGGCTCAAATGCTGTAACAGACTGGATTCAAAATACGTTTAATTACTCACAGCCTGTCGGAATGATTATTTACGTAGCCTTGATTATTGCTTTCACTTATTTTTATGCGTTTGTTCAGGTTAATCCAGAGCAGATGGCTGAGAATCTGCAGAAACAAGGCGGTTATATACCAGGGGTTCGACCTGGGAAGATGACGCAGGAGAAAATAACGAGTATATTGTATCGACTTACGTTTGTTGGTGCGATATTCCTGTCAGTAATTTCGATTCTTCCTATTATCTTCATCCAAGTTGCCGGTCTGCCCCAAAATGCACAGATTGGCGGAACAAGCTTGCTAATCGTCGTGGGAGTTGCCCTTGAGACGATGAAACAGCTTGAAAGTCAGCTTGTTAAAAGGAATTATCGCGGATTTATGAAAGGCTAGAGGCGATGGGGCATCCCATTCCTCTAAAACAAGAGAAAGTGTGGGGAAACGGAAATGAACTTAGTCTTAATGGGGCTGCCGGGAGCCGGTAAAGGCACCCAGGCTGAACGAATTGTAGAAGATTACGGCATCCCTCACATCTCGACTGGCGACATGTTTCGTGCTGCGATGAAAGAAGAAACAGCTCTGGGTCTCAAAGCGAAGTCCTTTATAGATAAAGGTGAACTTGTCCCCGATGAGGTGACAATAGGTATCGTCGAAGAGAGACTTGGAAAGAATGATTGCAGCAATGGATTCCTGTTAGACGGATTTCCAAGGACCGTCGCTCAGGCAGGTGCTCTTGAAGACATTTTAGCTAAGCAAGATAAGTCAATTGATTATGTGATAAACATCAACGTTGATAAAGATATATTGATGGAACGGCTGACAGGCCGCAGGATTTGCAAGAATTGCGGCGCCACTTATCATTTGGTTTTTAATCCTCCTTCAAAAGAAGGGGTATGCGATAAGTGCGGTGGAGAACTTTATCAACGGGAAGATGATAACGAAAAAACGGTTTCCAACAGGTTGGAAGTCAATGTAAAGCAGACAAAGCCGCTGCTTGAGTTTTATTCTGATAAAGGCTATCTCGTCGATATTGACGGCCAAAAGAACATCAATGAAGTATATGGAGATATCAAGGATTTGCTTGGGAGCTTAAACAAATGATTATCTGTAAAACGCCCCGCGAATTGGAAATTATGCGAAGGGCCGGTCAAATCGTTGCGTTAACACATCAGGAATTAAAGCAGCATATTAAGCCGGGTGTAACAACGAAAAGGTTAGACCAGATTGCAGATCGTTTCATTAGGCAGCATGAGGCAATCCCATCTTTTAAAGGTTATAACGGATTTCCTGGCAGCATTTGCATTTCGGTAAATGAAGAATTGGTACATGGCATTCCAGGAAGCCGTGTGCTTCATGATGGTGATATTGTCAGTATTGACATTGGCGCTAAATACAATGGATATCACGGTGACTCTGCTTGGACATATCCAGTTGGAACGATCTCAGAAGAAGATCAAAATCTTTTGGATGTAACAGAGGAATCTTTATATAGAGGCTTACAGGAAGCGAAACCGGGCAACCGTTTATCTGATCTTTCCCATGCGATACAAAGCTATGCGGAGGGAGAAGGATTTTCCATCGTCAGAGAATATGTCGGTCACGGAGTAGGTCAGGAATTGCATGAAGATCCGCAAATTCCCCACTATGGCCCTCCTGGCAAAGGACCGCGATTAAAGCCGGGTATGGTACTTGCCGTTGAGCCAATGGTGAACGCCGGCAGCCGGTATGTAAAAACGCTGGCTGATAACTGGACGGTCATTACGGTAGATGGAAAGCGTTGCGCTCACTTTGAGCACACAATCGCGATTACTGACTCGGGTTTTGATATACTGACAAAAGCCTAGTGGAGTCGAATGAAAGCAAAACTTCGCTTGATGAGAGGTTTAACCTGACTCAATCTGTAAGAAAAGCAGGATGTTGTTGTAGGCAGGCATATATGATGATTCACGTATCCTAATTACAAACGGAGAGACGTAAATCTCATTCTCCTAAGAAGAAATATCAATCATGTAACCTTTACGACCCGCGTATCTCCGGAAGTTCAGAACAGTATATACGAAACAGGGCATGTGACAAATTGGATTTGTCAGAAAGCAAGTTACTGATTTGAAGAAGGGAGACACTTGAATGGCGAAAGACGATGTAATTGAAGTGGAAGGCACTGTTATAGAAACTCTGCCAAATGCGATGTTTAAAGTTGAACTTGAGAATGGTCATTCTGTTTTGGCTCATGTATCTGGTAAAATTCGCATGCACTTCATTCGCATTTTACCTGGAGACAAAGTTACGGTAGAATTATCTCCATATGACTTAACCCGTGGCAGAATTACGTACCGTTACAAATAAAGCACTCCGGACACTGAAGGAGGTTGGAAACACATGAAAGTGAGACCATCTGTTAAACCGATCTGTGAAAAATGTAAAGTTATTCGCAGAAAAGGCAAAGTAATGGTGATCTGTGAAAACCCAAAACATAAACAAAAACAAGGATAAATTTAAGGAGGTGCCAAAAGCATGGCTCGTATTGCTGGAATAGATATCCCGCGCGACAAGCGTATCGT
The DNA here is from genome assembly GCF_001278705.1 of Bacillus gobiensis. GTDB lineage: Bacteria > Bacillota > Bacilli > Bacillales > Bacillaceae > Bacillus > Bacillus gobiensis. The sequence goes on from NZ_CP012600.1 coordinate 3,722,561, forward strand.
TGTTTCTTTGACTTATATTTTTGGAATCGGAAGCTCAACTGCAAGCAAGGTTCTTAAAGAAGCGGGAGTATCTGAAGATACACGCGTCCGTGATTTGACCGAGGAAGAACTAGGAAAAATCCGTGACAGCATTGACAAATTAAAAGTTGAGGGTGACCTTCGCCGTGAAGTATCTCTTAACATTAAACGTCTGATTGAAATCGGAAGCTACCGAGGAATTCGTCATCGCCGTGGCTTGCCTGTTCGCGGACAAAACACAAAAAACAACGCACGTACCCGCAAAGGTCCGCGTCGTACTGTAGCTAACAAGAAAAAATAACGTAAGGGAGGTAATTTAGAATGGCTGCTGCTCGTAAAACAAATACACGTAAACGCCGTGTAAAAAAGAATATTGAAGCTGGTATCGCTCATATCCGTTCAACGTTCAATAACACAATTGTAACGATTACGGATACACAAGGTAATTCTGTTTCTTGGTCTAGTGCCGGAAGCCTAGGATTCAAAGGTTCTCGTAAATCGACTCCATACGCTGCTCAAATGGCTGCAGAAACTGCTGCAAAAGCATCAATTGAGCATGGATTGAAAACGTTGGAAGTTACTGTTAAAGGTCCTGGTTCAGGCCGTGAAGCTGCAATTCGCGCCCTTCAAGCTGCCGGACTAGAAGTTACTGCAATCAGAGACGTAACACCAGTTCCTCATAACGGATGCCGTCCGCCAAAACGTCGCCGTGTATAAATTGTTTGTATAGATTTTGTGTCCCTGTCAATAATGGGTTATGATACAGTTATTTATGAAACGAATCAGCGTTTCGTTTCCTAGCACATACGGGACTGAACATTGGGGAATTTCGGTTAGAATCTCTTGATTCTTTCCGGGGTTTCGACGTTTTGAAGGAGGGTTTTATGTGATGATTGAAATTGAAAAACCAAAAATCGAAACGGTTGAAATCAGCGACGATACGAAATATGGGAAGTTCGTCGTGGAGCCACTTGAGCGTGGATATGGTACAACACTGGGTAACTCCTTACGTCGTATCCTTTTATCCTCACTTCCTGGTGCCGCTGTAACATCGATCCAGATAGATGGTGTTCTGCACGAATTCTCAACAATCGAAGGCGTTGTTGAAGATGTTACATCGATCATCTTAAACATTAAGAAACTCGCACTCAAAATCTACTCCGAAGAGGAGAAGACACTTGAAATTGATGTGCAGGGTGAAGGTATTGTTACAGCCGCCGATATTACGCATGACAGTGATGTAGAGATTCTAAATCCGGATCTTCAAATCGCTACTTTGGGAGAGAATGCGAGTTTTCGAGTTCGTTTGACTGCTCAAAGAGGTCGTGGATATACTCGTGCTGATGCAAACAAGCGAGATGACCAGCCGATTGGCGTTATCCCGATTGATTCTATTTTCACTCCGGTATCCCGCGTTTCTTATCAGGTCGAAAACACTCGTGTAGGCCAAATTGCAAACTACGATAAACTTACACTCGATGTTTGGACAGATGGAAGTACTGGACCAAAAGAAGCCATAGCACTAGGCTCAAAGATTTTAACAGAGCACTTAAATATTTTTGTCGGTTTAACTGACGAAGCTCAGCACGCGGAAATTATGGTGGAAAAAGAAGAAGACCAAAAAGAAAAAGTTCTTGAAATGACGATTGAAGAGCTTGATCTTTCTGTTCGTTCTTACAACTGCCTAAAGCGCGCTGGCATTAATACCGTTCAAGAGCTCGCGAACAAAACAGAAGAAGATATGATGAAGGTTCGCAACCTTGGACGCAAATCGCTAGAAGAAGTAAAAGCGAAGCTGGAAGAGCTTGGGCTTGGCCTTCGCAAGGATGATTGACTAGTTACCATGTGAACTAGCATTTTCTTGTGTAAGAAAGGAATTTCGTTTAAAGGAGGGAATCCACATGTCATATAGAAAACTAGGACGTACAAGTGCTCAGCGTAAAGCGATGCTTCGTGATTTAACGACTGATTTAATCATTAACGAGCGCATCGAAACAACTGAAGCACGTGCGAAAGAACTTCGCTCAGTAGTTGAAAAAATGATCACGCTTGGTAAACGCGGAGATTTGCATGCCCGTCGTTTAGCAGCTGCATATATACGCAATGAGGTTGCTAATGAAGAGAACAACCAAGATGCTCTTCAAAAGCTATTCTCTGATGTTGCGACTCGCTACGAGGAGCGCCAAGGCGGATACACTCGCATTATGAAGCTTGGACCGCGCCGTGGTGACGGAGCTCCGATGGCTATCATCGAACTCGTTTAATCAAATATCGTGTGCGATTAAAAAGAAGGGCGTGGCAGTTGATAAACTGAATCTATGCCCTTTTTTTTAGCTTTTTTACGTTGGAGAAGGAAAGGGTGCCGGGCTATGGACGATAAGACGCTGATCACTGCCAATAACATTACATTCCGTTATCAAGAGAATTCGGCCAAGCCGGCTTTAGATAACGTTTCATTTCAAGTGGAGCGCGGGAAATGGCTGGCGATCGTAGGACATAACGGCTCTGGAAAATCAACGCTTGCCCGCGTCTTAAATGGATTGATTCTTCCGGATGAGGGGGAAGTTATCGTTGATGGCCTGCAGCTTACAAAAGACTCAATATGGGCCATTCGAAAGAAGATCGGCATGGTCTTCCAAAACCCTGATAATCAGTTCGTCGGCAGCACCGTACGTGATGATGTGGCTTTTGGTTTAGAAAATAACGGTGTACCCCGCGAGGATATGATCGAACGAGTTGATTGGGCGACCAAACAGGTAAATATGCAAGACTTTCTTGATCAAGAGCCGCACCATCTATCCGGCGGGCAGAAGCAAAGGGTAGCGATTGCGGGAGTTCTTGCCGCCCGGCCCGATCTGATCATTTTAGACGAAGCAACGTCTATGCTGGATCCGCGCGGAAGAGAAGAAGTCTTGGAAACAGTCAGGCAGTTAAAAGACAAAAGCATGGTTACCGTCATTTCGATTACCCATGATTTGAACGAAGCAGCCAAGGCTGACCAAATCATCGTCATGAATGACGGAAAAAAATATGCGGAAGGCACCCCTGATGATATCTTTAAAATGGATGACCAGCTTGTCGAAATTGGTCTCGATTTGCCTTTTTCATTTCGTTTGAGCAGGCTGTTAAAAGAAAAGGGAGTGCCGCTTACGAAAGATCATTTGACGCATGAAGGGCTGGTGGATGAGCTTTGGACATTACAATCAAAGATTTAGAGCACAGATACCAGATGAAGACTCCCTTTGAAAGGCTTGCTCTTTTTGACGTCAACGCCGAGATCAATGAAGGAAGCTACGTCGCAGTAATCGGCCATACGGGATCAGGGAAATCCACCCTGCTTCAGCATTTGAATGGCCTTTTAAAGCCGACAAAAGGGAGCGTTACATTGGGCGGCACAGTATTAGAAGCAGGAAAAAAGAATAAGGATTTAAAAAGCTTGCGAAAAAAGGTAGGAATCGTGTTTCAATTTCCCGAGTATCAGCTATTTGAGGAAACCGTGTTGAAGGATATCATATTCGGGCCAATGAATTTCGGAGTCAGTAAACAGAAAGCCGAAGAAAAAGCGAAAGAGCTGCTTCACATGGTCCATTTACCTGAAGACGTTCTGGAACGATCTCCTTTCGAATTAAGCGGCGGTCAAAAGCGCAGGGTCGCGATTGCGGGAGTGCTGGCAATGGAGCCGGAAGTCCTCGTTCTCGATGAGCCGACGGCAGGGCTTGATCCAAGAGGAAGGCAGGAAATTATGGACATGTTCTATGACCTTCATCAAAAAAGCGGCGTGACGACGATTCTTGTCACACACAGCATGGAGGATGCCGCACGATATGCAGATGAAATGATCGTTATGAACAAAGGTACGGTGAAAGCTAAAGGAACCCCGCGTGAACTCTTTTCAAAAGAAACGGATATATCCTCACTCGGGTTGGACATGCCTGAAACAATAAAGTTTCAGAGCCTGCTTCAGCAAAAGCTGGGAAAATCTTTTTCCTTGCCGGCTTTGTCAATCGAAGAAACGGCTGACGAAATCCTCGCACTCCTGCAGAAGGAGAATGCCTTATGATAGATAGCGTCATTATTGGTAAATATGTACCCGGCTCATCGATTGTTCACAGGCTTGACTCGAGATCAAAGCTATTATCGATCTTTTTCTTTGTCTTTATCGTATTTCTAGCCAATAACTTCCTTACTTATGTGATACTCGGCCTATTTACACTTTTTACGGTGCTTCTGACAAGGCTGCCGTGGCGTTTTTTGCTTAATGGGTTAAAACCAGTTCTAATTATTATTTTATTTACGTTTTTGCTTCATATATTGATGACAAAAGAAGGCCCGGTTCTTTTAGATCTTGGTTTTCTTAATATTCACCAGGGAGGCTTGGTTCAAGGGGTCTTTATTTCGTTGCGGTTCGTTTATCTTATTATGATTACAACCCTTCTAACTTTGACGACGACTCCCATTGAATTGACAGATGGCATTGAAAGCCTTCTGGGTCCCTTGAAAAAAATCAAGCTGCCTGTTCATGAGCTCGCATTGATGATGTCGATTTCTTTGCGCTTCATTCCGACCCTCTTAGAGGAAACAGATAAAATAATGAAGGCGCAAATGGCAAGAGGTGCAGACTTCACAAGCGGTCCGATAAAAGACCGGATTCAAGCCATTGTTCCTCTTTTAGTCCCTTTATTTGTCAGTGCCTTTAAACGCGCTGAGGATCTTGCTACTGCGATGGAAGCAAGAGGTTATCAAGGAGGCGAAGGGAGAACGAAATACCGGCAGCTTGTCTGGGGCTTGAAGGATACAGCAGCCCTGTTTTGCCTATGCATTCTGGCTGTCGTATTATTTGTTTTGCGAACTTAGGTGATCTGTATGAGAATAAAATTAATTTTATCCTATGACGGAAGTCGGTTTTACGGATTTCAGGTCCAACCGAACCAACGAACGGTGCAAGAAGAGCTTGAAAAAGCATTGAAAGTGCTTCATAAATCGAAAGAGAAAATCAGTGTCATTTCATCAGGGAGAACAGACAGCGGTGTCCATGCAGTCGGCCAGTGTGTTCATTTCGATTCTCCGCTTTCGATCCCTGATCACAAATGGCCTTATGCCTTAAATTCATTGCTGCCGCCTGATATCGTTGTCAGACAAGCGGAGACGGTGGATGAAAGCTTTCATGCCAGATACGGGACGAGTTGGAAGGAATACCGCTATTTTATCGATACAAGCAAGCATCCTGACGTCTTTCGTCGCCTGTATAGCTATCATTATCCATATCCATTTGAGCTGAAAGCGATGCAGGAGGCAGGAAACCTCCTTGTCGGTACCCATGATTTCACCAGCTTTTGTTCTCCTAAAAGCGGTAAAGAAAACAAAGTGCGAACCATTTATAAGCTGGAATGGGAGAAAACCGATGAAGGCCTGCAGATGATCATTGTTGGGAATGGCTTTTTATATAATATGGTCCGGATTATTGTCGGAACGCTCCTTGCTGTTGGCTCAGGCAAAATATCGCTGGATCACATTACGGATATCATAGAGGCTAAAAACCGGCAGGCTGCAGGAAAAAAAGCACCTGCTCACGGCCTCTATTTATGGCAAGTGAATTATGACAACTAATCCAGGTGTAACATTAGCTTGACATCAGGACTAGAAAGTTATAAGATATCATATGGTATGTATTTCAACCCCACAAATAAGCCCCGGAAACTTATTCGTGTTTTGAAATAGAACGTAGCAATTTGTTTATTGAAACTTTAACATATGGAAATGAACCAGGAGGGAAATATAATGCGTACAACACCAATGGCAAAAGCAAGTACAGTTGAACGTAAATGGTATGTTGTTGACGCAGCTGGTAAGACGCTTGGTCGTCTGTCTACTGAAGTTGCTTCAATTTTGCGCGGCAAGCATAAGCCGACTTATACACCAAACGTTGATACAGGAGATCATGTGATCATCATCAACGCTGAAAAAATCGAATTGACTGGTAAAAAACTATCAGACAAAATCTATTACCGCCATACTCAACATCCAGGTGGGTTAAAATCAAGAACTGCTCTTGAGATGCGTACAAACTATCCAGAAAAAATGCTTGAACTAGCGATCAAAGGCATGCTTCCTAAAAACTCTTTAGGCCGCCAAATGTTCAAGAAATTAAATGTATATCGTGGCGCTGAGCATCCGCATCAGGCACAACAACCAGAAGTTTACGAGCTTCGAGGATAATTAAGGGAGGTTAACTATTTTGGCACAGGTTCAATATTACGGTACAGGCCGCCGCAAAAGCTCTGTAGCACGCGTGCGTTTAGTACCAGGCGAAGGACGTATCGTTGTTAATCAACGTGAAATTACAGATTACATTCCATCTCCAGCTCTTATTGAAGATATCAAACAACCGCTAACTCTTACGGAAACTGCTTCTAACTATGATGTATTGGTTAGCGTAAATGGAGGCGGCTACGCAGGACAATCCGGAGCAATCCGCCACGGAATTGCCCGCGCACTTCTTCAAGCGGATCCAGAATACCGTTTGACTCTTAAACGTGCAGGCTTGCTGACTCGTGACGCACGCATGAAAGAACGTAAAAAATACGGTCTTAAAGGCGCTCGCCGTGCACCTCAGTTCTCAAAACGTTAATTATTGGCGTTTGGAAGGCTCTCAGACCTTTTGGTTTGGGGGTCTTTTTTATGCCTGAAAACGATTTTGACCACATATCAATCTAGAGGGAACGGTACTAGAAAAAAAGTAATTTTAAACCACCTATATATGTTGGATGCCATTAAATTTCTTGCTACACTCTGATCACGGAATATTTATAAAGGTATCGTATTTTATTTATGAATTATAAAAAATTTAATAAACCATTCTAAACAAAGGTGCACATAAAAGAACGGAGCTGTTTAGTTGAATAGCGGTCTTTTTTTATCGTCAAAAACGCGGACGGCGAGGTCGCAGGTTACTGTGGCCCAATCGAGGAAATCACGAGGTTGTTAAGATTGGGGGTATGGATTACACGAAAGCCGCCTGCCGGTTCTTTACCCGGTAAGCGGCTTTCTTCATGTCACCCGACAACTTGAAACATGATCACTCTCATCGAATTTCGAGGAGCCACCACCAGTCATTGTGGTCACGGCCATCGAAGCCGGTTACCTCCTGTTGGCCGGCAGTCCAGCGGGAATCGCTGAGCCCGCGGTGGGAGTGAAGCGTATGGTTGGTGCTCAGGTGGACAAGTCGGACTCGTCGCTGAGCGGTCCACTGACCACCACCGTCGACCTCGACCCGCCAGTTGTCGTTGTCGTCTCCCTGATCTCCGGCGCCAAAGCAGGTCACCTCCTGCTGACCGGTGACAGGGGAAGGGTGTCCCGAGTGGCTGTGCAGGTTGCATTGCGTAACCACGTGCTCAAGCCGGATCACATCGCCATGTTGGACTACTTCATCTTTCCTATGATTCGCTTCCGTACCATGTGGTCCCTTGACCCTCCAGAGGTCATTGTCATCTGCCCCTCTGAAGCAGGTTACCTGCTGCTGACCTGAGCTGCCGCGGTGGCCGTAGTTCAGTGCGTGCGAATGGAGAGTCAGCCCCGTCATGAGATGACTTACCTTAATGGTCTGACCGTATCGGACCGCAGCATTGGCCGCAGGCGGCATGGTCGTGAACACAGGCGGGGTCTTCTGCTGGTAGTCGACTACGAAAAATCCCCGCCAAGGGTCGGTGTTCGTGGCGTCAAAGTGAGGGTTGCCTGGTTCGGAGGACAAAACTACCTCCCTTCCTACCGTGTTGTTATCGTACACGAACACTTTCATAATGTCAGCTTTCGAATGCCACTCATACCCATAGGCTAGAACCTGGTGATTCTTCGATCCGATCTCCCCGAGGCTGGTTGCATCTATCAGCCCGAGGACAACCGGCTGACCGGCATCGATGCGCGACCGTAGCTTTGGAAATTCTTCCTCCTTCGTCCAGCGGGTAACTCCCTTTCCTCCAAAGGTGGTAGCATGATCGGACGCTACGGACCAATGAATATACTTGATGGAGGAAGGTACAAGGAAGCTGTCCATAAGCCGACTGTAAATGTAATCCGCAAGCCAGTGTCCATCCGGGGGAACATTTGCATTAAACAAGTTCCCGGCGTATTTCGGAACTGGAATGCCCCCGAGGAAGTAGTCGAGCGCGGCAAAAGCCATTCCGCCGCACCGTCCCTCGGTTGTCACCTGTCCATAGCCCGGAATCTTAGCCACAGAATTGATGAAACTGTTTGGAAACAAAAACCCGTGATCCGCTGGGTTAAAACCAAGCTTTCGACTATGGCGCCACGTTCCTGAGTCCCAGATCGCATTTCCCTGGTTGGTGTAGACCACCGCATTCCCATCGTCCTGAAGAATGAGATATGCTCCGGCGTTCCCCCAGGTGTCAGAAGACCAGACCGCCTGTCCATTTGCCTTGTAGACGACAAGGTTGCCATCATCCTGCATGACTGCTTTCACGGCACCACTGCCGTCGGTGCCGGACGCCCAAACCGGTATGTTGTTGCCTCGGTGTACTTCATAGAGTACGAAGTTCCCATCATCCTGCATGATCAGGAATGCTCGCCCATTGTTTGCGGTGATCTGTTGGTTTGCTGTTAGTTCTTGCCCCGGCTTAAGCTGGTCGGCCATCTTTTAATCACTCCACTCGGAAAGGTATTGGTACCATTTTCAATGGTTCCCGTTGCTTCTATACAACAAAAAAATTAACCAAATCTTTGTTGTTTTTGGTTATCATTACGTTTTACAAAACTTTCATTCCCGTTGATTACCTGGAACAGCCATGTGTACACCACCTATCTCAATCAATCTCAGAACAATGAAGCTGAAATGCTTCTCAAAATGGTTATGAGCATATTACAAGTTTTATGCAAATAAGTCTAAAGGTCCAGTCGATTGAAAAGATTATGACTAAGGCCACAATTTGTCCAGATAATTAACTAGATATAAAGAGGTATTTTTTGTAGGAAAGGAGAATAACTTGAATCGTTGTATAAAAAGCTATGGGGGAGTTTTTTATGAAAAAATTGTTTTCATCGATTTTAGTTTTTTTGCTGGCCTTTTCACTAGCATGGACGGCGGAAGCGGCTTCATCAATTCAAAATCCACAGACCGCAGTTCAGGTAAATGGAGAGTCCCAACTACAAAAGATGTTACCTATTGCTTCAGTAATGCCTGATGATGGAGCTACTGGTGTTCGACCTGATACACAAATTGAAATCAGTTTGGATGAGAAGGCTCCCGCATTCAAGAGGTTTCAAAAAAAGATTTCAAGCGGAAAATTTGATGTTGCCATAAACGGCATTTCCACCGAAAGTACATACGATCCTGAGAGCAAACGAATTACCGTTACTCATGGAAATCTAAAACGCCATTCAATTCAAGAGGTTACCCTGTCGGTTAAAGCCGACTTAAAAAGCACAGAGAACAACTCAAATAATGCTAGTTATACTTTTTCTTTTCAAACGGGCTCGGCTATAGGAGAAGCAACAAATCTTTGGGCTGAAGTGGAAAACGCACGGGTTTCTACGAAAGAAGAAGGAAAAGTGAATATAAAAGTTACAGATGATTATGGAAATCCAGCTACTAATGCAACAGTACATGTTACGAGTGATAGCTCCACGTTGAAATCAAATCCCTTGGTAATAGATGAGGATGATAATGGAGAAGGCAGCATCGGCTTACGTAATAACAAAGCTGAAACCGTCAATTTAACCATCACTTCCCAAGATAACACATACTCTGATGCTGTAAATAAACAAAGTGTTCAAAAAGTCATTGAATTTTATACTCCGTCTAAATTGCAGTTCAGAGCAGAAAACATTCTTTTAATTCAACAAGTTTTACCTTGGGAATCGAGCATCTGGAATCAAACATTTAATGAACATAATATGACTTATACTGTCGTTGACTCAACTAAACTTGCCACCGTAGATTTTAGTCAATTTGATCGTATAGTGTTAGCTTCAGACCAACCACAAAGCGTCTATTATGTTTTGCGAACTCGTATGGCCGAAATAGATGAATGGGTCGCAAATGGAGGTGTTCTCTACTTTGGCGGTGCGTGTATGGGATGGCAACAGGGAGATTGGGCAATAGGTCCGAATAACATAAGAAAAACCCAAGCTTATCATTATACAAATTTCGTAGTGAACACTGATTCACCGATTACAAAAGGTTTACCTGAATCACTATATTATTACTACGCTTCTTTTAGTATACTTGATAACTTACCGTCAAATGCAACCGTCCTTATGGCCATAAGAAAAAACGGTACTTTGCCGACGACAGCGTACTTTGAGTCAGGAAACGGCTTTGTGTATGTTACAACAGCGACTATTGAACTGCCAGCACTTAACTCAGAATCTTATTGGCGTGTATTGTGGGATAACACATTCTCCCACTTGTTCCTTGGATCAAAATAGTATAAAAAACTTTTTCTTTCTTTACTCAAATTGTTATAAGGGTATTACACACAACTTATATATATTTTTGTTGCTTACCTATCTTAAAGCCATACAAAACCATAAATGCTGGCGTTTGGAAGGCCCCAGGCTTTTTGCTTGGGGGTCTTTTTTATGCCTGAAAATGCTTTGGACCACCTATTTTTGGGCAGTGTCTTCACCAAGTGATGCCGAGAAAATTTTAAAAATCAATTGACTTTTCAGAATAATCCGTATTATATTAAGGTTGCCGAAATTATTCGTAATAGTAAAATACAGTTTTATATTATAAAACGGAAGGGTGATATGGTATGCCCATCATTCAATCAGTAGAACGAGCCCTTCGTATCCTCGACCTATTTGACGAACATACAACTGAGCTAAAGATAACAGATATCAGCGAGCTTATGGGCCTGCATAAAAGTACGATTCATTCTTTACTTAAAACTCTTCAGGAATATGGATACATTAAGCAAAATTCGGAAAACGGAAAATACGGATTAGGAATGAAGCTTTTTGAAAGAGGAAATTATGTTATTCAGTCATTAGATATCAGGCATATAGCAAAGAAGTATTTAGTAGACCTTTCATTAAAAACAGGGCAGACCGCCCATCTTGTTATTTTAGATGGAAAAGAAGGGGTATACGTAGATAAAGTGGAAGGCCCCATGGCTGTTATCCTTTATTCCCGGATAGGAAGACGAATCCCTCTCCATTGCTCTGCTGTTGGAAAGGCCTTAATCGCTTTTAAGAAGGAAGAAGAAATACAAAAGGTTTTAAACGGATATGATTACTTTAAAAAAACAGAAAACACCATCACAAACAAAGCAGATTTCATGCTTGAACTTGAAAAAGTTCGTACTCGGGGATACGCAATAGATAATCAAGAAAATGAGCCAGGGGTTCGCTGTATTGCAGTACCCGTTCGAAATAATGAAAATGAGACCATTGCTGCTATTAGTCTTTCTACTCTTGTTGCCCGCGTTGATGAAACTCAGTTAGAGGAGTTTGCTGCTCAACTAAAGGCAGTCGGCTCCGAATTATCAGAACAAATGGGATTTGGGATACTATTAAGATAAATCGGATCCCTTCTTTCATGTTTATATATTAAAACTGAGTTTTATAATATAAAACATTTATCAGGAGGTATGGTATGCGTATCATTCGTTATGTAAATGAAAATTCTGTTGCGATTCTGGCTGCATTAACAAAAGAGGGAAAGGTTTATCCACTGCCTCAAGCGGATTTTATGAAACTGGTCCAACAAGCAAATGACCAAAATCTTTCTCTTCTGGCCTTTGTTGAAAGCGCTGTCTTGGGTGTGGATCCAATTTCTCATTCTGTTGAAAGTTTATCTTTGCTGGTTCCTATTGAAGCGCCAGAGGTTTGGGCTTCCGGTGTCACCTATGAAAGGAGCAGAGATGCCAGAAACTTTGAGTCTTCAGAAGGAGAAATTGAATCAGTTACGTTCTATGACAAGGTTTATGATGCAGAACGCCCGGAGATTTTCATGAAGTCTACAGCAGCTAGAACAGTGGGTCCAAATGATGAAGTATGCCTTCGCAGTGACTCTCATTGGCAAATCCCAGAGCCAGAGTTAGGGCTTGTCATAAATAGCAAAGGAGAGATTTTAGGATACACGATAGGAAATGACATGAGCTGCCGGGATATTGAAGGGGAAAACCCGCTTTATCTTCCTCAGGCGAAAGTTTGGAAACATTCCTGTTCCATTGGACCGGCCGTCCTTCTGGCAGAAACGGTTCAAGATCCTTATCAATTTGAGATCACATGCAGAATTTATCGAGGCGGCTTAAAAGTTGTAGAAGAAAAAGCGAGTACGCGCCAATTAAAACGAACGTTTGATGAACTAGTTTCCTATCTGCTTAAAGATAATCAGATTTTTGATGGCACTGTTTTATTGACTGGTACATGTATTATACCGCCCAATGAATTCACCTTAGCAGATGGGGACAGAATCGAGATCGAAATCTCTGATATCGGTGTTTTACAGAATCCTGTCCGCTTGGCGAATCCAGCCATACCAACTTCATAAACAGATATTTATAAGAAAAATGTAAAGCGGGAGAGGTTATTTATGAATACAGATTTTAGGACTGTAATGATGAAACCGCATGATAACGTAGCTGTTGCTTTAATGAGTTTACCAGCAGGGAGCCATGTCCAAGTGGCATGCCAAGATGAACGCTTTTTCATTGAAATGAAAGGTACGATTGAATTCGGGCATAAGTTTGCCGTCAAACCAATTTCCAAGGGTGAAGATATTCTTAAATACGGGGAAGTCATTGGGGCAGCCACAAAAGATATTGAACCGGGAGAACATGTTCATATTCACAATCTAGAGGGAAAACGCGGGCGGGGGGATAAAGTTGGAGTGGAATAATGAAAAGACATTTTGGGGATATAGGCGTTCCGATGGCAGAGTTGGAGTGAGAAACCATGTGCTGATTTTGCCAACGATTACTTGTGCAACGCAAGCCGCAAAACAGATTACGGAATTGGTGCATGGCACTGTCTCTTTTATTCATCAGCATGGGTGTGCCCAGGTGGGAGTAGATTACGACCAAACCTTCCGTACATATGTAGGAATGGGGACAAATCCGAATGTTTATGGAGTTGTTGTTTTAGGGCTTGGTTGTGAAACCCACCAAGCACGCAGTGTAGCTGGAGAACTGGCAAAGACAGGAAAGCCGGTTGAAGTGGTTTCGATTCAAGATCACGGAGGAACGCTCGGTGCAATCGCCGAAGGATCTAAAATTGCCGCAAAAATGGTTCAGGATGCTTCTGCTCAAATGCGAGAATTATGCGATTTTAGCGAGCTCGTGATTGGAACAGAATGCGGGGGTTCGGACGCATGTTCCGGATTATCCGCAAATCCTGCAGTTGGAGTGGTTAGTGACATGCTGGTTGATCATGGAGGTACTGCTATTTTAGCAGAAACAACAGAGCTTATTGGTGCTGAGCATCTATTGGCTCAACGTGCGGCCGATGATAGAACTGCCAAACGTGTATATGAAGTAATTGGGGCTATGGAAAACCGGGCAATCAAGATGGGCGTTGATATTCGAACGGGAAATCCAAGCCCTGGAAATATCAAGGGAGGCTTAAGTTCTCTGGAAGAAAAGTCGTTAGGCGCTTCGAATAAGTCAGGCAGCAGGCCTTTGCAGGAAGTGATTGATTATGCCCAAGCTCCATCGAAAAAGGGTCTGGTTTGGATGGATACACCTGGACATGACATTGAGCAGTTGACGGGCATGGTTGCAGGAGGAGCTCAAATTGTCCTGTTTACCACAGGAAGAGGTACTCCAACCGGATCTCCCATTGCCCCTGTTATTAAGATTGCGACAAATACAAGAATGTTTGAAGAAATGGGAGATAACATGGATTTGAACGCTGGAACGATCATCGAAGGAAAAGAGTCGATCGAATCGGTTGGTCGGCACATTTTAGATGAAATCGAGCTTGTTGCTTCCGGGAAGTTTACGAAAGCAGAAATTCTCAAGCAGCATGATTTCGGTATTTGGCGAATTGGGCCTACATTTTAAAGATAAGGAAAGGAGTTTGATTATGACAACTACAACGCAAGTGAAAACCTATCTTAATTATATTAATGGGACATGGGTCGCATCTCTTTCAGACAATGTAGTGACAAGCATTAATCCTGCCAATAGAAACGAAATCGTAGGAAGAATCCAATCCTCAACTGAAGAGGATGTTGATAAAGCAGTATTCGCGGCAAAACAGGCGCAAAAAGCGTGGCAAAAGCTTTCTGGAGCCGAACGCGGCAATTACCTTTACAAAATTGCCGACCAACTTGAACGCCGTCTGGACGAAATTGCCGAATCGATGACACGGGAAATGGGGAAAACATTTCCAGAAGCTAAAGGTGAGACGATGCGCGGGATCGCGATTTTGCGCTACTATGCCGGTGAGGGAATGCGCAAAGTAGGAGACGTCATTCCGTCTACTGACAGTGAAGCCTTAATGTTTACGACACGCGTTCCGCTTGGAGTTGTCGGCGTTATTTCTCCGTGGAACTTTCCAGTAGCCATTCCAATTTGGAAAATGGCACCGGCGCTCATATACGGCAATACAGTCGTGATAAAACCGGCAATGGAGGCAACTGTTACAGCAGCTAAGGTTGTTGAGTGCATGGATAAGGCAGGCATTCCGGCTGGCGTCGTGAATATGGTGACTGGCGCAGGTTCTGTTGTAGGGGCGGCAATTGCCAACCATACAAATGTCAACGGTATTACGTTTACAGGTTCAAACGTAACCGGGAAACAGATTGGTCATGCTGCCCTAGCTAGAGGAGCGAAATATCAATTGGAGATGGGCGGGAAAAATCCAGTGATCATTGCAGCAGATAGCGACCTGGATTTGGCGGTAGAAGGAACGATAAGCGGCGGACTCCGGTCGACAGGGCAAAAATGCACGGCCACGAGCCGGGTATTTGTTCAGGCTGAGGTATATGATGCGTTTAAAGACAAATTACTTGAAAAAGTAAAAGAGATTACCATAGGAAACGGAATGGAGGAAGGCACGTGGATGGGCCCGTGTGCCAGTGAAAGTCAGATGAACACCGTTCTTTCCTATATAGAAAAAGGAAAAGCTGAAGGTGCAACATTGATATTCGGCGGTGGATATTGTGATGAAAAAGGCACCGAAGATGGTTTTTACGTTTCTCCGACAATATTTGAGAACGTCACAAACGATATGGTTATTGCTCAGGAAGAAATTTTTGGCCCAGTCCTTGCACTCATAAAAGTTAAAACAATTGAAGAAGCACTTACGCTTGCCAATGATGTAGAATTTGGGCTTAGTGCCTCCATTTATACAAAAGACATTGGTACAATGCTTTCGTTTATTAACGAAACGGATGCCGGACTTGTTCGAATAAATGCTGAAACAGCAGGTGTAGAATTGCAGGCACCGTTCGGAGGAATGAAACAATCCAGTTCTCACTCCCGAGAACAGGGACAAGCGGCAATCGAATTCTTTACCTCTATCAAAACTGTTTTTGTAAAAGCATAAACGGATTGGCTATATAAATCGTTCCCTAAAAGTTAGAAGGATTTTAGGGAACGGTTTTCATTTACGGGAGTCCAGTCACCACAATGTCTATTTAAGAGAATCTCAAAACCTCGTCTCCACGGACTCTCACTTGATTTTTGGTAAGCGCTTACAAAATTTACTGGAAGAATACCGCTTAGGGGAGGTTTAATAATGGGAAAACGAACGGGAAAAAGGACAAGAGTTCGCTGGAACATAGCTATTCTCATGTGGGCTGCTATTGCAATTAATTATTTGGATCGAACCGTTTTGTCAGCGACAACACCTGCTTTAATGGAGGAGTTTGGACTAGATGCAGCGCAAATGGGCATTATCATGTCAGCTTTCTTTTGGAGTTACGCGTTATTTCAGATTCCTGCAGGCTGGTTAGCCGACAAAGTTGGGCAGAGATTCTCGCTTGCTTTTTGTGTTGCCTGGTGGTCAATTGCCACTGCATTGACAGCTCTCAGCCAAGGTTTGAAATCTCTCCTAATCTTTCGTGTGCTGTTAGGAATAGGAGAGGCTGGCGCATACCCAAGTAACGCAGGTGTAACAGCGAAATGGTTTCCTGATAAAGAAAGGACCAGGGTTTCTGCAATTTTTGATAGTGGATCCAAAGTGGGGACAGCTTTAGCGATGCCGCTTGTTGTTTGGTTAATGACGATGTTTGGATGGAAAGTTCCGTTTATCGTTTCCGGCCTATTAGGATTGATCTGGGTAGTTATCTGGTGGGCCTATTACCGTGACCCGGAAAAGCATATGTATGTCAATCAAGATGAACTAACCTATATTCGGGACGGGCAGGTCAAAAAAGAAGGGCTTAATCAAACAAAGTCGATGAAATGGTACGAGCTACTAAAATACCGTAATATTCAAGCCATGTGTGTCGGCTTTTTCATGTTAAACTATGCGATTTACTTTTTTATTACATGGTTTCCGGCCTACCTCGTTCAAGAACGCGGCTTTGAATTGATGAAAATGGGCTGGGTCTCGATGATTCCCCCTTTAGTTGGATTAGTGGCTGAACTCATCGCGGGCTGGTTTTCCGACCACCTTTACTCAAAAGGCTATTCGTTAACCTTTGTACGTAAGTTGAGCCTTGTTGGAGGTATGTTGCTGGCAACGATGATTGCTTTTCCGGATTGGTTGATTCCGCAGTGCTTTCCATTGCTTTATTGTCTGTTTCTTATGCCGGTTTAACGACAGCTGCCTGTGCGATTTGGTCACTGCCGGGAGACGTCGCGCCGCCTAATATGACTTCAATAGCAGGAGGCCTTCAAAATTGCGTTTCGAACATAGGAGGGATTTTAGGGCCGATCGTGACCGGCTTCATCATCACTTCGACTCATTCGTTTATCCCGGCTCTTTTAGTATCTGGAGCTGTTACTTTGGCGGGTGCATTAACTTATCTTTTCTGGCTTGGAAAGGTAGAACCGATTATTCCTGGGGTGGACTCACCAAGCAGCCAGTTGAGTTTATAAAAAATGATTAATTATTCGGTCCGTATATGCAGAAATGTTCGAATTGCAATAATCAAGACGCTCTCACACCTTTTGGGTTGAGGGCTTTTTTATACTCGAAAACGCTTTCGACCGCCAATCACAGCCATCAGTCCCTTATCTATTTGTATTCCGGTCAAAATGGTCCAGTAGCAGGAATTCTGATAAAATGGAGACGTGGTACGAGGAATTACTTTTTTCTCGGGAGAGGTTTCATTCGTCCCTCAGTATAATGACCGTAATTTTCTACAAGCTTTTCAAAATGGAAATAGTCCTAAGAAAGCATCTGTCCGTGAGGAAAATGAGATTGATGCAATTACCGGTTAGTCGCTTCGTTTGTAATTATCATTAATCATATGTTCATTTTTTGCAATGATGAAGTGAACAAATTAATAATAAACCAAATTGCAAAAAGGAGTTCAAAATATATTCCGGCAGAGCACCTTCCAGAGCTTACAATGAGTGATTGGAAACAGGATTATCTATATTGATTACAAAGTCTTGGAATAGGTCTTATGATTACTCCGAAGCGTTAGCTGCACAATGTTTCCTTATATTCGCAGAAATAACAATCGGCAGGTTTATTACAGGATTGTTTATTTTCATAAGAACGATAGTAAAGCATGACAAATACTGTGACGGCGGTCTTTTAAAATCATTGTTTGGCAAACCTGCTGAAGGTGTTTGCACAAATCAACTTTCAATTCCGATTAGGAAGCTACAGAAAACGGAATGAATAATAAGTAAAGGTGGCAATGATTATGAGTGATAGCATCATACTGATAGACGAGTTCAATAATACCGAAATTGATAAAAATTTAGAATGGTATTCCCCGCCTAAAGAGTGGGAGCTTAATCCTGAACGCTCGAATTTAATGATTAAAACTGACAAGCAAACGGATTTTTGGCAAAAAACACATTATGGTTTTCAAGCTGATAATGGACATTTTTTGTACTATGAACTGCACGGAGACTTTAGATTAACTACTAAAGTAAAATCAAAACCAAAAAATAGATACGACCAAGCAGGTTTAATGGTACGATTTTCAAATAATACTTGGTTAAAGACTTCTGTTGAATATATACCTGACGGCCATAGTAAATTAGGTGTTGTCGTAACAAATCAAGGTTATTCTGATTGGTCTAGCCAGGAATTTTCAGAAGACGATACTTCACTTTTTTATCGAATTACAAGAAGAGAAAACAATTACTATGTTGATTATTCATTAGATGGTACTTCGTGGAGTCAAATAAGAATGACTCATCTAGTTGAAGAGACAGATAATATTAAAGTTGGCATCTATGCTTGTAGTCCGCAAGGAGAAGGCTGCGAAGCAGAGTTCGACTTTATAAAGATTGAAAATATAAATAATGATACAAAAGTTTATTAATGACTTATAGGTGCTTGACGTGTACTCACTCACTTTTGAAGGCTCACGGTGAAAAAAAGGAAGAAGCCCGGACCAAAGTCCGAGCTCTGTATCTAAAGTTTTCCCTTTTGTTTGATTAATGTTGTTAGTCTTCCAGTTTTCTATTTCTTATCCTTACCCGCTGATTTTCCCTTTTTAGCAGTAATCACTTGCTCTTCATCCGTTGAGACCTGCGCCGTTTTCACATATAACATATCTGTTTTAGCATCGTAGTACCAAACGTCGTTCCCTGTTTTAACCGCTTCTTTGGAAGCAGCTAGCTTTAGTTTTTTCTTGTTTCGTTTAACGGAGTCTACTCCTTTGTTCCCGGCGTTGGCTTTTATTTCGGCGGTCCATGTTCTTTTTTGAATACGGCCGTCAAAGCTTCCTTTCATCCCTGCAATTTGAAGTGAAGTAGTATCATCAGTAGATGCTGCGGTAATCTTTGTATCAGCCGATTGTCCGTTTTCATATTTATAGGTTTGGCCGTCGTCTTCATATAAGGTAAAGCTGGAAGCTGTACCATTTTGTTTTGGGTAGGCTTTCAGCGTTATTTCTGTTGAAGGTTTTTCGTTTGTATAATTTTGGACCTCACGCTGCGGAATTATCGCCCCTTCCTTCACAAATACAGGAATTGTAGACAAATCAGCCTCGTACTCAATGGTTTGTCCTCCAGCAAACGTTTTTTGGGTGCTCCAGTCATACCATGTACCTTTTGGAAGATAAATACTTCTCTTCGATATTCCTTCCAATGAAATCGGTGCCACTAGCATATTTGGACCAAACATCCATTGATCTTCTATTTCATATACGTTTGGATCCGTTGTGTAATCCATGACAAGTGGCCTCATTAAAGATCCATTTCCTTCAGTTATTTGCTTAGCTGCTGAATAAATGTAAGGCAGCAGTTTGTAACGCTGGTTGATAGCTTGTTTTACGATGCCTTCTGCTTCAGAACCATACGCCCATGGCTCTCTTGTATTTGTTGGATCACCACATTCGCAATTATGCGCACGGAAGATTGGCATAAATGAGCCCGCTTGCATCCAACGTGTATAAAGTTCTGCAGTCGGTTTGCCGTAAAATCCACCAATATCCGTTGTGAAATAAGGCATCCCTGACATAGAAGAGCTTAATCCCAATTGCATATTGTGCCTTAATGATTCCCAGCTTGCATCTACATCTCCGCTCCATACAGTCGTTCCGTATTCTTGAATTCCAGAAAATCCGGAACGAGACAAGCTCCATAAACGGTTATCACTGTAGCTTCTATGACCTTGATAGAACGACTTCGCTTCGTTTAGAGCATACACATTTCTTATTTCTGCAGCGCTTCCTTTTGTGAATTTGTGCCTTAACGAGTCCGTTCCAATCTCTGGTTCATTCAAATCAATCCAATATCCTTTCACACCGGAATCATGAAGGGCTTTAACCTGTGAATTGAACCAATCAACTGCATTTGGATTGGTGAAGTCTACTAAACCTGCTTTCCCATACCATGCATCATAAATCACTGTATTTCCTGAAGCATCCTTAACAAAATATCCATTCTTATCGCCTTCGTTAAAGTTGCTCGCTGTTACTTGAATGTACGGATCGACAATCGGTACCGTTTTGATTCCTTTCTTCGCTAACGCTTCCATGCTTTCTTTTGGATTAGCAAACGCTTCAGACCAAGTCATGTCAAAGTAGTGATTATCTTTGGCCCAATAAACATCGAGAATCATGCCATCTAAAGGAATTTGTTTTTGCCGGAATGTGTCAACAATCTTATTGACTTCTTGCCAGCTCTTATATCCATACTTTGATTGGATATAACCCATCGCCCATTGTGGCGGCAATGGAGCGGTACCCGTTAGATCCGCATAACTTTTCATGATATCAGTTAAAGTATTTTCCTTTTCACCCGCCATAAAGTAGTAAATCATTTCGCCGTTTGGTGAACTGAAAGAATACTTCCCGCTGTCAGTCGCACCCATATCGAACGTGACATTTTCGTAGGTGTTATCAAAATAAAGACCATAACCCTTCGTACTTGTTAAGAACGTACCAGAAATATCTGAAGTATTTCCGCCATATCCGCCCTTCATTCCGTTGTTCATCACGACCTTATGGCCTCTGCGGTCAAAGGATTGAGAGTCGCGATCCATACCCAGTCCAAAGAAATGCTCTTTTGGATCAAGATTCATGGCAGAATAAACGCCGGTATCTCCGTCATAACCTAAACCGTTTCCGTCGCTATGCTCCGTTAACATTTTCGTATTTGCTGCATTATAGTATCCTAGCTTAAATGGAGACTTATTAGCACGGAGACTCAATTTATCAGTTTGAATCAAGATGTAATCACCTTTATCAGCAACCTTTGGTACTACATCTGCTGCCTCCCCGTCGACAACAAAAGAATCTTTTTTCTTAAATGTTCCAGTCGGTTCCATCCATACTTTAGCCGTATCTTCTTGAACGAACTCGACTTTTATCTTTTCCTGGTTCTTAGAGTTCAAGACAATCGATTTCCCATCCTCAGAAACAGAATACGGTGCATACTCATCTAAACTTTCTATAAAAGAAACATTTTGATGCTCGGTTGGATCCTTCTGAATCATTTTGACATCATCGAGATCAAGAACACTTCCTGCCTGGCCATCTGCGATAACGCCAACCTTTACGACTTCACCGGCCATTAGCTGGATATTCGGGACTTTTACTTCTTTCCAATCACTGCTTGCTGGAATCGGAACTTCTTTTGTCCCTCCAGAATAAGTGACATAAAGCGATGCATTTTCAAAGTTTCCGGATTTCCGGGTATTAATTGATAATTGATAGTTTCCATCAACAGGGGCATTGCCAAATTGCCATATATCTGATGAGTAAGCTTCCTTACCAGCAATTCGTGCAAATGTCTTTTCGTCTGCTGATTGGGTGGACTGGTTGACCATATTGGTACGGCTCCAACCAGTGAATCCTTGCTCAAACCCTTTGTTATACAGTTGGACCTCTGCATCCTGCGGACCCTCAGAGTCTGCTGGTTGAAGCTTCACATTATCAAGCTGCAGGGAAGTATCTGCTTTAGGTGCTTCCATATAAAATTCTAGAGTCAATTCACCTTCCGTGACGTTAATCGTGTCCGTGCTAAAATTTTTATACTCGAACTCATCAGCGTTCCACTTCTGCTTTACAGGACCATCTGGATCCTTTAGATTTGGTTCAATCGTTACTTCAACATTCTCTTTACCAGGCTGAGATACAATCATTTTAGCAACCCCGCCTGAAAATGACGGATCCAAATGAGGCATTAATTTGGCCATCGCCGAAACCTTATACTCGCCATCCTTTAATCCAACAATCGTTTGTTTGGAAGAAACTTTTCCGCCTTCATTCGGAGAATACAAGTATTGCTTATATCCTTCATAAGCATCGTTTTTGTCGACACCATGCCAAACGGTTGTGCCAAAGGTATTGACTTTCCAACCAGTTTCATTGCCCATTTCAAAATCACCGTTAACGAGCTGGCCTGTACCGGTCCCGAATTGAATGGAGTCAATGAAAGTCGAACCTGTATCTTCACCTGTAAATTCTAGGGTGATTAAATTTACCCCCTTGTTCAGCTGTACAGATTTTTCGACAGTTCCCCATTTATCACCGGTACTCGGGAACGACACTTTCGTCGCTGCATCAATAACATTCATCTTCTTATCCTCTACAGAAAGAGATAAAGTACTAGCTTCTGTATTTTCATTTCCGTACTTTATTCCAAGCGGGAATTTCCCGGCTTCAGGCATATCAACGGCAATCGTTACTTTTGAACCTTTTTTGTCCAACCCTTTGAGATAGCCAAACCCATCGTATCCCATTTGTTCGTTATCAAAGATGGCTCCTCCTTGATATGAAGCAACTTCAGTTTGATATACTTTCTTATTGTTTTTCGGAATGAGCTTCAATACAGTCGAATCATGCGGATCGAGCATTTCAGAATACATCGTGCGGTAGCCGAGATCTTTATGCTCCCATAGGTTCCGGGTAAACGCTTCCTCCTTGATTCCAAGGTCTTTTTTGAAATCCATTGACAGCCCTTTGCTTGTATCACTGCGATTGGAGAGAGAAACGACCCAAGATCCATCTGGTAATTGGCCGGCCCATCGTTCACTGTCGCGACTTACATTGTTCTTATAATGTTTATTTGAATAAAAGATTGGTTTTCCTACAAAACCAAGTTTGTTCAATTCAATTAATTCAGGGTTTTGATAATATTTATAATTATCTCCAATGGTGTCATATTGATCAGCAATGGTAATGGGGGAGCCTGCCATGGTAAATAAAGAAATTGCTGTTTTCTTTTCGTCCTCGGCATAACGGCCTTTAAACGAATTTAATTTTAAGAAGTCACCGTCATTAACCATTGATCCTCGTCCTGAAATATCCGCAAATCCAGTAAAACCTTGGAACGGATTGGCCCATTGTGACCAGCTATTTGTCCACTCTTGCCTCCGTCCGCTGATATGCTCCCAACCGCCGCTGAAAGCATCCTCATCAATTCGAATCATATCTCCGTACTGTTGTTCATATTCAGAGTGGTTATTTAAGTCAGGCATAACCAAGCTAAGGAATATATCATTCTTTTCAGTGGATTCATTCATCCATTGTAGTGCTTTGCGATACTGTTCTCTTGTATGGCCTTTCCCGATTTGTCCCAACCCTTTATCGTAACCGCTTTCATACCAAGATAAAAAGTCTACACGTAAATACGAGGCTCCCTGCTCAGCAAAAAAATCCACATATCCTTTTAAAAATTTTTCGGCATCAGGATGGTCAACATTTAACCAATAAAGAGCTCTTTCTCCTCCTTGGCCGCCATCGAAGCGATCGCCTTGAAGTGTTTTTCCGTTGCCGAGGTCTTGCGGTTCTGTAATCACGAGATCAGCGACTGGTGTATCTGTACCTTTAACCTTGTATTTATCCGGATTTTTTACCACTTCCGGGCTGATCCAAAGCGGATTATAATAGATCCCAAATTTCATTCCTTTAGCTTTCACATATTCAGCCCAGTGCTTCCATGTATGTCCATCTGGATAACGTTCGTGCGGATAACTCTTCCAGTTGTCGTATACAATGGAAACATCGTCGATATCGATTCCAGCTTCACGTACTTGTTTTTCCGTAGGATCGACAATAAATTCAATTTTTAATTGGCCTGAAGTCACTTTAACAGTCTCTGCATATGATGCCCAGTTTTCTGATGTGACTGGCTTTTTTACAGTAGCTTCAGGGTTAGCCTTGTCGTATCCAGAAAGCTTCATTTCTAATGCTGCGCCTTTGTCGGCAACACCATTTTTTCCTTTCGCCTTGGAACTGATACGGTAGTTACCATCTGGTAAATCCTTTACCGTTTGAGAAATGATTTGTTTATTCGGATTTCCGCTGTAGGTCCATAACGACTTATCTCCTTCAGGATCATCATTTCGGCCGTGGGCAAAGTCACCTTCATATGTCCATCCTTCTGTTTCAGACTGCTCAAAGCCGCCATTTACCACGACATTTTCATCAGGAATTGAAGGTTGATCCTGATCTACAGCTGCAAAGGTGATATCATCAAGCTGAAAAGAAGCGTTTCCTCGTTTGGAATCAATGACAAATTCAACCGTCATATCTTCTCCAACCGATGCCACGTCGATTGTATAGTTTTTATAACTAGAGCTTAGCTCGATTGGTACCTTCTTTACTACTTTCCCATCCTGACTGATCTTCATTTCAACAAAACTTCCTATTGTCTCATCGGTAAATTGGTTTGAGCCGGAAAAATCACCTAAAGTTGCCCAAGCAGAAAGACGATAGGTTTTATTCTTCTCCAGCCCGGTCACAGTTTGACTCGCGGAACCATTAAAAGGTTCGTTTTTATAAAAATAAAACTTAAAGTTATTACGGGCACCAGATTTATCGACTCCAGAATCGGCGTTTCCTTTGATATTCCAACCTTCAGTAGTCGCGTATTCAAAGTCACCGTTAAATAATGTCCCTGGCTTAAGATATGGTTTATCGCGGCCATCCATATAAATCGGGTCACTCATCCATCGATCATTATGCGATACTACATAACCGTTTTCGTTTAATAACGTTGACCCTTCGATCCATCCATCAGTACTAATCATGTCGTAACCGTAAGAACGGAAATTTTTTGCCATCCAATCAACGTTATCTTTTAAACGATGTTCCGGCATGAATACATCTTTTCCAAATTGATGTTCATATGTAATCCAGTACATCGGCCCTGAACCTTGTCTAGTAAACTCACTATCTCTTGCAAACGCAGAACGAACTGTAAACGCAGAAAAAACCAATGAAATAATAAGCAATAGTTTCATGACTTTCTGAAAATAACTGTGTCTCCGCATGTTTTTCCTCCCCATTTTTTTGGTCCATAGAACATGGTGTAAGCGTTATCAAAATTGGTTGGAACAGTTACTTTATTCAGTGAATGAAGTAACTGCACAATATGAAACTTTATTATTTGTAAATTGGGACTTTAAATAGATTACTAACAACTAAGGCACACGCACCAATTAACCATACATCATCGCCTAGCTGCGAGGTGTGAAACTGAAGTTTGCGAGGATGTTTTACGAAAAAGTGGACAGCCAGCTCTTTTTGAATACCTTTTAGTAGAAAATCGCCTCCTCTCATTCCTTCCCCGCCTAAAATGACGGCTTCTGGATTAAATAGATGTATCATGCTCTTTATGCCTATTGCTAAGTTTTCTCCTTGCTTCTCCAACAATTCCTGTACATATGGGTCTCCTTTGTGCGCTGCCAAGAAGATATTCTCTGGTGTAATGGGAGTATCCGACGCTAATAATGTAGGAGTGCCAACCTGGACCATTCGTTTCACTTCATTTACAAGAAAAGCATCAGAAGCATATAGTTCTAAACAACCTCGCTGCCCGCAATAACAGATGCGGTCTCCCTTTTGAATCGTGATATGGCCTAACTCTCCGGCTCCGCCAAAGGCTCCGCGGAACAACATGTTATCAATGACAATTCCTGCTCCTACACCGGCACCTACTGTTATGCCAATGAAGTTTCTGTATTCTCTTCCTATGCCTATCCACTTTTCAGCAAGTGCGAATACATTTGCATCATTATCAATAATCAAAGGGACATTAAAGTGAGTGCCAATAGGCTTCAAATCCCCATGATCTACCTTTAATATGGGCGAATAGACAACTTCATTGCTTTCCCGGTCTGTTAACCCCGGTGTGGCAATGCCAACTCCCGCTAATTTGGAAGCGCATACATTATGCTCAATAAAATGCTCTAATTTTTCAATAATTAACGTTGATAATTGGTTCGATTCCTTGAGAGTATAAGAAAAATGAGCTTTATGTAAGATCTTGCCCTCCAAGTTAGATAGGCACATCTTCACTTGATTTGGCTCTATTTTCAAACCGGCAATAATTCCAAAATCTCCATTGAATTTTAACAATACAGGCTTCCTGCCTCCATTTGAATCTCCAGTTCCAATCTCGGAGACAAGGCCCGCCTTAATAAGTTCATCGATAATATTTGTAACTGTTGATAAACCCAGTCCGGTTTCCTTCGCTATTTCGGTGCGTGAAAGATTTCCTTGGAGGCGGACCATATTAATCACGATGGAGCGGTTCAGTTCTTTAATAAGATCCTTACTTCCGTTTCTGAGCAAGTTCATTCCCTACACTCTTCTTTCCTGCCATTTTTTCTTCATAAATTTAACATGATTGAATGAGTGATACAAGATAAATTTCAGAGAATTCAAAATACAGATCCTTTATCCCATGTTCAACGAATAAGCAGATGAAAATTTTTGTTTAAAAGGCTTTTGTCTTTTCCCTTTTTATGTACAGCATCGGTGCTGCAATAAAATAAAATGGGGCCGACAATCTGGTAGAAGATCGAGTCTGATTTATCACTATTATTCAGATATATCGGACCTAGCTTATGCATTTTCTGTTCAAAAGAGTTGCTGAAACCGGTTCAGTGCCAATTTCTCGAGCCCAAACGGATAGCTGTCCCACATGATGAATTTCGTGGGCGATTACATGCCTTAAAATAACTCCTTTTGCGAAGGTTTGATTCCACCAAGGTATGTACAAGTGGGCATCCGGATCCTTTAGAATATGCAGCACCGCTTCCCGCATTTCATCACGGTACATTTTAGAAAACTCAACGACCTTTTCAAGCTCCTGATAATCGTTATATTCTGGTTGGAAATCCTCTTTTTCTAAAATGGCATAAATCCAGCTTATTTCGACGTCGATAATATGGAACATTGTCTTTAAAATGCTTCCCACTCCGCCTGTTCTTTTTTTCATCAATTCTTCGGGTGAAAGCTTCTTGCACCATTCCAGCCACTCGTCTCGAACTTCCCAGTTGTATTCAAATAAAATTTTCATGAAAAAATCCCTCCTGTTTCTATATTTTTCGCTTTGTTCCTCCCATTTCCTCTTATTTAGCAAGCATGAATTGCTAATGGCGAGATCAAAATAAATGCTAAAGAAGGAGGCGATTCCAATGGAGGGCGTTTTGTCCTTTGCAGATAAAAAAAGAAAGAAGGACCGGCAATACGAGCAAAGTATGCTGCGCGAGCTTTCTCTTGAGAAAATTATCTCGTCTGTAGATCTCTGCTTTAGATCGATCTTTCATTTAGTGGAGGATTCCACATACATCAAAGATGGCTGCGTTGATTTTGCCATCGAAGCATTTTTGCTGGGTGCAAGCTTCGGTAAATTTGGCTACTATGGAGAGTCTGCACAAATGGCTGTGGTTCGTTCTGAGAAAGAGGAAAGAGAATTGCAGCATGACTTTTATGAATACATCTATCATTGGTCTGATGCTTTTCGCGTCTATCTAAATGAAGAATCCCTTTACATTGAGTGTGAGCAATTTATTAGGAGCTGGTGGATCGAAGGTTTTTCTGCCGGGAAAAAACGTCTGAAGCTTCGATTGCGCTAATCATATTTCCTTCCCTTGTCCCATAAGATGAAAGTAATGGACAGGCGGGGAGGGGTAGTATGAAAAAGAGGCTGAAATGGTTTGTTTTTTTAATCGGTTTTGTCGCGCTATTGTTTATATTTCAATATCAATTTACGAATGACTCGTCGTGGAAGCCGTGGAATCTACCGCTTTCAGGGAAAATCATATACTTGGATCCCGGGCATGGCGGACCTGACGGTGGTGCAAGCGGCAGTGATTTGCAAGAGAAGGACATCGCGCTTAATGTCAGTTTGAAGATTAAGGATTACCTTCAAGAGCAAGGGGCGTTAGTCTTGATGACGAGAGAGGACGACCGTGATCTTGCGCCTGCGGAGATGAAAGGCTATAGCAAACGAAAGGCAGAGGATTTAAGAAGCCGGGTAAAGATGATTAATGAATCGGAGGCGGACATGTACCTAAGTATCCATTTGAACGCAATTCCCTCTGCAAAATGGAGCGGTGCCCAAAGCTTCTATTATGGAAAGTATGAAGAGAATGAAAAGCTAGCCAAGTTTGTCCAGGATGAGCTGAGAAGAAATTTGGAAAATACAGATCGTAAAGCAAAGAGGATTCACGGCATTTACTTGATGCAAAATGTGAAAAAACCCGGGGCGCTTGTTGAAATTGGTTTTTTATCAAATCCGGGAGAAGCAAAGCAGCTTTCTCAGCCAAATTATCAAGACCAAATAGCGGCATCCATTTACGAAGGAATTCTTCGTTACTTAACGGAAAAAGGAGACCCTCCCGAATAAGGAGGGCTTTTTTACATAAAAAGCGCACCTCAAGCATTTAAATTGTCACAAACGATTTGCCAATTTATAGTAAGGTTAGATTCTTTTTAAACAAAGGGGAGATATTTTATGACTCATTATAAAAAGTTATTTGAACCTGCTAAAATAGGTGCTTTTGAATTAAAAACCAGAACAGCGATGGCTCCGATGACCCGCACTTTTGCTGATAATGAAACTGGCGTTATTGGAGATGATGTCGTGGAATATTACCGGAGGCGGGCTGCTGATGGAATTGGTTTAATTATCACCGAGGGAGTAGTCATCAGTAATCGTGCAAAGGGAACTCTGGGATTACCGGGTATCTATACAAATGAACAAATCCAAGCATGGAAGAAAGTTACGGAAGCCGTTCATAAGGAAGGCGGATCGATTGCAGCGCAAATCTGGCATGTCGGGCGGTTGTCTCATCCAGAATTGATTGGAGGAGAGTTGCCAGAAGCTCCATCTGCGATTGCTGCTGAAGGAACGGTTCCGCGTTTCCGAGAACCTTTCGCACAGCCCGAGGAAATGACGAAGGAAGACATCAAACGGGTGGTAGAGCAGTATGCACAGGCAGCTCGAAATGCTGTTGAGGCAGGTTTTGACGGAGTAGAAATTCACGGCGCCCACGGCTACTTAATTGACCAATTCAACAGTGACATTTCCAATAAACGAACGGATGAATACGGGGGAGACCTCACCCAGAGGTTAACCTTTATGAAAGAGGTTATTCGAGCGGTTATCGATGCAATAGGAGCTGACCGTACAATTATCCGTTTTTCAGCGCATAAAGTAGATGCACCCAATTACAGATGGGAAGACGCAGATGAAACGATTAAAATTTTTACTGATGCATTCAAGGAGGTAGGCATTCGAATTCTTCATCCTTCCGCTCAAGACGCTGATGAGCATTTTGCCGAAAATCAGACGTTATATGATTTAACCCGAAAATATTGGGATGGCCCGATTATTGGAGTTGGCCTGTTAACGCCGGAAAAGGCAGAGGCTTATCTTGAAAAAGGAATCATCGATGTTGCCGCATTCGGCCGCCCGTTAATTTCAAATCCTGATTATCTTCATAAATTGAAAAATGGGGAGCGGCTTGAAAATTTTGATCCGAAAAGGCATTTAATGAGTCTTGTTTAATCTGACTTAAAAATCCCTTCTGAAATTGGAAGGGATTTTTAAATAGAATGGGATGGTATTCAACGATATGATATAATTATATGTAAACGAATTCACTATTAGGGGAGGGGTTCGAATGTTACGAGAAGATGATGTTAAAAAGCTAGTAGGGGAATTATCCGAGCCTTTTCTACATAAGCCGCTTAATGAGCTGGACGCTATTAAAGAAATCAAAATCAAGCCGGAGAAAAATCATGTCAGTGTTAAGGTTGCTTTAGCAAAGACGGGAACAGCGGAGCAGATGCAGCTTCAGCAAAGTATTGTAAATACATTAAAAGAAGCTGGAGTGAATACAGTCGGTATCCGTTTTGAAGAGCTGCCTGAAGAGATTATCTCTAAGTATATAGAGGGAACAACTGAAAGCAAGACTCTTTTGTCATCAGATAAACAGCCGGTATATTTAGCGGTAGCAAGCGGCAAAGGAGGGGTAGGCAAGTCAACGGTATCCGTCAATTTGGCAATCGCCCTTGCCCGGATGGGAAAAAAGATAGGCTTGGTGGATGCCGATATTTACGGATTTAGTGTCCCTGATATGATGGGAATTACCGTTAGGCCGACCATAGAAGGGGATCGAATTATTCCAGTCGAACGATTTGGGGTAAAAGTTATGTCTATGGGTTTTTTCGTTGAAGAAAACGCACCGGTTGTTTGGAGAGGGCCGATGCTTGGCAAAATGCTGAACAATTTTTTCAATGAGGTGGACTGGGGAGAGCTCGATTATCTCATTCTGGATCTTCCGCCGGGAACGGGAGACGTCGCTCTAGATGTTCACACGATGCTTCCATCAAGCAAAGAAATTATTGTGTCTACTCCGCACCCGACAGCGGCATTTGTAGCGGCACGTGCAGGCGCCATGGCTATCAAAACAGAGCATGAGGTGTTAGGCGTAATAGAGAATATGGCCTATTACGAAAGCGTAAAAACCGGAGAAAAAGAATACGTATTTGGAAAAGGAGGCGGAGAAAAACTGGCCGAAGAACTGAGCGTTCCTTTGCTTGGAAAGATTCCGTTACGTCAGCCGGACTGGGATGAAGAGCATTTTGCTCCATCTGTTTATGACCGCAGCCACCCAATTGGAGAAATCTATATGGATATCGCTAAAAAAGTGGATGAAAAGGTGGTTTAATAGGAGAGTTTGCGGGATAAATTAGTAAACCTGCAATTAGTAGGGGTGTCGATACATATCATTCATACATTACTCCCCCGCTGATTGTTAGGTGTACGGACATTTGTTCTGACTTCTCAGGATGACCTAAAGCCCTTTAAGTAGGGGTACTGCCCGTTAATGAGGGATAAATCCGCCCGATTTACGAGCGGATTGCTGTTTGTCCAGCAAAGAGGTTATGAAGGAGGGAGCTTTATTGGCCTTGTCCGCCGCCTTGCTGATTGCCTCCGCCTCCGCCCTCACCGCCCCCGCCGCCGGAACCAGATTGAGCTGCTTTTTTTAATTCTTCATTGAATTTCTTTTTAAACAAAGGGCTGGATAGTGTTTCAGTTATGACCTGCTCTAGATGAGTCCGGAATTGCTGGCTTTGGACAAGGTCAGCGTAAGTTTTCTCCATTTCGGGGTCTTTGAGCACTTGAATCAGCGTTTTTTGGTAATCGGGATCCTTCATCAATTGCTTAATGACCGTTTCGTGTTCTTTTTGCAATGTTTTGGCGAAGCTTTCAGCAAACTTTTCATCTTCAAAAATTTTCTGCCAAAAGGCTTTGCCTTTATCTGAAGTTAAAGTTTTTTCCACTGTTTCTTTCACTGTTTGCTGATCCATTACAAGAGTTTCATTCATTTGTTCATCATTCAGCAACTCTTGGATCGCTTTTTTTCCATCGTCTGTTTTCAAAATGTCCACAATCATCTTTTTTGTCTGCTCATAATCCATTTCAGATGCTTGGTTCCTAGGAGCACAAGCTGTGGCTGTTATTATAAGAAAACAGCTTATCGATAGAAGACAAACCCTTATTGCCATCTTTAAGCTCCTTTCAAAAACTGTTCTTACACATAATATGAGGGTTATTCCGTTAAATTATTCATACGATAAACTGCTAAGACAGCAGTTCTTTTAGGGGTTGGGATTACATATGAAAAGCCGGGGAATTGTAAAATTATTCTTTTCTACGCTTGGGATTGGAGCGATAATCACCATTATTATTGGTTTCGCTTTGCAATGGGAAAGATATCAGGAGTTGTTTGTTTCGTTTGATGTGCTGGAGATTCTGTCTGTAGCCTTCTGGTTTACGGGTGTAGGCTTTATCTTTAGCGTAATTAGTCAGATGGGGTTTGTCGTTTATTTAACGATTCATCGCTTTGCTTTAGAAATATTGAAATCATTTTCTCTCTGGAATTCGATTCAAGTCGTTCTTATTCTTTTTGTTCTATTTGATTTGGTCTATCTGAGGTACATCGCTTTTGGAAACGGAGAATCGGTCGTTCCTTTTTTGTGGCTCCCATTGTTTATATTGTTGTTCGGGGCTGCTGTAGCATACACCAAACACCAGCAATCATCGAAGAATACGTTCGTTTCCGCGCTCTTTTTAATGGTTGTCATCTCGGTAATAGAGTGGTTCCCTGCGTTAAGGGTAAACGAGGAGAGCTGGCTGTACTTAATGCTTTTTCCGTTATTAGGATGCAATGCTTACCAGCTCCTTGTATTGCCAAGGTTTATTGAAAAAAAGAAAGGGAAAAGCACCGCTGCAATGTAGCTTTGTCGGTGCTTTTTTAGTAAGATGCTCATATCAATAAGAAACTCACAAAGCCGCTTCAGACTTTGCGCTTGAAGCAAGAAAAGAGGGGCGGGTAAGCAAGCTTTCATATGACGTGATCTAATTGACTTCCGAAGAATTCGCGTCGGTGTTCGCGATCAGATCACTGACAGGAACATTTTTTAATCCTTCGTTTTGAAGGTGGCTCAATATATTTGGCAAGGCATCTTTTGTTTGTTTAGCGGAATCTGATGCGTGAAGCAAAACAATGTCGCCGCTCCCGATTGATTCATTCACGTTTTGGACGATTTTTTCGACGCCGGGATTCGTCCAATCGTTAGAATTAATGCTATAGTGAACGACTGTTAATCCATATTGCTGTGCTATTTTTAAAACATTCTCATTAAATTGACCGGTTGGCGGCCTTAAAAGAGTGATATCATCAAGTCCAAGCTTTTGGAATGAGTTTTGCGCCCGAACGAGATCCTTTTTTATCTCCTTGTCCTCCATTGAAGAATAATTTTGATAGGAATATCCCAGGCTTCCTATTTGATGTCCATCTTCTTTTATCCGTTTAACAATTTCAGGGTGGCGTTCTGCCCAAGATGCAGATAAAAAGAATGTTGCATTTTTTAAATTGTTTGCTTTTAAAGCATCCAAAATCGGGAGCGCTTTTTCGTCTCCCCATCCTATATTAAATGTAAGTGCCACTTCATTAGATTTTGTTTCTCCGCGGTAAACGGCCTTAGGTCCGTTTTCTGTTGAGAATACCGGAATCGGCACGAGATTTTGAATATAAAAAAAGCAGGCTGTTGCAAAAGCGGCTATTATAATAATAAGTATTTGCTTGATTCGTTTCATCCGCCATACATAGAAGCCGGTCACAGAGAGATTCCCCCTTGTCCTAGATGTTTAGTTCATCATATGAGAAGCGAGAATAGATCATAACAAGAAATTCTAAATTTATTTTAAAATAATGATTGACGATATGATTTAGCCATGTTATATTATTATTCGTCGCTGATAAACGAGCGAAAAATTTCGATTCCAAGCAAAAAAAATGGTTGACATTAAAGGATGAGAAATGATATATTATTAAAGCCGCTGAGAGCGGAAATGATCTTTGAAAACTAAACAAGACAAACGTACCTGTTAATTCTAAATGTTTTAAAAAAATCGCATAGGCGACTATGCGTAGTCAGTCAAACTTTTATTGGAGAGTTTGATCCTGGCTCAGGACGAACGCTGGCGGCGTGCCTAATACATGCAAGTCGAGCGGACCTTTGGAGGCTTGCCTCCGAAAGGTTAGCGGCGGACGGGTGAGTAACACGTGG
The DNA here is from genome assembly GCF_001278705.1 of Bacillus gobiensis. Taxonomy (GTDB): domain Bacteria; phylum Bacillota; class Bacilli; order Bacillales; family Bacillaceae; genus Bacillus; species Bacillus gobiensis. The sequence continues at coordinate 3,756,003 of NZ_CP012600.1, forward strand.
GTAACCTGCCTGTAAGATCGGGATAACTCCGGGAAACCGGGGCTAATACCGGATGCGTCACGAAACCGCATGGTTTTGTGATCAAAGGTGGCACTTGTGCTACCACTTACAGATGGACCCGCGGCGCATTAGCTAGTTGGTGAGGTAACGGCTCACCAAGGCAACGATGCGTAGCCGACCTGAGAGGGTGATCGGCCACACTGGGACTGAGACACGGCCCAGACTCCTACGGGAGGCAGCAGTAGGGAATCTTCCGCAATGGACGAAAGTCTGACGGAGCAACGCCGCGTGAGTGATGAAGGTTTTCGGATCGTAAAGCTCTGTTGTCAGGGAAGAACACGTGCCGGTTGAATAAGCCGGTACCTTGACGGTACCTGACCAGAAAGCCACGGCTAACTACGTGCCAGCAGCCGCGGTAATACGTAGGTGGCAAGCGTTGTCCGGAATTATTGGGCGTAAAGCGCGCGCAGGCGGTTCTTTAAGTCTGATGTGAAAGCCCCCGGCTCAACCGGGGAGGGTCATTGGAAACTGGGGAACTTGAGTGCAGAAGAGGAGAGTGGAATTCCACGTGTAGCGGTGAAATGCGTAGAGATGTGGAGGAACACCAGTGGCGAAGGCGACTCTCTGGTCTGTAACTGACGCTGAGGCGCGAAAGCGTGGGGAGCGAACAGGATTAGATACCCTGGTAGTCCACGCCGTAAACGATGAGTGCTAAGTGTTAGAGGGTTTCCGCCCTTTAGTGCTGCAGCAAACGCATTAAGCACTCCGCCTGGGGAGTACGGTCGCAAGACTGAAACTCAAAGGAATTGACGGGGGCCCGCACAAGCGGTGGAGCATGTGGTTTAATTCGAAGCAACGCGAAGAACCTTACCAGGTCTTGACATCCTCTGATCACCCTAGAGATAGGGCTTTCCCTTCGGGGACAGAGTGACAGGTGGTGCATGGTTGTCGTCAGCTCGTGTCGTGAGATGTTGGGTTAAGTCCCGCAACGAGCGCAACCCTTGATCTTAGTTGCCAGCATTCAGTTGGGCACTCTAAGGTGACTGCCGGTGACAAACCGGAGGAAGGTGGGGATGACGTCAAATCATCATGCCCCTTATGACCTGGGCTACACACGTGCTACAATGGGCAGAACAAAGGGCTGCGAGACCGCAAGGTTTAGCCAATCCCACAAATCTGTTCTCAGTTCGGATTGCAGGCTGCAACTCGCCTGCATGAAGCTGGAATCGCTAGTAATCGCGGATCAGCATGCCGCGGTGAATACGTTCCCGGGCCTTGTACACACCGCCCGTCACACCACGAGAGTTTGCAACACCCGAAGTCGGTGAGGTAACCATTTGGAGCCAGCCGCCGAAGGTGGGGCAGATGATTGGGGTGAAGTCGTAACAAGGTAGCCGTATCGGAAGGTGCGGCTGGATCACCTCCTTTCTAAGGATAATGAACGGAAACGAGGGAGCTCTCCCGAGAGCTTCCTCGGGACAGGTACGTACGATCTTGTTTAGTTTTGAAGGATCATTCCTTCAAATGAAGATGATGTTCTTTGAAAACTGGATAACGAAAGAGTAAGACATTCACATTGATTTTTTTGTAGTAAGTTCGATCTAACGGTTAAGTTAGAAAGGGCGCACGGTGGATGCCTTGGCACTAGGAGCCGATGAAGGACGGAACGAACACCGATATGCTTCGGGGAGCTGTAAGCAAGCTTTGATCCGGAGATTTCCGAATGGGGAAACCCTCTGTTCGTAATGGAACAGAATCTTATCTTGAATTCATAGAGATAAGAAGGCAGACCCGGGGAACTGAAACATCTAAGTACCCGGAGGAAGAGAAAGCAAACGCGATTCCCTAAGTAGCGGCGAGCGAAACGGGATTAGCCCAAACCAAGAGGCTTGCCTCTTGGGGTTGTAGGACACTTGATATGGAGTTACAAAGGAACGGGGTAGATGAAGAGGTCTGGAAAGGCCCGTCAAAGAAGGTAACAACCCTGTAGTTGAAAGTCCGTTCCCTCCCAAGTGGATCCTGAGTACGGCGGGACACGAGGAATCCCGTCGGAATCCGGGAGGACCATCTCCCAAGGCTAAATACTCCCTAGTGACCGATAGTGAACCAGTACCGTGAGGGAAAGGTGAAAAGCACCCCGGAAGGGGAGTGAAAGAGATCCTGAAACCGTGTGCCTACAAGTAGTCAGAGCCCGTTAACGGGTGATGGCGTGCCTTTTGTAGAATGAACCGGCGAGTTACGATCCCGTGCAAGGTTAAGTTGAAGAGACGGAGCCGCAGCGAAAGCGAGTCTGAATAGGGCGCATGAGTACGTGGTCGTAGACCCGAAACCAGGTGATCTACCCATGTCCAGGGTGAAGTTCAGGTAACACTGAATGGAGGCCCGAACCCACGCACGTTGAAAAGTGCGGGGATGAGGTGTGGGTAGGGGTGAAATGCCAATCGAACCTGGAGATAGCTGGTTCTCTCCGAAATAGCTTTAGGGCTAGCCTCAAGGTAAGAGTATTGGAGGTAGAGCACTGATTGGACGAGGGGCCCCTACCGGGTTACCGAATTCAGTCAAACTCCGAATGCCAAATACTTATCCTTGGGAGTCAGACTGCGAGTGATAAGATCCGTAGTCGAAAGGGAAACAGCCCAGACCGCCAGCTAAGGTCCCAAAGTATACGTTAAGTGGAAAAGGATGTGGAGTTGCTCAGACAACCAGGATGTTGGCTTAGAAGCAGCCACCATTTAAAGAGTGCGTAATAGCTCACTGGTCGAGTGACTCTGCGCCGAAAATGTACCGGGGCTAAACGTATCACCGAAGCTGCGGACTGTTCTTCGAACAGTGGTAGGAGAGCGTTCTAAGGGCTGTGAAGCCAGACCGGAAGGACTGGTGGAGCGCTTAGAAGTGAGAATGCCGGTATGAGTAGCGAAAGAGGGGTGAGAATCCCCTCCACCGAATGCCTAAGGTTTCCTGAGGAAGGCTCGTCCGCTCAGGGTTAGTCGGGACCTAAGCCGAGGCCGAAAGGCGTAGGCGATGGACAACAGGTTGATATTCCTGTACCACCTCCTTTCCGTTTGAGCAATGGGGGGACGCAGGAGGATAGGGTAAGCGCGGTGTTGGATATCCGCGTCCAAGCAGTTAGGCTAAGGAGATAGGTAAATCCGTTTCCTTATCAGGCTGAGCTGTGATGGCGAGTGAAATTTTAGTAGCGAAGTTCCTGATTCCACACTGCCAAGAAAAGCCTCTAGCGAGGAAAATGGTGCCCGTACCGCAAACCGACACAGGTAGGCGAGGAGAGAATCCTAAGGTGATCGAGAGAACTCTCGTTAAGGAACTCGGCAAAATGACCCCGTAACTTCGGGAGAAGGGGTGCTTCTTAGGGTGAATAGCCCCGAGAAGCCGCAGTGAATAGGCCCAGGCGACTGTTTAGCAAAAACACAGGTCTCTGCGAAGCCGCAAGGCGAAGTATAGGGGCTGACGCCTGCCCGGTGCTGGAAGGTTAAGGGGAGCGCTTAGCGTAAGCGAAGGTGCGAACTGAAGCCCCAGTAAACGGCGGCCGTAACTATAACGGTCCTAAGGTAGCGAAATTCCTTGTCGGGTAAGTTCCGACCCGCACGAAAGGCGCAACGATCTGGGCACTGTCTCAACGAGAGACTCGGTGAAATTATAGTACCTGTGAAGATGCAGGTTACCCGCGACAGGACGGAAAGACCCCGTGGAGCTTTACTGCAGCCTGATATTGAATGTTGGTACAGCTTGTACAGGATAGGTAGGAGCCTTTGAAACCGGAGCGCCAGCTTCGGTGGAGGCATCGGTGGGATACTACCCTGGCTGTATTGACCTTCTAACCCGCCGCCCTTATCGGGCGGGGAGACAGTGTCAGGTGGGCAGTTTGACTGGGGCGGTCGCCTCCTAAAATGTAACGGAGGCGCCCAAAGGTTCCCTCAGAATGGTTGGAAATCATTCGCAGAGTGTAAAGGCACAAGGGAGCTTGACTGCGAGACCTACAAGTCGAGCAGGGACGAAAGTCGGGCTTAGTGATCCGGTGGTTCCGCATGGAAGGGCCATCGCTCAACGGATAAAAGCTACCCCGGGGATAACAGGCTTATCTCCCCCAAGAGTCCACATCGACGGGGAGGTTTGGCACCTCGATGTCGGCTCATCGCATCCTGGGGCTGTAGTCGGTCCCAAGGGTTGGGCTGTTCGCCCATTAAAGCGGTACGCGAGCTGGGTTCAGAACGTCGTGAGACAGTTCGGTCCCTATCCGTCGTGGGCGCAGGAAATTTGAGAGGAGCTGTCCTTAGTACGAGAGGACCGGGATGGACGCACCGCTGGTGTACCAGTTGTTCTGCCAAGGGCATCGCTGGGTAGCTATGTGCGGACGGGATAAGTGCTGAAAGCATCTAAGCATGAAGCCCCCCTCAAGATGAGATTTCCCATTCCCTATGGAAGTAAGATCCCTGAAAGATGATCAGGTAGATAGGTCTGAGGTGGACGTGTGGTGACACATGGAGCTGACAGATACTAATCGATCGAGGACTTAACCTAGTTTAATTGAATGTCATATACTCCCCACGTTATCCAGTTTTGAGAGAACATATCTCTCTTACGGTTCACTTATCGAACCCAAGAGGGTTCCCGAGGAACAAGGAATTCTAGGAATCGAGTGAAGGAGCACCGGAGCGTACTTAAGTACGTGAGGATGCGACTGAACGAAGATGACAACGAAGTCCGCCGTTCATCGGAAGCCGTAACCCATAGTTTGGTGGCGATGGCGAAGAGGTCACACCCGTTCCCATGCCGAACACGGAAGTTAAGCTCTTCAGCGCCGATGGTAGTTGGGGGATTCCCCCTGTGAGAGTAGGACGCCGCCAAGCTAGTTTTTTTTATTTGCTTAAACTGAACGGCTTTATGACCATTCCGCAGTAGCTCAGTGGTAGAGCTATCGGCTGTTAACCGATCGGTCGTAGGTTCGAATCCTACCTGCGGAGCCATGCTTCCATAGCTCAGTAGGTAGAGCACTTCCATGGTAAGGAAGAGGTCAGCGGTTCGAGCCCGCTTGGAAGCTTCCGAATAAACGTTGATATGACAAGGTTTCTCCATCATAGGAGAAACCTTTTTTGATGCTCTGAATTTAACAACCGACCAAACAACCGACCAATTTCATTTTTTTATCCTCGGAAAAGCTTTTCCGGCTTCTTGATTCATCTTTTTTGACACATGAGCATAGATGTTCATCGTGGTTTGGTAATCTTTATGGCCGAGTCGCTCTTGGATCACTTTCATGCTGTAACCTTGGCTCAAAAGATAGGAACAGGAAATTGTGAATGAAGCCAGCATCCGTACAACGATATTTGAGGATACGTACATTGTAGAAATTAGGAAAGAGTCGTTTGATTATTTGGTTGTTAAAGCTGAAAAGGAAGCCAAACTTCGTGAAAAAGCAACTAAGCTTCGGAAGAAAAATGAACGGTTGAAAAAAGCATTGAGTTTTTATTCTGACTGTGATGATTACTTTGGTCATGGTGAAGCGGATATCTTAAAGGATAGAGGTAAGTAGCAAGAAAAGCACTGGCAGGTGATCCCGAATGATACCTTTGCAAACTCAAATTAAACATTCCGTTCTTGCTGCTAAGAATCAGGTGCTGACGGTGGAATATCTGTCAAAGAAATATAAGGTTCCGGCTGAGTAATCATTGCGATGGCTGAACGAAATTAGGATTTGGTTGTGACAAACGGCGTGGTCATGGCGAAACGTGAGAAAGCTTTAATAGCTGTATTCACCGGGGCAGGTGCTGTAGCACTCCTTGCTATTTTGATTTTGCCAGGGTTGTTTGGATGAATGGACAACTACTGTGCAATAGAAAGAGAGCTAATAAATAAGGGGGAGCTATTTATCCCCCAATCCCACTAACTACTCTTATAACATCAGTAAGGTCAAAAATCTTAGATGAAATGTTGGATAACTCGGATAACTCAAATACTATGTATATAAGACTTATGGCAATTATCCCTAAGAAAAGCAATAAAATAATTTTAAAATACATGTCGAACTTGTTTTCCATTAGATCCCTCCGTCCTTTTAGAAAAGAATTATACTAGATTATTAAACTAATGGACATGAAAAATTGAAACAATAAATAAATTTCAGGGGAAGTTGATAGTTTTTATCTTGGTACGTTGAAAATACACAACAATAAATGCCCTAAAAAAGGCTTGTAATCGCCATTTAATGAAACAAGCATGATTATCGACTTTTGGCCATTTATTAGGAGGGAACATTATGAGACTGAAGGAATTGAAAATCGATCCTAGTACAATGAGACTAGAAGTTGATGTAATGGAAGAGCAGGAAAACTTTGCTATTGTAGTCAGCGAAGGAACAGCAAAAATGACCAAGCTTCCTCCTCATGGTGAGACTAAGATCATTACTCATCAGGGAAAGGTGAAGCGTGTGAAATTTGATGAGGGGGAAGAGTTTTGAAGGAAAATGATATTAATAAAAAGATGTTAGAGAAATTAGATTCTGAACTACATTTAATTTACAAACTTAAAAAGCCAGTCAAAGTATTTAACAAATCAAAAGTTCTTATTTCTGTTGCGCCATTAATTATGATAGTAGTATTGATTTTATTTGTAAGAAATAGCTCAATAGACGGGTTAAGTAAGGCTCTTACAATTTCGACTATATCTTTATTTGTCACCTTATTATATCCAATATATAGGGATTTAATGGAAAAATACTTTGGTATGAATCAGAAAATTAATGTTGGTGACCTTTGTTTTACCTCAGTTCTCACAGGCCCAGGCAAGCGAATTGAATGCAACAGTTTCTGATCAGGCTTCAGAAAAGGAATTGGAGAAAGTGTTAAAATTTTATTTTGAAGAAGTTGGGGAATTTACAGATGAAGGATATAAGGTTAAAGTTAAAGAATTGTTTAATGCAAAAGTTTCGACGGGAGATCCTGCAGCTGTAAGATTGAAAGAGTTGATGCAGACCGATTCCGTTTCCTCAGGTTCATGTCAAAAATCTGAGGTTGCTGGTGCAACAACTTCTGACTTTCAAGATGCTAGTGCTACATCTTTCGGTAAATGTGTTGTCAACAAAATGGCAAACAGTTATGGTAATATTGCAAGACAATGGTTACAAGGTTATATCTGGACCTACATCACAACAAAGCAATATGATTTAGCTGCCAGATTGATTTTTAATTCGTTAATTAAAGCCGGTTTTAAAGTTAGTGCAGCAACTATTGCAATCGAGTTGGGTTACTACGGATGGCAATGTCGAAATGAGTGGTAAAGCATAACCTGTAATGGGGGAGGAAGCATGTCTTTTAAACTAATAAGTGAGATCATCTTATTAATAACACTATTGGGTTTATTCGCATGGACTTTCAAAGGTAAAAAAATTATGAAGATGACGTATATAATTATTCCAGGTACATTATTTATTTGCTTGTAGCTGAAGTTGTTATATATGTCATATTTCAGCTAGTTTAAAGCAGACTAAACTTCAATTTAGAGACTTGAAAACGGGCAGCCCAAAAAATCCCGTCAAATTAAGCTTTTCAATAGCCTACAAATTTTGTGGGCTATGTTTTTAAATTTGGGGACTTGAAAATCAACATATGAAAATGTATATTCAATTTACTGGTGTTAGAACTCTTATCGGTTTTGACGATAAGAAAGAACAATGGCGAGTATTCCTTTTTTGGGAATGCTCGTTTTTTATTTTATTGTCATTGGAAATCGTTAACACATGTTCTTGTTTCAATTAAAAAAAGATGGCTCTTTTTTTGAAAAGAACCATCTTTGTTTCCGCACCTTCCGTTAGGAAAGGTGTCTATCCGTCAACAAGGAGATGGTGAATACGGACCAGTTACCGACAGCAAGCCCGACAACTATAAAAATCCGGAGATTGCATTCACTGTTTATTGGCTAACTGATCTCGATCCGATGCTTGTGGCGGTTGCTCTAGCCAACCGTTATCAATCATTATATTGGCTCCATCTTCTGAATATTGTACAATTTCCGCCATTAAACGAGGATAAAGAGCTCCTAAATCGCGTCTTGGACTTGTCCCAAGACAAGCTCCATAATGGGTGATTCCTATCGAAATTAAAGCTGTTACGTGAAACATCATCAGTTTATCGGAAAATGGGGCAACCGTTGAATCAGTTGCTTCAGCATCCCATTTACTAGCTGGTGGCAGGTGATCCTCACTTAATATGGAGCCGAAAATTTCAATATGTTTGGCTGAAATGTCTCTTCCTCTTATCAAGTAGTTACGAACCTCTTGAGACCTCGCTACTTGACTGAATCCCGTGACCAATGCTTTTCCTAATATATTTCGTATCATACTAAAATAGATATTCGAAATTTCTAATGAATTAAGAGGTCTGCGCTTTCCAAACCAACCTGTTAAATAACTTTGTTTTTGAACGTATTGAACCTGTTTTGGTTTTGGAATATGCGGAGATCTCGTATGGTTTCCCTTTGATAACAATACCTGTAATGCTTGGTTAAATAGTTGAGTGTATTCAGTTAGACAGTTGGTGAAATATTGACATTGGTCTAATCGAGAGGAATTAGCTAGGGCCAACCCATATGATTCAATTCCGATTTTGCCCATATTGTGAATGTATGTCAGAAAGAAAGTATCCGTAAATAAAGGAGGGGCTTGTAAATTAAGATCCTCATTTTCGTTAAATCCATCCGGAATCGGAAGTTGTTCTTCGTTAAACATAGCAGTTAATTGTTGCACATGTGATTGAGATAACTGTAACGCAAATTCTAAAACGCTACGAATTTCCGTATCTTGAACAGTGGCTAGAGCATATTTAACGACACAAATGATCATCGTATCATTTTGGTAAGCCGTCCAAAGATTGCCCATTTCCGCAGATGTTAAATCAACATGATGTTCTGTTTGCATTAAAATTCCTCCAACTTTTTATTTCCTAGTAATAATTTCTCCGATATCAAATTAAAATATGTGAGTTTGAGATTAATTCTAAGCCCATCAACGGTTAGCTTGTTATATGAGATTTAAATTACCCCCTCTGCTTTTTCCTAAAAATCTTTTTTAATAAAAACCCGACGAGTGATCCTAAAATAACACACAAAATTGGGAGCCACACGGGTCCTAATCTTGTCCCAAATATCGTTAGTATAGGGGAATAAATGGTTCCCACTGTTACGAAGTAGGCAACAAACAAAAAGGGAAAGAATGAATATGGTTCCTTCCCGGCTCCTGCGTCCCTGTAAGCGTCCCACATTGCGAACATATAAAGACAAGGATAAAACATAAGCCATTGATAATCAGTTTGTTTAATCGCATGATCAATTTCTCCATGAAAACTTAAAATAATCACTTCATTAAAGTTTGCTTGAACGTTTACTAAAAATTCAAGACCAATGAAAAGAACCCCTTTAAATAAATTACCGTTTAAAATTTGTGCAAAGCCAGGTAACGCAATGCTCCAAAGTAATGCTTCGATTTGTTTTGACTTTTTCATTGTCAATCATTATTTCTTTTTTCCTTTTGATAAAGCCATACGGTCATCTGCGGTTGGTGGTTTTTCCATCCAACCATTTTTAATCATTATATTTGTACCATCTTCTGCATATTTCATAAGTTCAGCTGTAAGTCGTGTATAATGTATAGCTAAATCTCTTCTTTGACTAGTTGCTAATGCAGCTCCATAATAAGCAACTGCAGAAGTTGTTAAAAAACCAATATGATACATCATTAATTTATCGGAAAATGGTGTATTTGTTGAATTAGTTACCATAGAATCCCACGATATGGGAAAATTGAGATTGTCTTCACTAAATACCGAACTAAACACTTCAGTATGTTTAGAAGATATCTTCGTCCCTCTTACGAAATATTCACGAACTTCTTGCGTATTCGCCACTTGACTAAACCCAAGCGTCAAAGCTTTACTTAAATATGTTTTAATCATATTAAAGTTAATATTACCTATTTCAGTAGAGGTCAACGGTCTCCGGTCTCCAAACCATCCTGTTAAAAAGTTTTGCTTTTCCGCTAATCCGGCAATCTCAGGCGGATTTATGTATGGAGGTCTTGTATATAATCCTTTTGATAACATCACATCAAGTATTGTGTTATAAAGTTCTATTGATTCAATATTACAATTAGAAAAATATCGCCGAATATCTTGACGTGCAGAAACTCCTAAAGCAACACCATATCCAGTTAGCCCGTGCATTGTCATTACATAAATATAATTTAAGAAAAAGGTATCGGTATAAAGACGCGAGGCTTCTAAATTGACATCTTGTTCCGTAAATCCTTGAGGTATTGGATATTTTTCTTGTTCAAAGAACTCTTTTATTGTTTTTACATGGGTTTGTGAAAGGTTTAATGCGGTTTCATATATAGATTTGATTTCTGGGTCTTCAACTATTGCTAAAGCATATTTATTAAAACATATTGCTATTGTATCATTCATAAATTGACCCCAAAGACCTGCAAGTTCTGGAGCCGTTAGTTTTGCATTAGATTTATGTTCTATTTCCACTTTGAAAGTTACCTCCAATTAAGTAATGTACTTGAATCCGGAATAAGACTTTTACTTAGTTTGTTTTTGCCAATGCTTATTTATTCATTTAAATACAATCTCGTTTATTTTTCGTTATAACGTGTTAAAACAAGAAGTTATTACGAGGGAATAGGCATAATCATCATGCGTAAAACTCTAAAAGATCTAAGTGTACCTCTTATTTGATAACACGCTAACATTTGTTCCTTATTCAACAAGAAAAAATACCCACCTGTTAAGGCGGGCACAATCAGACCTATTAGTCGAGTTTTTCAAGATAGCATATCCATTTATAATAAATCAAAACAATACCTAATAATATTGGGTTAATTAGCACTGAATACCACAAATTCCACCAACCATGATGAAAATATCCCCACGGTTCAGGCAGTAATGCGACAGCTTCATAAAGGGTTGTTCCGGCAACCCAGTATACAAAATAAAGGATTCGTTTATAAAAAGGTTTTCCGAACGGATACCAGCTTAAAAACATGATATTAACAGGTGGAATTAATACTGTTATTGCAGGAAGTGACTCCCAATCAACACCCTTAGTAAAATACCAGTACCTATGATACTTAAAAATGATATATATATCGCAAAGATATTGAAAGGCTATTGTGAACATCCATATGTTTACGATCTGTATTTTGGTTAATCGCTTATTTGTATAAAATACAATAAAATTAAAAAGAAGAGCAGCTACAATTAATCCAAACATTTTAGAAATATTCCTTTTTTTACAATTAGCTTTACCATGACATCTGAATATTAACCATCGATGGCAATCAAATGTTTTTGTTCTTATATCATTGGAGAAGAAGCCCACCAATCGGTGAGCTTTTTTATTTTCGCTTTATATTCACAATATCCATAAATTTGACCAGGTTTGTATCTCCCTTACTATCCACAACATGAAGCCGTTTTGTTCTCTCGTTTATGTATTCCACAAGCCCTGTGACATCACAAAAATGTCCATCATCATACACAATAAACTGTAACGGAAAAACAAGTTCCATTGAATTACTCTTCCGATTGGAGAGGGTTTCAAAATGTACATAACATGCCTCTGGCGCCGATTCTTGTAGTTTTATGCACATAAAAGTGGTAATCCTACTTTTTATAATACTTAGCGAATATGCACAAACACTTGGACCTTACTCAGAATATGATTATTAATATGTTTGAAAAAAAGGAAAAATATATTTTTTTAAGTAAATAAAAAAGTTGAGAAATTGGAGTGATAAAAACCATGAGCGAACATTATGAAGAAGATAGATCCCCTACCTCTTCAACTGAAAAAGAATCTTCAACTGAAAATAATTCCTCTAATAAAAATGAATCTTCAACTGAAATTAAACCAACGATAATGGAACAAAAATGGGTCAAACAATAAAACCTATTATTTTGCTGACATTATGGAGAGATTAATTCTCTCCGGTACATACTAATTCTTTTTTAAATCCACAATATCCTCAAACCTAGTAAAATTCATGTCCCCTTTCTAATCCTTCACATGCTTCTCAAAAGATGAAGCCATCATCCGTATACGCAATCCAATTATTCTTATCCTTATCCCATTTAATCCTGTTTTGCGCGATAAGGCTCCTTACGATCTGACGCTGCTCTTTTTCAGTTCGGCCGGTTTTGATATTATGCTCAGAGTCACCTGTTCGTGAGATGAAGTCTTATTGAAAATGATGCGGAAGACTTTGCTGTCATTCATTTCACACAGCTTGGTCTTTGTTCAAGTAAGAACTATCACTAACTCTCCTGATAAAAAGTTTTCTGATTGGAGGATATTACCTAATAACATAGACAATATCGATGAATCGTATTTTTAGCCCATCTTCTTACCCTCCGCTTTCTTCTTAAAAACATTACGAATCAGTGCTACCAGTAGTAATAACAATGGAATAACCATAACCAGAAAAGGGTGTAATTTCTGTAAAGCTACATTACCTTCCTCTAAATGGTCCGTAAAACTGGTGGCTATATTCATTGACAAAAATATGAGAATACAACTAATTGGTAAAATAATCAGTTTGTGATTTTTTAACTTGAACAAATCCACCATCCCGATTAGGGCACCATAAAAAAAGATGGATGCCTTGAAAAACACCGTCATCAGCATGGTAAAAACAACAATAGCATCAAGTCGCTGTATAAACTCGAAAAGGTTAACCCTTCCGATGGTTGCTAACGTAGAAAACGTAGCTCTCTCCATCACGTCTATCCCAAGAACAGTAACATTTAAAGTTGCTGTCCAACTTAGGATCAGACCGCTTGAAATCAAGGCAGACAGCCACAATTTTTTCACTAATCTATATTGATTTAAATAAGGAAGCAGCATCGTAAAGACAATCATTTCACCAAAAGGAAAAGGAGTAGTGTCCCAAAAGGCTGTCGTTAAGACGGGTTTCCATCCGTTTTCCAGAAATGGTCGCAAATTGTTTAAGTCAACATTACCAGAAATAAGAACCAAAAAGTTTGCTGCTGCCCCAAACAGGAGCAAAATGACAATCATTACTTCTGCTGTACGTCCTAATACTTCAATTCCTAGATAAAGTACATAACAAATCACAAGAACGAATAAGATAATGATTGCTAATAACGGAGTTTCTTGAAATGTCGATGAAAGAAGCAAATCGCCGAAATCACGCGTATTTCTGGCAGAAACATATAAAAAATACACAATATATAACAATCCAATAACCCACCCCAGATACTTACCTAATATTTTTCTAGCATATCCGGTAAGCGGTAAATTGGGGTATTGACGAAATAAAAAGTAGTAAATGAAAAATAAGACCATTCCCCCACACATTCCTAAAAGAATGGCAATCCATGCGTCTTTTTTGGCTTCTATTCCATAACTTATGACCACCGAAGTTCCCATGTCAAACATAAACATCAAAGCAAATAGTTGGATAACACTAATTTTGGCTTTCTCCATCGTCTAGAGGTCTCCTCTTTATTCCGGCTGATCCATACATTTATTCAGTTAAATCTAATTAATTCTTTTCTTATTAGAATGTATTAAAGGTTGAAGAAAATTCGGGATACATGAAAAAAGACAGCTCCTTTACGAAAAGAACCATCTTTGTGAAACAAAATAACCTTCTTAAGGAAGCAGCTCGGAGACATACTTGGCTAGGAAGCTTTATTAGTATACGACAGTTTTAACTTTAATAAACGCTTTTTTATTTTGGCTTCCGTATGTCATATTTTTTAAAGAATTCTTTTATTTCATCTGGCGCTATTCCGATTTCCAGCGGCGTGCAAGATCAACAATCTCCATTCGACCTAGTTTTTTGTAATTCAACCTTTTCACACTGCCTTTCAAGAGTAAAATGTATAGGAACATATGCTCTTCGTCAGGTGATGATTTCCCAGTAAAAAAAGCGAGCAACCAAAATGATTACTCGCTTTTTTTCATTCTATATATCAGATGGTTCATATATCTCAAATTCATCTCAAATTATTGACATTATCATCCTTGAATGCTACCTTTTGTTTGCGGCAAAAAACTAAAACTCGTTCCAAGGTTAAATCATTTTTGCCAGAACACATCTTAGAGAAACACAACTAACCTTTATGAGGAAAGATCCACTCTGCAGCTTGGGAGACAGAGTGGATCTTTCCTCTTACATGGAAGCCTCTTTAGTTTACGACAATTTGCCTTCATTATACTTACCCAACTTTATTCCGGCTTCCGTATCTCATATTTTTTAAAGAATTCTTTTATCTCATTCGGCTTGATTCCTATTTCTAACGCATGCAGAATTAATACTCTCCATTCTAGATTTAGTTTTTTGTAATCCATTTTTTCCACACCTTTTAAATAGTAGGTATGGGTAACCGACCAAACTGACTAAACAACTGACCAAACTGACCAGAAATTGATTTTAAGTGTCATGAAATAGCCTAATGGCAAGCCATAAAACGTTTATATATAAGGGTTTGTCATAAAGTCGAATATTGCTGCCTTGTACCATTATCTCCATGATAAGGAAGAGGTCAGCGGTTCGAGCCCGCTTGGAAGCTTACATATAAACATTGATATAACAGGCTTTTACTCACTTATGAGTAGAAGCCTTTTTTAATTTTATTTTGCATGGGGACAGATTCAAAAAAATTATTAATATGCCATTCTTTGAGGAGCGAATTTTTTCGTTCCTCATACTCAGACTCAGAAATAATTGGAGAAACCGAACCTGAAGTTAGAATTAAGACTAGAATGTTTTGATAAATGGACGAATTGGAGACCATTTGATTATTTTGGTCCCCAATTCATCAAATTTTCTATTGCTTCAGATGCCATTAGATCATTTAATCTGAGGTAGTGATATCAAAAAATCCCCACAAAATAAAAATTAATTTATTATTAAGGGAACGTACATTCTATTTTTGTTTGAAAAAAAGCCCTATAAGAATAGGGCTATATTTAAGCTGAAATGCTTTGTGATTTATCTTTTCTGACAAGACCCATAATCCCTGGGATAATTAATAAAACGGCAGGCAGTAAATAAAATAGTGAGATACATATAAGTCCGCCTACTCCTGAAACAAGAAGTAATATTCCGCCTAATTTAGGCTTTTTCCTAACAATTACAGATGCTACGATCCCAAGAATGGATAAGAATATCGCTCCTCATCCTAAACCTATAATATCACTTGATCCAGTCGAATTAACAGCTGCATCTATTCCTCCGATAGCAAGTGCCATGATCGCACCAATAAATCCAAAAATCCCACCGATTAATCCTAACACAAATTCAGTTGTTCTTTTCATTTACGATCACCTACTTCACAGGTACCGTGAACTCTACTGCTTTTGTTTTCATGAAATCAGCAGTGGTTACGTCACCGAATAGTAGTTTGACCTCTTTGATAGAAGCAACATCAATTTCTTTTCCTTCTGGTGCTAAAAACTCAATAACGCCATCTTGTTTCACTCCGCCTTGAACTTCTCCACCGATTTCCCCACTCGTCATAAACAGATTGGCTTCTAATTGCATGTCACCAACAACAGCTTGTCCTTGATCTGGATAAAAGTTAAGAGCGTCACCAGTTGTATTTTCAAGATTGATCCCTACTGAAATTTTATCAGCGGCAACTTTCATTTCTCCCAAAGAAACTTTCATTCCAACTGCTTCCGTTGAATTTTTAGAAGCATCTACTGTTTTTGAACCATCGTCTTTTGGTTTCTCTTTAGAATCTTCTTTGCTTTCATCTTTCTTTTCAGATGAATTGCCTTCGCTCCCGGTTGAAACATCCGAATTACCACAGGCAGCAAGAGCTAGTGATAAACCAAGTGCTAAGAATAATGCAATAAACTTCTTCACTTTAAAATTTCCCCTTTTATAAATATATTTACATCTATATTATCGGTTGTGCATCTGTTTGTTTTAGTAAAAAAGCAAATAACCATAAATTTTAATATGATTATTTGAAAAACTTAGTGCTAGACTTTACCAAAAATATGAATTAAATTGAACTCATAAGGGGGTATGGTCATGCTAATGGAAGCTGCACGAATCGTATGCGGATTGCTTGTGGCAGCTATAATTGCCTTCGGAATAACAGACTATTTCAGTAAAGAAAACAGAGAAAAAAGAAAAAATAAAACTTCAGAGGAAAAAGAAAAAGAAAGACAAGAAAATGATTATTACACATTTTCGTATGATGATTAGTTCTTTTCACTGGTAACCCCTATAATTAAAACGTTTTCATGCACGGGGGTTGCGGCTTGAACAGAAGATTTTGTTACGCATAGTAGAGCACTACACATTTCAGCCAAAAGCCGCAAAAAAAGTCGCATTAATTATACATATAAATTTCAATCATCCAGCTGATCCTTTTCCTCCTTTTCGTTTCTATAATCAAAGTAACAACAATAGAAATGGGGATGATGAAATTGAATCAACAACCAGTCATTATGATAACCGGGGCATCAAAGGGACTTGGGTATGCGCTTCTCGTAGCATTTGCCAAACAGAAGGCAAGGCTTGCGATTTGCGCGAGAAATAGTGAAAAACTTGAGGTAGCAAAAATAGAAGCTGAACGTTTAGGAGCTGAAGTGCTTGCTGTCACAGCCGATGTTTCAAACATAAGAGATGTAGACCGATTTGTTTCTTTAACAGAGGAAGCCTTTGGAAGAATAGATGTCGTGATTAACAATGCTTCTATCTTTGGACCTGGACCATGTCTCATAGCCGATTACCCGGAGGATGAGTTTTCAAATGTGATTCATGTGAATGTATTAAATCCTTTTTTAGTAACAAAGCGTGTCCTTCCTGGAATGCTGATAAGAAACAGCGGATCCATCATAAATATTACTTCAGAAGCTGGAAAAACAGGATTTGCTGAATGGGGAGCTTACGGAATAAGCAAATTTGCAGTGGAAGGTTTAACTGAAACACTGGCAGATGAGCTAAAGGAAACAAATATAAGAGTTAATATGGTTGATCCTGGGGAAATGGATACAGAGATGCATCACGTGGCCGTTCCGGATTGTGATTATGAACTGGCGCGACCTGAAGATATTACGAGTGTATTTCTATACTTGGCTTCACTGGAATCAGAAGGAGAGCACGGAAAACGATTTGAGGCGCAAAATTTTGTATTCGATAGAAGGGCGTCCAAATGAATACATCATTAATGAAATTTCATATTCCTGAAGCTTTACATGCTGCAGATCCTCCGGAAAAAAGATTATCAGCTCGTGATCAGGTGAAATTATTGGTTCTAGACCGACAAACGGGAAAATTTAAGCATGATCAATTTGTTCATATCAGAAGCTATTTAGAGAAGGGCGATTTGCTGATCTTTAATAATAGCCGAACGATCCCGGCGGTACTACGTGCGAATCATAACGGAAAAAGCGTAGAAGTCAGGCTTTCCCGACGTTTGTCAGATTCGGAATGGGATGTGCTTCTCCCTGAAAGTCGTTTAAATATTGGAGAAAACCTCAAGTTCTCCAATGGCGTTTCAGCAATCATAACTGGATATGGAAGCGTGCCGCCCCTTGTTAAAATCGACTTTCCAGCCCGAGGTACGGATTTGCTCCATCTATTTTACGAAACAGGCGACCCGATTCGATATGAGTATATTCATCATCCTTGGCCGCTTGAAGCTTATCAGACAGTATTTGCAACCGCCCCCGGATCGGTCGAAATGCCTTCGGCAGGAAGAGCGTTTTCTTGGAAACTGATTAAGGATTTGAAAAAAGAAGGGATTGGCATAGCATTTTTATCTCTTCATGCGGGGTTAAGCTATTATGGAAACGACAAGTGGCCCTCTCCAAAAAAACATCCAGAAACGTATTCGGTCCCTAAATCGACAGCTGAAAAAATAAATGAAGCCAAAAGGAATGGAAAAAGAGTCATTGCCGTTGGAACTACAGTCGTCCGGGCATTGGAAACTGCTGCAGGAGCAAACGGTTTGGTCGAAGCAGAAGAAGGGACGACAAGCTTGTATGTCACAAAAAATTATCCGCTGAGAGCAGCGGATGGACTAATTACGGGATTTCACGAACCGGAAGCGAGCCACTTGGATATGCTTACTTCTTTTGTCCAGGAAGAGTTCTTATTATCCGCCTACCAAAACGCAATTTCTAAAAACTACTTATGGCACGAATTTGGTGATATGAACATTATTCTGCCTTTAAAAGGCAAATGATGAAATGGCACCATGTTGGAATTTACGTAGCTGATATGTACGCTGCTGAAAAATTTTATCAATCCATGTTTCATTTTCAAGTTGAAAAACGGTTAACTTTAGATAATGAAGACATCACTTTTTTGATTCATGGGAATGTGAGGATCGAATTGATTCAGGCAAACGATAAAGTGCTTGTAACGAATGGATCTCATATGACGTGGGAAATAGAAAATATGGCGGAATGGATGAGAAAGCTCAGGTGCAAAGGGCTGGCGCCGTGTGAAGGTCCTATCCGCCTGAAAAACGGCTGGAAAACAGTCTTTTACGAAGGTTTAAATGGAGAAATCATTGAACTGATTGAACTTTAATCGAACCTCGGTGCTGCTTTTGCGGCACTTTCTTCATTTCTAAAAAAGAAGGCATTAGTGGTTAGGATTCAATTGTTGGATGTTCATAAGCTCATCAAGCTCTTGACTAACCTCGACTGTTTTTGGGTGGGTAAATCCCATGGATAAGGCGCATTCAATCAATAGGCTTCTGAAATTCTCTATTTCTTCTTCCAGGTTATAGGGCAAATAAAACATCGAATCAACCTCGTTTCAAGAAGATAACAGATATAAAATTCTTTATAGTACAAAATATTACAATAAATATAAAAGATTTACAATAGAAAATCAAGGAATTCTTTTGGAAATTTCGTTAATAATACAATAAATGACACATGGGTAATTGTAACATATCGAATTCAGTCTTTGAACCACCTGTTATTGATAAGAACGTTTGTTCGTGTTATGATAAAAATGAAGAAAGGAGCGACAGTACAGTATGGATTTTTTATTAAGGCGTTCGATGAAAGAAAACATGCCGGTGGAGATCATTT
The DNA here is from genome assembly GCF_001278705.1 of Bacillus gobiensis. Lineage (GTDB taxonomy): Bacteria > Bacillota > Bacilli > Bacillales > Bacillaceae > Bacillus > Bacillus gobiensis. The sequence continues at coordinate 3,775,107 of NZ_CP012600.1, forward strand.
ATGACAAAGGCAACGAGTTTTCCAAAAGAATGATTAACGTTTTTGAAATTGAGCAGGATCATGTAAAAGCTTTTTGTTATACGAGAAATCAAATGCGAACATTTCGCACTGAACGAATTCTTGCTGTTGCTCCAGTTCAAATTGTAAAGAATTATAGTTTAAACGCCTAAAAAAGGCTTTTTAGCATGCTTGTTTATCCATTCCTTTTTCTCCAACTTCTTATTCTCCGCCCATTCGGTCGAATTTTTCCTCTCTCGTATCATTCGGATCTCTAAATTTTGGTATAATAAATTTAAAAAGACTTTTCATTATCAATAGGAGTTTTTTGTATGCTTCAACAATTGAATCGCACGTTGGGAAAAGTAATGCCTGTTTTAACGCCGCTTAGTGTCGTTACTGGCGTACTGCTTGCAGACAATCTTTCGTATTTAGCCTTTTTGGTGCCTTGGGTGTTTGCCCTTATGACTTTTGGTGGAAGCTTAGGGTCAAGCTTCAAATCATTTCAGCATGCGATTGTGCATCCGTTGCCTTTAATTATCGTTATCGCTGTCTTGCATATTATCGCGCCGCTTATTGCCTGGAGTACCGGCCACCTCTTTTTTTACGGAGATTCATATACCATAACTGGATTAATCCTGGGAATGATCATCCCAACCGGCATTACGAGTGTTATTTGGGTTTCGATGTATAAAGGGAACCTTGGATTGACACTATCTATTATTTTAATCGACACGATTCTTTCTCCGTTCATCGTTCCTTTCAGCTTGTCCTTACTGGTTGGAGAGCAGGTTCATATGGAGGTCTGGGGAATTATGAGAGGGCTTTTCGGAATGATTGTGATTCCTTCTCTTTTGGGAATGGGCTTTAATCAATATGCCCCAAAAATAACAAAGCGCTTAAGCACGCTTCTTGCACCGGTTACCAAGCTCGGATTAATTGTTGTTGTTTCAATTAATAGTTCGGTCGTTGCCCCATATTTTCAACACATAGACTATAAGTTCGTGTTGACTGCTCTTACCGTCTTTATCTTGGCATTTTCAGGCTATTTAATCTCCTGGTTATTAGGCAGGATGCTTCGAAATTCAAGAGAAGTCATTATTTCTTTAATCTACACGGGCGGAATGAGAAATATTAGCGTTGGAGCCGTGCTTGCCGTTGGTTTCTTTCCTCCGCCTGTGGCAGTGCCCGTGATTACAAGTATGCTTTTTCAGCAGGTTCTCGCCGGATTTTATGGATTTTTAATCGGAAAATATTTAAATAAGCCTGTTTCGGTTCCTGTTCGCGAAGGTTCAGCATAGAATTGGCTGATCATTTAAAAAGAGAGCTCAAAAAACAGCTCTCATGAAACGATGCATTAATTGTAAAGCAAGTACTTCTTACGCACTTTCATAAAGTCTTTCTTACCATTCTCATAGTTACTAACAATTTCTTCAACCGATGCGCCATTTTTAATCATTGCTTGTACCCAGTCATTTCCCATTAGCAGATTAAAGTGGCCGTTTTCCAGGAATTTAAAGTCGTCAGGGTATAGGTCATGTATGGTTTTAATGATGTGCAGCCCGGTTTCGGTCGGTTTGAATTTGTCCCGGTCTGTTACAAAAACCTCTACTCCGTGGCTTAGCTTACCGCTGTGCTTGCTGAACGACGGAGTAAAGGAGGCTGCTCTGAATCGGACACCGGGCAAATAAAGGTTGTTTAATTGCTCGGCAAGCTCTGTGCTGTTTATAAAGGGTGCTCCTATTAATTCAAAAGGCTTTGTCGTCCCTCTGCCTTCAGAAAGATTCGTGCCTTCAATCAATCCTGTTGCAGGATAAACAAAAGTACTGTTTACCGTTGGCATATTCGGTGAGGGCAGGATAAACGGAAGGCCCGTGTCGTCAAAGTTCATTGAACGCCTCCAGCCTTTCATTTTCACTACTGTAAGATCGGCAGCTATACCAAACTCTTCGTTAAAGAGCGCAGCGAGCTCTCCAGCCGTCATGCCATGGCGCAAAGGGATCGGATAAAGTCCAATAAAGGATGAAAACTCAGTCTCAAGAACGGGCCCATCTATGCTTTTTCCTCCAATCGGATTAGGGCGGTCAAGTACGATAAAGGGAATATCATTTTCCTTGGCGGCTTCCATCGCATATGCCATGGTTGAAATGTAGGTGTAGTACCTTGTGCCGATATCCTGAATATCAAAAACGAGTGCTTCGACATTCTCCAGCATTTCCGGAGTTGGCTTTCTTGTTTTTCCGTAAAGACTATACACTGGCAGTCCTGTTTTTTCATCAATATAGAAATCAACGTATTCCCCTGCTTGGGCATCCCCGCGGACTCCATGTTCAGGCCCGTACAGAGCGGTTAATTCAAACTCCTCATGTAACAAATCGACGCTGCTTGTAAGGTCTGCATTCACACCTGTTGGATTGGTAATAAGTCCAACCTTTTTCCCTTTCAGCAAATCCTTTTCTTCCGCTATCAGAATGTCGACTCCTGTTTTTACCTTGTGCATCCTGCCTTCTGTTTCGAGATCGGCTGATACGTTAGTCCCGGTCAATGCTCCGACCAAAAAAACAGCTGTTACTAGAGAAATTCCAGTTTTTTTCAATTGCTTTCCCCCTTCATACTCCCTATTTACAATGCCTGCTTTATTCAAGCGGCTTTCCATTTTTGAGATTTAATCCATATCCGTACTCATATAATATTTCATCCGGATTTGTGATCGAAGGTATGTCAACCGGCAGCTTGCCTTTTGGCGTAGATTTGCCGAAGATGGCCTCAATTCCTGCCGGGATGTTCGGCTGTCTGAACCGGCCGTTTGAATAGCCTTTAAATCCATAAACGGCGATCAGAGCCTTTGCTTCCTCAAAATTTGCAGCGTCGTATGGGTTTCTAAGGCTCATCAATACAAACTTCTTGTCATGTCCTTGGGCATAATACATAGCAGCCCTAGGGAAAACAGTCGCCCACTTGCTCGGATCCTCTATCACGTCATCGATGACACCGTCCCGAACGGCAGGATCATTTTGAATCACATAAGAGCCCGTGATAATGTAATCGGCGTGGTCAATTTTCTCTTTGACTTCATCGTTTACGACTTGTCCGGAGAAGCTATACGTTTCAATTGACGAGTTTCTTAGCTTTTTGATCTGGCGAATGGATCGTTCCATTGCTTCTGCTTGGTCCTCGAACGGGGCAAGAATGAGAATGCGATCATTTTTCTTCGGTTTGAACGGTAATGTTTTCTCCTCATTTTTTAAAACGGTGACGGCATCCTCTGCCATTTTCTTTTCCAGCTTCTGATGCTTTTTACTGCCGACCGTTTCTAGTGCGTTGTTAACTTTTTCATCAATTGAAGACGTGTCAGGAGTATAGATGCCCCGCTCTATTTTTAAGGCGAGAATCCGTTCGACCGATTGGTTGATTTGTTCTATTGGGATCTTTCCGTTTGAAACAGCGTCTTTTACTGTCTCGACTACGTTTTCCAAACGGTACTCCTCTTCGAGGGAGGTGACAGATGCAGGCATTAAAGCAATGTCCACACCTGCTTGAAGAGCCATGACGACGGCTTCTTCCTGGCCAAAATTATCAGCGATAGCTTTCATATTTAATGCGTCAGTGACAATCAAGCCGTCAAATCCCAATTCTTCTCTGAGAAGACCGGTCATGACCTTTTTGGAAAGAGTCGCAGGAACCATGATTTCCTGGCCGTCTTTTTTGCTGATGTAGGTCGTGTCGTCAAAGGCAGGGAACTGGACATGAGCCGTCATTATTACGTCCACACCGGCATTTATCGCTTGTTCAAAGGGGTAAAGCTCGACCTCGCGAAGCCTTTTTTCATCATGGGAAACGTGCGGCAGACCATAGTGGCTGTCCGTGTCTGTGTCTCCATGTCCCGGGAAATGTTTTGCGGTTACTGACATATTTTCATCCTGTAGTCCTTTCATTGTCGCGATTCCAAGGCCTGCGACAAGGCCGGGCTCAGAGCTGTAGGATCTTACGCCGATCACTGGATTTCCGGGGTTATTATTTACATCAAGCACCGGGCTGAAATTAACATTCAGGCCTAATGAGTGCAGCTCTTTGCCTATAATTTTCCCCGACGTATAGGCATGTTTTTCATTTCTTGTTGCCCCAAGCGCCATATTGCCAGGGAGGTTCGTACCTGATTGCAGCCTTGTTACGATTCCGCCTTCTTGATCAATTGACATGAGTAACGGAATTTCCGGGCTTGCCTGCTGAAAACCGTGTGTTAATCGGACGGTTTGCTCCGTATCCACGACATTTTCAGCGAATAAGATGACTCCTCCGAGATGATATTTTTCAACAATCCCAGCAACCTCGCCATTCATTTCCGTTAAGCCTGAAGCCGATGTTTCCCCTGCTTTTTTCCAGCTTCGAAAATCAGGCATTAACATTTGCCCGATTTTTTCTTCGAGAGTCATGCTGCTTACAATGTCTTTTGCATTTTGGAGCTGTTCACTTGCAGCTCCTGTCCCGGCTTGGCCGAAAAATACAAGCGAAAGAATCAACACGCCGCACATTATTGCTTTCATGCTCTTTCCTCCATTTCTCCTGCTATTGTTTGTTTATTGGCAATAACTTATTTATAGGTATAGTGGTCTATACAATAATAGGCGAAAAGACGGAATTACCGTCTTTCTAAAGCTTCATAGACCGCTGAAACCACTTCTCCGTATTGTCCGGTTGCAAACTCATCCCCCTCAAAAAGATTGGGGTTTTCCAATGGATTAATGATGCGTGAATGTTTCTTATTGGTTAGTAGAACAATTCCTAAATCGAACTCAGGATCTATAATTGTCACTGTTCCTGTCCAGCCTGTATGACCGTATGCATGTTCACTCGCATATGGGCCAAACATCCATTCCATCGATGAGGACCCGTTTCGTCTCCAGCCAAGCCCATAGGTCGGATCTGTTTCGGAAGGTTGGACGAATTGGTCAATCGTTTCCTGATCAAAGAGCTTGGTCTTACCATATCGGCCTCCATTCAGCATCGTTTGCAGCAAGACTGCCAGATCCTCAGTCGTAGAAAAAAGCCCTGCGTGCCCTGAGATGCCGTCCATGGAATAAAAAGCTTTTTCATCGTGTACTTCGCCTTGCAGTGTATATGCTCTTACGTTAGGAAAATAAAACATGCCTTCCCGCGTGTTTCCGATTAATTCAGTAGCTGCAAAATCCTTTGCCTCATAGCCTTTTTGTAAAGGATTAAACATTGTGTTTTTTAGCCCGAGCGGTTGATAAAATTCATTTTCCAAATACTCATCCATTGGTTTCCCGGTAATTGTTTCTACAATGAGCCCAAGAAGCATATAGTCGATGTCGCTGTAAATGTGCTCTGTACCCGGCTCGTAAATAAGTGGTATCTTTGGCAAAAGGCTGAGGGTTTTCTCGCGATCCTGTGAGTAAAACTCCCCTGCACTTTCGGGGTTGTGAAAATGGATACTTGCAGGGAATCCTGCAGAATGGTGAAGAATGTCAATAATTTTCAGGTCATTTTTTCCTTTGATCGAATCATCTTCGTTATCTTTAAATTCGGGAAGATAATGCTGAATCTTTTCATATAAATCAAGCTTCCCTTCACTGACCAAGCGTTGGAGAGCAAAGTTTGTTGCATACATCTTTGTGTTGGAGGCCAAATCAAAGAGAGTATCCTTTTTCATTTTTGCAGGATGCTTTAAAAGTTCGGTACCTTCGTATTTCTTTTTATAACCATACTGGTCGCTTTTGACAATTTTCCCGTCCTTGATGATGACTATGGCAGCACCCGGGAACCCATCTTTGATGTCATTTTTAATCAGCTGATCGACTTTTTTTAATTTTTCTGATGAAAATCCTGTTTCTTCCGGCCGCTTTGATTTTTTCAAAATGGGTGAATTCCCCTCCTGCGTCAGATCCAGATTGAGGCTGGTCAAGCTATATCTGGATGCGAATGCCGGCATAGTGATCGAGATTATCAACAGAAAGCACACGCTCCCTGTAGTGAAACGTTTCATTCGTATCACTCCTTGTCAGTAACAATTATGATTTGTAAAAAGACGTTGTGTCGGGGAACATGGTTGCCAAGGAAATGAATAGAGAAGTAATTTTTTACTAATATGAATGTGTTCAACAGAAGGGAGGATAAATCCTTTAATAAATAGAATTCAGTAAGGAAGTCATATGTGACAAAAATGAACAGGTCTTTAGTATGACCTGTTCATTTCCTTATTAGGTATTAATCGAATTCTGCTGCCATTTCGTCTTTAAATCCAAACAAGTACGTAAAAAGATATCCGAAGGCGTAGGAAATGAGGAGGCCAACCACGTAAAGAATTACTTCATTCGGATTGACGAGAAATATAAGAGGGAGCCCTGACACCCCGACGGAATGTGTCGCGACATGAAAAGCTGCTTGAAAAGCCCCGCCGACACCCGCCCCGAGGCAAGCGGTTAAGGTTAAGAAAGGCCGGCCGAGCGGCAAGGTAACGCCGAATATGAGTGGCTCGCCAATACCAAGTAATCCTGAAGGGAGTCCGCCGCCAATGGCTTTTTTGAGGCGGGATTTCTTTGTTTTCATATAGATGGCAAATGCCGCGCCAACCTGTCCGGCGCCACCCATTGCCAGGATGGGGAGGAGAGGATCGTCGCCAATGGCATTGATTAATTCCAAATGAACGGGAGTCAAACCCTGGTGCAGGCCGGTGACCACAAGAGGAAGGAAGGTTGCTCCCAGAATGAAACCTGCAACAACACCGCCAATATCCAATACGGCGAGAAGTCCTGATGTTATCGCATCAGAAATAAAGCCGCCGACTGGCATAAATACGACATAAGTGACAATCCCCGTCACCAGAAGGGCAATCGTTGGCGTGACGATAATATCAAGGGACTCAGGAATAAAGCGCCGCACTTGTTTTTCAACAATAGCCATAAAGATCGCGGCAAGCAGCACGCCGATCAGTCCGCCTCGCCCGGGAAGCAGGTTTTCGCCAAAAAGGACGATGTTGGCGACCTCGGGATTAATAATCAATATACCTGCCAATGCCCCCATAGCTGGGGTGCCGCCGAATTCCTTGGCTGCGTTCGTTCCGACTAAAACGCCGAGATACATAAAAAGCCCTTTTCCAATAACTGAAAGTATAATTGCGAGCTGGGATTCCTTTGATAGCCAACCTGCCTGCACAATGGCTTGAGTAATCCCGTTGATTAATCCGGAAGCGACCAATGCCGGAATGAGAGGAATAAAGATGCTTGCGATTTTTCTAAGGAAGAGCTTAAACGGTGTCGCGTTTTTCTTTTTAATGTCAGATTTCGTTTTTGAGGCTGCTTCTTTTAAATCAAAATCACCAGCGGAACCGATGAGCTTTCCAAACTCATCTGCGACTCGGTTTACGATTCCTGTTCCGAGAATGATCTGCAAGGTTTCGGCTTTCACAACGCCGATAACTCCATCGATCTGTTTGATCGCTTCTGAGTTAACGAGCTGATCGTCCTTTGGCGTCACCCGGAGGCGGGTCATACAGTAAGTAAACGACTCGACGTTTTGTTTTCCGCCGATATTCTCAAGGATTTGACCTGCCAAAACTTTGTATTTGCTTCCTTCATCCATGATAAAGCCCCCTTTATTCACTTTTTCTCTAAAAATTTGATCGCGTCTCTCGTTCGGTCAATATACTGAATGGTTTTGTCATACTGCTTTGCGGCAATTCCCAGAAATAAAATATCAATTATATAAAGCTGTGCCAGACGGGAAGAGGTTGCGGCACTTCGAAACAGTGCCTCATTAGAATGAGAGGTATAAAGTGAAACGTCGCATAGAGAAGAAACAGTATTTTGTCCAAAAGATGTCAAACCGATTGTGTTTACTCCCTTTTCTCTGGCCAGCCTTAGAATATCTATCGTTTCCCGTGTTTCCCCGGAAAAAGAAATTCCGAAAACTACATCATTAGGATTGCCATTGGCAATGAGTGTTGCGGCAAGGTGCATGTCGGTAAATGCAGTTGCATGTTTATTGATGCGCAACAATTTTTGTTGGGCATCTGTCGCGACAATGTGGGACGCGCCGATGCCGCAGAAATGAATATAGCTGGCATTGATAATAAGATCGATGGCTCGTTTTATCTCGATGTGGTTAACGATTTCTGCCGTGTCGCGAATCGCTTGGATACTGTTGCTCGTCGTTTTTTCTACAATTGAATAGAGTGATTCAGATGGTTCAATATCTCTGTAGCCCTGTTCTGCAGGTTTATTTAAGTCGCCGGCAATTCTGATTTTCAAATCCTGAAAGCCATTCAGTCCAAGAGATTTACAGAGACGAATCACTGCGGCGCCGCTTGTCTCAGCAGAGGAGCTGACCTCCTGAACAGTGCTGTTGATCACCTCCCTCGGGTTTTTTAAAATATAGGCGGCAAGCTTCCTTTCAGATTGAGGAAGCTTGCTCATCATCTGTTGAATCATTTTTAGTCCGCCGGTTGTCATTGGTTATTCTCCTCGTTCATGTAAAGTGATTGCTTTTTCAATAAATCCATCGGTTATAGCGAGAAGTTCTTTAGCGACATCATAGGACGTGTTGGTTTTTAGCATTACAATTGCGGGTTTTACTTGAAGATCTGCTTTTTCCAAGGTTACCTTTGCTGTTTCGTAACTGGCGCCTGTAACGGTACTGATGATTCCAATTGCCCGTTCCTTTAATTTGTAATTGCTCACTTTTACATCGACCATTAAATTTTCATAAACCTTTCCCAAGCAGATCATTGTTGTGGTGGAAATCATATTTAAAATCATTTTTTGTGCGGTTGCTGCCTTCATTCTTGTTGATCCTGTCAATACTTCAGGACCAACGATTGCTTCAATGCGGTGATCTGCCTCATTTCCAATTAAAGAGTTGCTATTATTCGCAAGAGCGACAGTTTTGGCGCCGATTTTTCGGGCGTATTTTAACGCGCCGATAACATAAGGGGTTCGGCCGCTTGCTGCAATTCCGATGACAGTATCCTTTTTATTTAACTTGATATTGATAAGGTCTTCTTGACCAAATTCTTCTTTGTCCTCTGCACCTTCCACTGCTTTTACAAATGCTTTTTCTCCTCCTGCGATAATTCCAACAACCGATTCAAAAGAGGTGCTGAATGTAGGAGGGCATTCTACTGCGTCTAACACACCGAGACGTCCGCTCGTACCAGCACCGATATAGAGTAACCTTCCGCCGTTTTTAAGTGATGCGACTGCAAAATCAACCGCTTTTTTTACATCAGGAAGAACCTTCTGAACGGCTGCCGCGACCTTCATGTCTTCGTTGTTGATTACTGTCAAAATCTCCATCGTATCGGAGTGATTCATGTTTCTTGAACGATCATTACGTAATTCGGTCGTTAAAGAATGCAAATCGTTTTCCTTCATTAATATGGATCCTCCCAAATTGCAACCAGATTAAGTTGTTCGTATTTTCAGTATATGAAGACTCAAATGAAATTTCAATAATTATTTGTATTTTCTGAAATTTTATTTCAATTTGAGTTCTATTATCGCTATGTTCAGCATAGAAACAGGGTTTTTATCATTTTACAATGATGGGGAAAGTTTTTTTGTTTTTTTATCATAAAATGATAAATTTTCTCTTTACAAACTAGTAGAAACCTGTTTATAATGGTTTTTGTCAGATTCGACAGAACACGAACGATGGCCCGTTGGTCAAGCGGTTAAGACACCGCCCTTTCACGGCGGTAACACGGGTTCGAATCCCGTACGGGTCACCATACTGTGGAACGCTAAGAATTTCTTTGGAGGATTAGCTCAGCTGGGAGAGCATCTGCCTTACAAGCAGAGGGTCGGCGGTTCGAGCCCGTCATCCTCCACCATCTTAGTTGAATAATCTTTAGGTTTTGTGTTATCTTATAAAAGCTGTGTTTGATTTGTAAGTACCAAATTTGGGACGGCGAGCCCAAGTTGAATACTACAGCAAGATCTATTATTTTTCTTGCCGGCATAGCTAAAGACCTTAATATGGAGGGGTAGCGAAGTGGCTAAACGCGGCGGACTGTAAATCCGCTCCCTCAGGGTTCGGCGGTTCGAATCCGTCCCCCTCCACCATCATTGGGCTATAGCCAAGCGGTAAGGCAACGGACTTTGACTCCGTCATTCGTTGGTTCGAATCCAGCTAGCCCAGTATATGTAATAAAAAACTCTGGCAGGAATTATTCCTGCCAGAGTTTTTTTCTACCATAATATTGCTATCAATCAGCAGGAATTGAGTTCTCTGCATGAGTAAACCCTGCACCAAATACATTTGGATCTGCTATTCCCTCTGGGAGAGCTGCGCCTTCGATAAGAAGCCTTTTCACTTCATTCGGACCAGCATCCGGCTTTTGTTGAAGAATGAGCGCTGCGATTCCTGCGCAAATCGGGGTAGCCATGGATGTTCCAGACATCGTCATATAGGCTGTCCCAACACGGGCTGATTTTTGCAATTTATCTAAATAGGAATTAGGGGAGCGAAGCGAGATGATGTTGACGCCGGGAGCTAAAATATCGGGTTTGTTTTTTCCATAAATCGTTGGGCCGCGGCTTGAAAACGATGCAACGCCATCATCGCCTGCCCCCTCAGTGTCCCTGTCATCAAAGGCTCCGACCGTGATTACTTTTCCGCTGATTCCCGGGCTGCTGATCGTTTTTGGTTCGGGACCGGAGTTTCCCGCCGCTACACAAACGGTGATTCCCGAATTCCAAGCTTCTTCAACGGCTTTAACCATTGGATCCTCTTGTTCATTTTCATAGTTGAGGGCTTCTGAACCTAAAGACATACTAATAATATCAATTGGATCGTCAGGGTATTGTTCATTAAATTCCATACACCATTCTATTCCTTGAATAATTGTCTCCAGTGAACCGGAACCCATTTTATTTAATACTTTAACGCCTATTAGATCCGCTTCAGGAGCAGGTCCTTTATATTGTCCTGAGGATGACTCGCCGTTTCCTGCAACATCACCGGCACAATGTGTCCCATGCCCGTTATCGTCGTACGGCTCTTTTTTATGACTGATAAAATCAACAAAACCCCTGATTCTTCCTTTTAAATCGGCATGCGGATGAATGCCGGTATCGATAACGGCGATCGTTACGCCTTTTCCTGTTAACGTTTGATTATTTCGAACGACTTTCTTCGCATGGCTTGATTGAACACCTACATCCAGTAATGTGTTGACTTTTCGATTTAAATAGATTTTTCGAATATCGTGACAGTTTGTAAGAAGCTTTTGTAAAGTTAGAGGAGTCAAATCCGCACTGCAGAAGCCGGTGCGTGTAAAATTATGTCTTAACATATTGCCTTTTTGACTGCCGACAATTGTACTAATAGTATGATAGCCGTTTTTATGGCAGTCTTTTTCAAATTCAATGAGGACTGAAATTTTTTTCGATTGTAAAAGTCTATATTCAAATTGGCGATGCATGAAACAAGGAGTCCATTTAAGTGGCCTGTAAAGCTGCAATACGTTTTCCCGCAAGGGCCGATCCAGCTTAGTGGCATTTGCTCGCACCATTTGAACCATAGAGTAGCCAAACATAAATTATCCTCCTTTTAAAAGGTTACCTGATAGATTATGAAGACATGTCTAAATTTGTAAGGATGTTTGTCCACCGTTTGAGTGAAAGGGGCTCTATCATTACTATTTATTTATAAAAATGGGGAAAGGAATGTTTCGAGTTAAAGAGAGATTGTCGGAGAAATTAAGATCACGATTTCCATTGTGAAGGTGAAAGTAGGCACGCGGATTTTCTAATAGAAAATGAAGTTTAACGAAGAGTTACGGAGTGATATACATTATGGGTGTGAAAATTGATTTTCTATGGACTTATTGCGCCATTTTGTCCTTCAGAACAGAGATGAAGGACATTTTTAAGGCTCATTTGCGTCTTTCTTGTCCTTCAGCACCCGGATTAAGGACATATCTTTGGCTTTCTTGCGTCATTTTGTTCTTCACAACGCAGATGAAGGCCATTTCTTGGGTTCACTTGCACCTTTTGTCCTTCAGAACAGAAATGAAGGACATTTTTAAGACTCACTTGCGTCTTTTTGGGGCTCTCCAATAAGTCGATTTTTCGAAAAAGTTTCATGATTATTTAATAGCTCTCTCAAATTTAGGTTATTTAGATTAATCAATGAACTATGGTTGAATTTAAAGATAGAATTAATGATGGCTATGCTCGCCATGATGTTGTTCGGATTTTGGCTGCAGTGATTTTATTTCCTCTTCGGAAAGCTTTCCGGCAATCACTTGTTTAGTATGCATTACATGTGAATCCCGAGCGCGGACCTCCGCTTTCACAAGCCATCTTCGGTAAATGTTATTTCTGCAAACGTCCTTCCTCGTCATTCCGTGCATTTATTACATCTGGATTATCCTTGCTATCCTTTTTCCAGATTTCAAACTGAATATCAGCGGCATCTACTTTTTCCCCGCCTTGTGTCAGATTGACCTTAATCACCTGTTTTTGATTCAGAGAAAAGCTTTCGGGCAAGATCATATCAACCTCTAGCGGTTTAGACTGTCGATATAGATTAGCCGTACCAGGGGTGACTGAACAAGCTGACGACAGAAGCGAAAAAGTACTTATTATAATGAAACCGACTCCATTTTAAGCTAAGAGAAAAAAGCCCCAGAATTAGGTGGTTTATAAATTCTTCCGAGTTTCAGATAAAAAATGAGCCATTTCATCTAGAATCGGTTCATTTTTTATCTGAAAGCTAATCCGTGAATCTATAAACAGACAATTCCACGTTCTACGATTTAAAATGTGTTTATATTCATCTTGACTCTCCCCTGTACGGGAAGGTGTATATTCCAAATAAGAAGCAATGACTGCTGCAAAGAAAGGTGATGAAACGATGTTTAAAATCAGTGAGTTTTCCAAGCTTGGCCAGGTTTCTGTGAAAACTCTTCGTTATTACGACAAGCTTGAGCTGTTAAAACCGGCTTATATTGATTCTGATACAGGCTACCGATACTATACAGCTGATCAGCTTTTTCTATTAAATCGTATTCTCGCTTTTAAAGAGTTAGGGTTTACACTAAACCAAATCAGGCTGTTATTAGAAGAAGAAATTCCAGTCGAACAAATTCGCGGGATGTTCCGTTTGAAACAGGCCGAAATTCATACTCTGTTAGAAAACGAACTAGGTCGTTTAAAACGGATTGAGGAGCGGCTGTATCAAATTGAAAAAGAAGGGAGTATTGAGGCGGAGCATGAGGTTGTTATAAAAAAGCTGGAAGCACAACACTTCGCCTCTTTACGTAAACCTGCAGCGATTCAAGAAATCCCTCAGCTTTTTGCACAGCTGGATCGTGATCTTGGGAAAAACTTTTCTTCCTCATATCCTCAGACTGTCCTCTGGCATTGCTGTGAAGAATGTGAAGGGGAAGTTGATTTAGAAGTCTGCTATCCCCTGCAACAAATATCAATGAAATCAGAAGTTCAAGTTCAGCAGCTGCCTGAGGCTCCGATGGCGGCAACCCTGCTGCATCGTTGTCATCCTGCAAGCCCTTGCACAGCCAGCGCTGAATTAGGGATTTGGATTGAGCAAAATGGATATCAAATCAAAGAAAATGAACCTCGTCGAGAAGTGTTTTTACATCCAGAACATGATTTTTACATTGCGGAGGTTCAAATTCCTATTGAGAAAGTGCCATCAAATGTACGTTGAGATTGAGAAAAAATCAGTCTAGGCCAATTGCGCTAAAGGTATTAGCTCTTGCATCCTTTGGAATTGGAACAACTGAACGCTGAAATTAATCAGCATGTTTTGTGATAAAAGAAGACTTTGGTAAAAGGAGAGCTTATCAAATGACTAATTTAGAAAATCAAATCATCACAGAAGTAAATATACCAGTTGAGATGAAAAATGGAACGGTGTTGCGAGCTGATATATACCGTCCTAATAGTAAAGGTCCTTGGCCAGTTCTTTTGACTCGCTTGCCTTATGGAAAGGACAACGAACTTTATATATTTAATGATATTCCACGTGCAGTTCAGCAAGGGTATGTGGTTATCATCCAAGATACAAGAGGGCGTTTTGCTTCAGAGGGAGATTGGGATCCTATTCTTACTGCAAACCACGAAGCCTCCGATAGTTATGAAACCATCCATTGGGCTGCGAACCTTCCTTATAGCAATGGTAAAGTAGGGATGTTTGGTCTATCGTATTACTCTTTTACGCAATGGGCTGGGATGCTTCAACAACCGGATCCTTTAATGGCGGCTTCTCCTGCATTATCTTGGAGTGACCCTTTTGACGGATTTATGTACCGAGGGGGCGCTTTCGAGCTGGGTTTTTTATCGTATTGGCAATTAGGGATGTTTGAAGACACGCTTCCAAGACTTTATCCAGATCAGCAAGAATTAGCTCTCGCGGAAAATCAATTACAATCAGAAATTGAAAAACTACAAACAGAAATCAAATCACTTCCTTTGAAAAATTTTGCTCCTTTTACCAGAAACAAAGTGGCACCTTCAATTCTTGAACACATTAAAAGAAACGTGGATCCAGAGTATGTTGATTCATTATTATTAAAGGGGAAACATGAACACGTTACGGTTCCTACACTCCAAATCGCTGGATGGTATGACATCTTCCTGCAGGGAACGATTGATAATTTTGTACAAATGCGTAACAACGGAGGCAGTCCGGAAGCCCGCCAGAGTAAATTAGTCATTGGACCTTGGCAGCATATAGATCATAGCCATCAAGTTGGAGAAATCAATTTTGGAAAGTCGGCTGATTCCACAACGATAGATTTGATCGGAATCCATTTGCGATGGTTTGATCATTTTTTAAAAGGAATTGATACTGGTATTACTAACGAAGCCCCTATCAAATTGTTTGTAATGGGTGAAAATGTCTGGCGTAATGAATACGAATGGCCGCTGGCTCGTACCCAGTATACAACATACTATTTGCATAGCAGCGGACGTGCTAATACTCTTCAGGGAGACGGCACTCTTAGTACGGTTTCCCCTATTCAAGAAAAACCCGATCATTTTACCTATGATCCTATAAATCCAGTACCCACGAAAGGAGGATCGATATTTATGCTGCCGGATTTTCCTGGCGGTGTATTTGATCAAAGGGAAATTGAATCCCGGGAGGATGTGCTAGTTTATACGACTCCCGTATTAGAACAAGTTGTAGAAGTAACCGGACCGGTAAAAGTAAAGCTATGGGCGGTTTCTAGTGCTCCGGATACCGACTTTGTCGCTCGATTAGTAGATGTCCATCCAGATGGCACAGCTATTAATTTGACGGATGGTATCATTCGCGCCCGTTTTCGGAATAGGGGAATGGGAGAAGCTCCAAGCTTGATCGAACCTGGAAAACCCTATCTCTATGAAATTGATCTATGGTCTACAAGCAATCTTTTTAAAAAGGGACATCGCATCCGCGTGGATATTACCAGCAGCAATTTCCCGCGCTGGGATCGAAATCCGAATACGGGACAAGATTTTGGTGAGGATGAAGAGAATGATCTCATACCTGCCCAGCAAACGATTTTGCATGATGAAGAGCATCCTTCTTCAATTGTTCTTCCTATCATTCCAAGAAAATAATTAGACTAATACAACCTTGGCCTGTTAAATGAGCTAAGGTTGTATTATTTTATGATTCTTTTCGAAAATCTCATATAATTGAAATTAAACTTCCTATCTTTGTTGAAAGGATAAGATAAAGATGGCACAAAACAACCAAAAGAAAAGAGTGAAAATAGACAAGCCGAAAATTCGCGCAGATTTCAATCGGTTCAAGGCTGCCGATCTGGAAAATGAAGAATCCTATGTCTATCAAGCCGAAATGAGAGATGCAGAAATTGCGAACATCTATGTGGAGAAAATGGCGTTCGAACAGGTTGTTTTTCAAAACACCTCATTTGCAGAGACCGCCTTTCCATATGCAGAGTTAACCGATGTATTATTTGACCATTGTGACTTGTCCAATGTTGATTTCAGCCATGCGATATTGCACCGTGTGGAGTTGAAGAATTGCAAGCTGGTAGGAACTAATTTTTCAGAAGCCGCTCTGCGAAACGTGATATTTCAAGAATGCCATGCCAAGTATGCATCGTTCGGCTTTTCGAATCTGAAGCACGTGCGTTATGAGTCATGCTCGCTGGCCAACGCGGATTTCTATGAATCGGAGTTTAAGCAAGCGGCTTTTGAAGCATGTGATCTGAACCAGGCAAATTTTGCGGGAACGAAGTTGAAAGGGATCGATTTAAGTACATGCTCGTTCGAAAATTTAATGGTTTCGATTGAAAATTTAGCGGGGTGCATTATTTCACCGGAGCAAGCTGTCGGTTTTTCCAGGGCTCTTGGGTTAATTATTAAGGATTCACAATAACGGTAAAAAAGTATCTCGATTTCAAAGACTGAATTTCGTATAATAGAAAAGCTGAAATTTTAAGGTAAATTTCAGCAAAACTCTGCCAAAAATTTGATAAACTTATTTATATAAAAAAATGAAACTTATGACTAAGTCATTCGTATACATACAGATCGGTGAAGGCAGAGGTTAAAAAAACTATGGAAACATTGATCAAAAAAAGAATAAAACAAGTAAAAAAAGGTGATCGCAATGCGTATGCGGACATTGTTGATATTTATAAAGACAAAATATATCAGCTTTGTTACCGTATGCTCGGCAACGCCCATGAAGCCGAAGATATTGCTCAAGAGGCCTTAATCAGAGCCTATGTAAATATCGAAAGCTATGATATCAATCGGAAATTTTCAAGCTGGCTTTACAGAATTGCAACCAATCTGACGATAGACCGTATTCGTAAGAAGAAACCTGATTATTTTTTGGACGCTGAGGTTGCAGGAACGGATGGTTTGAATATGTACTCCCAAATCGCAGCTGAAGGAAGGCTGCCTGAAGAGGAAGTCATTTCCATGGAGCTGCAGGGAACCATTCAGGAAAAAATCCTCAGGCTTCCGGAAAAGTACAGGGCGGTGATCGTTCTAAAGTATATTGATGAGCTCTCTTTGCTTGAAATCAGCGAAATTTTGAATATTCCTGTCGGTACGGTGAAGACAAGAATACACAGAGGCAGAGAGGCTTTACGAAAACAACTTAGGGATTTATAAGTGGGGTGATTGAATGAACTGTCCCGAACACATTGTTCTGCTTATGCACGAACAACTGGATGGAGATATCCTCCCGGAAGACGAGAGGACACTGAAAGAGCATTTGTCTATATGTAAGAGCTGCCAGCAGCATTTCTATGAACTCGAAAAATCGATTGCCCTTGTTCAGAGTACCTCTCATGTAGAAGCTCCAGCAGGATTTACTGCAAACGTCATGGAGCGTCTTCCGAAAGAAAAACGGAGGGTTTCTGTACAAAGGTGGTTTCAAACTCACCCATTTGTGGTGGCTGCATCCTTTTTTCTGATACTTATGGGAACCAGCATTTTTTCCAGCTGGTCAAACGATCAGACATTCAGCGTATCCAGACAGTCGAATCTGATTGTTGAAAATAACAATGTCATCGTACCTGAGGGTGAAGTGGTCAAAGGTGATGTCGTCGTGAAAAATGGGAACATCAGGATAGAAGGCAAGGTGGAAGGCAGCGTAACTGTCGTAAATGGTGAGCAGTACACGGCTTCAGCCGGACGGGTAACAGGCAAAATTACAGTCATTGATGAAATGTTTGAATGGCTGTGGTACAAGATCAAGTCTATTGGTTCCGATGTGATAGGTGTATTTGAATAACCTTGCTTCTTCAAACGGTTTATAAGCTAATCCAGCTTTTAAACCGTTTTTTTATTGTTTTATGCCTTACAGCGTTCATTTCACTTGTGATTTGAAATTATGGTATAATGACGTGGTTATATAAGCAATATAGCCACATAATAGAAGCAAGCGACGAAGTTTTATATAGAAAAGTGAAAATTTTTTTGGAGGACGAGGACATGGCTCTTGAGGATATTCCTTTTTTTCAGTACCTCGGCAATGCCGTTGATATTCTCCTTGTTTGGTATGTGATATATAAATTGTTGGTTATCATTCGCGGCACAAAAGCAGTCCAGCTTTTAAAAGGGATTATTGTCATTGTCGTCGTTCGAATGGCCAGTCAATATTTAGGCTTAAACACCCTGCAATGGATCATGGATCAGGCAATTACATGGGGAGTTTTAGCCATCATCATCATCTTCCAGCCGGAGCTGAGGAGAGCGCTCGAGCAGATCGGCCGCGGCCGGCTTTTCTCAAGGAGTGCCGCTCCTGAAGAAGAGGAACAGCAGCATACCATTGATGCGATTACAAAGTCCGTCAGATATATGGCAAAGCGTCGTATCGGCGCTTTAATGACGATTGAAAGAGAGACAGGGATGAGCGATTACATAGAAACCGGCATTCCACTCGATGCGAAGGTAAGCTCTGAGCTTCTCATTAATATTTTTATTCCGAATACTCCGCTTCATGACGGAGCTGTAATTATTAAAAAGAACGAGGTGGCTGCAGCTGCTTGTTATTTGCCATTGTCGGAGAGCCCGTTTATCTCGAAAGACTTGGGAACGAGGCATAGAGCGGGAATTGGCATAAGCGAAGTAACTGACAGCCTTACCGTGATTGTCTCTGAGGAAACGGGTGCGATTTCCTTGGCCAAAAACAGCGACCTTCATCGGGATATTTCGGAAGAAGCGCTAAAGGAAATGCTTTCGGCAGAATTTCGCAAGGAAAAAAATTCTTCTTCGAACCTATGGAACTGGAGGGGGAAAAAGAATGGATAAGTTTTTGAATACCCCGTGGGCAGTGAGAATTATTGCACTGCTTCTTGCGATTATGCTATTTATATCTGTCAGCATTGAGAAGCAGCCGGATTTTAAAAAACCCGGCGAGCAATTGTTCCAAGAAGAGCAGCCAACAACGGAAGAAGCAACGCTTACGAATATACCAGTCAATACGTACTTTGATGAGGAAAACCTGGTGGTAACCGGTGTTCCGCAGACTGTGAATGTCACATTAAAGGGATCGACGAGTGCTGTAACTACCGCAAGACAAACGAAAGACTTTGAAATTTATGCAGATTTAGAAGGCTTGTCCACTGGCTCGCATCGTGTCGTGTTAAAAGCGAGAAACGTAAATGAAGATCTTGACGTATCGATTAATCCGTCTGTTACTACTGTAACGATCCAGGAAAAAACGACAGAGAATTTTCCGGTCGAGGTTGATTTCTTTAATCAAAACAAGATGGCAGGTGGCTATACACCTGAACAACCGATAGTCAGTCCAAAAAACGTGAAGGTGACTGGAGCCAAGGAAGTGATCGACAATATTTCAGTAATTAAAGCAGGCGTTGATCTGGAAGGAGTAGACAAGACGTTAGAAAAACAAACGAAAGTGACTGTCTATGACAGTGACGGAAATATTCTTCCTGTTGACGTGGAGCCTGCTGTTGTCGACATCACTGTCCCTGTGACCAGCCCGAGCAAAAAAGTCCCGCTTAAGATCAATCGTACCGGGAAACTTCCTGAAGGCACCAGTATTTCAAGCGTTGAAACAAATCCGTCTGAAGTAACGATCTACGGACCCCAGGATGTTCTTGATTCCATTGAATTTATTGATGGAGTCGACCTCGACCTGAGCAAAATTAAAGATAATACGGTGCAAGAGGTAGACATCCCGCTTCCAGATGGAGTGAAAAGTGCATCTCCTGACAAGGTCAAACTCAATGTAAAAGTTGAGAAAGAGAAGGAAAAAGAACTGAACAATGTATCAATCAAGCCTGTGGGGCTGAAAAATGACCAGAACCTAGAATTTTTGGATCCTGACACGAGCCAATTGAGTCTCTTGGCAAAGGGCTCAACAGAAGAGATTGATCAATTGCAGCCTTCTGACATTGAACTTTATGTGGATGTATCAAACTTAAACGAGGGCGAGCATGACGTGAACATTGAAGTGAACGGTCCGCAGAACATTACGTGGACCATGCCAAAGGAACGTGCAAAAGTGAAGATTACATCGAAAGAATCCGAAAACGAAGAAGAAAACAAAGACGAAAACAAAGACGAAACAAATAAAAACACAGATGATGGTTCGAATCCAGATTCAAAAACAAATACAGAGCCGGACAAAAAACAGGATATAGATTCGGAAAAACCCGATACTTCAAATACCTAATCATCAGCGGTAAAAAAAGGAGCGATTGTTAGAATGGGCAAGTATTTTGGAACAGATGGAGTCAGGGGTGTCGCCAACAGCGAGCTTACACCCGAACTCGCATTTAAAATTGGTAGATTCGGCGGCTATGTACTGACAAAGGACAAAGAGCGGCCGAAAATTTTAATCGGACGTGACACTCGCATTTCAGGGCATATGCTGGAAGGAGCCTTGGTAGCAGGTCTTCTTTCCATCGGTGCCGAGGTCATGCGTCTTGGCGTTATTTCCACACCGGGTGTTTCTTATTTGACAAAGGCAATGGACGCTGAAGCAGGAGTCATGATCTCAGCGTCCCATAACCCTGTTCAAGACAACGGTATCAAGTTTTTTGGTTCTGACGGTTTTAAGCTTTCGGATGAACAAGAGCTTGAGATTGAGCATTTAATGGATCAGGAAACGGATTCCTTGCCGCGGCCAGTTGGAGCCGATCTAGGGCTTGTCAACGACTATTTCGAAGGAGGACAAAAATACCTCCAATTCCTTAAACAAACGGCAGATGACGATTTCACCGGCCTTCACATCGCGATTGATTGTGCAAACGGCGCAACGACATCACTCGCCACGCATCTTTATGCCGATTTAGACGCGGATGTTTCGTCGATCGGCACGAATCCGAACGGCTTAAATATTAATGACGGGGTAGGCTCTACTCATCCTGAAACGCTGGCTGATTTTGTCGTCGAAAAAGAAGCCGATGTCGGTCTTGCTTTTGACGGTGACGGCGACCGGTTAATTGCCGTTGATGAAAAAGGAAATATTATCGATGGCGACCAAATTATGTTCATTTGCGCAAAATATTTAAAGCAAGAGGGACGTTTAAAAGAAGATACGATTGTCAGTACGGTAATGAGCAATCTCGGCTTTTATAAGGGCCTTGAAGCCGAGGGGATTAAAAGTGTTCAAACCGCGGTTGGCGACCGCTATGTCGTAGAAGCAATGAAAAAACAAGGATACAGTCTCGGGGGCGAACAGTCAGGACACATCATCTTCCTGGACAACAATACGACTGGAGATGGATTGTTATCGGCAATTATGCTCCTAAACGCAATGAAGCTGTCTGGAAAGCCATTGTCAGAGCTTGCTGCTGAAATGCGGAAGTTCCCTCAGCTGTTAGTCAATGTCAAAGTAACTGATAAATACAAGGTCGAAGAAAATGAAAAAGTGAAAGCTGTCATTGGAGAGGTAGAAGCTGAAATGAATGGTGACGGCAGAATTTTGGTACGTCCATCAGGTACAGAACCTCTTGTCCGCGTGATGGCTGAAGCCCGGACAAAAGAGCTGTGCGAGAAATATGTCCACCGTATTGTCAATGTGGTTAAAAAAGAAATGGGTGCAGAATAATAACTAAAGTGTAACTATTTTTGTTTGACATACGACCAATTTATGAAAAACGAGTACCGGGCAAGAAGATTTTACATAATATGTAGGGAATGCGGTTTTAAGATACTAAGGTGAGTAATTGGTTGGCTTTGGCGCTCTGCGGCGGATTCGCCCTTGTGCAATAGCCGCGGAAGAGCCTCCATAGCCAATCATTTTCATACATCTTTGATTGACGTGCATTTTCCCCTGTAGTAAAATCAATTTGTCTTGTCTCTATATTTGGAAGTAAGGAGGGGAGTAAGGTAATTTCATAATTATAGCGCCCGAACTAAGCAGACGGACAAGAGCTTAGTTGACGAGGATGGAGGTTTATCGAAGTATTCGGCGGATGCCTCCCGGCTGATTTCAGATCACAGCCGAAAAGAATTTCTTTAAACCAAAGAGGCGACTCTTTGAACAAAGGGAAATTGCATGATCTGACTACAAATAAAAAAACATGTAGGAGGGGACGAAGAAAAGTCCCTTCCAAAAAAGGATTTTCTTCTCCCCTTCTCAGGACTTGGAGGAAGAAAACATATGTGTGGTATTGTAGGATATATTGGACAGCGTGATACAAAGGAAATTTTGCTTAAAGGCCTAGAAAAGTTAGAATACAGAGGCTATGATTCTGCAGGGATTGCCATCATGAACGATGAAGGCGTCCATGTTTTCAAAGAAAAAGGCCGTATTGCTGATTTGCGCGAGGTTGTTGATGGCAAAGTAGCTTCTACAATTGGAATCGGACATACCCGCTGGGCAACCCACGGGGAGCCAAGCCATTTGAACGCTCACCCTCATCAAAGCGCTTCAGGCCGGTTCACGCTGGTTCATAACGGTGTCATCGAGAACTATGTTCAACTGACCCGTGATTATTTACAAGACGTCACATTAAAAAGTGATACAGATACAGAGGTGGTCGTTCAGGTCATCGAGCAATTCGTCGAAAGCGGCCTTGAAGTCGAAGAAGCGTTCCGCAAAACGCTGGGACTTTTAAAAGGCTCTTACGCTATTGCCCTCTTTGATGCTGAAAACAAAGAAACCATCTACGTCGCAAAAAACAAAAGTCCGCTGCTCGTCGGCCTTGGAGACACATTTAACGTTGTCGCATCCGATGCAATGGCCATGCTTCAAGTAACTAATGAGTATGTGGAATTAATGGATAAAGAAATGGTCATCGTTACCGACAAAAAGGTTGTCATTAAAAACCTTTCCGGCGACGTCATGACTCGTGCCTCATACATCGCTGAGCTTGACGCCGGCGACATTGAAAAAGGCACGTACCCTCACTACATGTTGAAGGAAATCGATGAGCAGCCGCTCGTCATCAGAAAGATTGTACAAACGTACCAGGATGAAAACGGCAAGCTTGACGTTCCTGGCGACGTCGCCGATGCTGTCGCAGAGGCGGACCGCATTTACATCGTCGCATGCGGAACAAGCTACCACGCAGGACTTGTCGGAAAGCAATTCCTTGAAACGTGGGCAGGCGTGCCGACAGAGGTTTACGTATCAAGTGAGTTCTCCTACAACATGCCATTGCTTTCAGAAAAACCGTTGTTTATATTCCTTTCTCAAAGCGGAGAGACAGCGGACAGCCGTTCCGTCTTGGTACAGACCAATAAGCTCGGCCATAAAGCATTAACAATCACGAACGTACCAGGCTCTACGTTGTCCCGCGAAGCCGACTACACCCTGCTTCTGCACGCAGGCCCTGAAATCGCCGTCGCATCAACGAAAGCCTACACAGCCCAAATCGCAGTACTCGGAATTCTAGCTGCGATCGCAGCCGGAAAGCGGGATAAGGAACTGAGCTTTGACCTAGCTCATGAGCTTGGCATCGTCGCCAACGCGATGGAAGCCCTCTGCGACCAAAAAGACGAAATGGAAATGATCGCGCGCGACTACCTAACTGTTACCCGCAACGCCTTCTTCATCGGCCGCGGACTCGATTACTACGTCTGCTTAGAAGGTGCGCTGAAGCTGAAAGAAATCTCTTATATTCAGGCAGAAGGCTTTGCTGGCGGAGAACTAAAGCACGGCACAATCGCGTTGATTGAGGATGGTACACCTGTATTCGCCCTAGCAACGCAAGAGCATGTGAACCTTAGTATCCGCGGAAACGTTAAAGAGGTTGCAGCACGTGGAGCAAACCCATGCATCATCTCGCTGAAAGGCTTAGAAGAAGCAGATGACCAATTTGTACTTCCTGCTGCTCATCCGGCTCTATCCGCTCTGGCGTCCGTTGTTCCTTTACAGCTGATTGCTTATTATGCATCGCTTCATCGCGGTTGTGATGTTGATAAGCCGCGGAATTTGGCTAAGAGTGTTACGGTGGAGTAAGAGGGAAGTATTGGATAACCGTTATGAGGTATTGTAGATTTAAAATAAAGTCGCGATGTTTTACCCCTTTAGATATGATTATCTAAAGGGGGTTTTTTATATTTTCTTTCTTAATAGCTATATTGAATAATAATTTCCACGATCGGGCGCTTTAATGAAGTAATGGAAAAGCCCAATTTCTCTATAAATTTACGGAGAAGTTGGGATTTTTGGTATAGGAATTTCCTTATCGTTGTAAATCCGCATTTTCCTGATGGTACCCCTATATAAGATGATGATCACTTATATATCGGCCCAACAGGTGTCAATCATTATTAAACAAAAAGGCGCTTTAATAGAACAGTATAAAACAGAAAAAGATCGAACTTTTTTATAAAAACCAAATTGAAATCTCTTGGAGAAGAATCCATTTTGATCAATCTTTTTTCAAAATGGATTCCTTTAATTTAACGAAAAATATGGGTTTGTGAGGTGTTTTTAATCAATCTTTATTTCAAAGCTACAGAAACGTCTCGCACTTTATCTATCAATTTTATATTGACAAGCCTAAAGAGGTTACTTATACTCTTAATATAATAATTAATACGCGTTGAGTGGAAGTAGTAAAAGATTGATTCATTAGGTATAGAGAGCTGCGGGGTGGTGAAACGTAGTCCAATGACACTTTGAACTTGTCCAGGAGTGGTAAATTAGTAAAAGATACATAAAATTGGTTGTTTTCCTTATCTTTTACTAATTTAACGATTGACCTTCGTTACAAGGTATTAGTATAATTACATGTACTAGCAAAGCAGAATTCTCATGTTAGAATTAATAAGAGTGGTACCGCGGTAGTCAAAACTCATCGTCTCTTGTCTTATATATTTATATAAGACAAGAGACGATGAGTTTTTTTTTATGGAGGGAGAAAAAATTGAGTAAAAAAGAAAGTATATCATTAAAACGTTCAATGACAACACGGCATATTATGATGATGGCGTTAGGCGGTGCAATCGGAGCAGGTTTATTTAAAGGAAGTAGTGTAGCAGTCGACATGGCTGGTCCAGCTGTATTAATTGCTTATCTTATAGGAGGTATGATCTTACTGTTCATTATGCAAGGACTAGCTGATATGACGATTAAGAATAAGCAAGCAAGAACGTTTCATGATCTTATCGAACCCGCCATTGGCTCGTACCCAGCTTATTTCTTAGACTGGATTTATTGGAAAATGTGGGTATTAAACATTGCTGCAGAAGCTATAGTTTCTGCTATGTTTTTACAATATTGGTTTCCACAGTATCCTATTTGGGCACTGGCTTTAATTATTTCGATTGCAGTGACTATTGTAAATTTATTATCAGTAAAAATATTTGCAGAAACAGAGTATTGGCTTGCTTTTCTTAAAATCAGTGTAATTATTATTTTTATTATGGCAGGTTTATTTTTAATGTTTGTGACTACTAGTAACCATCAAGCGGTTGGTTTATCTAATTTAACAAGACATGGTGGTTTTTTTCCTAATGGAATAGACGGTTTAGTTATTGCGATGTTAGTCGTTATTTATTCTTATGGTGGGACAGAGCTAATTGGGGTTACATTAGGAGAAACGAAAAACCCCGAAAAGGTTATACCAAAAGCTACTCGTGGTACATTAACACGTATCGTTGCTTTCTATCTACTGCCATTCTTCATCATTGTCAGCCTTATTCCTTGGAATCAGGTAAATAATGCAACAGAAAGCCCTTTTGTTACTGTCTTTGATTTGTTAGGTATTCCTTACGCTGCTGATATCATGAATGGTGTTATTTTATTAGCACTAGTTTCATCCATGAATTCTGGATTGTATGCATCGTCTCGAGTTATTTACACACAAGCAATAGATGGCAGTATTGCAAAGATATTCAGTAAGTTATCTATAAAAAAAGTACCAACTTATGCAATTTTACTATGTACTTCTTCGTTATATATCGGTGTACTAATTTCTATTATTGCAGGAGAAAATACGTTTAATTATTTAATGGGTTCATTAGGTTATACCGTCCTTTTCATTTGGTTAATCATTGCTTCGGCTCATTTTAAATCATGTATGCAGCAAAATAGTATTGAAAAAAGAAAATTCCCAATAACTACACTTATAGCTATTATTTCCTTATTATTAATATTGGCCGGTGTTATTATCACAACAAAAATAATCATTACCTTTATTACCTTAATAATCTACTT
The DNA here is from genome assembly GCF_001278705.1 of Bacillus gobiensis. GTDB lineage: Bacteria > Bacillota > Bacilli > Bacillales > Bacillaceae > Bacillus > Bacillus gobiensis. The sequence goes on from NZ_CP012600.1 coordinate 3,801,207, forward strand.
AGCGATTACTGCTGTTTATATTATAAAACGTAAATAACAAAAACCAACTCTACAACTTATATACTTGATACTAAGTGTATGTAGGTATCTCAAACTTAAATTTCATATATAAGAGAATTAGCTAATGAAAATGATTAATCAATAGCAACAAATATTGAAGACGACAAAAAGTCGTCTTTTTATTTGTGCGAAGGGCAGAGTAGTACCCTCGACAGGTGTTTGGACCGGCACGCCAAGGACTATGCCTATCTGTCGGCCACGCCGAACCAATTAAAGGCATTTGCCGAAGCTGTCGGCCAGATGATGAGGACACAACCCAACTATTCTCAGCGTGATTTGGCTGATTACCAGGTGCCCGTCGCAATCGTACAAAGCGAGCATGATGAGAACATGCCGAATATCTTACTAGTAGCATTCGCGGGAATTGATCCTCCTGCTTGGAGTGAGCCATTTCGCGCCGCTGCAGAGGCCGGAGCAATTCAACAGCGTGATGCGTGTTTTCCCCGGCAAGGTACTTTCTTGAAGGAAGGATGGTGTTTGGTTAGTGCCTAGCCTGGTCAAGTTGGGTCATCCCGTCTCTATGTTATGTCCATTCAAGGTTTTTTTGGCACAATTTTTGTTTCTCAATTGGATGCTGGCTACACAGGAAAATGATCAAACTACTTAAATCTAATCCATTTTGATCAATTTTTTTCAAAATGGATTTTTTTAATTTGCCGTAAAACATAGGTTTGTCTAACGTTTTGATTAAACGACGCTGTTTGAAAATAAAGAAATAGCATTTATTCGCTAGTGAAACGTTGAAATATATTCGTAGCTTTTTAATGGAGCAAGTGGTAAAATTTTAAAAGAATGAAGTTAGTTAGTTGAATAACTAAATCGGTGGTGAAAAAATGGCGAAGCCAAATGTTGTTAATAAAAATGATTTAATTCAATTTGCAAAGGAGTGTTTAGTTGAGAAAGGAATTGAAAAGTTTACTTTGAGGGCAGTTGCAGAAATGGCAGGAGTGACACAAGGTACTATTTATTATCATTTCCGAACAAAAGAACAATTGTTTGCAGATATCGTAAATGATATTTGTAATCATTCTTGGAATGAAGTATCACAATGTAACGAAAATCTTATAAGAAAGGCAATAGAGTCAGCAAAAAGCCGTTGTTCTTATGATTCATTTTTTCATAAATTGTTCTTAATGTTAATAGTGTCAGGTTTTAATAATGAAAAAATAAGAGAGCAGCTTGAAGATATTATGATAAAAGAAAATAATGCTCTAACGGATCATTTATCGAAACTATGGTCTGAATCACCTATAGAAGGTGTTTCACTAGGAACATGGGGAGTATTTTTAAATGCAATTGTGGATGGTCTGGCTTTACAGGCTTTATTATCGAAAGAGTTTTCAGTAGAAAAAACTTATGAAGAACTCGAACAGTTACTTATAGGACTTAGTAAACTGCTAAATGAGGATAAGAGCTAATGAAAAATTATTTGTATACAGCATTATGGGGTGTCATTGTCTGGTTTTTTGCAACAATATTTTTCGTACTTATTGGAGAGCGTGTTCTCTATAGTCCTGGTACCAGTGGATTTACTATTAGTATTGTATTCTTATTAATTGGAACGGGAATCTTGTTGTCAGGTGTTACATATGTTTGCTTAATATTTGATAAATCTGAGAACGCAGCACTTAAGTTTGGCTTAATTGGTACTATTGTTGGCTTAACATTAGATACATTCTCTATATCTAACCACCATGTTATTTTCCCAAAACTGGATGATTCGCAGGTTATTGCTTTTACAGCTTGGATGACTTTTGCATACGCTTTATTTTTAATTATACCAACTATAATTAACGAACGAAAGAAAAGGCAAAGCAATTAAAGAGGCTAACATCGTTATGAAGTGGGAATCTTTAAAGATTATTAAAAGTTCTTATTTCGCTTACGAAAGTCAGAAGATGCAAACTTTCTTATAAAAACCAAACTTAAATCTTCTTGAGAAGATTCCAAGGAATTTAGTCTAACCCTTGATCAAATATTAATTTGTATTAGACAGATGATTAAATGTTTAAGGAAGCCTAGAAGTTACAGGTTTCTACAACGATCTAAATTATTTGTGATGAAATGATGGAGAATTCGGCAGAAACATTAGGATTCAACGAAGAAACATTTGAAGAAGCTTAAGAAATAGAATTTGGTAATTTCTGCGGAGCAAAAGAGTAAGAAAGGGAATCGATTTTTGATTCCCTTTTTGTTTATTAAGAGGACAGAGGAGGATAAAATAAGCGTTATTTCCAGATTAGAGGACGATGAGAGCAGGTAGAAAAAAGGTATTGAGGAGACTCAAATTTCGGAAATTGACATTTCCTTCCCTATAGATTAATATTTCTATAAATATAGAATTATAAAAGGAGGCAACTTAATGTCAGAAGAAACTCTTTCTGTAAAAGAGGCTGTGAAGGTGTATAAGGCGTTAGGTGAACCGACTCGGCTGAAGATTGTGCAGCTTTTGAGCAAACATAGGGAATTAAGCTGTACTGAAATTGGGGCGCATCTGAATCTTTCGAAAGGATCAACTCTCTCTCACCATCTTAAACAATTAACGGACTGCGGGTTGCTTGAATTGTCGCGAAAAGAAGGAACTTTTCATTTTTATCATATTCAAGAGAATATTCTGAAGCGATATGTAGCCGATTGAATCATTTCAATTGGACTGATTTTTTGTTCTATATTTCGATATATATGAAAGTATTGAAATTAAAATAATAAAATAAAAGGAGAGACAACGAATATGAAAAATTATCGTCTTGCCATCGGGAAGCGGGAAATCGTATGGGGAAAGCAGCTCGACGTACGCCCGACAGCCGGGCAAACCGTCGTGACCAAGCAGCCGAACGAGCGCTACGACTGGAATCTCCCGAGCGGCGTATACCGCGCTCAGGATATCGTACGGGAGTTGGACGCACTGCTGGAGGCCGTACTCGTGCAGCTCGGCGGGGCGGCGGATGCTGAGGCGCTGCTCGCCAATCTGGAGGCAAACCTCGCAATTACCGGCCGGGAGTCCGATTTGCCGCTCGGCGAGATGGCGCAGCATAACCGGGCAGGGGAGGAGCTGTCTCGGCAGGCGCAACTGATAGGCGAGGGCTTGGTCCGCTGGGCGCGGGTATTCAATTCACAAAAGCGGGCAGCCGAAGCATTCGGAAATTCCACGCTCCGCAGCCTGAGCTTCAGAAGCCACTGTGACAATCATCTATGGACGCACAAGGTCTCCTCTTTGCTGATGGGACCAGCGGGCGGGCCGGGAGTCATGCAGCTGTTCAACGAATACTTGCACCAGATCATTCTGCTGCGGGACGCGCTCCTCCCCTTCGACAATTGGGAAGAAGTGCCGATCGAGGTCGAGGAGAGTCATGGCAAAGGATTGCGGTTCGTCGAGCGGTCACGTTCGGAGTTTCTCGCCAAGCTGCTCGGCAAAAAGATGACGCACAAGACTATCGTGCAATATGCCCAAAGCGTGCTGAGTCCGGAGCTGGATAGGGTCGGATACGGCTTTCAGTACCGTCTTGGCACGGTGCTGCCTGGAAGCCTCGGAGCTGAGCTGGCGAGCGCTCCCCGCTACTTGCTCCGCTGGCATCCGGTGCTGTTGGTGCCGGATGGGACGGCGGACGGGGACCCGAGCCTCGTCGCCTTCGATTATGAGTTCCCCGATTATTATGCGGCCCCTCGCAGCCGTGTAGCGGGCGGGGACTCAGTGAATGCCCTTACAGAGGTTCCGCTCCCGGTGACTTCGGATATCAGGGAAGCGCAGCTCGTGCCGGTTGGCCAGTCGAATCGTGTCGTCGTACAGTACCGGCTGCAGATCAATGGCGACGTCTATGTGGTTGATCTCGGCCAAGCGTTCCGCGGACATCGATTTATGTATCGTCCGGCGGCGGCTTCCGATTCGACATCCCCGTTCCAGGTCCGTGTGCATCACCCGTCGCACATTCTTGGCCTAGAGGGGCTTGTGACGGACGAAGAGGACACCCATCTGATCCCGACCGCGGGCAATCCGCTTCTCGAATGGGCGTTGCTCGGCAAGCTTTACCCGGAAAACGTAGTCGTGCTCGAAGGCGCCGATAAAGAGAAGATGGCCGCTGCCCGGAACGCAGGCAAAGGGTTCGGCACCAAATTTCTGATCGTCTGATCGAGTAGGAGAGAACGGCTACCCCCGTCCTCTCACCCCTAGTATGCGGCTCAGCACTAGGCGGTTCACCAGCCTTGACGAAGTTTGTAGTATCTTTGGGTTAAACTCTTGAGCCCCCGGTGGGATTTACACAAGTAACGATTTATCTCATTGTGAGAAAGGATGAAGAGACATGAACATTTTAAAAGTATATACCCCAGTTTTTATACGCAATAATCAGCTGGAGGAAAGCATTGCTTTTTATGAACAATTGCTTGGGGAACGTAGCGATTTGCGCTTCTCGTATCACGAGGCTGGGATGGAGATAGCGACAGTGAGCTCGATTCTGCTGGTTGCAGGCCCAGAAGGTTCAATAGCGCCTGTGAAAGAGATGAAGCTAGCACTGCTTGTTGATTCGCTCAATGAGTGGAAAGAAGAACTTGTAAAGAAGGGAGCGACTATCCTTTCGGAGCCTCAAGAAGTTCCGACTGGCTATAACATGTTTGTAAGGCATCCGGATGGCTCGCTTGTTGAGTATATTGAGTGGGTAAATGAGAAGGTAGCTGCAATTAACCTCATCAGAGATGAATAATGTGTAAATCCCAACATTATTGCAGCTAGGTATTGTTGTCGCATAGGGAAAAAAAACAACTTTTTCATAACAGTTCATTTTCTTTAAAGCTCACAATCTATGATTCGAGTAAATGGCTGTGATTAGAGCGATAAAGACACTGATTTCACAATCCTTATGTCCAACAACGAGAGCTTATTTAGAAAGGGTGATTGTTCATCTCACCGGTATCCAAGCACCGCAAAAAAGGAAAGAAAAAGAGAAAAAACAACAACACAAAGATCAACTCATTAAACAAGAAGCAGAGCGTCAGCTATGTTTGTTTGAATTGTCATGAAAAAGAAGACATTCCTTATGAAGTCGTAAGAGATTTTGATTTCATGGATGGCGGAGATCCAACTACACCACCTAGTTCCTTGTTTATTTGAGGAATCTTTTATATGTGTAACACGTACTATGTATATTTTTTATATATAGTCTTTTCTTAGAAAAAGGAGGAACAAAGGAACAAACCGACGGGAATTGCGAACATACATACAAAATAGTATGTATGTTCGCGCGACATTGGAATCGCTTACTTTTCGTGGATTACTTGCATATACGCAAAACCGGCATCAAAAAAGGAACATTTCTACCCTAAAAAGGAACAAAGCAGGAACAAAGAACGCATGTTGAAAGATATTTCATCATTATTTCCACTGTCTGCTTGACAGGAGGGGGGGAGTTCATTTCAGCATGCTTTTAACACTATCATTGCGCTTCTGAACTTTAGTAGTTTTATAAGTTATTTGAAACAAGATATGATGGCAGGAATATTAGCCCCCCCTACGACTGCAACTGCTCCAATGCAAGCAGCACAAATTGCTGGTACAGCTGGGCAAGACGCAATACAAGTTGCCGCAATTAATCTTGCTACTGTTAAATCTATTAAAGCGACTAAAGAAATGCATAGAACGACTTCATTAAAACTCTTTTGAGCTTGAACACCATCACCAGCTTTATCTTGCATATATTTTAATTCTCTTTGAAGTTTACTGTTACTAATATAATCTATATCAGTCACTTTTTCTTGGACTAATTTCCCATTGAAGTAAGTAGTGACAACAAACTTATTATTATCACTTTTTGTAATCAATGTTTCTGAATAGCTTATAATGTTGTCTTCTGAATCAAAAACAAAAGTCAAATTACTTATAAAACTGTATTGTTCTCCTACAATAGGGATTGTGACAGATGCGTATTTCTCATTATTTTCTTTAATATCTAAGAATTTCGCATCGTCAAAAACTAAATCAGCACCGGAATTATTTAAAATCACTTGCTTGCTAGATATAGCTTTCTTAGACATATCTGTTAGGTGTTGAATCTTTTGGGGATTTTTTATTTCCTTTGTTTTGCTAGCAGTACCATTCATTTGTTCAAAATTTCATTTGTTCAACACTGCGGGAACTTTCCTCTGTTGATTTGGCATTAGCATTAGAGATTGGGCTAGCCGATCCTGAGACTAATAACGTTAAAGCCATAGCGACAACAACCATTTTCTTCAATAAATCCATCAGAAATTTCTCCTCCATCTCCTATTTTTTGAGTGGATGGTATTTTTACCCATACCTAACAAAAATAACAGAAGTAGATCATGGAGTAAAGTCGATAATTTCAAAATAGTCTTATTTATCTAATTATTATATTGCTTTAATAAAACAACCCATACAATATACTCTTAATACCCTTAAAATTCTTACAACTTTATTTTCTGTTCATGAAAATAGTTGTATTTTTAAAAAAAGTAAATTAATGAATTATAATCGTCTGCAATATGCTTTATAATCTAAGTAGAATTTTTTTTTTGAAATAATCGTATAATTTTATAAAAGAGGGGGGATTAACTTTATGGTTTATCATTCAAAACCTGATGTTTTTTTTATAACATTTATCTTCTTATTGATTTGGATAATGGGGTTTATATTCCTGGTTCCCTTCATAACATCATTTACAACATTAATTATTATATCTACAATCTTTATTATTTCAGCAATTTTTTTATGGTGGTACGCAGTTTCTATTAAGTATGTTTTTTACGAAGATTATCTATTAATAAAAGGTGGACCATTTCAAAATAAAATCCCTTATCAAAGTATAATAAAGGTTGCTCCAACGTCAGATAAGTTGACAGGTTATCAAATTTCATCAACTGATAAGGGACTTGAATTATTTTATCAACGAGAATCTCATGGTAGTATAAAAATTTCACCAAGAGATAAAATGAAGTTTATCAACGAGTTGAAAAAACGATGCCCTAATGTACAGATCCCGCATAATTAAAAAATCGAATAATTAGTTTATCAGTATAACAGCAAAGGGCCTCATAAAACGTGAGGCTCTTTGCCGTTATACTGGTTCTCTTGAGGTGATTTGAGATTCTTATTAATTGCAATTAATATTAGGCAGCGATTTAAATCGGATGTCTATTTTAAATTCGCAAGCGATTGAGAAATCGGAAGCTTATATAGTTTTTTTCAAAAAGCTCAATGTATTTTCCGTCTTCTACTTCTCCATAAGCAATGACTTCAGATCCAGCAGCTTTTTTTGATTGATTCGTTAACTCAAGTTTGACACGGTACAGGGGTTGGGCAAAAATACCTATCTTAACGCCAGCCTTTTTTGTTCTACTGTATAACCTGATAATCCCCTGAAGTAATTCTGCAGCACGAAATTGCGTTCTTTCTGCATGTTGAAGATAGGCAGGTCGAATTTATAGATGAATTTTATTTTGGAAAATCAATATGCTTAACTATACACGGTTGGAAATGCATCTTCACATAAAATTTACACCCCGTCTATAATACTGTAGTTCGAAGTTAATATTTACGTAATATATTTAAAATGTTTTTCAGTTTTAAAAGCTTTTTGAATGACCTCTTATAGCAAGATCTTCACCAGTGATCCCTCTCTCAAAACTAGATTACATATCATGTGGTAAAGAAACTGTTCCAAATAATCAGACGTATAAGGAGAGTGCTGTAAGTTCGATGAGAACCCTTGAAATCTTATTACTCAGCCTCAATGTACTGACACTTGTCATACTCCTATGGAAAAGGGGAAAAGCAAGAAAGTTGCTCCTTGCATTGAGCGGAGTAGCTCTGATTTTCTTAGTTCTGCAGCTTGTTGTCGAGCATTACCGCTGGCAGATGGTGCCTTCTTATGCGCTAACGTTATTTTTGCTGTTACGGTCTGCTATGCAGTTCCGAAGCCAATCAAACAGGTTATTGCATCCCGCTTTAAAGGTTATCGCTGTTATCCTTGGATCGCTATACGTAGTTATTGCGGTTGGACTTCCTATATTACTGCCTGTTTTTGAAATCGCTAAGCCAAGTGGTCCCTACCTGATAGGAACGGCAAGTTACCATTGGATAGATGATAAAAGGGAGGAAAAGCTGACTGAAGATCCTTCTGACAAAAGGCAGCTGATGGTACAGGTTTGGTATCCAGCAGAACCTTCCGGGGATGAAAAGATATTACCCAACATTCCAGACTTGTCCGGTTTGCAGACGGCTGTTCAACAAAAGTACGGGGTTCCTGGCTTCTTCATAGACTATCTTGGCAACGTAAACACTCACGCCAGAATTAATGCGAAAATTTCCGGCTCTCAGATGAACTATCCGCTGCTTCTGTTTGCACACGGTTTTCCGGGAAGCCGCTATACGAATACGTCACAAGTGGAGGAGCTAGTCAGTCATGGTTATATCGTGGCTTGTATCGACTACTCTTATTACTCTTTAGCGACTGAGTTTCCTAACGGAGAGCTTGCTGTATTGAGCGACAACGTACCAGCTTTGACCGATTGGGATAGTTGGGATCAACTTATCTCCGATATCTGGGTGCCAGATTCAACCTTTGTGCTGGACAAAATGGAGCAGCTAAATGCTAAAGATCCGAACGGCATTTTGAACGGGAAAATCAATCTTGCGAGTGTGGGCATGTTCGGCCACTCCTTCGGCGGCGCGGCCGCTGCACAGACATTGTTAGCGGATTCGCGGTTTAAAGCGGGGATGAATATGGATGGAACGCTGTTCGGAAAAGGGGATTTGAAAGACGGCCTTAAACAGCCGTTTCTCATGATGAACGTGAAACCACCAGAAACTGACAGCACCGATGAACCGACCGATGAGGAGTTGCAACAAATGGGGTTGACCCGTGAAGGTTTTGACTTTATATCGAAAGAAATTCCGATGCGCAAAAACAATCTACTCAAAAACGGTGGTTACAGTGTGATGATTGACAAGATAGACCATCTGAGTTTGACCGACATGTATTTGCTGTCGCCATTTTTTTCATGGAATCGTGACATGTCTCCACGTCATGCGCACACTATCATCAATAAATATACACTAGACTTTTTTGACAAACATTTAAAAGGAAAAACAGACACCCTTTTTGACAGCCCGTCTTCCCCCTTTCCTGAAGTAACGGTATCTTTACCACAATAAAAGAAATAAACTTCCCCCTTAGCCAGAAAACAGCCGGTCTAACGGATTTGTTCGACCGGCTGTTTTGCGCCTCAAGCTGTACCGGCTCCTAGTCGGTCACTTTGATTGCCCCTCTGGCTAATTCCCATAATAGCAATCGTTGGTACTGGTTGAAGTTTCGTTATCATCGCTGTATAAATACCATCAGAAAACAGCTCTATCAGGGCAGTATTTTCAAAGGAAAAAGCATTAAAAAAACAAAGTACTGGCGCAATATTATATATTAGAAAAATGTTCAGTCTACCGGTTCGTTTCCCAAAATTGAATATATGGACAAAGTAATAACGCCATTATTTGCAATCGCTTTCTTGAAATTTTGTATCAAAAAAATTTATTGGAATAATTTTTTGCCGTGGAATTAACTGATAATATGTTAAACTCTTATCTAGATGTTAATTTGCTATCAATTGATTATTAAAAATTTATGATCAGCAAAAAATGCAAACAGATTAGAGAGAAGGAAATCATATGCAAGAACAAAAATTGTCGAGAGGCCTTAAAAATAGGCACGTACAGCTAATCGCTATTGGCGGGGCAATCGGAACTGGATTATTTCTTGGTGCTGGAAAGTCTATTCATTTAGCAGGACCATCGATTTTATTTGCTTACATGATTACAGGAGTAATTTGCTTTTTAATCATGCGCGCACTTGGAGAACTACTCTTAACCAATTTAAAATATAATTCTTTTGTTGATTTTATTAAAGACTATTTAGGTAACATGGCAGCGTTTATCACTGGATGGACTTACTGGTTTTGCTGGATTTCAATTGCAATGGCCGACATAACAGCAGTTGGTCTCTATACCCAATTTTGGTTTCCTGATCTGCCACAGTGGATTCCAGGATTAATTGCGCTTGTCATTTTGTTAATTATGAACCTTGCAACCGTAAAACTTTTTGGTGAAATGGAATTCTGGTTCGCATTAATTAAGGTTATCGCGATTCTGGCACTAATTGTTATCGGTATTTTCATGATCATAAAAGGTTTTTCTACCAGCTCAGGCCCATCTAGTTTCACGAATCTATGGAGTCACGGAGGCATGTTCCCAAATGGCATAAATGGATTTATCCTCTCATTCCAGATGGTTGTGTTTGCGTTCGTTGGCATTGAACTTGTAGGACTTACAGCAGGTGAAACAGAAGACCCGGAAAAAGTTATTCCAAAAGCAATCAATAATATCCCTATTCGGGTGTTAATTTTCTATATCGGCGCACTTATTGTCATTATGAGTATTTATCCGTGGAGCGCCATCAACCCAATGGAAAGCCCATTCGTCCAAGTCTTTGTTGCGGTTGGTATCGCTGCAGCTGCTGGGATTGTCAATTTTGTCGTTCTAACATCCGCAGCTTCTGCATGTAACAGCGCCATTTTCAGTACAAGCCGGATGGTCTTCTCACTGGCCAAAGATAAAAATGCACCTGTACCATTTACAAAACTTACGTCCCATAAAGTGCCATCCAATGCATTGTTCTTTTCAACTGTTGTCATTCTCATTGCGGTTGTTTTGAACTATGTTATGCCAGAAGGAGTATTTACGCTGATTACAAGTATTTCTACAGTATGTTTCCTCTTTATTTGGGGAATTACGGTCATCTGCCATTTGAAATACCGTAAAACAAGACCGGATCTAGCGAAAGTGAACAAATTTAAATTGCCGCTTTATCCATTTTCCAATTACTTGATCCTTGCTTTCCTAGCATTCGTTCTTGTCGTGCTGGCACTTGCAGAAGATACTCGTGTCGCCTTGTTCGTAACGCCCGTTTGGTTTATTTTGCTGATTGCGATATATAAGTTGCGGAAAACGAAGACGAATCAAGCGGAAGAGGGAAAGGTAGTAGGAAAATAAGCCATCGGGGTTTATAGTAAAGATGCAAAAACCCCTGTCACTTGTTTTGATCTAGAAATGTACGGAGTAATTCTCTTTTTAGAGAGAATTACTTCCTTTTTTCTTTTAGGCTATAATTTAGCATCACGGATGATCATACCAATAATTTGTAATTTAACTTATTTTGTGTGCTGCACAAATTTGTATGTTAGTATTTTACCAATATAGCAGTTTCATATTCGAGAGTGTAGATTCTTTTCAAAAAAAGTGTTTGGAACGAACTTTGGTTTACCCTCTTGATTTATATAGGTTTAGCATGGTTTAATTATGGATGGCAAAAATGATATATCAATAAAGGGACTATAATCGTCAGTGATCAGCCCCGTCAAATAGACTTTTTTAAAAAGCTACACTACCTTTCTTCGGTAATCGACGACTGGAGAAAGGTTTGTAGTTTCTTTTACGGTTGAAAATGATAACAAATATATTTGTAGGATGATTTTTCTGATAATTATATTTTTTCAATCGGTGTAATTGATTAATTTATTGGAGGTTCTAATATGGAAAATAAAATACCTTTTTCCTTTATAGTCATAATTGGTTTAATGTTATTTGCTCTATTTTTTGGGGCAGGAAATTTAATTTTTCCTGCAATGCTGGGTCAATCAGCAGGATCAAATATTTGGTCAGCTAATATGGGCTTTTTACTTACAGGTGTTGGTCTGCCGTTACTCGGTGTATTGGCATTTGGGTTCTCTGGTAAAGAAGATTTGCAATCCTTAGCAAGTCGTGTCCATCCTATTTTTGGCGTCGTATTTACTACTGTTCTATATTTAGCAATAGGACCATTATTTGCTATGCCGCGAACAGGAAGTGTTTCTTTTGAGATAGGGGTAAAGCCGTTCATATCAGAAGGTTCTAGTTCTATTGCTTTACTTGTTTTTACAATCGCCTTTTTCAGTATTACGTGTTTTTTTTCGCTTAACCCCGCGAAAATTGTCGATATTGTAGGAAAAATCTTAACGCCGATAAAATTAACATTCATTGGTATCTTAGTAGTTGTTGGATTCATTTATCCGATTGGGAAATTTCAAGCACCGACAGACAATTATACAACTCACTCCTTTTTTAATGGATTTCAAGAAGGATATCTAACAATGGATGCTCTTGCATCGTTTGTTTTTGGAATTATTATTATTAATGCCATTAAAGAAAAAGGAGCTAAAACAAAAAAACAAATTATAACAGTTTGCGTGAAGGCAATAGGAATTTCTGCTGTTATCCTTGCAATTATTTATACAGCTCTATCCTATATAGGTGCTTCCAGCGTAGGAAAACTAGGTCATTTAGAAAATGGAGGAGCAGTATTAGCGAAAGTTTCAAACTATTATTTTGGAAGTTACGGCGGCGTGTTATTAGGACTAATGATCACCGTAGCTTGCTTAACGACTAGTGTAGGACTTACTACTTCTTGTGCTGCCTATTTTCATAAATTATTGCCAGCCATATCTTATAAAAAACTCGCAATTGGTTTATCTGTTTTCAGTACCATAGTGGCTAATATCGGTTTAACTCAATTAATTTCTATTTCCGTCCCTGTACTATCGATTATTTATCCATTAGCGATTGTACTGATAATCCTAACTTTCTTTCATCCATTATTTAATGGAAAGTCTGAAGTTTATCAAGGAAGCATGTTGTTAACCTTTTTTGTAAGTTTAGTAAGCGGGATAAATGATTCTGGTATACTCATTCCAATCGATAAATTTTTTAGTCACTATCTTCCTTTTTATGAAATCCTAAATGATTCTGCTTTAAACATTTCAATTATTAATAAATTTTTCAGTCATTATCTTCCTATGTATGATATAGGGTTAGGATGGGTTATTCCTGCTATTGTCGGTGGTCTTTTAGGACTTGGAGTAAGTATGCTGAAAAATAATGAACAGATTAAATATAAATCAACAGTATTAGACAAATAAAAAAATTTCAGGGAGCCTAGAGGTTACTTAGGCTTCTTTTTTTACTAAATTTTTCATCAATTTAGTTGAAGGATCATAAATATGATCAAACTTATAAAAAATCGGTTTTCCAAATAAATTTAAATTGAATGAGCGACCATTCGAGATGGTAAATTTTGTTCATTTTCATCATTGTTCCTCATTGGTCTTTATTTCTAATCATGTTATTGTCTTCTTTTAATTGGTATGGTAAATTTATTCTAAAGTTTTAATCCCAACCAAATACATTGGTTTTGTTTGTGTTCTGACCGGTCTACCGGAGGTACTCATCTAATTTCTTAGATAGGTGCCTCTTTTTTTGTTGAGGTTATAAATAAAAACTGAACAAAACAAAGCAAAAAAAGAGGGGAATGAAAGCAATTGGAGACAAGAGAATATGTAACAGATGTTCTTATTGTAGGTGGGGGAACAGCTGGGACAATGGCAGCAATTAAAGCCAAAGAGACAAATCCTGATTTGAATGTCCTCATTCTAGATAAAGCAGATATTCGAAGAAGTGGTGCTATTTCTATGGGGATGGATGGTTTAAATAATGCTATTATTCCAGGTCATGCTACCCCAGAGGAATATACTCTAGAGATAACAGCTTCTAATGATGGAATAATTGACCAAAGAGCGGTTTATCGACAAGCGAGTGAGTGCTACGAAATCGTTAAAGAGTTGGATTCGTGGGGGGTAGACTTTGAAAAAGACAACCAAGGTAATTATGTTGTCCACCGTGTCCATCGAAAAGGAAAATATGTTCTTCCAATGCCAAAGGCTAATGACCTTAAACTCATATTAGCTAAAAAAGTTAAAAAAATGAGAGCTAAGGTTGTTAACCGGGTTATGGTAACTAGATTATTAACCATAGGAAATCAAGTAGTTGGTGCCTTAGGTTTTGATGTATTCAAAGGAGACTTTATTGTAGTTAGAGCAAAAGCGGTTGTCCTCACAGCTGGTGCTGCCGGACGAATGAGCCTTACTGACAGTGGATATTTATATGGAACTTACGAAAATCCAACCAATTCAGGTGAAGGATATGCGATGGCATATCATGCCGGAGTGGAACTAACAGGAATTGAATGCTATCAAATTAATCCAACAATGAAGGATTACAATGGTCCTGCTTGTGCCTATGTCGCTGGACCATATGGTGGATTTACAGCTAATGCAGAAGGGAACCGAGTAACAGGATGTGACTATTGGAGTGGCGAGTTGATTATGAATATGTGGAAGCTGGCTAATAAAGGAGAGTGGCCGCTCTATTTAAAAATGAACCATCTTGATGATGAAATAGTAAGTAAAATTGAATCCATTTTACATAATAATGAACGACCTAGCAGAAGTACGTTCCACGCAGGAAGAGGAAATGATTATCGAACAGATATGGTCGAACTTCATTTTTCAGAAATTGGCCTATGCAGTGGACATAGTGCAGCCGGTGTCCTTGTTAATCATGAAGCGGAAACCTCGATGAAAGGTCTTTATGCAGCAGGAGATATGGCTTGCGTTCCACATCAATATTTGTTGGGGGCCCTTACATTTGGGAAAATCTCCGGGATAAATGCCGCTAATTTTGCAGCAAAACAAAGCTTGCTTGAGGTGGACGAATCACAAATCTTCGAAGAAAAAGAGCGAATTCTTAAACCGCTTTCAAATCCTAACGGTGTACCACATCATCAAGTTGAATACAAAATCCGTCGTATTGTCACACAATATATGATGCCGCCAAAAACAACGGTAAAACTGGAAATAGCTCTCGAGAAAATTGCTCATTTTCGAAAGGTTGATATGAATCTATTAGGGGCAAAAGATCCTCATGAACTTGGGCGTGCCTTAGAGATTTATAGTATTTTAGATTGTGCTGAAATGATGGCAAAAGCATCATTATTTCGAAAAGAGAGCAGATGGGGATTTTATCATTATTTCTTAGATTATCCGCAAAAGGATGACGAAAACTGGTTAAAAAGGGTCATCGTAAAAAAGGAGCAAGATGGCTCGATGAACATTTTTTCAAGAGAACTGCCAGAACTTATTTTAGAGCCTAACGGAAGTAATCATAATGACGAAGTGGAAAAGGAGATACAAAATGAGCAATCTGTCTACTAAATTGGTTCCCCAACGTGCAGAAGCGAGTATCATTATTGATCGAGATAAATGTATTGGCTGCAATATTTGTGTTCAAGTATGCCCTATGGGTATTTTGGCACTAGATAAGGACAAAAAGGCATACATGAAATATGATGAATGCTGGTATTGCACACCTTGCCAAACTGATTGTCCTGTTGATGCTGTGACCGTCAATTTGCCTTACTTAGTTCGTTAAAAATAACATTGGGTGCTGGAAAATTTATTACCCGGCACGAAAAGTAAGGAGTGAACAGAATGTTTGTTAAAAGAAAATTCTTATTATTCTCATTATTCTTATTAACTGTCTCCTTAGTCCAAGGCTGCTCTGGTCAGGTAAACACCAAAGCAGATTCAGCGGACGCAAGCAGCAATGGAAAAGAGACAATAACAATTGGGTATCAAACACCAACTGCTCAAACGTGGGGAGCGCTTATCGTAAAGAATCAGCGTTTATTTGAAAAATATTTAAAAGAACAGCATCCTGATAAGGATTTTAATATTGTTTGGTTTGATGCAAATGCTGGATCTATTTTAAATAACAACATGGTGGGCGGAAAAATCCAAATTTCTTTTTTAGGTGATATGCCTTCATTACTCAATGCGGAAGCTGGTTTAAAACAGTCGAATTATAATTCTGTATTTCTGGCTTTTGATGGAAAAGGATATGAAGGAATAAATCAATCCATTGTAGTGCCTAAAGGAAGTAAAATAACGAGTATAGAGGATCTTAAAGGTGAAACGGTATCCACACCGATCGGAAGCAGTTCTCATCGCATGCTTCTTGATGCCCTGGAACAGCATAATTTAGTCAACGAAGTGGAGATTGTGGATCAGTCTGTAACGGTTGGAATGCAGAGCGTTGAACAAAATAAAATTTCTGCCCATTCAACATGGGAGCCATACCCTAGTTTAATCGAATCCAATAATGTTGGCGATATTTTATTATCTGGAGAGGAAACAAAAATAGACTATTTAGCTGCAGTTGTTGCCAATGCAGATTGGGCAAAGGAGAATCGGAGCTATGTTATTGCTTTCCTTCAAGCATTAAACGAAGCGCACCAACTAGCATTGAATGACCCAAAAAAAGCAGCTCAAATTTTCCAGAAAGAAAGTAAATTTCCTTACGAAATTACATTAAAAATGGCAGAAAATATTAGGTTTGATTCGACTGTTTACCAAAAAGATATCGATACGTTAAATAGCAGTATTGATTTTTTAACAAGCATTGGACGATTAAATGAAGCTATTAAACTAAAGAATTTTATTGATGATAGCTATTTAAGAGAAGCCATTAAACAACAAGAAACGCCATACTTAACAGATGAAGAGCTTCAAGGAGAGTGGATTAAGGAGAGGGTGTATTAATGGTTGCACTTACAAAACGTATAACAGCATTAAAACAAAATGCCGGCCATTATCTTGTTCGAAGCTTAGCTGTTATAGTATTACTTCTTGTGTGGCATTTCTTGGTGATTAAAAACACCAATTGGCCCCTGCAATTCGGAAATCTTCCACAACCTATAGATGTATTAACTGTGTGGTATCAGAAATTATTTGAAGCTGCATACTACCGGGATATCGCAGCCAGCACCTTACGTGTATTAGCTGGTGTTGTCCTAGGAATAGTAAGCGGGGTGCCGTTAGGACTTTGGATTGGCCTTTCGCGCACGAAAATAAGCGAAGCGCTTTTTACGAATCTCGAATTGTTTCGTCCAATTCCGCTTATTGCCTATTTGCCGATTGCGATGATTTTGTTTAGTACAATAGAAAGCAGTATTATTTTCATTACATTTATTGGGGCTTTTTTTCCTATTTTTATTAATACGATGGATGCGGTAAAACGCGTGCCATCATCATTTGTAGATGTTTCAAAGTGTTTAGGTTGTGGTCCAATTCGATCCATTTGGAGAATTTACCTTCCAGCTGTTTTGCCGCAAATGTTTACCGGGCTTTCAGTCGGAATTGGGGCATCATGGATGGGAGTTATTACAGCTGAAATGATGTCTGGGCAAAAAGGGATCGGTTATGCAACGTGGTATGCTTATAACTTAATGGATTATAATCTTTCAATTATTGGGATGTTCACAATTGGTATTCTGGGGTTTACTTCTGTAGTTCTTATTAGAAGTATCGAAAGGTACATCATTAAATGGAAATAACATTCAAATGTTGGGAGAGATCATTATGCTTGTTACACTCGAGAATGTTACAAAGGCATATCATGCAGGCGGGCAAAATGTAGAAGTACTTAGTAATCTATCAATGTCTATTCAAGAAAAGGAATTTGTTTGCATAGTAGGGCCATCAGGAAGTGGAAAAAGCACAATCTTAAAAATGATAGCCGGAATTGAAGAGACAACGAGCGGGAATATTCGTTTTGAAGGTCAAAAGATTGCCGGTCCTTCTCTAGAAAAGGGATTTGTCTTTCAAGATTATGCGCTGTTTCCGTGGTTAACGGTCAGAAAAAACATTTTATTTGGCCTGGAAATGGCCAATGCAAATTCAGTATTAAAGAAAAAACGTTTAGAAGAATATTTGGATTTACTTGATCTGGAGAAAGCTGTTGATCTTTATCCATCTCAATTATCAGGAGGGATGAAGCAGCGAGTAGCGATAGCGAGAGCTCTATGTTTAAAACCGAAATTGTTACTAATGGATGAACCTTTTGCAGCCCTGGATCCGTTTTTGCGTCAGAAATTACAGCTAGAGCTTTTACGTATTTGGAACGCTGAAAATATAACATTTGTTCTTGTTACACATGATATAGAAGAAGCAATTTATCTCGCTGATCGAATCATTGTTCTAACACCATCACCAGGCAAAATTAATGAAATAATATCAGTCTCTTTACCGCGTCCCCGTCTTCGAACAAGTCAGGAATTTATTCAAGTTCGAAATAAAATTCTAGATTTAATTACGCCGCTAAATTTATTAGTATCATCTTATATTTAAAGGTGGGAAACTCAAATGTTAATCGAGCGTTTAAATCTAATGGATATGCAACAAGCAATGAATTATTTAGGTGTGAGTCGTGCGACAATTGACCGTTGGAGAAAGGATAAAGATCTACCATTTTTTAAAATCGGTAAAGAAGTGTTATTTAATAAGAATGAACTTGAAGAATGGATATATGCACATTCTATTAAGAAACAAAATGAGGTAACTACGGTAACAATCGGATATCAAAGCGGAACCGCACACATGTGGACTGCTTTATTAATGAAAGAATTAAAATATTTTGAAGAAGAATTGTATGTTCACTTCCCAAGTCAACGAGTCTTGATAAAATGGTGCAACGCGTCAAGCGGGTTGGAGTTAGTAGAATTAATGATAAAAGGAGAAGTGCAAATTGCATCGTTAGGTGATTATCCTATGACAATTTGTAATGAGCTTAGTAAATTACTGCCAAATTTTAATTCAGTTATTTTAGGTTTTGATGGAAAGACAAGAAATGGGAGCGGTATTTCTTTTGTTACTCCAAAAGACAAGAAAAACAATTTAGAAGTATTGCTGCAATCTCCTATATCAACGGTTTCTAATTCAAGTGCTTAGATCAGGCTGCAGTCGTTTCTATCAACACTAGGAGAAGAAGTTCATCCAAAAGTCGTTTACAAGCCAATGAATGAAAGTATGGAAAGTATTGTACAGCAACAGATTGGTTGTAGTGTCATGTGGGAACCCTATCCTAGCTTGATCAGCTATTATGGGACAGGAGAAATATTCGTTGACGAAGCAAAAGGAGGAGATTATTTAACTGGAATTGTTTCTGAAGAGAGCTGGATACGTAATCATGAAGGAGTGACAATTTCATATTTAAAAGCTCATTTACGTACACATCAACTAATACGAAATAATCCTGAAAAAGCTGCTCAAATATTGTCTGTATGTACGAACATACCTTTTGATGTCGTTTTTCAAATCATATCAAAAGTGCGTTGGGATTCTACTATATATAACCGTGATTTAGAGACATTAAATAAAATTAGTTCAAATACAATGAAGCACGTAAACGATAGTAATCCTTTTTTAGTGAAAGCCGAATATTTACAGTCGGCCATCGAAGAATTGAATTTACCAGTGATACAGCAACCTATAATACAAGGGGAATGGTCGATAGATATTTTGTATTAAACATTCGAACAATTAAATCCAAAACTAATTTGGTTTTTTTTAATATGCTTTTCGGTGAATTAAAGGGAGCGATACTTTAAGCTGTCCAAGGAAAGTCTTTGGAAAACAGTACTTTTCCCCGTTTTTTTGTTGAGCCTGTATTCTTCAAACATGCCATCTTTACCAATGATACGAAGGTCTATATACGAGTGTAAATCGGAGTTTTTTTTCTAATGAATCTCCGTAAAAAATCAGCTAATACATATCATCATTTAATAATTCCTTTTGATCAATATTGTACGTAAAGTAGTAAACGATTGAACTGAGTTTCCCTCCTATAACCAAGCTGGCCTTCAACTGCAACGTCCAATTTTTTCTCCGTTTAAACAGTTCTTCATAAAACAGAAGAGATTTTTCCAGTTCATTCACATAAATTGGTGTCGAGATTTTATAAAGCTGCATAATCGTTTTCTCCTTTTCTTTGGGCAATTAATCTATTTTAATAATTTAAAAAAATTTGGAACTATTGTACAAATTGTGTAACGAAAAATCAAATCAAAAGTATTTATCTCGGGCACTGCTCGACTGGATTAAACTAAATTTAAACTTCAGGTCATCTTAATTTTCCTTTCGGGATATAGAATTAGGTTATCAAATGAAGGGGAGGAAGATTTATGAAAAATCAAAAATGGTTGTTGTGGCATTTGCAGTTACGTTGTTAGTCCCTTCTTCTACATTTGCAAGCAGCACGTTTGCTGCAGGGGAATGAGATTATCTAGGGAGTGATGTCTTTACAAATCAAAGCAAAAACTTTAAATCAGGTGGAGGCAATTTTGCGATTTGTCTTAGCGCAGATAGTAAATCAGGTTATTATCAGTTATTTGAAGAAGATCCGTTTAATCCAGACGATAAGGTAGGATCTGGCCTCTATTTTAAGACAGCAGGTAGTAATGATTTCGATGCGGAAGGCTGTCATATCTTCAGAGATATCGGTGGATTTGTCGATGGCACTGATGATCAAGCCGAATTTTCTTTAGCAAAATACTCTAGTGGAAATTCAAGTGTACGTGCTTGGGATTGATTCGTAAAAGCCAGAATGAATGATGGTGAAAGGCGAACCGATTGGCTGTGAGGTAAAGCATTGATTTATAGAGAAAACTCGATACTTACCGTGCAGCTTCTTGGTTTGTTTATGCAGTGAACAAAAAACGTGATAGAGGGGTCTACATGAGAAAAGCGATATTAATGGTCACTATTGCCATTTTTCTTATTGGAGTGATTCATATTGCGGTGACTCCAATGACTTTTAATTCGTATATAATCGATGCTCTTTGGTTTGCGAGTGCTGGTTTTACGCTCATTTTTCTTGCTTTTTTAAATTATATTGTTATTAACATCAGGCAAAGGCAGACAAGAGTTTTTGTTGTGTGCCATATAGCGAATATTCTGTGTGCAATTTTGGTCGCGTTGATCCTTACGATTGCAGTTGCACCTCATATAATCTTCTTGTTTGTTTTATTAGTTTCTGAAACCTTGCTTGTCATGAGGTTTCAATTCTCTTCATAACCACTATTACTCTTTTTATTTGCTCTTGTATCAAGGTGCGCTATTTGTTGGATAATACTTTATTTTAAAGCTGCACTTACAATTAAGATTGATAGCATTGTAATAATACCATGGCAGGATCTACTGTAACTTTAAGAAGGTATAAAGACCTATAAACGCATGCAAAAAAATGGAGCTTCAAGAAATGAAGCTCCATAGCACCATCCTTGCTATATTTTCAACTCTGGCATAAATGCTGCAGGATTTAAAGCTGGGCTTTCGAGTATGATAGCAACCATACCTGTATCTGTTCCTACTTCATGCCATTCACCAGTCGCCCAAAAAGGTGCATGCCCTGCTGAAATCGAAACTTTCTCTCCATTATCTTTAGACACCCATCCTTCTCCTTGAACAACAAGAAAAAGCTGACTGATCATAACTTGCTGACGTCCTGTAGAATCTCCTGAATCAAAATGAGCACTTACAAGATTCAGTGTTTCAGGACTCTCGTCAACAATGATCCTAGATAAAATGTAATTATCATTCTCTAAACCTTCTACCGGTTTTCCAACTTCCCTATCAAATCTAAAAATTCTCATTTTTTGAACGCTCCTTCATCATTTGAAATAAAACGTAGAAATGATCCATCCTCAAAATACAATGAATGTTAGTAAGATACTCCCCCATCGGCAGCGTCTTTTCTATTAACTTCCTCAAGTAAATCCCAAATGAATTTGCCAACTTCTATAGCAATCCCAATCATTTGTGCAATATTAACCTTTGGAGTCCACGCATGTATGACTGCCAATCTTACTGTCCGGTTAGCAATAGATGGATCAATGTGTTCACTCCATGGTTCAAGACGATCACTTCTTCCAATCTTTGTCCCATCGACCCCATACCTGCGCTGGGCTGTCGTACCAATCACAACACCATTTTCATCTACCATTAATACCTGTACGCCTCCTGTGTAACCACCAAACCAAGTTACACTTCTTGTGCGCGTAAATGCATTGATAACCCCTTCTGCATTTAACGTTGCATCTGTGGTCATATAATGACCTGCACCTAGATACGAATCTACATGAACACTAGCTTCCATAAGAGTTTCATACCTCCTTTTGTAAATGACACACAAGGATATGATTATGTGCGGGTCTATAGAAAGGTGCCTAAAGCACTATGGTGTTTTGAAATTTTTTACAGGGAAGCAATTAGATTATTCAAATTTTATACAACATTAATAAGCCTCCCTATATTAATAGATAGGAAGGCTCTAGGTTTATTAGTTCAAAATTGAGGCTGCACCGTTTTATCTTTTTAGATTTTTTTCTAGAATAGTATTTTTATGGCAATTAAGAATAATATCTGGAGAGATGATAAAACGTGTTTTCATTGTTGGTTATAGATATTATTTAGTGTGCTGATATTCACTGCAATCGTTACATAATTTATCGAGTGGTCGAAGGCACAGGCTTTTTGTTTACCCCAGAAAACGAGTTTTGCAACACTAGCTGCAAATATTATTTCTTTCAAATAATTTCCACGTGTGCTCTGCCATGAATTGAGGTGAACGCGGCATATGGTTCAGAATCCACCACTCTACGGTTCCAACGAAGGCTGAGGCCGTATATTGTGTAATCAATTCGTTATCCATGCCCTGATTGATGCCCTGCATATCGAGCTTCTCCTGAATGGTAGTAGTAATGATTTTCAACATGCATTCCCGGAATGTCGAAGTTTTTGGATTGGAGAGCATAGAAGAAAAGAATAGAAAATTCTCCTCGAAATAAATAAATAAAGACTTCATCGCTTCAATTGCCTCAACCTGATTACCTTTTTTCTGCATAAACTTGGTGAACGTGCATGAAAGGATCATTTTGTCCAAATGGTCCTTTATACATTTATTGAGCAGGTCATATTTATCCGTGTAGTGAAGATAAACGGTTCCCCGATTTACATCGGCTCGTTCAGAAATATCATTAATTGTGATTCGATCGAATTCTTTCTCGGAAAACAGTTCTAGAAACGCCTTGTTAATGGCTGCTTTTGTTTTTAGGATTCGTCTATCAGTTTTGGTTGCGGTCCCCATTATTCAAATTCCTCCTTTAGTTAATCAACAATTTTCATACAGTTGTTGTATATCAAACAAAAGCGTATATATTAACGATTGAATTCACTTCTTTTCTTTCTATAATAATAATCAACGGCAGTTAAATATTCAACAAATGTTTAAAAATATTGCATGAAAAAACGCTGTCGAATAATGAGATATACAGTAAGGAAACAACCAACAAATCTCTTTAAGGAGCGATGGCAATTGGAAAATTTGAAGTCTAAGGTGATCATTATAACGGGAGCATCTAGCGGAATTGGAGAAGCAGCAGCTAAGTTATTGGCCAAAAACGGAGCAAAACTTGTTTTAGGTGCAAGAAGAGAAGAACGTCTAAAAACCATCGTGAACGAAATTGAACAGGAAGGCGGTGAAGCTGTTTATTTACAAACCAATGTGACTTCTGCAGAAGACATGCAAAAGCTGGCACAGTTTGCATTGAAACAGTATAGCCGAATCGATGTTCTTGTAAATAATGCTGGAATAATGCCAAATTCTGCGTTGAGTGAACTGAAAATCCATGACTGGGATCAAATGATTGATGTGAACATCAAGGGAGTCCTGTACGGTATAGCTTCGGTTTTGCCGACAATGAGGGAACAGAAATCAGGACATGTTATCAACATTTCCTCGCTTATGGGTTATAAGGTCATTCCAACTACAACTGTATACAGCGCCACCAAATTTGCCGTTCGCGCCATTACGGAAGGGCTGCGCCAGGAAGAATCGCCGACCTCTCGTATCCGGACGACCAATATCTCACCGGGAATGACAGCGACTGGGGCGGTTAGTGAACCTCAATTCCAAGATTATCCGAGCATTTCTCCAATCAGTGTCGCAAGAGCAATTGCACATGCAATTAATGAACCTGAGGATGTCGGAGTTAACGAAATTGTGATTCGACCGACGTTGCAATCAATATAAACCTCTCTTTTGACTAAATGCAGTTAGAATGAGCCAATCCGCTGTTTTCATGTAAGTTGCGAATCTCTTCTTAATAAAAAATAAAGCGCACCACTTATTCTTAAAAGTGATGCGCTTTTACTACAATTATTTAAAATTCTTCATAAGTAGCAGGATCTTGATCGTTAATTCTGCCATCTGGGCGAGTTAATTCAGCGATAATTTTCATTTCTGTTTCATCTAGGGAGAAGTCAAAGATTGATATATTTTCGAGTTGTCGTTTAGGAGATGCAGATTTAGGAATTGAAATGGCCCCGATTTGATAATGCCAACGTAAAATAACTTGAGAAATCGTCTTGTTGTGATTGTTAGCTATCTGTTGAATCGTGTCATTGCGCAAGACTTCACTTGCTCGAGCCAATGGACTCCAAGATTCTGTCGCAATGTTTTTCTCTTCATGGAACTTTCTTTGCTCTTCTTGGTTGAAAAATGGATGTAATTCGATTTGATTAATACTTGGCAAAACGCCAGTTTCCTTTTCTAAATGCTCAATATGTTCAGGTAAGAAATTGCAAACACCAATAGAACGAATAAATCCCCATTTTTTAGCATCAATTAATGCTTGCCAAGCTTCCACGTAGTGATCTTGCTTAGCGTTAGGCCAATGAATAAGATATAAATCATAATAATCTAGATTTGCGCGGTATAAGGATTCTTGAATGGTCGTCACAGCTTTATCATAAGTATGATAGCGACCTGGTAATTTTGATGTAATTCTTAATTCTTCTCTTGGAGTAGAACTGCGTCGAACGGCTTCACCTACGGTTCCTTCGTTTTCGTAATTATAAGCAGTATCAATTAGTCGATAGCCTACGTCAATTGCACTTGTTATCCCATTGGCACCTTCATTTCCATTCAGTTTATATGTACCAAAACCGATAGCTGGCACGGTAAGACCATCATTAAGTGTGATCTCTGGAATTGATTTACTCATAACTGCTCACTCCTTTCAATAATATTTTAAGATTTGGGACATATATGAATCAAAGTATTTGCTTGAATAAGAAAGAGTAGAAGCTTTCAAAACCAGCTAAAGCTTGAAATTGAAAAACTCTCCTCAGAACATGGATATAGAAAAGTGGTAGAAAACGGATGCGACTCAATTTGCTCGAAATAAGAAAATTTCCGATAGTTTTTGATTACCAAGAAGGTACTCAAAAAAAGGAGAAGGCCCGGAAAAGTGATAATTTTAAAAATTTAGATGATTCTTTTTTTATATCATGATAAATTTTGGAATGTAGTAAATATTGATATAAAAGGAGAAAAGAATATGAATATCAAGATTGAAAACTTACCGAAATACCGAATTGCATATGTGCGACAAGTTGGTCCATACGGTCCCGATAATGTCCAAGCGATGAAAAAATTAAAAAACTGGGCTAAGGAGAACAATCTTCTTGCCAAAACAGCAATAATACTTGGAATTTCGCAAGACAACCCTGAAACAACTTCTCCTGAAAACTGTCGCTATGATGCCTGCATCGTTATTTCAAACGATTATCAAATTAATGATTCCGTTAGTGAAAGTGAACTTCCTGGCGGGAAATATGCTATTTACAAAGTCAAACATACAGCTGAAGACATTCAAAAAGCGTGGACTGAAATTTTTTCCGAACTACTAAACAGTGGCTATCAAATTGATACCAAGCCGATTTTTGAAAGATACATTGATGATATGGTTTATAGTGATTATTGTGAAATCTGCGTTCCTGTAAAAGTCGTTTAGAGCTCGTCAACCCTGATTGAAAATTATTTAGTCTGAAATGGTAAACTTTCACAACTTGATGGCCTGAACGTCTGCAGTGAACTCATTCACATCAGACGGATTCAGGTGAAGGTAACCCATGAGTACAATCATTTTTGTTCATCTTTTTTGCTTAATTAAATTGGAAAACTTCTTCAAAGCTCATTCGCGGTACTCGCTCGTCGGCTCGTGGAACGTCGAAACTTTGCGACGTTCCACGAGGAGTGCGATGATCATTCGATCTGTCGTCCTCACGCGACCGTGAGCACGATCTTGCCTTGGATGTGCCCACGGGCGGCTCGTTCGTGCGCCTTGCGAGCATCGGCAAGTGGAAACGTGCTGTCGATGGCGACGCGAACCATCCCGGCATCGAGCAAGCGCCCGAATTCCGCCAGCTGCGGGCCGTTCGAGCGCACTTGGGTCATCGAGACCGTAACGCCTAGCTTCGCGGCCTCCTCGGCGTCGGAGAAGCCTAAGAACACCGGGAACAAAGCGCTGCCACGCTTGAGCGTACGCAAGAAACGACCGGTGGTGGGACCACCGAGGGTATCGAGGACGAGATCAACGTCATGCGCGACGTCCTCGGGAGGGCTCTTGGTGTAGTCGATGAATTCGTCGGCACCGAGCTCGCGCAGGAACGACTCATGCGTGCCCGATGCCACCGCGATGACGTGCGCACCCTTCCATTTAGCCAGCTGCACCGCGAAGTGCCCCACGCCGCCCGCGGCACCATTGACGAGCACCGTCTTGCCGTTGAGCGGCACCGGACGATGCATCTCCGGTTGAAGCGGGTTCGGTTCATTGTGCCCCAGCTCGATCAGGAACTGCCACGCGGTGAGGCCTGCCATCGGCGCCCCTGCGGCGTGCACGTGATCGATGCCAGCCGGCTTGAGTGCAAGGTCAGACGCTGGCGCGGCGACGTACTCGGCATAAGCAGCGCTCTCCCCAAAGCTAGGAAAGCGAACCATGCCGAAAACTTCATCGCCGACGGAGAATCCCTGCACATCCGTGGCTACCGCCTCGACGACGCCCGACACGTCCGACCCCAGAATGACGGGAAAGGGCACCGGCGGCCGCCACTCAGGAGGAAGCATCTTATACCCGTCGCGCAGGTACCAGTCGGGGGGATTGATGCCAACCGCGTGAACGCGGACAAGCACTTCACCCGGCTTCAGCTCGGGAAGCGGCGCCTCCTCATAACGCAGTACCTCAGGGCCGCCGAATTCGTGCAGCCGAATCGTCTTCATCGTGTCTGTAGACATCGCTTTTCTCCTTTCACGCAGATGTGTTATCCTTACTAGAGCAGTGCTCCACATAAACAGATCACTGCTCCGTTTATAATTATACGGAGCGCCGCTCCGATTGTCAAGGAGGAGGCACATGAGAGCCGATGCGAAGAAAAACTATGAGAACATACTTGAAGTCGCGAGCGTCGTTGTAGCCAAGCATGGCGCCGATGCATCGCTGCGCGACATCGCTCGCAGAGCTGGCGTCGGGCTCGGCACATTGTATCGTCATTTCCCGACGAGAGAGGCGCTGCTCGAAGCTTTGCTCCGCGCAGGCTTCGACGAGCTGACGGCAAAGGCACGTGAGCTCGAAACTGCGAGTTCACCCGATGATGCACTCGTGTCGTGGCTACGCGACGTCATTGCATGCGCGGGCAACTATCAAGGTGTTGTGGCGGCGATGATGGCAGCCATGGAGGACACGAAGTCCGCACTCCACGCTTCGTGCGTCACGATGCGCACGGCAGGCACGCGGCTTCTCACTCGCGCTCAGGCCGAGGGTCTAGCGCGTACCGACATGGATGGTGATGACCTGTTCTCGCTAGCTGCTGCGCTCGCGTGGCTCGGCGACCAGCCCTCGTCCGCGCCACGAGCTGAGCATCTCTTCAGTATTATCGCGAGCGCGATCTTGACGAATCGGGCGAGCAGCGATTTCAGGGCGCAGCCGCCACTCTAAAGCAGGTCGCACGCGTGGCGGAGGTCGGCATCGGCACTCTCTACCGTCACTTCCCGACGCGCGACGCACTGATCGAGGCGGTGTACCGACAGGAGACCGATACGCTGATTGATGCGGCCGCACAACTGATGATGGAGCGGGAGCCGGTGGCGGCGCTCCGCGAATGGCTGCTGCTATTCGTGGATTTTCTTGACACCAAGAAGGGCATGGCGGAGGCACTTAGTACGTTGATCCGCGGCCCAGATCCCTCTACAGCGGAACTCCGGCCCGCCTCGCCGCTCCTATCGCGGCTCTGATCGACCGTGCAGTCAAAACGGGCCCCAAAATTGCATTAGTAACTTACAGGTTTATCTTACCGTTTTATCCGCAATAATAACGCTTTCATTACTTTTTTTAATAGTACTTTCACGAATTCCTCAGGTCTCCAACGTTATGGGTGGGCAGCGGATCGGACTTGCCGTTCATGATAGTGTTTAGTACCTAAACGCTATTAGCGAAACCGATCCCATACAGTAAGTTCGATTATGTATATGTCTTGCAATAATTCGTAAATTTTCGCCGCAGGACATGCAGACTCGACCACTGAGAGTTCCGATGGAGTATCTCTTAAATCTCTTTGTTATTAATAATGCTCTAGTGAAAGTTTTGAAGATTAGGTTCTGTAAACTGCAGGCAAAAAGATTCAATAAAATTTCGAATGATAGGAGGTATTTCGATGGCACCGCTTATCGTGCTTGTCGTTGTCACGCTGGCGCTCCTCGGCGCAGGAGCAATGGGGGTGAGCCGTCTGCGGCAATGGCCGGTTGCTCTTCGAGGCGGATTAGCTGCTATGTTTGTGCTGACCGGCGTGATTCACTTCGTCGGGATGCGTGAGGAACTCATCAGTATGGTTCCGCCAACCTTGCCAAACCCCGGCTTGATCGTTACCATCACAGGTCTGCTGGAGTTGGCCGGCGCTGTAGGATTGCTGTTGCGGCCGACTGTCTCATGGGCAGCCGGCGGGCTTACTGTCCTGCTTGTTGTGATGTTCCCGGCCAATATCTACATACCCCTCGAAGGACTCACAACTAATCCGGCAGATGCTCTGGTTCCTCGCATCCTGATGCTGCTTGTCTTCCTGACAGCGACCATTGCAATCTTGGCAACCCACAAGCGACCTCGGTCTAAAACGAAGTCACCGGTTGTAACGGATAACTCACTAAACTGACTGCAGGATTCCTGGTGTAGATTTTGGAAAGAAATTTTGTCTTGCTAGTTTGAGTTGCTAAATGATACGATTGCTTAGTAAATTTTGATGGGTAAAACGTTAGAGAGAAGCCGGTTGAAAGTAAATTAATTGAATATTTGTATTTCCCTATATCATTCTTCGTCCCTCTGTGAAAAAGTTTTGCCTATTGAAGGTGAAATAAAATGAGAACATTACATTTGGGTAGTTTTTTAATTCAATAATATTCGGGATCGGATACAGGTGAGAATTCGGTCTTTTTTTTATGGAAATCATTATTCTCTTTTGCCAATAGGGTGAAGCTAAGAGGTGAAGGGTTTGGGGAAATCGGAGGAAGTAGTTTTTTGTTTTTATATATTAATTCATATACATTTATTTCTGTGTGTTTCCTGAAAAGAATATCCTTCAGGGTGTTTATTATTAATAAATAGGTGTTTGGAGATAATAATGAAAGCAAGAACCTTTCTAATAGATAGAAATGCTTAATAAAGATGTGAAGAATGTTTTTAGGAGTAAACTTTTAAGGTAAATTGAAAAAAGTAACGCCTGCTTCTTCATTTCGAGACCGAACCTGAGAGCGTATTGCAGTATGCTTGAATTTGGTCTGTTAAACGTGTAAGAGGAGGAAATGAAGTGGGAAATCAAGAACTGAAAAGAGGACTGGAAGCACGTCATATTCAGATGATTGCATTAGGTGGTACGATTGGTGTCGGATTATTTATGGGTTCGGCCAGCACAATCGGGTGGACGGGTCCGTCTGTCCTGCTTGCTTATGCGATCTGCGGAATATTTATATTCTTCATAATGCGCGCAATGGGAGAAATGTTATATGTAGAGCCAAGTACAGGTTCGTTTGCGACCTTTGGTCATAAGTACATACATCCATTAGCAGGTTATATGACTGCGTGGAGTAACTGGTTCCAGTGGGTTATCGTTGGAATGGCTGAAATAATTGCAGTTGGAACATATATGAAGTACTGGTTCCCAGATATGCCTGCTTGGATACCAAGTATCATTGCAATGGTTATTCTTGGAGCAGCGAACTTAATTTCCGTTAAATCATTTGGTGAATTTGAATTTTGGTTCGCGATGATTAAAATCGTTACGATTGTATTAATGATAATTGCTGGGATTGGCCTTATTTTCTTCGGATTTGGAAACGAAGGCGGCGCAATCGGTTTATCAAACCTTTGGTCACATGGCGGCTTCTTTACAGGCGGCTGGTCAGGATTTTTCTTTGCTCTATCTCTTGTTATTGCAGCCTATCAAGGGGTTGAACTAATTGGGATTACAGCCGGCGAAGCAAAAGAGCCTCAAAAAACATTAACAAGCGCGATTCAAAGTATTATTTGGCGTATTTTAATCTTTTATATAGGTGCTATTTTTGTTATTGTCACAGTTTATCCTTGGAACCAGCTTGATTCACTTGGCAGTCCGTTTGTTTCGACCTTTGCAAAAGTAGGAATTACAGCAGCCGCCGGTATTATTAATTTTGTCGTCATTACAGCAGCAATGTCCGGCTGCAATAGCGGTATCTTCAGTGCAACGCGTATGCTTTATACATTGGGAGTGAATGGACAAGCGCCTAAATTTTTTAAGAAAATCTCCGGTAATGGTGTCCCGTTATTTGGTACGATTGCTGTTCTTATTGGTTTAGCAATCGGCGTTGTTTTAAGTTATATTTCGCCGCCGAATATATTTGTGTACGTGTACAGTGCAAGTGTGCTGCCGGGAATGATGCCTTGGTTTGTCATCCTTATTAGTCAAATTCGGTTCAGAAAAGTAAAAGGAGCCGAAATGGCAAAACATCCATTCAAAATGCCTTTTGCGCCTTTTACCAACTATTTGACGATTGCCTTTTTAATTATGGTATTAATCGGTATGTGGTTTAATGAGGACACACGTATATCGCTTGTTGTAGGAGTTGTGTTCCTAGCTCTCGTTGTCATTAGCTACTATGCTTTTGGAATAGGCAAGCGTGTTCCAGTAGAAACTCAAATAGATGATGAGCAGAGTAAGTAATATCCAGCTTTTTAAAACACATAAGAATGTTTTTTCTATTAATTATGTTTTACAACAAGCGTGCGAAACTACGGTTTCGCACGCTTTAGTTAAAAATAAATTAAAAGAATTGAACTGCGACAGGACGCGCCCAACCAGCGGATGCCTTATCAATTTTAACTGGGAAAGCAAAGACATAAAAACCAGTAGCAGGCAATTGCTCAAGATTAGCGAGCTTTTCAATTTGACAATAAGGAATTTTACTTCCAGCAAAGTGTCCTTCCCAAATGATGGAGGGATCTTTTTTATTCTCGTAGCGCTTGGCGGTATGATTAAATGGTGCGTCCCAGCTCCAAGCGTCTGTTCCAACCAGTCGCACACCATGCTCAGTTAAATACAGCGTTGCTTCGCGACCCATTCCACAACCACTTTCTAAGAAATCTTTTTCCCCATATTTTGCACCAGCAGATGTATTCACAAGCACAATGTCACCAGGGATCAATTTATGGTTAATGCGGCTAAGTTCTTCTCTAATTTCTTTCGCAGAGATGACATGTCCATCTTCAAAATGTCTAAAATCTAATTTAACACCAGGGCCATGAAACCAATCAAGAGGAACCTCATCTATAGTCAACATTGGCTTGCCATCATCTGAAACAGAACGATAGTGATAAGGTGCATCAATATGAGTTCCAGCATGCGTCGTCATATTAACTTTTTCTACTGCCCAACCTTCATTACCAGGAAGATCATTGGAAGAAAGTCCAGGAAAGCTTTCTATAAGTTGTTCAGCTCCTTGTTTATGATCGAAATAGTCAATTTTGGGTAGGGCACCTGGTGGGTCAGATGGAATACCGGCTTTTAAAGGTACTGACAGATCTACAATTTGACGAATATTCATAAAATTTTCTCCTTTGCTACATAATAGGATATTTTATGGGACATCTAAAGTTTAATTAAGATCCGAACCATGAACAAGTTGCATTTGGTATATAAATATAATAAATGCCGCCTTTTAAAAAAGACGGTCATCCAGTGCTGTATTATTTAAAAAGTTTCCCTTATTACTATTTAAGTCGGGAGAAAAAAAGCAGAGAGTGTTCAGCTATTCATCTTACTAATTAAATTATTAGTAAGATAGAATGCATTGCATATGTACGCATGAAATTCTTGGTATCGGGAAGAGATGGCCCACGCCAAAAACGCTTCTAAAAAGCAAGAAAAGGATAAGATCAAGCGGGAAAAAGGAGAAGGAGGAATTTATTGATTTATGAAATTGGAAGCGGAAGTCCTCGTTTTAATAAAAAAGTCAGCCTATTCCTTAAAAAAACGAGTGCGCTTAATTTCTTCCAAATGGATCCCGGATAGAGTTTGCAGTATTTCAAGACCCTGATCGGTTACTTCGATCAATACACTCCGGCCATCCTCCGGATTTGGCCTCCGTTTTACTAGGCCAAGCTGTTCGCATCGATCAATTAGACCTACACAGGCGTGGTGAGTAATTTGCAAACGTTCCGCTAATTCACGGGGTGTGACATAATCCCGTCCGGGAAATCCTTTAACGGCCAATAACAGCTGATGTTGTTTGGGAGTGAGACCATGACTTCGTGCAGCAGCTTCACTAAAGTGAAGAAATTTTCTTATTTGATATCTAAATTCCGCTAAGTATTCATAAACGTCCTTTGACAAGGGTGCTTTCACAAAAGTCATACCTTCCTATTAAACATGATGCTTCTATCTTATCATAACCATAAAATACTAGTAAACTGCGATAATATTCCATGTTAGAAAACCTGACACGTTTATAGAGGTATTCTTGACTTCTATATAAAATAGAACAGAACTAAAAGTGTCAGGAGGAGAGAATCGTGAGTAAAAGAAAACTAGTGTTAGTCGGGAATGGAATGGCAGGGGTCAACTGCATTGAGCATATATTGAAGATTTCAGATGAATCATTCGATATTACTATTTTTGGAACTGAGCCCCACCCAAACTATAATCGGATTCAACTCTCTTATGTACTTGGAGGAGACTCGAAATTTGAGGATATCATCATTAATAACTGGGATTGGTATAAGGACAACAACATTCAGCTGCATACCGGCCAAACGGTAACGAAGATTGATACTGAAAATCAATGTGTTTATACCGATGGAGGCATCGAGCAGAAGTACGATGATTTGATTTTGGCTACCGGTTCAAACCCTTTTATGCTTCCTTTGCCAGGTGTTAATTTACCTGGAGTTATATCGTACCGAGATATAAAAGATTGCGAGATGATGGTAGAAGCTTCTAAAAAATATAAGAAGGCAGCTGTCATCGGAGGCGGCTTATTGGGATTGGAAGCGGCTCGCGGCCTATTGAATCTTTCAATGGACGTCACGGTCATCCACGTTTTTGATACGTTAATGGAACGCCAGCTCGATCCAACTGCTAGTAAATTACTTCAGGCTGAGTTGGAAGATCAGGGCATGAAGTTCTTGATGAGTAAGCAAACCGAGGAGTTATACGGTGCCGATCGTGTGGAAGGACTTCGTTTTAAAGATGGAAGCGAGTTGGATGTAGACTTGGTGGTTATGGCTGTGGGGATCCGCCCGAATGTCGCTTTGGCTAAAGAGCATGGCGTTGAAGTGAACCGCGGGATCGTCGTCAATGACTATCTAGAAACCAATGTTAAGAATGTTTACTCGGTTGGAGAGTGTGCGGAGCATCGCGGTACAGTATATGGCTTGGTCGCCCCGCTGTATGAACAAGGTGCAGTGCTTGCCAAACGTATTAGCGGAGTGGAAACGAATCCGTACGAAGGATCGGTCTTATCTACGAAATTGAAAGTGTCAGGCGTCGACGTATTCTCAGCTGGCGAATTTGTCGATCAAGAAGATACGCGGGCTTATCGTTATCAAGATGATTTCAGCGGAGTCTATAAAAAGGTTCTCGTCAGGGACGATAAGGTGATCGGTGCGGTGCTCTTTGGAGATACAAGCGACGGATCACGTTTGTTCCAGATGATTCGAAATGGAGCAGATGCTGCAGAATTGAAGCCTTTGCTTAGCAGAGAAAGCGACGGCGAGAAGAGCGGTTCTTCCAATTTAGTAGCTGACATGGCGAACGATGAATTGATCTGCGGCTGTAACGGTGTGACCAAAGGAACTATTGTCCAAGCGATCGAAGAGCAGGGATTGGATTCTGTAGAAGCAATTAAGGGTTGTACAGGAGCTTCCCGATCCTGCGGAGGATGTAAGCCGTTGGTTCAGGAGTTGCTGCAGTGCACGCTGGGAGATAGTTTTGAAGCGGACGAAAAAGAACCAATCTGTTCCTGCACCACGTTAAGTCGAGATGAAGTCGTGGAGGCAATTCGTTCGATAAATCTGACCACTAGTAAAGAGGTTATGAATGTTCTGGAATGGAAAAACGAAGGTGGATGCTCGAAATGTCGTCCAGCTCTGAATTACTACTTGGGTATGGTTTGGCCGGAAGATCATGAGGATGAGCGCCATTCTCGGTTTGTCAATGAGCGGCTTCATGCCAACATCCAAAATGACGGAACGTATTCCGTTGTTCCACGGATCTATGGAGGAGTTACTAATCCTGAACAACTGCGGAAAATTGCCGATGCTGCCGATAAGTATCGTGTTCCGATGGTAAAAATTACAGGAGGTCAGCGAATCGACTTATTAGGCGTGAAGAAAGAGGATCTTCCTAATATGTGGGCCGATTTAGATATGCCTTCTGGTCATGCTTACGCGAAAGCCTTACGTACGGTAAAGACTTGTGTCGGAGAAAACTTTTGCCGATTTGGCACACAGGATTCGATCCAAATGGGGATTGATATGGAAAAACGTTTCGAACGCCTATGGACTCCTCACAAGGTAAAAATGGCTGTATCAGCTTGCCCGCGTAATTGTGCCGAATCTGGCATCAAGGATATAGGTGTCGTGGGAGTAGATGGCGGCTGGGAGCTTTATGTCGGCGGAAACGGCGGTGTCCATTTGCGTGGCGGTGACCTGTTCGTAAAGGTCAAAACGAAAGAAGAGGTCTTGGAATGGTCTGCGGCATTTATGCAGTATTACCGAGAAACGGCGAAGTATTTGGAAAGAACGTCTCACTGGGTGGAACGTGTCGGCTTAGAAGAGATTAAGAAGGTTCTTGCAGATGCGGATATGCGTCAAGAACTAATTGAGCGGATGGATAAAGCGTTGGCTGTAACCAAAGATCCGTGGAAAGAAGCCATTGAGGAACAAGAAGTACGCAAAATGTTTGATACTGTAAATGTCAAATAGGAGGGGGAAGTCTGATGGGTGTTAAAACACAAGTGAAGGTTGGAGTAGTTAACGACTTCGTAGTAGATGTAGGCAAGGTTGTAGAAGTACAGGGAATTGCTTTGGCGGTTTTTAGACTTTCCAATGGTCGTTTCAAGGCAGTAGAAAACCGCTGTCCTCATAAGGAAGGTCCGCTGGCAGAGGGAATCGTTTCAGGGGAATTTGTATTCTGTCCGCTCCATGATTGGAAAATTGATTTGGAAGGCGGCCAGGTCCAAGCTCCGGATCACGGATGTGTGAAAACGTATAAAGTAGCAGTTGAAGGTGACGACGTTTATATTCTGACATAATATGGTGAAATAAAAAGAAAAGAGGTGCTCGTATATGGGGGAACAAGGCAAAGTTTTTTTTGTAGGGGCTGGACCTGGAGATCCGAAGTTAATCACGGTTAAAGGGATGGAGGTACTTGGCATAGCAGATGTG
Organism: Bacillus gobiensis; assembly: GCF_001278705.1. GTDB lineage: Bacteria > Bacillota > Bacilli > Bacillales > Bacillaceae > Bacillus > Bacillus gobiensis. The sequence continues at coordinate 3,836,834 of NZ_CP012600.1, forward strand.
GTGGTTTATGATCGATTGCTTAGCATGGAGCTTCTGGCATATGCACCAAAAGAGGCGGTGCGAATCGATTGCGGAAAACGAAAGGACCATCACACCATTCCACAAGAGCAAATTAATGACATCTTAGTCGATTACGCTAGGCAGGGAAAGACCGTTGTCCGATTAAAGGGCGGGGATCCGAGCATATTTGGCCGTGTCGGGGAAGAGGCGGAGTATTGCGCTGATCACCACATTCCTTTTGAAATCGTGCCTGGTGTTACATCAGGCATTGCAGCCCCCATATACGCTGGCATTCCTCTAACCCACCGGAATCACGCAGCTTCTGTGACGTTTGTTACCGGACACCGCAGAACGGACAAAGATGCACCGGATATCCCTTGGGAGCATTTGGCTAAGGGTGTCGATACTGTCGTTTTCTACATGGGAATGAGCAATCTGCCCAGAATCCAGGAGCAATTAATGATGTACGGCAGACAGGCCGATACCCCTGTAGCTCTCATTCGATGGGGAACGATGGACAAGCAAGAGGTACTTAGCGGCCAATTGTGGAATATTGCTCAAGAAGCCGAGCAAGTACAATTTAAGTCTCCGGTGATTATTGTGGTGGGAGAAGTGGTGAAATTAAGAGAAAAGCTGGATTGGTTTCAATCAAGCGGCTGTATAAAAGAACTTCAATACTTTTAATTGATTAGCATATAAATAGCGATTTTGTTCTGGGTGATTGTGGAATACTTTCTTTGAAAATAATAGATGTGATTATGAGAATTTTTATTAAAAGCACTGTACGTGTTCTGAAGGACAAAAAAAGCAGGGAAGCCAAGGAAAAGTCCTTCATAGGAGTTCTGAAGGACAAAAAGGAGCAGGAAAGCCAAGGAAAAGTCCTTCATAAGGGTTCTGAAGGACAAAAAGGAGCAGGAAATCCAAGGAAAAGTCCTTCATAAGGGTTCTGAAGGACAAAAAAGAGCAGGAAATCCAAGGAAAAGTCCTTCATAAGGGTTCTGAAGGACAAAAAGGAGCAGGGAAGCCAAGGAAAAGTCCTTCATAAGGAATCTAAAGGACAAAGTGCAACTTAATAACTTAGAAGCTTCTTTTTCTGGTGAATCTCTTTCCTTTGAAGGTAACTTTATTTTTACATCTATACAGCATTATGGATAGGAGTTCGAATATGTATAAGGAAACGCTAGAAACAATGGGGAATTTAGCAGAACAAAAAACAAAGATGATTCTGGAATATCCTATGCGTTATTTATTATCATCCAGTCTTGCAGGTGCCTATGTGGGATTTGGCATTGTCCTTATTTTTATCTTAGGCGGGCAATTTTCGGCTGTGAAGTCTCCGTTCACTACAATGATCATGGGTGTGTCTTTCGCGTTAGCTTTGCTTTTGGTGGTGTTTTCTGGAGCTGAACTATTTACTGGAAATCATATGATTTATACAATCAGCACGTTATCCGGTAAGTCAACCATAATAGATACACTTAGGAATTGGGTATACTGTTATGCTGGAAATGCTTTTGGTGCTCTCGTATTGTGCTTATTAATTATCGGATCAGGAATTTTTTCTAACCTTCCGATGGATCATTTTCTGTATGAAGCTGCCAACAAAAAAATGCACTTATCTACTTCTAATCTATTTTTTCGGGGAATCCTTTGTAACTGGCTGGTATGTTTAGCCATTTGGATGGCGATGAAAACCAAAAGTGAATCGGCTAAAATCATTCTTATTTTTTGGTGCCTATTTGCTTTTGTTTCCTCCGGATATGAACATAGTATCGCGAATATGACCGTGCTTTTATTGGCGTTGCTATTGCCACATCCCGAGACCATTACTTGGGCTGGACTCGTGCATAATCTAATACCGGTAACACTCGGAAATATTGTTGGCGGTGCATTGTTTGTTGGTGCTGCATACTGGTTTATCGGGCAGCCGAAAAGAAATCTGGCAATCAGAAAATCAAAAGGTAAAATTAGCATGGTGAAATAAAATGAGGGAAAGAGTCTTCTTGTGAAAGAGGACTCTTTTTGTTAAAATATGAAATTTTTAAACGATCTTCTGAATCTATAAATTGAATGGGTGAATTGTGATTGAGATTAATACCTTAAAACGTTAACGGAAGTTTCTCTTTTAAAAGCCATACATAATGGAAATCTCCATGGATATCAGCTTGCATACTTAATCCCACATATGTTAGTTCATCGTCGCCATATGCTTTATCAGAGCCTGTAACTTGATAATTCTATGTTGTATCAATTCCTTTTAACTTTAAAACATTAAAGGAGTAGCAGGTTCAGCTAATACAAATGTATTCTTGTATTGCGGATATTCTTGAGGCAATGTATCTAATGAGAAAGTTCGAACCTCCGTATACGGATTTCCGGAAAATTCTCGCTCTAATAATTGAATAGGAATTAGAATGATTGTATTCTTGAATTTTTCTTACCCGGTATAAATCCCATCCCCATTCATTAGGCTGCAAGCAATTATCCTTCGCTTTAATTCATATTTTTTTAAATGATATACGAGAATAAACAAGGCTTATCTACTAAAGTATTAATAACTAAACGCCGTTTATGACATGGTATATCATCTATGATGAATTATTGTTTGTTGAATTGAATTCTATATTTCCATTTCTGACTTTGGAAAAAGTTTACAGTTACATCAATAGGTTTTAATAAACTGTCGAAAGAAACTCTAGTACTATTTAATACAGGTATACCTGCCTCAATCTTTAAGGTTTCAGCCACATCTTTATTTGCTGATACTGCTTCAATCTCTTCTTTTATCGATGTGAATTCAATGTTCTGTTCCTCATTCAATAACTGGTCTATAGAAATAAATGTAGAATCCTTTTTAAATATCTCTAGTGGAAGCTCTGGGGTTAAAAAATGTTCTAAATAAATAATAGGTTCTCCATTAAAAAAACGTACCCTTTTTAAGTGGATAATTTCCTCGTCGCTATTTATCTCAAGAAGATTCGCGTAATAAGGGGACTGGATTTTATTTACTTCAATGGTTCTTGCTGAAATCTTTTTCCACTCTTCTTTATATAATTCTTTAAATCCAGTCATAGTGGTCCATTGACCGATGGGCTTATAGTTTGCTACAAAGGACCCTTTTCCTTGATAACGGTAAATGAATCCATCCATTTCAAGCTGTTTTAATGCCTGCCTAACAGGAGTACGACTAGCTTTAAATAACTTTTCCATTTCCGATTCTGAAGGCAATATATCTCCGACTTTATAGAATTGATTTTCAATTTTATCAACTATCTCATCATAAATGATTTTATGAAGAGGTTTTTTACTCATTATTTCACGCATAAAAGGTCTCTCACTTTCGTTTAATGTAAGATATATATGATAATTTTGAATGAAAAAATCAAATTGTATTGCTGTGATATATTAATGTAAGTATAGCATATACCTAATAATACAATGGAACGCTGAATTTAGCTTAAATTAATAAAACTTATAATTGATGCAATTGTAATACTAATTATAATAAGCTTATGAAGGTGTAACTATATAAAGAGGTTCATAGTTAGATATTCTAACAGTAACTATGACACCACTTGTAATACTAAGTATAATAAGTTCATCAACTAATAAGATCAAATATTTATTTTAAGGATGTGATTCAACTGAATTTTAATTGAAATTGTGAAAGTATGACTGATATTTTCTGATTAGTTTTAAAATTCAATCGAAAATATGCTACAGGAGGTTTTTATGGAAAGGTTAGATACGGGATTTTTGTTTAGTAATGAAATTCTAAACGAAGTTAGAAAGAAGTTTAATTATATTGAAGAAGACCCTATACAGCAAAAAAAGAGAATATTTTTTGATAACGCAGGGGGATCTTTTCGATTAAAGAGAGCGACAGAGATTTTTACGAAGCTCGATTCAATTCCTGATTGTCCTGAGAGAGAACATGAAACCGCAAAATATTTAATTGATATTCAAGAAAAGGGAACAAATGATATACGTACTATAATCAATGCTAAAGATGGAAGTATTGCAACGTATCTTACTGCCTCTCAAGCAATATTCGAAATCACAGGGATTATTGCGGAAAATATTGAGGGAACAAACATTGTTACGACAGCATTGGAGCATCCTTCAGCGTTTGACTCAGCGAAGTTTTATGCAGATAAGTTAGGTAAGGAATTTCGTGTTGCCAAGACAAACCCTGTTACAGGTGGGGTAGATGTAGAAGAAATAATGAAACTTATAGACAAGGACACCAGTCTGCTAAGTGTTATTTATGCATCAAATATTTCTGGTGCTATTTTAGACATCGAAACGATTGTTACAGAAGCAAGAAAGATCAATCCAGATTTGTTTATTATTGTGGATGCCGTACAACATGCGCCACATGGTGTGATAGATCTTAAAAAAACACCTGTTGATGCGATGAACTTTGCTCCTTACAAATTTTTTGGTGTCAGAGGTTGTGGAATTTCTTATCTATCTAATAGAGCTGCCCGTCTACCCCATCACAAGCTTACTGGGAAAGAAAAGGGTGAATGGGAACTTGGAAGTCCAGCACCGGCCCATTTTGCTGTCGTAAGCGAAATTGTTGACTACGTGTGTTGGATTGGGTCCCAATTTATTACAAGTCAAGATAGAAGAGATTTGTTTGTTGAAGGAATGAGTAAGATCTCCTTACAAGAAAGGACTTTGCTCGATATCCTGTTAAATGGAACAGCTAACCTTAGAGGATTAAGAGATATAACTGGAGTAACCGTTCATCTTGATTATAAAGATTTATCAAAAAGAGACTTCATTGTCGCAATTAGTTTAGAAGGTTTAGATTATAAAGAAGCTGTCCGCCAATATGAAGAGGAAGGAGTAATCTTATATGCGCGCGTGGCAACAAGTATTTATTCAAAAAGGATACTCGAATCCTTTGGAATGAAAGGTGCGCTAAGAATATCTCCATTACACTGCAATAGTGTTGAAGAAGTGGAGAAATTTTTATCAATAACTAAGAGGATTGTAGAAAAGAACAGAGCCTAGTATAAACAAGGTTATTTCAAGACAAATCAAAATATTATATTTAAGGGAGGCAATCATGAAAAAAATTCCTTTATGGCTTCAAATCGCAATTGCTCTGGTATTAGGCCTAATTTTAGGATCTATAAATAAAACGTTGGGTGCAGAGGCGAAAATTTTAGGGGATGCTTTTATCCACATGATTAAAATGACGATAGTGCCATTAATTTTCCCTTTAATTGTATTAGGTATCGCGCAAATTAAATCGTCGAGAGCACTAGGGCGACTTTCTATTAAAGCTATTATCTATTTTGAAATTGTTACAACTTTAATTATTATTATGTCATTATTACTTGCAAACTTCACGCACATTGGAATGGGAGCAGATCTTTCAGATGGAAATAAAGATGCTCTGGATGGTATTGTTGGAAAAGAAATTGATTTTAGAGAATTTTTACTTCATATAATACCTTCTAATATATTTGTTGCCTTTTCTGAAGGGAATTTATTAGCCATAGTCTATTTTGGTGTTTTCTTTGGACTTGCTCTTCGATCATTAAAGGGGAAGGCGCAGGCAATTGAAGATGTACTTGAAGCTCTTTCTAAAGTAATGTTTAAAGTTTTAGAATATGTTATTAAATTTTCTCCTATTGGCGTTTTTGGTGCTATTGCTTATAGTATGGCTACCTATGGATTTGATAAATTAAGTACCCTGCTTGATTTAATCCTTGTTACATATGCCGGGCTAGCTATTGTTTTGTTGGTTATCTTTCCAATTATAGCCCGCATCTACCGTATTCGTTATTTAGAATTAATTAAAGAGATTAAAGATTTATTATTGATAGCATTTACCACTAGAAGTTCAGAGTCAGTATTTGCTCCTCTTACGGCACGTTTAGAACAATATGGAGCAAAAAATTCAGTCGTCTCATTTATATTACCTCTTGGTTATTCATTTAATCTAGATGGAGGAATGGTGTATATGGCGCCTGCTATCATATTTTTAGCTAATGCTTATGGCATTGATCTCTCAGTAGTAGAACAGATTCACATTGTTCTATTGCTTGTGTTACTTACGAAGGGAGTGGCAGCTGTCCCTTCAGGAGCTATCGTTATCCTAACAAGTGTTTCTGCCATTATAGGTTTACCACTTGAAGGTATTGCTTTACTGATGGCTGTTGATTTTATTATGGATATGGCTAGAACTGCAACTAATGTAGTAGGAAATGCCTTGGCGACAGTAGCTATGGCAAAATCGGAGGGAATGTTTCGTGAAAAACAAACGATAACTTCAACTTCCAATCAAGATGCTGCAACGGGGCAAACGTGAAGATAGCCTTTTTCGCAGAAGGTTTAGCTCAGGATATTCGATTTGATTTTTCTAATTGTTCCTTCAAGAAGCCAGTGATTAACTTATCAAGCTGATTTTGTAATCATAGTGGGGTATCCTCTCTTTCTGGAATCTCGTCAATTCCTAGAGTATCCTGCTTTTCTTCGTTTGAGAAAGCCTTCTTAATCCTAAGCCAACCATATGAACAATTTTTTCTTCCGAAAGCGGTTTTGATTAGCCTCAATTAACGCTGCACATTAGGAGAATAAGTGTTATTGACTTTTCAAAAAGGAACTCTATAAATACTGTGTGTTAAAATCTTAAGGAGGATTATTAAAATATGTATTCAATGAGACTTCGATTCCAATCTTTGAACCAGTAATTTAATACGTTCAAAGACTCTGTTTGTGTATGCAGAGTAAACGGGATTAGTCTGCCCTTTTTTAATAATCTTCATTTCAAATACAAATATGTAAAGTGAAGAAAGGTGGATCATTCTGCCTTTCTTTTTTGTATAATTTTCTTAGCAAAAGAAATATTTACGATTCTGTGAGAAAGAAATTAGGCAGCTTTAAAAAGTTATTGGAGAGATTTTACATGATGATGTTACTTTTCTATTAATACGAGCTTAGCAAGAAAAGCTCGTATCGGTGAAGAATCGATACGTAAATTTAGGAGGTATCGATTACTAATGGAAAATCAAAATTGGAAAAGGATATTTTTTGCGTTATATACAGGGCAGTTCTTTTCATTACTGAGTAGTGCTGCTGTTCAATTTAGTATCATTTGGTGGTTAACAGATACAGCAGGCTCACCACTTTTATTAGCTTTGGCAGGGGTAGCAGGCTTTTTACCACAAGCATTAGTTGGCCCGTTAGCTGGAACAATTATAGATCGTCACTCTCGTAAAATGATAATGATACTTGCAGATATGATTGTTGCATTAGGCAGTTTACTATTATTTACATCGATGTATTTTAGTGAACCCAGTATCGTGTTAGTAATACTCGTGTTAGTCGTTCGTTCACTTGCAACTGCCTTTCATATGCCGGCAATGCAAGCCTCTGTGCCGCTGCTTGCACCTGAAAAGCACCTGACAAAGGTTGCAGGCTGGGGACAGATGATAAGTTCGGTGTCCAATATCAGGACCGGCAGTGGGAATGTCATTACTTGCAGTTAGCTCGCTTGAATGGGTGTTATTGTTCGATGTATTAGGTGCTGTTATTGCTTGTAGCGTTTTACTGTTTATTCACATCCCAAGAGTACCGAGAACGACAGAAGAGGTGTCAGGCAGTTTTATTGGTGAAATGAAAGAAGGATATCGTGTGATTGTGAAACATCGCCTTTTACTGAGGTTAACAATAGTAATGACAGTTGTAGCTGTCCTATACATTCCTATAGGCACTTACTTTCCGCTTATGGTACGTAATCATTTTGCAAAAGGTGTAGTAGAAGCAGGAATTGTTGAGATTGCATTTGCGATTGGATTAATTGTAGGAGCTTCATTGTTAGGTGTATTAGGGGATCGTTTTGATAAAATTAAAACAATGGCAGCCGGGATGATGCTGATAGGCGTTGCATTATTTATTTCTGGTTTGCTATCACCGTCCATTTTCTATGTGTTTGTTGTACTGAGTTGTTTGGTTGGATTATCTGGTCCATTATTTTCAGCTCCATTCTATTCGTATATCCAGTCGGAAATTGAACCTCATTTACTTGGGCGAGTATTTAGTTTTGTTACAAGTTTATCGTTACTTACGGTTGGATTGGGGTTAGCTGGAGTATTTACGGAATTAACGAGTGTTGCCGCACTATTTACTATAACCGGTGTTCTGATTAGTCTAAATGCAGTGATGGCTATGAAGCTTAAGTGAGGAGAGGGGGAAAGAAAGATGCAATTCTTATTATTCTATTAATACGAGCTTGAAATAGAAGCTCGTATCGATCCTAGCTATCGATACGAAATAATAAATTTCGGAGGTAGCGAATATGGAACAAATATGTTTTGAATTAGAAAATGTCGAAGTGACATATTTAGATAAAGAAGTATTAAAGATTGAACGATTAGCTGTACATCAATTTGACCGGATTGGCATCGTCGGGAAAAACGGTGCAGGGAAAAGCACGTTATTAAAGCTGCTTGCTGGTAAAATTCAACCGACAAGTGGAAAAGTTAATTGTTACGTAGAGCAAGGTTATTTTGAGCAGCTTGAAGCTCCTGCAGTTGCAGAAGCTGATGCGGCGTTACTCGGAAGACTGGGAGTTCCGAAAAATTCTGATCAGTTAAGCGGCGGGGAGCAAACAAGGCTGAAGCTTGCACAATTGTTTACGCATTATTACGAGGCGTTACTAATCGATGAGCCGACAACACACTTGGATCAAGGCGGTATTACTTTCTTACTTGATGAATTACGATATTACTACGGAGCACTTGTGTTGATTAGTCATGACCGCGCTGTCCTAGATGAGCTCGTCACAACGATTTGGGAAGTACGTGACGGCAAAATTCAGGTTTATACCGGCAATTACAGCGAATACATGAAACAGAAGCAGCTAGAACGTGATCAACAGAGCCAAGCTCATGAACAATTCATCAAAGAAAAAAGCCGACTTGAAAAAGCAGTACAAGAAAAAATGAAAAAAGCTGAAAAAATCACTCAAGCAGGAAGTATGTCGAAAAAAGAAGCGAATGCAAAACCGTACAAGTCGTTTATGACGAAATCGAAAGGCACGAGCCAAAAAGCCGTACAGCGCGCCGCAAAAGCGATTGAACAGCGAATGGAAAAACTCCAGGAAGTCGAAGCCGTACAGGCGGAAAAGAAAATCATGTTTCGCCAATCAAAAGCATTGGAATTGCATAATAAGTTTCCGGTTATGGCGGACCGATTAACTCTTCAAGTTGAGGATAAAGTGTTATTGGACGAAGTGAGCTTCCAGCTGCTTGGCAAAAAAATAGCGATTTCAGGTGCAAATGGCAGTGGTAAAAGTACATTGCTTCACCATATTGCAAATGGCGAGGCTGGTTTAACCATTTCACCAAAAGCAAAAATCGGTTATTTCCGCCAAATGAGCTATCAATTTTCAAGTGATGAATCGGTACTGCAATTTGTAAAAAATCGCTCAGAATATGATGAAGGATTTCTAAGAAGTGTTTTACATTCGATGCAGTTTGTCGGTACTGATTTGCAAAAAAGTGTAAAGTCATTGAGTGGTGGAGAAGCGATACGCCTCCAACTTTGTCACCTGTTCTTAGGGGAATATAACATTCTATTGTTAGACGAACCTACCAATTTCTTGGATATTCATGCGATTGAAGCATTAGAGCGGTTTATCGCTGCATATGAAGGAACGATTGTATTTGTCTCTCATGATCAAGCGTTCATAAAAAATGTTGCAGACCTGCAGTATCGTATTTTTGCGGAAACATTGAATCAAGTGTGATTGAAGTTGTCTGAATCAATTAAAAGCTAAAGCATACCTAAAGGGAGATTAATAAGAAATAAAAGCGAAGGCCGCCTTTGACAAGGCGGTCTTCTTGCTTGATATAAACTTAAGATAAATGTAAACGCTTTAAAAATATTCGTAATATTTTCAATTTGCTTTTATATTCCATTGACTTACTTTTGCATTGCGTTATATTATATATCGTATAATGTTAGAAATCCTTACAAGGAGTTGCGTTATTATGAAAAAGATTGAAGTGATAATAAGACCCGAAAAGCTCACTGAGACGATTAAAGGGCTAAAAAATATAGGTATTACTGGTTTTACAGTATCTCAGGTAGTCGGACGAGGAAAACAAAAGGATACCCAGGGAGTTTACCGTGGGAAAAACTATAAAGTGACTCTTCATCCAAAAGTGAAACTGGAGATTGTCCTTTCGGATCATATGGTCAAGCCAACGATTGATACCATTATTGATTCTGCCCAAACAGAAGAAGCGGGCGACGGTAAAATTTATGTTTATCCGATATTTGAAGCCTATAACATTCGAACAGGCACAAAAGACTTTGATATTGATGACGTAGTTAATCTGGGAGGGTAACTTTTATGGAACTTATCTATTTAAACACCGTATGGATTGTTATCGCTGCGGCAATGGTATTGTTCATGGAGGGTGGCTTTAGTTTACTGGAGGCTGGTTTTGTTCGAACGAAAAATGCAGTCAATGTAACTATGAAAATATTTGTCGATTTGACAGTGGGAGTCTTAGCATTTTGGTTAGTTGGATTTGGAATTATGTATGGGCAAGATGCTTTTGGATTGATTGGTACGACTTTATTTGGAAGTCCGGAAAAGATTGCTCTTTCGATTGAATTACCAAGTGCTGCTTATGTATTGTTTCAAATCGGATTTGCAGTAGCTTGTATTTCTATTGTGTCAGGTGCCGTTGCTGAACGTATGAATTTTAAAGCTTATGTATTAACAGCAGCACTTATTTGTCTCATCATTTATCCTCTATCAGGTCATTGGATCTGGAACAGTGATGGTTGGTTAGCGCAATTAGGAATGAAGGATTTTGCTGGTTCGGCTACGATTCATGCGGTAGGTGGATTTATTGCTTTTGCAATGGCAAAACTGCTGGGACCGAGAAATGGAAGATTTAATTCAGATGGCAGTGCCAATGTATTTGCACCCAGCAACATTCCATTAGCTTCTGCAGGAGCGTTTATTTTATGGTTCGGCTGGTTTGCCTTTAATGCAGGAAGCACATTAGATGCTTCTAACACTAGTCTTGCATCGATTGCCCTGAACACAATGCTGGCAGGAGCAAGTGGAGGAACGGCTGCCCTGTTTATGACGTTGAAGAAATTCGGGAAAGCTGATCCGAGTATGACCATTAATGGCGTGTTAGCAGGCTTGGTGGCGATAACTGCCGGATGTGCTTTCGTCTCTCATTTGAGTGCGATTGTCATCGGTGCAATCGGCGGTCTAATTGTGATCTTTGCGACTTTATTAGTAGATCAGCTCAAAGTGGATGATCCAGTGGGAGCAGTCGCTGTACATGGATTTACTGGCGTATTCGGAACCATTGCAGTTGGATTGTTCGATACATCTGAAGGTCTTTTCATGACGGGGAATGCTTCTCTTCTATTAATACAAGTATTAGGTGCAGCCGTAGTAGTTGTTTGGGGTCTTGTCGGCGGTACGATTGTTGCGAAAGTATGTGAAAAGACAGTCGGTTTCCGAGCAAGTGAACGTGAAGAGGAAGAAGGTCTGGATATGTCATATCATGGAATTCCAGCTTATAATGAATTAGAACGGTTCACAGATTTGCCGTCCAATTTATACGATTTTGAAGAAACAACAGGTATCACGGTTGCTCCTGATGATACGAAAGAAAATGCCGGGTAAGTTAATTTTAAATCTAGTAAAATAACTAATACTAAAATTGAGCTTTAGATTTAAGTTTACGGCGTCTCTACTAAAAGTAGAGACGCTTTTTTGCCGTAGATTGAAACTTGAAGCGTTGGTGTTCGTAGGATATAAAAGAGCATGCGTGGTCGGACGTACGATTACCATAAAATACCTGAAATTAAGGGTGGTTAATATGATAAAAAATAAAAAAATGATATATTTTGCTCTCATTTTTTTATTGCATCTATGGCGTTAAATTTCCCTTTTCCGCACGAAAGTCCTTATGGTGAGGCAGTTGTTGAGGTGCTGAATATACCTGTTCAGACAGATGATGGATTACAATTTGTTGGAGTTGTCTCATTAATACTTTTGATTACGGGTTTATTTTTACTGGCGAAATCATTAGAAAAATATCATGGGCGAATCGTATTGATTGCTATTATTATCTCAATTTTTGCACCGTCGATGATTGCCGGTTCCTATCAAAGAACATTTGCAACAGGCATTTACGCTGTTTCCTATGACCGTGGCCTAAGTAATTGTGGCTTTGATATGATTAATGAAAGAACATTACACGGGGAATGTGAGCTTACTTTTGATAATTACAGTAGAAATGATGTGGGGTTCACTGTTGAATTTTATGAAAATAAAAATGATTATCCAATGGTCTCGCTCTTGAATAACAATGCGCCTTATGAGGTGAAGTTAAAAGCAAATGCGAGAAAACATGTGAAGATCGAATCTAATATAGATGTGTCGAATACAGAAAACCACATTGATAATGGCAGTGCAAGAAACGTGGATATTATTATTAAGTCGGGAGAAAAAAGCAGAAAATTATGAGGGGAATCCTTAACTTGATCTAAATGGAGACATGTACTATGGAATTAAGAGACTATATTAACAATATCTTTCCCGGGCTCGTTTTAAAGCAAGTCTTTATCATCAATGGGATTTAGGTATTCATTTTGAATTCGCTCAGGGTCTCTCCCCATTTAAAAGCGGAACAGACGAACTAAACTCAGACTATTTTAATCAAGTATATCATCAAGCATTGTCACTTTTTCATGATATTTTCTCAGCTGATGATAAAATTCTATTTGTATCAAATATCTATCAGAATAGGAATCATGCAAAAAGAAGTAAAAAGAAAGTCAAAATCTATAACCATTACATAAAAAATAAAAATGTCCTGTTTCGTTTGAAGCAAGAAACTCTTCCCTATATGTTTGATGATGAAGATGATGCTGAGTCGTATTGTACCTGCCAATTTTCTTTAGAATGCCGCAAACAAGATATACGAGATCCTTTGCTGAAAGCAATTTGTAACCAGGATTTCCAGTCATTAAAGCCAAGATTTAATGACTTAAATTATCCAGATGAATTTTTTATTAACGTTACGAAAGGTGTTATCTTTTTTATTTATGATGATAGAGGGTGTGAAGTCATAGCGAATGACATAGAGACGATACGACCGTTATATGAGAAATACACGAATTGGGTTGATGAATATTATCGTGAGGAGATTAATCAACGTTTTAAATAATCTTTCTGCTTATAGGTTTTGAAATAATCTTAAAAGCGAGGTATTTCAAATGAATCCAAGGATAAAGGAATTAATTGATTATGCAAAATCAAAGTTTAGATTAGATAACTACTATTTAAAAACACATAGTTTCGATCGGAACGTAAACATTTTCAATGATACGCTATATACACTATGTATGGAGTGGTTTCCTAATCACGTACTTGAACAAGAGGATGGTTAGAAGGTACAGCAGTTATTTGTATTGACGTGAAAAGCCGTAAATTTAAGAGTGTTATTTTTGTCCGAGGTAAGTCTTATGCAGATGATGAGGCATTTTCTAATCTTCATAAAAACGACATTATTAAATGGATTGAGCAGGAAACAGGGTTAGCGTATGGTCGCCAATTTCAACTGGAAAAAGAAGAAAAGGGGAGGCTGTTTTTTAAAGAATGTATAGATGGTGCGGCTGTTTCTCCTTCAGGGTCAATTGAAATTGAATTTGATCAGGAAGGGAAGCTCACCTTTTTCTCTGTTCATGGTCAGTTTCCTTCTAAAGAAAAAGTAAAAGAAGAGACCAATTCACTTTCCCTTGAAATGGTAGAACATATGGCAAAAGAACAATTGAAATTGATTGAATTTCCTTCATTTAAACAGAAAAGGTTATTTCCCGTTTACGCGGTGGAAGAAATTTATGTCATGAATGACCAGACATCGACCATTCCGTTTGAACTTATTGTAGATATAAAGTCACTTTTGAAAATAGACCAAATCATTCAATGGGATACGCCGTTAAATAAACCGTTTGATAGAAAAGAGATTAACTTGATTGAGGATGTGACAGCAGAACAAGCATTTTCATATGAACCATCTCCTGAATCATTTCCAATAACAAAGGTAGAACAAGAGAAGTGTGTAATGGCAGTGAGAGACTTTTTACGTCAGGAATTTCCTAACGATACTGGAAAATGGATACTAAAGACTTTACATCGAGAGAATGGCTTTATCCATGCAACTTTGAGAGCAACTAATCAAGACATTCGTGTATTTCAGAGAAAACTTCTGGTCATGATTGATGCACAGAGCATCCAAGTATTAAATTACATGGACAACAAACTGATGTGGGAATTTCTTGATCAATTTCTACCACCTGAAAAAGTAACAATAGATATAGAAGAAGCGTATGAAAAAATCAAAGAATTATATGAGCTAACACCAATCTACGTCTACGACTTTAAACAAAAACAATATGTTTTATGCGGAAAATTAGATTGTCAATATGGGGTCAACGCAGGAAACGGTGATGTAATTACATTAGATGACTTGTAGTTTTATTGATTTAGAAGGATAGAGTGGCCGTTGTATTTTTGGAGAGTAACGAAGTATGATCCAGTTAATAGGGATGCTGATAGGACTTTTTCCCAGAATGAGGGTATATTTATGTCAAGAAACTTTGGCACAAATATACCCTCAAATTTTGATAACAAAATTAATAAAGCGTTTTCTTTAATTAGAAATGACAGGTTGAAATGTGATTGTATTGCTTCAAAGTATAAAAACCCTATTTTGAATAGCTCTTCAAATGACTTCCTTTTTATATATATCGATTCCGAATAACTTTCAATATATGTTTTATGAACTTTTATCATGGGTACGCTACAAATATACCTTAAATTTTAGTTAAAAAGGAGCGGTAGTTATGTCTGATCTTAAAAATCCATTAACACAGTATTTTCACGATGAATTCCCTGAACAGTACCAAGAACCACCTGGATTACAAGGACAAATGAATCCTCTGCCAGACTGCGGTGAAAAGAGTTACAAAGGTTCTGGAAAACTAAATGGCAGGAAGGCTCTTGTGACTGGTGGTGATTCTGGTATTGGACGTGCTGCTGCTATTGCTTATGCCCGAGAAGGAGCAGATGTCGCGATCAATTATTTACCGGTAGAAGAGCCTGATGCTGAGGAAGTAAAAAATCTGATTGAAGCCGAAGGGCAAAAAGCAGTCCTCATACCTGGTGATTTGAGCGATGAAACCTTCTGTAAGGATTTAGTTGAAAAAGCAAATGCTGAACTCGGCGGATTAGATATATTAGCATTAGTTGCTGGTAAACAACAAGCCGTAGAGAATATCGCTGATCTTTCAACTGAACAAATCGAAAAAACCTTTGCCATTAATGTTTTCTCGCTATACTGGGTAGTGAAAGCTGCGTTACCGCATTTACCTGAAGGTGCTTCTATTATCACAACATCTTCAGTAGAAGGTTACAATCCAAGCCCAATGCTATTAGACTACGCAGTTACCAAGAAAGCCATTATTGGATTTACCCAAGCACTAGGCGGTCAATTAGCTTCCAAAGGAATCCGGGTAAATTCCGTAGCTCCTGGACCGTTTTGGACACCGCTACAAATTTCAGGAGGCCAGCCAAGTGAAAATATCCCGAAATTTGGTAAAAGCACACCGCCTACCCCACAAAAACGCGCGGGTCAGCCAGTGGAATTAGCAGGTATATACGTTTTCTTAGCTTCTGAAGCTGCAAGCTATGTTACAGGTCAAGTTTACAGTGCAACTGGAGGAACTGTCACCGCATAAGCAATTAATGAAGGAGCTGTCATATTTAACATATGTGACAGCTCCTTCTCTTTTTTTAGATAGTATTTAAGGTTTGCAAGCGGCGCTGAAAACATGGGACTTTTCCAATAATAGTTGCAATGACATCCTATTTTAAATATACTGTAATTAGTTGCAATGACATCCTATTGGAGGTGATGTTTTAGTGGACAACAATAAGATTAAGCTTTCAAGCGAGAGCGCTGGGGCGCCGCCTGGCATGTACATTTCTGCTATTTACCGTCATATGCAAATCCTAATTTCTGCTCAGCTTCAGCCATATCGAATTGGAAGCGGGCAGTATATTTTCTTGTTAACGATTGCGAGAAAAGAAGGGATTTCGCAAAAAGCGTTAAGCGAGAAGCTTCTAATTGACAAGACAACGACGGCAAAGGCGATTAAAAAACTGGAGGCAGAAGGGTATGTAAAAAGGGAAACAGATCCCGCCGATAAGCGTTATAGCTTACTTTACTTGACGGAATCAGGTAGAGCGGTTTTACCGAAGGTTCAGGCAACATTGCATGATATCAGTAGAAAAAGCCGGACTGGCATGGATGACGAGGAATATAAGCTTATGCTTTCTCTGCTGAAAAAGATGCTGAACAACGTTAGCGAACAGGTTCGCCAAAGGGAGAAGGAGCTATAAGAGCTATCAATAGAATCAAGGGATGGGCAAACATTTTTCAAGACAAAGGGGTGTGAACAGATATGAAAAGACCATTTGAAGTGGATTCTACGGAATACCCATTCAAGGATCATTGGCTGCCTTATCGCGACGGATACGTTCATTACATTGACGAAGGACAAGGGCCGACAGTTCTTCTCCTTCATGGGAATCCCACTTGGTCTTACCTCTATCGAAATATAATTAAGGAACTGCGCAGCGATTTTCGTCTTATCGCTTTAGATTACCCGGGGTTTGGTATGTCAAAAGCACCTTCCAACTATCGTTTTACGCCACAAGAGCAATCGGATGCAGTCAATGATTTTATTCGTCGTTTGGACCTAAAGAATTTTGTTTTAGTAGTCCAGGATTGGGGAGGACCGATCGGATTTAACTACGCGGTTCGGAACAGGGAAAACTTACGCGGCATCGTCTTAATGAACACCTGGGCCTGGCCTGCGACTCTTCTGCCAATGAAGATTTTTTCTATGGCGATGGGGGGATTGCCCTTCGGATACTTGCTTCAGACTCAGCGAAACTTCTTCGCCAAAACCATTGTTCCACACGGGATTTACCATTCTGACAAAGTCACGGAAAATTTGAGAAAGGCATATACCGATCCTTTCCCAACACCTAAATCAAGAATACAAACATGGATCTTCCCCAGACAGATTCGGAAAGCCCGATCTTGGCTCGCGGAAATTGAATCTAAACTACCCGAGCTATCTGATTTACCCGCCCAAATCCTCTGGGGTATGAAAGATAGCGCAGGTTTTCCGCTTGAAGAAATGGAAAAATGGCAGAGATACCTCAAAATGAATGAAACCGAGCCACTGAGTGACGCCTCTCACTACGTGCAAGAGGATCGACCAGATAGAGTGGCAGCTTCGATTCGAAGAGTTCTTGAAAGAACGTCGTGATATGAAGGAGGTGAGGCTGAATAATCACGTTTTCTGTAAGGTAACTTTGTATATTTATATTAGAAAAATAGGAGGAGTAATATGAAAACAATTCTTTGGGCAACATTAACTGCTAACGGTAACTATGCGCAGTCCAGCCCAGAAAATCCGCCCAAAAAGGAAGTGTTAGACGATTTTGCAACCCAAGCCAAAGCTGTTGGTAACTTCATCGTTGGACGCCGGACGTTCGAGGGAGTGCAGGTGGAGGAGGGCCTTCTCCGTTTGCCGATCTTGACATTGTTGTTCTCTCTAAGAGTGTCAAAGAAATTCCTGGAGTAAAGGTTGTAGAGTCCCCGCAAGACGCCTTAAACTACTTACAAGAAAAAGGACATAGAACAGCCCTTCTAACGGGCGGTGCTGATCTGCACAATGCTTTTTTGGAGCAAGGACTAGTTGACGAAGTAATATTCAATGTTGCGCCTGTTTTGGAGGGGAAGGGACTCAACCTTTTGCTTGATACAGCCAACTACCAATATAAGGATGTTCAGTTGTTGGATTTCAAGTCCCTTGGCGGCGGTGTCGTTCAGTTGCACTACTCGGTAAGTCATTAATAATTCTATTTCGATAAAAATGTCCAATACCCATATCAGGATGCCTCAGCGGCTAAGAATAACATCCGACTCCTAAATGTACAGGTAGTCGGTTATTTGTGTTCAAAATAATTTTTTAAGTGTACAAGTTCACTATCGTCCTTCATAGTCAGGGGACTAACCCCAAGCTTTCAAAATGCAGATGACTAAAATACGGTGAATTTTATATAATTTTAGAAAAATAAGTGATAGAGTTCATTCTTTATGTTACGTTCTTATTATGATGAGAGAGTAGATTTCTTTTATTAATATTATCTAAACAAAAACAAGAAGTTTGTATGATATAAATAATGACTTGGAAGTTTTTATTAAATACAATGAAAGAAACAACATAAAACTTTTTATTCTGAATATTAGATTTTCTAGTTAGCTTATAAGTGAAAAATTTTGTGTGCTTAATGAAGTAAGCTACTTAGAAAGAGGGGAAGATATGGTTAAAATTATATTAGATTGTGATACGGGAATAGACGACGCACTAGCAATTGGTTATGCAATAAATTCACCTGAAATTGAATTGCTGGGCATCACTGCTTGTTATGGGATGGCACCAGTAGACTATACTTTTCGCAACACAAAAACAATTTTGTCTATGTTAAATAGTAACGTTGGTGTTTGGAGAGGATCTGAGAAGCCTCTTATACTAGAAAAGGAATATGATGGTAAAATTCATGGAATGGATGGGTTAGGAAATATGTTAGGGTCAGTTAAAGAATATGATCTAGAAGATTGTCCTTCCACGCATGCCGTAGATTATATAATAGAACAGATTCATAAATTTAAAAAAGAATTAACTCTGGTTGTAACAGGGCCTTTAACTAACTTAGCTAAGGCTGTCAAAAAAGATCCGGAAATTGTTCAACTAGTTGGAAGGGTAGTAACAATGGGAGGGGCTCTGACTACTCCAGGCAATGTTAGTAAATATGCAGAGGCAAATTATAGAATTGATCCTCATGCAGCAGATTTTGTATTTAAATCCGATTTGCCTATAACTATGGTTGGTTTAGATGTAACGAGAAAAACTTTATTGACTGAAGAGGATGTTGGAAAATGGAGAAGTAAGGATACTGAAGTTTCTGGTTTTTTCGCTGATTTTACTCAGTTCTATCTAGATGCTTATAAAGAACTACATCCTTATTTAAAGGGATGTGCTTTACATGATCCATTGGCAGTTGGAGTAGCTAAATTTCCTGATTTAGTGAAAACAATACCGATCCATATTCAAATAGATACAGAGGAAGATGGAATAGGGAGAACGATTGAAGATTTATATCGAAAAACCCCGGATACGCCTAATACAGAAGTTTGTATCCAAGTAGATACTGAAAAATTTATGAATGATTTCTTTAAGTGTATCATCTGAATTTTAATCAATTTTAGGCATGGGTAGTTAAGAGAAAAAGATAAGCTTAAGATGTTTGTAGAAACAAGTGCATCTCGAGGATAACCATAAAGTACTCCCTTATAAGAAGAGGCGTTTTGGCTAATAAATAATAGTGACTTGAAAGGGAAAATTTCTGTACCTTTTTTAACAAAGAATGGTGAATATAAGTGGGAAGATGATGATGGAATTTATTTGCTTTATGAATACATTGATGGAGTAACAATTGGTGATCAAGCCCTAACCGAGGATCAAGTTTGCCAACTCTCAGAAATCATAACAGAGCTTCATTTATTTGGAGAAGAAATACCAATTCACACGAATTCTGTGAAAGAAGATTTTTATGTACCATTTTTGCAACAGCTGAGGAATACATTGGACAAGGATTATGGAGATATCCCAAATGATGTAAGGGAAATAGTGGCTCCCCCACACATTGAACAAATTAATCATCTGATTGATACTGTTGAAAAGCTGTCTTTATGTTTGAAAAACAGTCATTTAAGAATGGTCTTGTACCACACAGACCTTCACAATTGGAATCTTATGCAATCAGAACAACAACTGATTTTGATCGATTGGGAAGGGTTGAAATTAGCCCCCGTTGAAGCTGATTTAATGTTCTTAATAGACAAGCCATACTATGATATATTTTCAAGCATCTATCAGAAATCCCATAAGAATTATAAAATCAACTCCAATGCTATGCAGTTTTACAAAGGAAGACGTAAATTGGAGGATATATGGGAATTTATTGAACAACTTTCATTTGACAAACAAGATACACAGGAAAGAGCTAGAATCATAAACTATTTAATAGAAGAACTGAATGATGTTTGAGAATGAAAGAAGAACTGAATGATGTTTGAGAATGAACTGCACCTTTCATTCCATCAATGCTACTTTTTTATAAAATCGGTTTTTTCAGCCAAACTTTACTTCAAACTACATATTAAAACACTTTCCTATTAGTTGATAAAATTAATAAACTATGGCAGTCTAATTAGATATTGATCTTTACTTAACTTATGAGGATGTTGAAATCGTTGGACAAAGAACAAATAAATTGCATCGAATCAGCTCATAGTGCCGTTCAACTTTTAAAGGGAAAATGGACTTATTATGTGATTATAGAGTTACTAATGAATGATATAAAAAGATTTAACCAACTAAAGAGTTCCTTAGGTAATGTAAACACGAAAGCATTAACGGATACCCTTCGATTTTTGGAAGGGAAAGGTATGCTTATCCGTACGGTTTATCCTACTGTTCCTGCAACAGTAGAATATGAACTTACACTAAAGGGGAAAGATTTTGGAAGGATACTTCAACAAATGAAGGACTGGAATGATAAATGGGAGATAAAAGAATAAAACCCACTTTTCTGCACAATGAAAAGTGGGTTTATTCTTTTATATTGCAGGATTATTAATGTAATCAAGAAGTATTTTATGATGTACAATCTTCCAAGTATCGTTAAATTTTTTTAATTTCGTTTGATAGTATCCACTTTCCCTAGGAGTAATCGAACCTCCTCTTGGTGTATCTTTATCCACTAACTCATTATTTGCTTGAACTGAAAACATGACGAACTGAGCATCAATTGTTGCCTCATTTTCTTTAATTTCTACTATGCGATCCATCGTAGCATGATGGCTCCAGCCACCTTCAGGATGGTCTGGCATTAGTGTTTTAAATAGTTGTACTAGTTCAGCAGCTCCTGTCATCTCTCCTACTTTAACTCGTTGATTATTGTAGTTATCATAAGTTTCTATTAAGGCATCTTCTGTAAATAAGAGAGCTAAAGATTCACCGTCTCTTGCATCAGTAGCTCTAACATATCTTGATAACAAATTGTTTACTGCAGTTTCTTCTGTCATCGACTTGTCCCTCCTAAGAGATAAATAAATACGATATTTGATATTACATTTATAAAATATATCAACATGAAAACACGTTTCAAAGAAGGCAAATTTTTAACCTAACTTTATAATAGTAAAGCTAAGTGTAGCGAATAGTATTGAGAAGTTAAAAGAATTTATGCTTTGAAAGCAAGAATCAGGCTGCCGTTTACATCGGCAGCCTGATCCTATTTTGTTAATTTTCAGCAAAGCCTAACCCTAGATTATAAGCTTGCGTCAGCAGGTTTTCCGTATGTTCGGGTTTCCCGTCTAAAGTTTCATATAAAAATTCAACCTTTGAATTCGGAATGCCTGCGTAATTAGCCAAAGAAACATTGAGGAAATGAGAGATCATTTTGTCGTATTGCCTTTTCTCCAGATGCTCAGGTGAAGCACCAGCCAGACTAAGCCACAATACTTTCTGGTGATGAAGCTTGCTTGAGCCATACGCAAAACCGTAGTTCCATACGCGATCAATATACCCTTTAAGCATGGCAGGCATGGAGTACCACCAAAGCGGGAAAATATACGCGAGCGCATCGTGCTACTTCATTCGTTCGATCTCAGCTTCAACTTCAGGAGAATATTTTTTATTAGCATTAGTCCAATCAGGTTCGTCAGCTTCTCGTAATACTGGATCAAAGCCGCTGCGATGCAGATCCAACACCTCTGTATCGTGACCTGCGTCTGTAAGACCTTGTACAAATCGATCCGCAGCCGCAAAGGTCAAAGAGTTTGTTCTGGGATGCGTGACAACCGTTAATACTTTCATTTTAGTACACACCTTCCTCTTTGCCGAGTAGGTTCCGCAACCTTGTCGAGATAGTGGGCGCCTCTTGGCTGTTTTTTTGTCAAATCAAATTCTAAAGCATGACACTAGTGTTAATGTCAACAAAATTTTATGGCTAAGAGAAGTCCGAATAATTAAAATGGAGAAGAAGTAGTAGAGGGATTAAAAACCAAATTTATAAAGTTATAAAAGTTTATTATTAGGAGGTAAAATGCTGTTACATAAACTAAAGGTGTCTATAGCTACATATTGGATCTCATGTTTCATCGTATTTTTTATAATAAGTCCTACTGAGTTCGTGAACACTGATTTTCATTCAAGTAAGAGTATACTTGAAAGCTTCCTATTGGTATCTTATGTAATGTTTTTCGGTGTTTTTTCTATGCTTAGCCAATTGCATTATTTACTGAATTTCTAATTAAAAAACTACCTGAAAATAAGAAAGCATTAAAATTTATTGTTTATATTTTCTTTGCATTATTGTTCGCTATTATTTTTATTTTTTTATTATTTGGTATGAGCTTTTTTTCAATTTTAGTGGCATTCTTATATTTTATTGTGGATGAATTCTTACTAAAAGATAAAGAAAGTCGTATATATCAAATTACACTTCGTACATCATATATTATTTTTGTTATATTTTGGGGCTATTTATATTTAAATCTATGATAGAAAGTCAATTATCGTCTTGATTTAGACTTAAATGGCAAAAAGCTGAATATTCCGCGAAACAAACTCGTAAGTTCGTTATACATTTCATATATGTATTTTCTTATATGCGTTGAGGAAATAAGAATAAACACCTTCCAAGTTTAGGGAGGTGTTTATTGAAAAGTAGATTGTAATAGAAAACTATTAAGGTGCGTATCATCTTATTCCGTTCTTATCCCCCGCTTAACCCGAATAAAGGCAATGAATTCACATAATTCATCCGAATCCAACGGGACGTTATCTATCGAAAGATATTGTTTTTCATTATAAAGCATATCGGTGATTTCAATTGTAGGTTGACACTCGCGGCCGAATAAATGATCGATCGATACTTCAAATAGATTGGCAATTTGAATAAGAGCTTGTAATGGGGGACGTCGATACCCCGATTCATACCCGGCATAAGTACTTTTCGCAATCCCCAAACGGTCAGCCGCATCCTGCTGAGACCAATTATTCCTTTTTCTTAACTGTTCCAATTGTTTAAGCACGATTTTCTACCTCCGCTTGCTACATTATACCATGGCTCTTTTTTATCCAAAAGATAAAAGTACTCATTACGCGTACAAACATTGATTTTTTCACCGATTTAGACGTATAATGTACTCCATAAGAACACAATACGCGAATTTTTAATATATAGAAAGAGGTTCCTCATGAAAAAAATTCTACTCTTGGCTACAGGTGGAACTATTGCGTCAGTAACTAGTGATGATGGCCTTGTTCCTGGTTTATCTGCTACCGAATTGCGTCAATATTTTCAATATAATAATGATGACTCACCAGTTGACGTGACGTGTAAAATCTTGATGAATAAAGATAGTACCAATATGCAGCCTGAAAATTGGGTTGAAATTGCTGAGGCAATTGCTGTCCATTATGATGATTATGATAGTTTCATAATCACACACGGTACAGACACTTTAGGTTATACATCAGCTGCGCTGTCTTATATGCTTCAAAACTTAGGAAAACCTGTCATCCTAACAGGATCACAAGTTCCTTTAAGCTTTAAAAAGACAGATGCTAAAAAGAACGTCAGAGACGCGCTGCTTTTTGCCCAAGAAAATATAGGCGGTGTCTTTGTCGTGTTTGATGGCCGAGTCATTATCGGTACACGTGCTGTGAAAATTAGAACGAAAAGTTACGATGCTTTTGAAAGTATTAATTATCCGTATGTAGCATCAATAAACAATCAGACTGTGGAATACTATTGGAAACCGGAAAAAACGGATAAACCCTTTCAGATTGATACGAAATTATGTGCAGAAGTCTTTTTGTTAAAGCTTTATCCAGGTGTAAATCCTGACATTTTTGATTTTATTAAAATGAATTACAAAGGAGTCGTGATCGAGAGCTTTGGGAATGGCGGATTACCCTTTGAAGGACGAAACCTCCTCCCTAAAATTAAGGAATTAACAGAAGTCGGGATCGCTGTTTTAATATCCACTCAATGTTTGGAAGAAGGTCAGGATATCTATTTATATGAAGTAGGGCGAAAAGCTGCGAACTACAATATCATTGTTTCAGGCGATATGAACACTGAGGCTGTCATACCGAAACTGATGTGGGCATTAGGACAAGCGAATCAGCCGAAAGAAGTGAAACAGATTGTCGAAACACCAATCTGCTGTGATCTGTCAGAGGAATGGGATAGTTAATGGTGGGGAAGATTCTTAGATTTCTTATTTTTAATATTGGTATTTTTCTAGTCTCATTTAATATCTATCTTTTCCTTGCACCAAATGAGTTTGCTGCAGGTGGTTTAGGCGGCTTAACCATTGTGCTGCATTCTTTCTTTCCTAATCTGCCTATTGGCCTTTTGATGCTCATCTTAAATGTCATACTCTTTGCGATAGGGTTCTTTTTTCTTGGGTTTGAGGTTGGAATCAAAACTATTTACGCAAGTTTAGCTTCATCCCTCATGGTCTGGGGAATGGAGAATATATTTCAGCTTTCCGGTCCCATTTCGGATGATAAACTCATTCAAATTGTGATAGGTACCATCATTGCCGCATTTGGTTTGGTGATTGTATTCAGTCAGAACGCCTCAACAGGCGGAATGGATCTATTAGGAATGATTGTGAATAAATATTTCTCGGTTGATATTGGGAAATCAGTTCTTATGTTTGACTTTTCTATTGCTATTTTGTCCGTTGCTGCCTTTGGCTTAGAGAATAGTCTATATGCCATTTTTGGTATTGTTTTTCGTGGTGCCCTTATCGATTATTTTGCTAAACAATTCAGCAATCGAAAGGAAGCTGTAATTGTCAGCCAGCATTGTCATCAAATTAAGTCATTTATCACAAACGAATTAGGCATAGGTGCGACTGTTTATTCCGCAAAAGGCGCTTTCACCAACGAACAAAAAGAGGTGATTCATACCGTTGTAAATCGTCGCGAGTTTATGAAACTGAGAAAGTATATTAGTCGAATTGATGAGAGTGCATTTATCACAGTTCACGGAGATACCGAAGTAATTCATAACCAATTTAGGCACAGTACCTAGAGTTCTTATCATAAAAAAACCGCAGAAACAGCATGTCCATTATGCTGTGCTTCTGCGGTTTTTCAAATTGAAAATTTTTTGTCTTCCGCATAGATATGATGGCGGAAATTACAAACAGGAAATTTTCCGGATAGATTTCTCCTTTTACTTTCAGACGGATATTCAAGCCTGCTCGGGTGCTGTCAGCTTATCTAAGTCCTTGTCGTAAAGTGAATCCGGGTTATTTACACAATTCCCGCTAATGATCCAAATCAACTAGTAAGAGCATAAGTTAAATAGTCTAGTGCTAAAAAAAACAAAATAATGAGAAGTAATAATGAAATTTTAATTTTCTTTAAGGTGTAATTTAAATTTTTTGCCGAAATATATTAAAACACCTATAAGAAAAATAAAGGTTAGATTAGCAGGAACACTATTTTGAAAACTTAATAATTGTATTAGAAGAGAGGATAATAAAAATGCCAATATTATCAACGGGTACTTAAAACTTATTTTGGTGCTCATTTAATGCCCTCCTTATTTTAAGGTTTCAATAGTAAAGTTATAGTAGTTATCAAGATTCATGTTATTTGCATTTTTCACTTTAATATAATACTTACCTTTTTTCAATTTTGCAGAGAAATCTTCCCCCGTGTCAGAACCAAACTAAATATCTATCTTTAGAATCTATTTTAAAATTAATCCAAAAAAACCGCAGAAGCAGCATGTCCATTATGCTATCTTCTGCGGTTTTTCATTTAAACATTTTTTCGCTGCTACGAAGTATGATGGCGGATATCACTATTTTCTCCTTTTACTTTCAACCAGATATCCAAGCTAGCTCGAGTGCTGCTCGGTTATCTACGATCAGCTTATCCAAGTCGGTGTCATAAAGAGAATCGGGTACGTTATGCGAGAAAATCTCAAGCACGCAAGGACCTCGGTAGCCTGCATCATAGACACTGTGAAGAAGCTTGCCGGTAGGGATTTCTCCGGTTCCTACACTTCGCCGGTCGGCACTTGATTGTGGCGTCCGCCAATCGCTGACCTGCAGTAAGAAGACATGTTTTGGTTCAGACTTGATGCCCTCGATGAGGTGATCATCTTGCCAAACGTTCCATAGGTCAAGGCAAATGCCGACATTGTCCCTGTCGATCTCTTGAATAATATCCTGTGCCTGCTTGTAAGTCCAGATCGCTGTTTCCAAGTTGAGCAATATTGGGTTTAATGGTTCGAGTCCGATTTTTACTCCGTGGTAGTCGGCAATGCTGGCAAGCTCCTGGTGATCGGCTATGACCTGGCGGATCGTATCTGCCATGTTCCCTCCTGTTGCCGGTCCGGTATTCGTGACGAACACCGCACCTGGTGCATAAGGGGCGATGCGCTCAATCGATTGGCGGAAGCTTTTCAATCGCTCTTCGCGTCCAACAGGCTGGGGCTGATCTGCACTCGGTGTCATAGTCCGCACCTTCGGCTGAACTGAACTCACCGTTAAGCCGGCGTCAGCAAGAAGCTCCAGCTGGCTGCTCATACGATCTGGATCCAGTTTTGACTCGCATACCTCGATGGCTTCCACACCGAGCCGGGAATAGTGCGCCACATCCTCTTCAAAAGACCAAGGCTGAGTGCTAAATTCATTCACTCCATAATAAAAAGGGAATTTAGAAGGGTTCATCATATACCTCCTTCGTTAGACATGAATTGGATCACAGAATCGTTGAACTTTTCAGGTTCATCGAGGAACAGAGCGTGACTGCTGTGCTCGAAAAAGACTGTCTGGGCACTTGGAATATTCTCCCCGACCCAAGCAGGTCCCCGCCATGAGAAGACTTTGTCTTGACGCGCCACCATCACCAAACTCTGAAGGTTGATTTCGGGAATCAGGTCGCGCCAGTCATAACGGGTATGGTCGGACATAATCGCGTTCCGGGCAGATGCCGGTGCTTTTGCCATCTCAGCAAGCATTCTTTCCCGCTCATCCTGTGCTGGCTCAGTCTCCATGATTGTCTTGATCTGGTTTTTGTCAAAGTTAGAGGTATCCATTTCGACCTGCGCTTTAGTGTAAGCGAATGATGCGTCGTCATAGCAGGTTGCATGGGCATATTTCCAATCGAGCCCATAATACTGTCTGGGCGACTGCTCCACAAACACTGCCTGTTTAAGCCTTTCTGTCCCAAACAGCTCGAAATAACTCCAGATTACAGGGCAGCCCAGCGACCAGCCTAGAACCGTAACATCCTGTAGGTCAAGGGCAGCAAGAACATCATATAAGTCTCTTGCCAGCCGCGGCACCCGATATCCGTGTGAAGGCTTATCGGAGTTACCGTGCCCGCGAAGGTCAATTGTGATTACGCGTGCATGTTTTGCCAACGACTCAACATTTCTGTGGAAAAAACGGCCGGAAAAGCCCCATCCGTGGATCATCAGCAAGGGCCTGCCATTCCCCATCTCTTCATAATAAATGTTCGTGCCGTCGTTTGTTTCAATGGTCGGCATGTTAAAATCACCTGCTTTCTAATACTAATAAATGATAGCTTTGAACCATTAACACACAGCTACTCTACCCTGCGGTGTAGGTTGTTAAACGAAAACGGAGCTTAATACATTTTTCCCAGTGATTTGATGGAAGATTCATGAAAGTTTTCTCTTGCACCTCCAGTAGCGTTAGGTAGTATGATCGAAGTAACCTTGTGCTAACACAAAATGGATGGGGCATTGAAAATGAGCCATGGTAAAAATTATTCAATCGGTGAATTTTCTGAAAAGACGGGTACGTCCATTTGGACATTGCATTATTACGACGAGATTGGTTTGCTCAGAGCTGAAAAGTATCCCAGCTCGGGACATCGTATATATTCAGATCAAGATGTACTAACGCTGCAAAAGATTATCTGCCTCAAGTTTTTAGGATATAGTCTGGATGAAATAGGGGTTTTGATCAACAAGTCAAGCTTTGATTTAAGCTTGAACGAAACGTTGCTAATGCAAAAAAAGACGATGGAGGAACAAAAAGAGAATCTCGAGACTGCTTTAAGAGCGATTGGCCGAATCATGACTCTTTTAGAGGATGAAGGGGAGGTGGATAGCGCTATTTTAATGAGTTTAATCAATAATCTTCAGACGGAGAAGGAACAACGCTTGTTGCTTCGGCAGCATATGCCTAAGGAAGTTGTTGATCAGTTATTCGATAAGCCTGAAGAAGAATTGGTCGCATTAGATAAAGAATTTATCAATTTGTGCAAAAAAGTTAAACGGTTAATGGGAAAGCCCGTTCATGATCCAGAGGTACAAGAATTAGTATTTATACATATCAAGTCAAGCTTGGATTTTGTTGGTGAAGATGCGATGCGAGAATTCAGCGGATTGGAAATGACGAAAGCAGAAGAACTTGAAAACAAGTTTCCCTCTCCATTTTCAAAGGAAGAAGAAGAGTGGCAGCAAGTAATGGAATAATTTATGTCCCAGAATGACCTGGATGATCCCGATACGCATTAGCATTAGGGAGTTAGAGATTAGTGAAATAGACAATTGTCATGCAATTGTCTATTTTTGTCTGAATGATAGCCCATTTGTCTGCAAAGCAGTCCTAAGCTTAGGTAAAGAAGCGGATCCCATCCCGTGAAATTGTAAAATCTCTTTTTCACTATAGTTTGATAGCTGTTGTAAAGAGGTTATCCCATTGTTTTCTAATGCTCGTCTGGCTGGTGCTGAGAGAAGTGAAAGAAATCCACTTTCAGGTTTCCTTTCTTCCTCACAAACCGGGCAGGTCGGACAGTCGCTGCTCTTATAGTATTGGTGTCCTTTGTTGCAAGTTCTTAAACTTTTCTTTGAAGTTGTCATTTTAACTGCCTCCTTTTTCTTAAGAATTTTATTAGTTTTGACATGACTTCAGCTGATTTAGGAGGAATTAATTTTGTATTTTTTGTTCCTTCAATAAGTCAAAAAGCACATTGGCCATTATCTCCCCAGCCGTCTTAGGAGCAACCTTTCCTGGCAAACCTAGCGCCCACAATGCCTTAATTCCTTGTTTTTGGGCAAATTGAAAATCGGTTCCGCCAGGCTTGGAAGCAAGGTCGATGATCAATGTATGATCAGGCATTTTAGAAATTATGCTTGAAGTGAGTACCTGTTTTGGAATTGTATTAATACATATATCATTCGCAGAAACCTCTTTTTCAAGAGTGTCGAAGAAAAGCGGCTCTAATCCCATTTCAGTAATGCGGGCAGCATCAGCAGCGTTTCTTACGCATACTTTCACTTTTGCGCCGATAGAAGAAAAAGTACGTGCCACAGTCATTCCAACTCTGCCGAATCCTAACACCAAAAGGTTAGATCCATGGATCGTGACATCAGTATGTTCGATGGCGAGCTTCAATGCACCCTCGGCTGTAGGGATCGAATTTAAAATGGCAACATCATCTCTATCAAATATTGTGACCAGACTTCTATTGGTTGATTTCACTATGTCATCTAAGTATGGAGTGGAAATACCAGAGTACAGAACACAATGATTTTTAGTTTTAGATATGATTTCTTTAGTGATAAATACATCGTTTTGTGAGAAGCTTGCTTCAACTTTACCCTTTTCGTGTATACCTGAGACAGGTAAGATAATGCTGTCTACTATACTGAGATTGATGTCATCTATCTTTACTTTACTTGCGTTTTCGAACTCAGATGGTAAATCCTCAAAACCTGTCAGAAATACTCTTGCATCTGCTCCTGTTAGTTTCTTTATCAATTCGATATGTCTCGAATCGCCGCCTGCTATTAAAATATGCATGCCGTTTAACATATCTATTCCTCCTTTGAAGTTGAGTTTCTTCTATATAAAAATACAATTTCTTATTCAATACTATCAGCTGAATTCGCAATAAAAAAATTGCCTGGAACTTAGTTTATTATATTTCCAAAGTGGGTGGAAATATTTTAACAATGGTCGGATATATTTCAAGAATGGGACGATAAATCGGAAACTTGGGCTGATATCCCTTGCTGCTAGAGAGAAATCACTTTAATAAGGCAGGAAAGTCTTTGTAGAATAATATAAATATTGGTAAAATAAAAGGCGGAGAGCTGAAATTCTAAGGAGGAGAATGATGGAGTTTTTTGGTTGGATTTTAATTATTGCCATTGTAGTGATTACTATTTTAATTTTATCAAAGAATCAGCCGCGGATCAGAAGAGAAAAATACATTGGAGAATTCCAGTCAGAAATTCACAAATTAGAAGTGGAAGCCACCTCTTTAGTGGATAAAGAATTAATTCAAAGATTAGATAGGGCGCTGAGAAATGCTTATATGGAAAAAGTGAATACAGAATTTCGAATGAGGCATAGAAACTGGAGCCAAAAGAAGGTAAACGAGTACTGGAGAGAGCTTAAACGGTATTTTATCCTCGCGGCAGTGTTTAAAAAGGTGGAAATGTTTGATAAAAACGTTGATGAATTATGGCATCTTATGCTTGATTATGAGCAGGAATACCAGATGTTCAGCAATGGTTTCATCGGGAAGCATCTAAACCATAATCCTCATGGAGAGCCTGTTCACAAGCCGGAAGAGAGAAAAATTTGAGGTCATGTATATCCAATTATTTAAACTGGATTCTAAAACCCCTGCGATCTGGGGAAATTTTTTTAATGAAGGCGAAGGACGCACATTTGTCCAATCGATCACTTCAAGCTCTATGGAGGATTTAAAAAAGAAATATTTAGTTGATCAACCAATTCCGGAAGCGGAAAAGACGTTTGAAGCATTTATAGATCGTATAAAATCAGAAGCTAATAATAGTTTCTCTGCGATAAAAAGAAAAAGTAATAAATTTGAAGGATCGCGGGATGTGCCTATGGACTTAAGCCTTTTGTATTTCCTGTTTTTATCGGGTGAATTATCAGAAGAAGATACAGAGCTATTCAATTTAGGGACAGAGGAACAGATACAAGTTGCAGGTAATTCAATTTTTACAGGCGGTCATTCAGGTGATAACGATCATCATTCACATCATGATAGCTCCTGTTCCTCTTGCAGCAGCTGTTCTTCATAAATGTTTCGTTACTGAATCGTATTTCGCCAATATCTCATGAAGTATCCGCTTGATCTGACTGATTAGTTCAGGCGGATCTTTCACTGTGGCCTCATTTCCTAAGCCGATGAAAAACTTCGCTAAAAACGGTATATCATGCTTTGAAAAGCTACCCTCCAGCCAACCAGTGCCATCGTTGCGAGTGTTCAGTTTAGATGAAAGCCATATCTCAGACTCACACCTCCTGATACCTTCTTTGGTTAGTTCAGCATAAACGCTGATAGTCGCCTGATCCGCATGGAGAAACAGTTCCCTATTTTCTAAATTCACATGATGAAGATCGATCGACTCCGGAGTGGACGCTTCATTTATTGCTGAATGAATTCGGCCGCACCGGAATATACGAAAGTCACCTCGGCTGAAACAATAAGCTGGACAGTACCATAACCCGTTGCTTGCATAGATCCCAATCGGCTGTATT
The DNA here is from genome assembly GCF_001278705.1 of Bacillus gobiensis. Classification (GTDB taxonomy): domain Bacteria; phylum Bacillota; class Bacilli; order Bacillales; family Bacillaceae; genus Bacillus; species Bacillus gobiensis. The sequence continues at coordinate 3,868,639 of NZ_CP012600.1, forward strand.
TGCCTGCTTGACTTTCCTTTTTTCGATTCGTATTCAATAAGAAGAACTTTTTGATATATGGCGGCTTCCAGCAGAATTGATAAATGGGGGGAAGTCAATTGTCTCATTGGAGTGAGAAAATCAACACGATTCTTCATTTGGTCAATCCGATCACGGACGTCACCAGGCATATAGTTATAAAATTTTTTCAATACAGAAGAGATTTCCGTTTCAAAAGGTATGAATAAATAGTGACGCAATGCATGAATCGCAAAAAATATGGAAACAGCCTCTTCCTCGGTAAAAGCGATGGGAGGAAGAATTCTTTCATTCAATACCTGGTAGCCGCCGTGAGGCCCCACTTCCGAATACAAAGGAACCCCTAACTCACTCAATTCCTGCAAATCTCGCAATATTGTCCTTGTTGATACACCAAACTCTTGGGCAAGCTCTTTGACTGTAAACTTCCTCTTTCTATTGATAGTCATCATCAATTCCAACAGCCTCTTCGATTTTGACATCACATGGCTCCTTTATTTTTTATTCATGACAATCTTTGTCACCATTATAAGCTATACTTTAAATGTAATCTAGCAGGTGAAAGGGGAGAGGCGCCTGCAATCTGCTGTGGAAATATTAGTGCTTAAATCAAAAATAAAACCTAAGGAGCTGTTTTATTATGACAACCCGATTAAATGCCTATATTATGCTGGAAGGAAACGCTAATGAAGCGATCCGATTTTATGAACATGCCTTGGATGCCAAACTTCTATTTAAACAAACATTTGGAGAGGCGCCGGAAGACCCTGGATTTCAAATAACTGAAGATATAAAAGATTACGTGGCGCATGCTGTTTTAAAAGTTGGTGAAACTGACCTTTTTGTCGCCGATCAATTGCCAAGTCAGCCTTTGCAAAGTGGAAATAAAGTGACTATCTGTATTACAACGAATGAAGTGGAAAATGCGAAAAAACTTTATGAATCATTGCAGCAAGGCGGCAAAGTAAACACACCCCTGCAAGAAGCCTATTTTAGCCCAGCTTACGGTGTGATAACAGACAAGTTTGGTATAGAATTTCAAATTTTCACGAAGAAAAGCTAAATGGATATTCCGATTATTAGAGCTCTGCCATAAAAAGCAGGGCTCATTTTAGTGCAATTTTTTAGTGAGTAACAGGCTTTTTTTCTAAAATATGTGAAACTTACAGACTAATTTCAAAATAACACACGAAATTTTCATGAATAAAGTCCTGTTTTTTGAACTAGATCTTTTCACCTGCTCTACTTGACGAAAATATTACAAAAAATATATCAATATCAAATCATGGAAACGATTACTTTGTTGTGAAGAGTTATGTTAAAACTATAGAGTTACTTAAGACATAGGGGGAATTTTATCATGAGAGACGTAATTAAAGACCCGTTTAGATGATCCGACTTTTCACATCAAAAAGATCTATCATTTATTAATAGTTAACAAGCTAAAGCATTAGATAAAGATGATACCTTTTTGTCTCATAAAATTAATTTGTATGTTATAAAAATAAAATTACTTATGACCTTCGACACGGATAAATCTAATTAAGAATAAAAACACGTCGAATTTTGTTACATTTGATCGAATTGACGCGGATAATGTAACAGGTTAATCTTTGGTTGAAACGAAGTCGTGTTTGATATTTAGATTCAAAGATGATTTTTTCCACCCTTCTGCTAATTTAATAAATTCAAATGCAAGCTGTACATTTTACATTGAAAAGTTTTGATCACATATCTTCTATATAAAGTTAGTAATGTACAATTTGCAGCACAAATCGAAATAATCATTTATTACTTTAGCAAACAAATCTAAATACTCAGCACAGAGGCCGTTTCCAGGTCTAAGAAAATTGGGAATCTTCAATTTTTTTAGATACATTATTTAAGGGAGAGAGAGGTATTTTATGAACAAGTTTGTAAAGAAAGCAACAGCATTAACCTTTACTACAGCTTTATTAGTCAGTGGCGGAACTCAAGCTTTTGCGCAAGAAAAGGACAGCAAAGATTTCAATGAAAGCTATGGGATTTCTCATATCACACGTGAGGATATGAGTAAATTGCCTGTACAGCATGGCAACGAAAAATTTGAAGTTCCAAAATTCGATGAGAAATCAATCAAAAATATCCCTTCCGCAAAAGGATTAGATGTATGGGATACTTGGCCTCTTCAAAATGCTGATGGAACAGTGGCAGAATATAAAGGCTACGAAATCGTTTTTGGCTTGGCAGGTAACCCTAAAGATTCAAATGATACATTTGTTTACATGTTCTATAAGAAAAAAGGCGACAATTCTATTGAGAACTGGAAAAACGCTGGTAAAGTATTTAAGCCAAATGATAAATACGCACCAAACGATCCGATTCTAGACAAACAATCAGAAGAATGGTCAGGTTCTGCAACCTTAACAACTGAAGGTGATGTTCGCTTATTCTATACAAGCCGTCAGAAAATGGAGCCAGAGGCTGGACAATTTGGTAAACAAACCTTAACAACAGCTAAAATCAATGTATCTCAACCAGATTCTGATCAGCTGAAAATTGATGGTGTAGAAGATTTCAAAACGATCTTTGATGGAGACGGGAAATACTATCAAACTGTTGAGCAAGCTTTCGGTAATGGAGATTATTCTGATAATCATACATTAAGAGACCCTCACTATATTGAAGACAATGGCCGTAAATATCTTGTTTTTGAAGCAAATACTGGGACAGAAGTTGGTTACCAAGGAGAGGAATCTCTGTATAACAAAGCTTACTACGGTAATAGCGAAGCATACTTCCAAGCAGAAAAAACGAAATTGTTGCAAAGTGATAAAAAGGATTTAGCAGAAATGGCAAACGGAGTACTTGGAATTATTGAAATCAATGACGATTATTCTGTAAAGAGAGTAATGAAACCGTTGATTGCATCTAATACTGTAACTGATGAAATTGAAAGAGCCAATGTATTTAAAAAGAATGGCAAATGGTACTTGTTCACAAGTTCTAGAGGATCTAAAATGACTACTGACGGTGTTGATGCTAAAGATATTTACATGTTTGGCTACGTGTCAAATTCTTTATCTGAAGGATACAAACCTTTAAATGATACAGGAATGGTACTGCACCATAGACTTGATCCTAAAGACATTACTTGGAATTACGCACACTTTGTAATTCCGCAAAAGAATAGTGATAATTTTGTTGTCACAAGCTACATGACCAATAGAGGGTATTTTGAAGACCATCAATCTACCTTTGCTCCAAGTTTCCAACTGAACATTAAAGGATCAAAAACATCTGTCGTAAAAGACAGCATCTTGGAACAAGGACAAGTAACAGTTGATGGTGAAGGCAAAAAGAAGTAAATAAAATTAAGGATAATATGTAGTGGGCTGGTGGAATATCCTGGAGAAAATGTCGGTTATATACCGACATTTTCTTTTTTGTTTAAATGTTAACTGCTGCCTAAGAAAATATCCTGATGGCAAATGAGAATATTAATGACTATTGTAGCATCATTAGATGATGTACGAAGTAACTAGATGGCTTATAATGTCACATAGTTTCTTGGAAATGAAAGGGTTTACTTTTACGAATATTACAATACTAGATAAGTTTTCGTATGCTTATCGACCCATTTTTCAATATAATACTTTTATCCTGTGGTTTATTTACAAAAATAATGCCATAAAAATGATTATGTGAAATTATGAAAACCTTTGCTTTTTTTAACCTTTAAGGGTAGAAATGATATTCAAAAATATTTATAGATAATCTTAAAGACGAATATTAAATGTATAAAAACAATTAAAAATGTTATTTTTTACGTATTTTTGATTCGATTAAATCTTTAAATAGTCAAACGTTCGTTGTAACCGCATAAAAAATATAGTTGTAAAATCTAAATTATGTATAAAAAACGACCTTTTTTCAGTGCTGGATAAATAGAGAAAGAAACTAAAGAAATTGTTATAGTAAAATTAACATGAGATTAATAAAACATTTAAATCTATAACAATAGTCGTAGTTATATAGTATTGAAAATGAATAAAAGTTGAATCTTGTGACCTTTGATCGATTTGACTCAAAGAAATTATCCAGTTAATCTTGGGTTGAAGCAAAATCGTGTCTGATATTTAGATTTTAGGAGATTATTTTCCCCCTAATCGGTTTCTGACTTAATAAATTCACTTGCAAATAAGTACATATGAAACATTTAAACTGGCCAGGCCTCATGAACTTATTATTTAGATATTCGTTCTATTTTAGTGGGGAATGTTACGGTACAATTTGCAGTCTTGATTGGCAGTTATCAATTTAGGGAGGATTTTATTAAGTTAGCAAAAAAATCTAATAATCTAATACATAACACGAGGAAGTTTCATGATCTGAAAGATTGAGAAATTATCATTTTCAATTTTTTAGATACGTCATTAAAAGGAGAGGAATTTATGAAGATCAACAAGTTTGTGAAACAAGCAACAGCATTAACCTTTACTACAGCGTTGCTAGTAGGAGGCGGAACTCAAGCTTTTGCGAAAGAAGCAGAAAGCAGAGATCACAATGAAAGCTATGGAATTTCTCATATCACTCGTTCCGATATGCTTAAACTTCCTCAACAGCATGACAATGCACGTTTTGAAGTACCGAAATTCGATGCCGATTCAATCAGAAACATCCCTACTGCACAAGGATACGATAAGAATGGCAACTTTACAGAATTAGATGTATGGGATAGCTGGCCGCTGCAAAATGCTGATGGCACAGTAGCAGAGTACAATGGATATCATCTTCTATTTACTTTAGCTGGAAACCCTAAAGATCCAAACGAAGCGTTTATTTACTTATTCTATAAAAAAGCTGGCGAAAATTCTCTAGACAGCTGGAAAAATGCTGGTAGAGTATTTGACGATGCTGATAAATTCAAACCAAATGATCCACATCTAAAATATCAAACTCAAGAGTGGTCAGGTTCTGCAACTTTAACATCTGACGGCGAACTACGCTTATTCTATACTGATTTCTCTGGTGCTCCTCAAGATGGCGGTACTGGTTACGGTAAACAAACATTAACTACTGCTCAAGTCAATGTATCAGAACCAAATGCTGGAACTATCCAAGTTGATGGTGTAGAAGATCACAAATCTATCTACGATGGTGGAGACGGCAAAATTTATCAAAATGTTCAAGGATTTATCGATGCTGGAGCTTATAATTCTGGCGATAACCATACTTTAAGAGACCCTCATTATATTGAAGATAAAGGCCGTAAATATCTTGTGTTTGAAGCAAATACTGGAACTGAATATGGTTACCAAGGCGAAGATTCTCTATTCAATAGAGCTTACTATGGTATGAAAAAAGATGCGTTCCAAGCTGAAAAGAGCAAATTGCTTCAAAGTGATAAAAAACATTTAGCAGAAATGGCTAATGGTGCACTAGGTATTATTGAAATTAACGACGATTATACGTTGAAAAAAGAAATGGAACCATTAATCACATCTAACACAATCACTGATGAAATCGAACGTGCTAACATCTTTAAAAAGGATGGCAAATGGTACCTATTTACAAGTGCTAGAGGATCTAAAATGACGATTGACGGAATCGATGATAAAGACATTTACATGTTTGGTTATTCATCAGGATCCCTAACTGGTAAATACAAGCCTTTAAATGATACTGGAATCGTATTGCACCACAGACTTGACAAAAACGATGTTACATTTAACTACGCTCACTTTGTCATTCCACAAAAGAATAGTGATAAATTCGTAGTTACAAATTACATGGTAAACAAAGGTCAGTTCGAAGACCGCCACACTACTTTTGGCCCAAGCTTCTTGCTGAACATTAAAGGTTCAAATACTTCAATTGAAAAAGACAGCATCTTGGAACAAGGTCAAATAACAGTAGACAGCCAAGACAAAAAGTAATTCCTGAAATACTTGGAATAGAAAAATGCCGACATCGTTCGGCATTTTTCTTTATGAAAATATGAAACCGCTAAAAACCATAAGAACATTTAATACCATATGCCAAATTAATGAAGGGAAAATACTTCCGGATTTGATCGTAATTCCTCCATAAAACAACCCGCCAAGAGTAAAACCAATACAGACACTCCATGGAAATCCGAGCGAATAATGCTGCAATCCAAAGCCTAAACTTGTAATCACAACTGCCCATCTTTCCCCTAACTGCTCTGAAAAACGGCTAAGAAGAGCGCCTCTCCATACAAGCTCTTCAAGCACTGCGTTTGTAATAGTAAATATGATCGTTAATAACCAAACTTCTTGAATAAATGACCATCCATTTAGAATAATAAATGGAAGAAAGATGAAAAAATTGATCGTTAACGCAATGAGCAGAAATGATTTAACTTTTGTTTGGTGAAAACCCGACCAGATAAAAGGGAAGCAAATAAACTCATTCCATTGCGGTTTTTTCCAATACCGTACGAACGGGACTTTGTAGAAGAAAGAGAATGCGAATAACGGAAGTAAAATAAAAAACAATGACAACCTGTTTAGAAATATATGCAATTCCCTTGGTTCGAGTTTTAATTGGGAATTCACTTGCAAATATGTAAAAAAACCGATGCCGAATAGTATGCTCGTAAGAACAAATAGTCGCAAAAGCTTATCTGAAGTAACGAAAAGATAAACTGCACAAACGCCCCAAATACTTAAAAGAAGGTAGTTGTTTGTTTGAAGAAAAATAAGTAATGCTGCAAATAAACATAATGAAATGGTTTTTTTATGCTTTATATTCGCTGCCTCCCTAAGACTTAGCTCCAAAAAAATCTATTATAATGGATGGGGGAACGAACCCCCCAAGAGCGCTGCATCTAGATTATTAATTTAATACTATACCATAATACTATAATTTTCCACGTTATTTTTCCTGCACAAGTTGATTATGAGCTGCCTTATACTTATAGTATTCTCAAAAAAACTTTACTCCGTTTCTGTATGCTGCTGTGATGGATTTTTTTATAAAAGTTTGTTTAATCGGTACGAGCATAAGCAGGAAGCCAACAAATACGAGAATTCCGGAAATACCAAATGATGCTTGAGGGAATAACATCTCACCGAATATACCCGATAAGATGGGCGCTAACCCCGCACCAAACCAACGGACAAAATTATAAACAACTGATGTTACACTCCTGGCATAAGGTGATGATTCCATGGCATGAGTAGTGAATAAAGCATTATTCAACCCGGAAACAAGGCCTGACAAAATCACAAGGGCAATCTTACCTCGAGAGAAGCAGCAATAAAAAATGAATGTATAAAAGACATTACATCAAAACACTTTGGCCGCTATATTTTTTTTAAGAGGAGACTAAGACTCGAAAAAGAGGAAATTTCCTGGTGTAAATGGGTGTTATCTTTATTGGAGAAGTAGAGAGACAAGAAAATTCTTAAACAAAAAGAAGCGCTCAAACGGCGCTTCTTTTTGTTTGGTTATATTATCGCATGTTCATTTCGCTTGGCTTAGGACCTTTGCGTTGGTTCTTGTCAAGCTTATTAATCTTATCCATTTCATCAGCTGTTAATTCAAAATCAAATATATTAAAGTTTTCTTCAATTCGTGAAGGTGTTACAGATTTAGGAATGACGATCGTATTGTTTTGCAAGTGCCAGCGAAGCACAACTTGAGCTGCTGTTTTGCCATGCGTATCAGCAATCTCTTGAACGACCTCATCTTTAAGAACATCGCCGCCTTGGTCTAACGGACTCCATGCTTCTACAAAGATATCGTGTTTGGCACAGAAGTCTTTCAACTCATTTTGCACAAGATATGGATGGCATTCCACTTGGTTCAAAACAGGCTTTACGTCGCATTCGGCAAAAAGACGTTCCAAATGCTCAATATCAAAATTACAAACACCGATCGCTTTCACGCGGCCATCATTATAAAGCTTTTCTAACGCTTTGTATGTATCCACGTACTCATCGAATTGAGGAGTCGGCCAATGAATTAAATACAAATCTACATAATCAAGTCCGAGCCTTTCAAGACTTTCATCAAATGCCCGTAATGTGTTGTCATAGCCTTGATCGCTGTTCCATACTTTTGTCGTAATAAATAAATCTTCGCGAGGAACAGACGCATTCTTGATCGCTTTTCCGACCCCTTTTTCATTTTTGTAAATCATAGCTGTATCAATAGAGGTATAACCAACTTCAATTGCTTTTTCTACGGCAGTTGTAGCTTGATCATCTTCTACTTGCCATACACCAAATCCGAGCTGGGGCATTTTTAGACCATTATTTAATGTAACGAAATCCATTTGAAAGCACTCCTTGTCGTTTGATTCTTAAATAGTATATCGAGTTTTTGATTGTATTGTCATACAATGTGCTTCGGGCTGTTATACGTTTAGCTATTTAGAATGCTATTGCTGTACCGTAAATTTCTTTACCTTCAGTGGAGAGAGAATGTAGTCGCCTACTTGAGAGCTGAATGATTTAAAGTGCGGCGTTTTTTCATGTTCTTCAAGATCAGATGCCGTATCCCATTCTTCTAGCATAATAAACGTATTTTTTACTTCTACATCTTGAACTAGAAAATAACTAATATTTCCCGGCTCTTGTTGTGAAGCTTGTACTAGAGGTTTAACAAAATTTAAAAACGCTTCTGTCTTTTCTGGATTGACCTCCATATATGCGTGAATAACAATCATTTCAATTCCCTCCATGTCATAAAATTTATTTCCTTACTCTACCCATTGAATGATTTGTGATCTCGTTTGTCTTGTTTTTTCACGTGGTTCTTTCACACGGAAGCCAAAAGCAACCATACAAGAGATGCCAAATTGATTTGTATCAAGTATACCTTCTTCTACTAGAATTTGCTCGACTTTACCTTTATCGAAGCCTTCCATCGGACAAGAATCGATGCCGATTTGTGCAGCTGCGGTCATCATGTTTCCTAATGCAATATACGTTTGTCTGCATCCCCATTCAAACATAGCACGTTCATTACCAAGCAAGTCAAAATCGGATTCTAGAAATTTATGATATAAACCGCCTTTTCCTATCACCACATCTTCTGGGAGTTGTTGAACATCTTTCATCATACGGAGAATATGCTTAGAATCAGCAAGCAGCTCTTTCGGTGTTCTAGACAAGATAATAACAAAGTGGCTGGATGTTGGTAATTGTTTTTGTCCTCCCCAAGTAACTGGCAATAGTTTATCCCTTAGAGTTTCATTTTGAATGACAAGAAACTTCCATGGTTCAAAACCAAATGAACTAGGAGATAAACGTCCTGTTTCTAAGATGAAATTAAAATCTTGTTCACTTATTTTTTTGGCAGGGTCAAATTCTTTAGTTGCATGTCTATACTGATATGCCTGTAGTATGTCTTCTTTTTTATTTGTCATGATCGTCATGAATAACACTTCCTTTTTATTAAATTTAATAGCTTTTCATATAAGTAAAGTATAAGTTGTTGGATTTAATATTGTAAGTACGCACATAATTGTTGTATAGTACCACCTTTTATACCATTAAAATATTGTCGATTAGCCTTCTGCTGAACCTGTCTATAATTTTTAAGCTCTATTATCATTGATCAATGTACTAAGACACTTAAGAAAAACTAGATTATCTGCTATAATGTTATTTATCATAGTATATTCTCCTTTTGTATGGGCTGGGCAAAAGGTCAAACCCCAATACAATTAGGGGATTTTTTATGGATTTATACCGGCTTTTCTTTCATTTTACAGAATGTTTGTAAAGCTAGATTGTTTTAAGAGGGAGGATAATGGATGAAAAAGGTAAAAATTGGTTTGGCGTATCAAATATTAATTGGACTTATACTCGGTATTGTAGTAGGTGCAATATTTTACGGTAATGATAACATTGCAGCTTACTTGCAGCCGATTGGAGATATATTTCTTCGGGCGATAAAAATGATCGTTGTTCCAATTGTGATTGCTTCTATTGTAGTTGGTGTAGCTGGTGTAGGAGATTTGAAAAGGGTCGGAAGATTAGGATTTAAAACAATATTGTATTTCGAGATTGTAACAACGATCGCCATGGTTGTAGGGTTGTTATTCGCCAACATATTCCAGCCGGGTGTTGGTATTGATCGATCAAAATTAACAGAAAGCAGTATTTCTCAATATGAAGAAACAGCAGAAACCCAGGAAGAGCACGGAGTTGTAGAGACATTTGTAGAAATTATACCGACGAATATTTTCCAAGCATTTGTCGAGGGAGATATGCTTGCTATTGTTTTCTTTTCTGTTCTCTTTGGAGCTGGAGTTGCAGCGATAGGAGAACGAGGTAAACCAGTCTTGGACTTTTTCCAAGGTGTTGGGGATACGATGTTCTGGATTACAAACCAAATCATGAAGCTGGCGCCTTTTGGGGTATTTGCTTTAATTGGCATTACGGTATCTAAGTTTGGATTAGAATCGCTGATTCCGCTTGGAAAACTGGCAATCGTTACGTATGGAAGTATGGTCTTTTTTGTAATTGTCGTATTTAATATAATTGCAAGAATAGCCGGAATCCGTTTGTTCTCGTTGCTACGTTTGTTAAAGGATGAAATTTTGCTTGCTTTTTCTACTTCGAGTTCAGAAACAGTACTCCCAAGAGTCATGCAAAAGCTTGAAAAGTTTGGTTGTCCGAAGGCAATCACTTCCTTTGTAGTTCCGACAGGCTATACGTTTAATTTGGACGGTTCTACACTTTATCAAGCTTTAGCCTCCGTTTTTATTGCTCAAATGTTTGGTGTAGAAATAACGATCGGACAGCAGCTTATGATTGTTCTCGTGCTTATTGTGACTTCAAAAGGTATTGCTGCAGTGCCAGGCGCGTCATTCGTTGTGTTGCTTGCCACATTAAATGCAGTAAATTTACCTGTAGAAGGTCTTGCTTTTATTGCCGGTATTGACCGGATCTTAGATATGGGCAGAACTGCTGTGAATGTTGTCGGGAACTCTTTAGCGGCGGTTGTTATTTCTAAATGGGAAGGTAAATTCAACCAAGAAAAACAAGTTGCGTAATAAACCCCAAAAAAGACCCGTATCACTAAAAGTGGTACGGGTTTTTTTGATATGGATGATTAGACAAACGGAGCCTATCCATAAAAAGCTTATCGTCTGATAATAATATCTAGTCTTGTATTACGGTTATTTTTTTACCTGTCTCTGCAGAATTTTGTATTGCGTCTAACAGTTGATGCAATTTGACAGCGTCATTAAAATTGGGCATTTGCCGTTTATTTTCTGCTATATCTTGCGCGAAACGATGATACGCTCTTTCAACATACCCTGCTGGATAACGATCTTTTTCGGAGGATATTCTTATTTCTTCCGAAAAGGCATGATCAATTTCAGAATGCAAGGACGAATAATTAGGATGTGTGATTTTTTCGACGGTCAGGTTACCAAATTGTACGTGACCAACGGAATTGCTCTGTTTTAAACGAAATACACCCTTTTCTCCTCTAACTTCCAAATGAAACTCAGGATATACTCCCCCTTGAATGTGTACGGATGCAGTGATTCCATCAATTAGTGTTCCGTGTATTGCGATTTGATCAGCTGTAGTTTTAGCCGTTGTTAAACCGGTTTCTTGGATGATTGCTTCGGAATAATTTTGACTCATTACAGCTGAGACTTTTTTAAAATCACTAAGAATGTAGCAAAGCACATCAAGCGAGTGCCCGCCATTTATCGTAAGGAGACTCGCTCCCTTTTCTTTTTTTAATAGATAAGCGTTTCTTTCATCTGTGATTCTGCCTTTTCCTTGTGTAGCGACTTGCATTGTACAGGAAAGGACCCTGCCGATTTCCCCTTGTTTGATCGCTTGTTTTACATAATTGACCTCCGGTGATTGCCGTGCTTGTAATCCAATCACGTGGTGAATATTCGCTTGATCGGCCATTTTTGCCATCTCTTTCGCTTCAGAGGTGTTTATTCCCAATGGCCATTCACAATAGAGGTGCTTCTTTTCTTCAATGGCAGTGATGGCAGCTTCATAATGGAAAGGAACCTTCACACTTACGACGACTAAATCAACATCTTCGGATTTTGCTAATTCCCTATGATTAGTAAAAGCTAAGGGAGCGTTAATCGCCATGGCGCTTTTTTTCGCGGTTTCCATCTTAGATGTCCCAATAGCCGTAATTTGATAAAAAGGACTTTCTTTCAGAACGGGAATATGTGTTTTGCTCGCCCACTGATTATTTAAAGAACCTCCTATAATCCCGGCATTAATTACATTTTGCTTCATGGTTTATCCCTCCAAAATGCGTATTGCATTTAGTATACTTAATAAGTGATATCATAAATAATGTTAATTTATGATAGTAGTATCACTATTTTTGATAGGGAGGTGCATCAATGGATATCGAAAACTTGAAAGCTTTTATAACAGTTGCCGAACTAAAAAGCATATCTGCTGCGGCGATAAAGCTTAATCACCTCCAATCCAATATGACTGCGAAAATAAAGAAGATTGAATCCTATTATAATCAAGAGCTGTTTATTAGAAATTCAAAAGGTATGGAATTAACTAAAGATGGAGAAAAATTATATCACCAATTAAAAAAGATCTTGATCCTCTGGGAAGAAACTGAAAATAAAATGAAAAAGCACGAAGAAACGCTCAGGATAGGGACGATGATATCAGTTGGTGGAACTCAATTCTCCTCAGCATTAAATAAACTTTATCAAACATACCCTGACTTATCGGTTACGTTAAAAACGGGTTCCACTGATTATATTGAACATCAAATTCTTGGCGGAACAATTGATATAGCTTATACGATTGGATCGTCAAATCATAAGAAAATCACCTATAAAAAAGTGGGGCAAGAAGAGCTGGTTATTATCGGTAAAGGTATTGAGAAAAACACAATTTTTAAAGAGTATATCAGCCGAAAAAATCTGCTTGTTCTTTCGGATAAATGCTTGTATCTCACGTTGTTACGCAATATTTTCACAGGCATGGGTCGTGAGTATGGGGAAATCATTGAAGTAGGCGATCCGGAATCACTCTTGCAGTTTTCAATAATGGGAATGGGGATTTCCTTAGTATCGAAACGTACGGCAAACCGCTACAACATCAACAATTATATAGAGGTACCTTCAGTTTATAAATACATCAACATTTACTTAATTACTCGTTTGCACCATGAATTAACACCTATTGAAAGACAATTTACAGAATTGAATCATTCGCTTGTGAACGAATAATGGAGAGAAAGTATTTAACCGAATGGTTGACTAATTCTAGGTTGTTCTTTATTGTTAACTATATGGTTAAACAAAGTAGCCACAATTTAGATTGGATTTTTCATGCTACGTCAGACCGAATTATTACGGTGGGTATTTAATGATTGCAGGGTTGAAAGAGATCGTAGAAAGCGAATGAATTAAAAAATAAGGAGATGTTTTTAATGGAAAAGGTGACACCATTCTTAATGTTCGAAGGAAATGCGGAAGAAGCCATGAATTATTATACTTCTTTGATTGAAGAATCAGAAATTACCAGAATCACTCGTTATGGACCAAATGAAGCAGGAGATGAGGGCAGTGTGATGCAGGCTGTCTTTTCATTAAAAGGACAGGAATTTATGTGCATTGACAGTAACGTAAAGCATGAGTTCACGTTTACCCCTTCCTTTTCAGTGTTTCTTACATGTGATTCTGAAGAGGAAATTACCCGGCTTTATGAGAGCCTCTCAGATGGCGGGGGCGCCCTAATGCCATTAGGTGATTATTTCTTTAGTAAGAAGTTCGGTTGGATTGTCGATAGGTTTGGAGTTTCATGGCAGCTCAATTTTCCAAGCTAAATGTTGGATGGTGTTCCTTCTAAAGAGGAGCGCCATTTTTTATTCCTCCTTTACATAAAGAGTTGAAAATGCCCTGTTCTTTAGTTAAAGAAGTATTCAAATTTTAGATTTTAAAATTACATATTTTTTTAACAATTTTTGTTTACATTTTTAGTGCACAGAAGTATGATAATCATCGGTTTCATATTTCTAAATCGCTGAGACCTAAAGGTGCGGGGGAACCATTTTTGTGGATTGTTACACAATCCAAAGGGGTGAATCCTTTTAAAAGGTAGGGCTACTCAAATGGTCCGAATCCGACAGCTAACCTCGTAAGCGTTATATGAGAAGGAAGGTGGAGCTTGTGAGACAAAAATTATATTGTCTTCAGGCCTATTATCTATGGCTTGCAGGCATTTTTTATTTTAATTGAACTAAAGTGTTTTCGTAGAGTGTTATTTGATATACAGGAAAAGATATGTTTAATACAATCTGGTAGTGAAATTTGTGATTTCTTCTCTAAAGAGATTTTTAATAGGCCGGCCATTAAAATCAACTGAACTAGGGGAACAGAAGCTTAACAAAACAAAAGCATTAGCCATCCTATCTTCTGACGTTTTATCATCAGTAGCCTATGGTCCGGAGCAAATTTTAATTGTCCTGGCAACAGTTGGTGCAGTAGCATTTTGGTATTCAATTCCGATAGCAATGGGAGTATTAATTCTATTAACTGCTCTCATATTGTCGTACAGGCAGATTATCTTTCGCCTATCCTCATGGCGGTGGAGCGTATGTAGTATCAAAGCATAATTTGGGTATAAATCCGGGGTTAATCGCTGGAGGATCCTTGCTGGTAGATTATATTTTAACAGTGGCAGTTAGTGTATCTGCTGGTACAGATGCGATAACATCTGCATTTCCTGCCTTACATTCTTATAATGTGATCATTGCGATTATCTTTGTGATTTTTCTTACCATCTTAAATTTAAGAGGGGTAACGGAATCCGCCTCTATTTTGGCGTATCCGGTGTATTTATTTGTTTTAGCGTTATTCGTATTGATTGGTGTGGGCATCTACAACATTGTAACAGGTCAGGTTCCGCCTGATTTACATCCATCAATTGGTACACCCGTGGCAGGAATCAGTTTATTCATCCTCCTGCGAGCGTTTGCCTCAGGCAGCTCTGCTTTAACAGGAGTTGAAGCCATTTCGAATGCCATTCCCAATTTTAAAGACCCGGCACCTAATAATGCAGCTAAAACGTTACTTGCGATGGGTGCCTTGCTCGCTTTGTTATTTTCGGGAATTGTATATTTGGCCTATTATTACGGGATTACTCCCAGTGAAGAGGTCACTGTTGTCTCACAACTTACGGAAGAGACATTTGGTCGAAATTTCATGTATTTCTTTATCCAAGGAACTACAGCATTGATATTGATCCTGGCTGCCAATACAGGTTATTCAGCGTTCCCATTACTTGCGGTTAATCTTGCCAAGGATAAGTTTATTCCAAGAATGTTTACAATAAGAGGAGACCGGTTAGGATACTCGAATGGGATTATTATTCTTGGGATTGCCTCGATCATATTAATTCTTGCTTTTAAAGGACAAACTGAACAGCTTATCCCGCTATATGCAGTCGGCGTGTTTATTCCATTTACGCTGTCTCAGTCGGGAATGATTGTTAAATGGATTCGTGAAAAACCAAAAGGATGGGTATTTAGGCTTGTTATTAATTCAACCGGTGCCTTGATTAGCTTTACCGTTACGATCATTTTCTTTTTAACCAAATTCGCACAGGTTTGGCCAGTCTTAGTTTTTTTACCCATTATCGTTTTTGTTTTTCACCAGATAAAGAAGCATTATGACGCAGTTGGCGACCAATTGCGACTGACAACATGTGAACCTTCTGTCCCGATTAATGGGAACGTCATTATTGTTCCTGTGGCTGGTATGACTCATGTAGTAGAGAACACGTTAAACTATGCTAAAACTCTTTCGGCAGAAAAGATCATTGCCGTTTACGTTGCGTTTGACAGAGAAGTCGAAAGAAAGTTTGAAGAAAAGTGGAAGAAATGGCAGCCTGATGTCAGACTCGTGACACTTCACTCTCACTATAGAAGTATTATTCATCCTTTGACCAAATTTGTTGATACGGTTGAGCACAAAGCCAGAGAGTCGGATTATCGGGTTACGGTCGTCATCCCTCAGTTTATTCCTAAAAAAGGCTGGCACAATATTCTTCATAACCAATCTAGTTTATTGATTCGGGCATATTTGCTTTATCGGCGGGACGTAGTCGTTACTACTGTCCCTTACCATTTAAAAAAATGAGTTTTTACGGGTGTCTCCTTAATGAGGCACCTTTTTTAATTATACCTTTTAATAATTTTTTTCTTTTTCAGGCAGGAATAGGATAAACATAAGAGAATGATTTGTAGTCGGAATAAAAATTAGAGGGGAATGGGCAAGTATGGGAATACAAATGAAAAGTATCTTTGTTAATTTACCGGTGAAAGATTTGGAAAAAACGAAAGAATTTTTTTCGAAAATTGGTTTTGAATTTAACGAAAAATTTACTGATGAAAATGCAGCGAGCATGGTGATTGGTGAAAATATCTTTGCCATGCTGTTGGTGGAAGAGTTTTTTAAAACGTTTACGAAAAAAGAACTTTCTGATGCAGCAAAAAGTACAGAAGTTATCGTTGGGTTAGCAGTTGATAGCAGGGATAAGGTTGATGAGATTGTAAATAAAGCGCTGGATGCAGGCGGAAAGCCTTCAAATGATCCGATGGACCATGGCTTTATGTACGGATGGAGTTTTGAGGACATAGACGGCCATCTTTGGGAAGTCTTTTACATGGATGAAAGTGCAGTCTGAGCAAGAGTAAAAATAAGAAATTGATCGCCCTGAACTTCTTTGATAAACCTATAGGCACAATCCTTTCATGTGGAGTTGTGTCTTTTTCATTTTAAAGTACAGTGTTTGCTGGTTCGGTTCAGCAGGAAAAAAGTGTGTAATGTAGAAATTTATTTAAGAGATTATATATTTTCTATTAGCGAAAAAAGGTCAACCTCATACTTAAGAACAGGAGAAATTCTAAGTTATGTACGAACTAAAAACAAAAGAAAATGACAGCAGTGTCATTGAGTTTATTGAAAATGTCGATAGCCCTAAAAAACGTGAAGATGCATATAAATTATTAGATATTTTCACAGAAACGACTGGCTGTCAAGCGAAGATGTGGGGGCCGAGCATTATCGGTTTTGGTTCCTATCATTATAAATATGAATCCGGTCACGAAGGCGATGCGCCGCTTGTTGGCTTTTCACCTCGAAAAGCAAAAATCAGCTTGTATTTTGCGACTGGTGATACAAAACGAGAGGAATTGTTAAAGGACTTTGGAAAACATACAACAGGAAAAGCGTGTGTATACATTAATAAGGTGGCAGATATTGATGTTGACGTGTTAAAAGCGTTAATTCATCAATCTGTTGCGTTTTTAAGAGAAACGTATCCAAACCAGTAGAAAGCGATTATGTTTTTAGGGAACCCTATATATGGAGGAATGCAAAATGAACCATCTTGTTGTCTATGCACACCCACATCCTGAAAGTTTTAATCATGCAATATTGGAAACAGCTGTTAAAGCTTTAGAAGACAAAGGTCATCAGGTGTTTGTAAGAGATTTGTATGCATTGGATTTTCAGCCTGTTCTGAAGCCCCAAGATACGGCTGCGATGAAATCAGGCAATATTCCTGACGATATTAAAACCGAACAAGAGTTCATTACAAAAGCAGATGTTATCACATTTATCTATCCAATTTGGTGGTCGGGTCTTCCTGCCATTCTCAAAGGTTATGTAGACCGGGTATTCGCCTATGGCTTTGCTTATGCTTATGGGGAAGGAGAAATTATTCAGTTACTTAAAGGGAAAAAAGGTTTGATCATTAATACTCACGGTACTCCTAAAGAGATTTACGACGAAATGGGAATGACCGCCAGTTTAACCATTACTTCAGATGTTGGCATATTTGATTTTACAGGGATTGAACCTTTGGATCATTTACTGTTTGGCAATGTCTCTGAATACCTTGAAGAAGCAGCGCTGAAGGATATCCTCAAGCAGGTTGAAGAGAAAATCAATTCTCTTTTTTAGCAAGAGGTACTGATTTTTAATCAAATATGAACAAAAAAGTTTGGAGAAAATCGCCAAACTTTTTCTAATTCGGATTCTTTCTATAGAAGTCGATGATATTTCCGTATCGATCCGACTCGATATGGCAGCACTCCATCAGCCTCTCCTTTAGCATTTCCCGTCCGCGCTGCACTCTTGATTTGGCTCCTGAATAGGAGATGGCGAGCCGGCTGCTTAGTTGTTTTTGGGACATGCCCTTTAGCTCGGTGAGTTCGAGTGCATCTCTATATTTATCCGGTAATCGTTGAATCGTTGACTTGAAGCATGAAATCACTCCTTTTTCAAAATTCTCTTCCTCATATTCATCATTTGTTTCAATATGAAACGGCAGTTCCTCTGTCCGTTTTTCTTTCCGGTAGTAATCCACGATACTATTGCGGGCAATTTGATAAATCCATGATTGTACTTTATTTTCATCCTTTAACTCGGAAATATGGCCGTGTATCTTCATAAACACATTTTGGACGATATCTTCCACATCAGAATGATTATATGTTCTTTTTGAGATAAATCGTCTGACGGGTAGATGATATTCATTCCAGAGAACTTGGATATCCATGAAAGTTTCTCTCCTTGCGTTCGTTATATTTTGCCTGCGCCATCTTTAGTGTACATCAATTTTAGAAGAAGGAGGAGCATTATAGTCTCACTTGGCAACTGGCATACCATTAGGAGACTTTGTTAAATCAATGTTTTAATTCGTATAATATTTTTAGATATACGGAATAAATACGTGGGTGAGCTAGTTTATTCTAAAACGTAAGGCAGGTATTCATTTATGTTTGATCCAACCGTCTTTGAAAATCTAAAAGTTGCTATTGAAAATCAGATTTATGATTTGGATAATTTGTCGGGAAAAATTAAGATAACCAATCGGATAGATCGACTTGATATGTCAGTACTGTCGAGAGAATTCGCGATACAATTCTCACTATTAGATCGAAGTGATATCTCTGCAGAAATTCGACTGGTTGCACCTTTGAGAGAACTGGCGGCAGAAATAATGGAAGTGCCGGGAGAAAATCCTGGCTGTATACTAATCTTGCGTTTTTATATTCAAATCATAAATATATCGATGCAGTGCGAAATCATTCAAGACATAATGCAGCAAATTTGGAGTCTCGACATTGCCCCGACTCAAACATTACGCTTTGTTTACGGCAGGGAAGAATCCATTTATATGAATACGATCGAGCTGGAATTCAATCGTAAAATTAACGAGGATCATATGGGCGATATCCCCAATTTAATTGATCATGTGCTTCGAACCCTTTCTGAATTAAGAAATATATAAGGACTGAAGAATACTTAGGAAATTGCCTCCCGCTAGCTTTTGGGAGGTTTTTTATTCCTGCTAACCGACAAACTTTTTTAGTGGTAATCTATCGCGTCAAAATAAGAACATAAAATGATTATCGATAAAATCTTTTGTTAAACTTTCCCTTCTTTTGTTAATTAAATATTAAAATACATAGTTACATATATGAAAATACTTGTCATGTCATTATAATGTAAAATGCCAGATATTATTAAAGGGTTGATGATATGAAACCATTGTATATAAAAGTGAAAGAAGCACTTGATAAAGATATAAGAACCGGAAAGATTATGGTGGGAGACCGGCTGCCTTCAGAGCTGGAGCTGGCGAAACAGTCTAAAGTCAGCAGAGAAACTGTTCGTTCTGCAATTCGATTACTGGAGGAAGAGGGAAAAGTCCATGTTAAACACGGAGTCGGGACCTTTGTTGTCAATCCTATACCTCATGCGCCAAGCAGTTTAGAAAAATTAATGAGTGTAACCTCCATGATTAAATATGCCGGTCTTGAGGACGGAGAAAAACGGGAAAATATTAAAGTAGAAAGAACGAATGAAGAATGGGCTTCACTTCTACAGCTCAATCACGAGGAGGAAGTGATTGTCCATGAAAGAATTCGAACAGCTGATCAGGAGCCGGTCGTATTCTCGAAAAATATCCTGCCGAAAAAACTTGTCGGAGAATCACTTATAGCAAAAGGTTCAATAGGGTCTTTGTTTCAGTATTTAAAAGAAGAATGCAAAATTGATATTTATAAAGCGGCAGCGGAAATCGTTGTTCCTTTACATACTGATCGAAATTGCCAAAAGCTTTTGATATACCCTGATACGACAGTTTTGCTATTAAAACAGATTCATTATGATCGGAATAATCAGCCAGTATTATATTCGTATGATTACTTTAGAAATGATATTTTTAAATTCTCTGTGGAAAGAACGAAAATTGATTTTTAACTATGAAAAAGTTCTATCTCATTTTGATGCAAGAAGGGTTCTTCTCTTTTTGTAAAAATGAAATAGAACTTTTTTAATTTTTAGGCAGTCTTCTTAACAAATTTTATACATAATTCAAAATATCAATTTACATTCGGATGTTAAGTTATAAAAGTATGAAGTATAGACAACTAATAATAATTCAAATGATAATTATCGTTTTCTCCTACGATTACATTCAATATACAGTTATTGTTGTCTATACTTCTTTTTTATCCGGAATAAAAAATTACTAATATTATACGAATGTACAACTAGGGGAGGAGGTGTAAAGTTGTGGTACTTTAGGACACTGAGAAAAAGAAGAATAATAGAATTTATTGGTCTTTCAATATTTTTGCTATTCTTTTTCGGTCCATTATTAAATTTGGTTTTATTAGCTTTTTCTGGAAAGTGGGAGCATCCTGATAAATGGCCTTCTACATGGTCTTTGGAATGGTGGTCGTATGTTCTACAGGATGAATCGATCCTTCGAGCTATGGGGCTGTCATTTTTAATTGCTTCTCTAGTCACCTTGATTTCTTTAATCATTTGTTTACCGGCTGCCTATGCGTTTGCCAGAATTAGCTTTCCGTTACGACGATTTTTTCTGTTCTCATTTTTATTAACAAATGCTTTTCCGAAAATGGGGTTGTACGTTGCAATTGCCGTTCTGTTTTACCAGTTTAATCTGATGAACACCTTTACTGGTATTATTCTAATCCATCTGATTAACACCCTGATGTTTATGACGTGGATTCCATCGGCTGCCTTTGAAAATGTCCATCGTTCTCAAGAAGAATCAGCGCGAGATGCCGGAGCTTCGCCTCTGAGGGTTTTTTGGCACATCACTCTGCCGATGGCAAAGCCGGGAATCATTGTAGCTTCAGTCTTTACCTTCCTAAACTCATTAGATGAAGCGGAGGGAACCTTTTTAGTCGGAATCCCGGATTTTCAGACGATGCCCGTCATCATGTACACGATCATTGCTGATTATCCGAGTACAGCAGGTGCGGTATTTTCCGTCATTCTGACATTGCCGACGATTATATTATTGATGGCTGCCAGAAAATTTGTCGGTGCGGATTCCTTTGCCGATGGATTGCGAATGAAATAATCGAAGAAAGGAGAGAGTCATTTGCCTGTACAGTTATCGATTCAAAATTTAACCAAGATTTATGAGACAGGAGAAGGAGTCAAAGATATTTCCATTGATGTAGAAAAAGGACAACTGGTTACACTGCTTGGCCCGTCCGGCTGTGGGAAAACGACGGTATTGCGAAGCGCTGGCGGTTTCATTGAGCCAAACAGCGGGTCCATCAAGATTGGCGGGAATGAAGTGCTTCACTTGCCACCTGAAAAGCGGCCGACTGCGATGGTTTTTCAAAGCTACAATTTATGGCCGCATATGACAGTTTTTGATAATCTGGCTTTCAGTCTCAAGCTGAAAAAAGTCAAAAAACAGGAAATAAAAGAAAAGGTTTCATGGGCGTTAGCTCTCGTTCGATTATCAGGAGCCGAGAAAAAATATCCCGGTGAACTTTCGGGAGGACAGCAGCAACGGATTGCATTGGCTCGAGCACTTTTATTAAATCCGGAAGTTCTGCTTTTGGATGAGCCGTTTTCTGCTCTTGATGCAAAACTACGCCATGAATTAAGGGAAGAATTGCGAGAAATTCAGGCACAGCAAAACTTAACAATGCTGTTTGTTACCCATGATCAAGAAGAGGCCTTGTCCATATCAGACAAAGTAGTCGTTATGAATCATGGCAACATTGAGCAGATTGCAACTCCGAAAGAAATTTATAACAATCCGGCTTCTCTATTTGTTGCTCAGTTTATCGGCAGAATGAACTTTTTAAATGGACAAGCAGAATCAAATCTAATAAATGCCGGAACGCTTCAGTTTCCTAATCCTGGTCATAATAACGGCGACGTTACTATAGCCATTCGCCCGGAAGACGTATCCGTAGCTGAACCTTTTGAAAACGGACTGGAAGCGAGAGTAGATAAAGTGATGATGCTCGGACATTATGTAGAAGTTACAATACATAGCATGTTGGGACAAATTAAGATGTTTGTTGACAGCAGTAAAATAGACCAGTTTCGTCTTGATGAAAATATCAAGGTGAAGTTTACTAAAATCCAATCTTTTCAAAATTCAAATTCTGCAAAATTAGAAGATAGGAGTGAAGTTTATGAAAATGTTTAAAAAAGCAATAGCATTTGCGGCTATGGGAGCTACAGTACTATCTCTTGCTGCATGCGGAAGCAGCGAAAGCGGGTCAACAAATTCTAATGGTGATGAAGTTACGAAAATTTCACTGTACAGCAGCGGATCTCAAAATGTCGAGATGTTTTGGGAAAAGGTCGTTAGTGATTTTGAAAAGGAAAATAAAAATATTGATGTCGACTTTGTCTTTGTCCCATCTGGAACAGGAGGCCAGGCAACGATCGATAAGATTGTCGCTGCAAAGAAATCAGGCAAAGATTCAAAGGTCGATCTTTATGAAGGGCAATTAGCTGATATTGTTCGAAGTAATGAAGAAGGCGGTTTGTTTTATTCATTAGATGAAACAGGAATCCCGAACCTTAAGAACGTTCAAGAAGCGAATATGAAAGGAACGAATAATATAGCTGTTCCATATCGTGCTGCGTCTGTCGTACTTGCCTACAATTCGGAAAAGGTGAAGGACGTCCCAAACACAGCTGATGAAATGTATCAGTGGATAAAAGACCATCCCGGCAGGTTTGCCTACAACGACCCAAGTACTGGTGGATCAGGCAGCTCATTTGTGTTATCGACAATCTATAACCAATTGCCTGCAGACGCAATGAATTCACAAGATGAAAGCATTATGAAAGATTGGAATAAAGGTTTCGGAATATTAAAAGATTTGGCTCCTCATTTATACAAAGAAGGGGTTTATCCGAAGAAAAACCAAGGAACATTGGACTTGCTTGCAAACGGTGAAGTGGATATGATTCCCGTTTGGTCTGATATGGCGTTGGAACAGTTAAATAAAAAATTATTGCCCGAATCTACTAAATTGAAGCAAATTGATCCTGCATTTACTGGCGGACCATCCTACATGATGGCACCAGATAATGGAGATGAAAAGCGGAAAGAAGCAGCGCAAACATTTATGAATTACATTCTTACGAAAGAAGTTCAACAGACAGTTATGGATCAGATGTATGGCTACCCTGGAATTAAGTGGGAGCACTTGTCCAAAGAGGACCAAGAACGTTTTGCTGATGTCAGCGGCGGATATCGAATTTTCAACGGCGGAGCATTATCCGAAGAATTAACAAAACAATGGCAAAGAGAGATCCCTACTCGATGAGTAAAAAATGGAAATTGAGCATGTTAGGAATTGGGCTCGTTATGCCCTCTTTCCTAACATTGCTTGTCCTTGTAATCTATCCGGTGTTCCTTTCTGTTAAAGAGAGTTTTACAAACGGAGAAGGACAATTCAGCTTTGAAAATTATATTTATATTTTTACGGAGCTATTAATTGTTCAAAACATCCGCCATACGTTATTTGTCACGGTTATTTCATGTATTTTTGTTCTGGGTATCGGCTATTTGCTTGCTGTTTATTTGCGCTTTTCCAACAGCGCTGTTTCAAAGTGGATCAACAAACTATACTTTATTCCTATGTTTATACCGGGGGTTATTGCTGTATACGGCTTTATCAATTTTTATCGAGACAATGGCTGGGTAGCAAGATTCGTCGGAGAAAATAATTTACCTCCTATTATTTACGATGTGAAGGGATTGTTGATGATCAATATTTGGTTCAATATTCCTTTTACAACGATGCTATTAGTACCTGCGCTTCAGGCAATTCCGAATTCAATTATCGAAAGTGCAAGGGATTCCGGTGCGAAAAAACTTCAGCTATTTACGAGGTTTATTCTGCCTTTGTCTTATCGGACGATGCTCATTGCGGTGACGTTCTTATTCATGGGGATTGTAGGCAGCTTTACGGCTCCATTTTTAATTGATCGGAATGCGCCGCAGATGCTCGGTGTTTCCATGCAGCAGCATTTCGCTGTCTATAATGAACTCGGACAGTCCAGCAGCTTGGCCGTTTTTATGTTTTTAATGTGCTCATTTGTCGGATTCTTTTATATACGCAGTAACTTGAGTCATTCGAAAAAACGTTTTTAAAGGCGGGATTGTATTGGAAACAATTCAGATAAAGCAGACAATCACTCAGAACCAAGAGCAGAAGGTGGAATTTGAAGTACCGGACGAAGGACTTTATTCGATCGAATTGACAGCTTCATCACCTACCTCATGGAATGAAAAGGAAAATGAAGCCGTTATGGCAAGGTTGTACATCAATGATACACATCACCAGGATATCGTCTTATTTTATGGTGATCGTTTGTTCACGTACCAACGTTTGTTGGGGGAATTATGTGAGGGAAACTATACATTAAGCATTGAATTTTTTAACCCGCTTGCTCAAGCATCCTCCGCTTGGATTGAGAAAGTAAATATAAAAAAGCTTGAGCTTCAAGGCCACGACTTGCTTGCAGCTAAGTTTTCGCCAAAATTATACGGAAGGTCAGTCTATAGCAATTATGACAATTTGTACACCGATACTCCGTTAGAAATGATCTACTTTATCGAAGATTGGGAGCATGGAAAGGTGATTGAATACCAGATGGTTTTCAGCCACGAGGACGAGGGAACGCCAGCCAAGCTGCTGATGGCCAAGTGGGGGCGTTTGCTTGATATTGAGTACATGGCCAGGGTTTATTTAACAGACGATCTCAACGTGGACCACGTAGATTACCAGGGTCCTCACCACAAAATTATGTCCTATAGCAAGCCGATGCTGGAGGGAAAACGTCCAGTATTGCAAACGGCTACGTGTAACGGAAATTTTACCGACCGCATCACGAGTGAATATTACTTTTTCTTTTTACCAAGCTATGAATGGAAAAAGGACGAGGAGCCCCGGGAAATCGTCATGGAAAAATTCCCATACGTAAACGCAATGATGCAGTGGGAAGCGGAGAGGCAGCTCACAACTGGCCTTTCAGATATTAATATAATCAAAGATTTGAAACAATATCTTTTTATTCAGTCGTCAGTCTGGGAAGTAAACCTAGGACAACCAACGATAGATATCGCATGCAAGCTATCCGGTGAAAACAGGTGGCATTCCAGTTCATTTGGCAAGAAACAGATCGGCCATTTTTCCCCTGGCTATACGGGACCGTATAACCATTTTGGCATTGCCGTTTTGCTGCCCGAAAACAAAAGCCATACAGATATTGAAGAAATCAAGGTTTGTTTAATTAACGAAGAGATTTCTTCGGTAGTTGTAAAAGATCTTAAAGTCCTTTTCATGAATGAAAGGAGTGAAATCGAGCTTAAATGCCAAGTCAATTTCACGGCTGAATTGACTCGAAATCAAAGCGAAAAAACAGTTTGGAACAAATAGAGGAGAAAAAAGATGCAACAAACAAGCACGCGTATTCTATTTGAAACAACTTCAGAAATATCCAGCAATAGTTCACAGTCTCATTTGAAACATACGTTTTTCGTTCCAAAAGAGACAACAAATCTGACGGTGCAATTTCATTTTGAACCTGCCCAATTAGATGACAATGAGTTGGGGCAAAAAATCATTGAAGAGTCCTTTCATTATTATGAGTTGGAAACAGAGAATGCAGCAAAAAGAACACTACATGACTTCCCAATTAAGAACCTTTTAACACTATCTATTGATGACCCAGATGGATTCCGAGGGGCTCATCACTGCCATAAACCAACACAACGAATGACAGTGAATGAAACGAATTCTTCGCCGGGTATTCTGAACAAACAAAATTCCCCTGGTTTATGGTCGGTAACCGTTAGCACACATGCCGTCGTAACTGAAAAGTGCCGGTTTACCTTATCTGTCACAGCTGACGGACCAGAAAATGATATCTGCAGAAGCTTAACGATCCCGTGGCAGCACCGGCCATTAATGAAAAATATATTAGAGAATGAAGCGCGAGGAACGATTTTGCCAAGAAAGCAATATAATCATTGCCGTTGGGTTCCTGCCGAGCTGCATACGCATACGTATCACAGCGATGGGCAGCAGTCGGTGCGAGAAATGGCAGAAGCTGCAAAACAAATGGGCTTAGAGGTCGTGGCGATCACAGATCATAATACAACCCGCCCGTTGCAGGAGATGGAAGAAGCAAGCCGTGAATTCAGGATTAAAATGCTTTTCGGGTTAGAATGGACGACGTTTTATGGGCATTTGCTGACCATCGGATATGACAAGCTGACGTATACGGATTGGCGGACAATTGGGCCGTTGGACATTGCTAAAGGAATTGACCAAATCCATAGCTGTGGAGCCATCGCAGGGATAGCACATCCTTTCCGTCTGGGAAACCCGATCGGAACAGGATGCCATTGGGAGTTTCCGTTTAAGAGCATTAATGATTTTGATTTTATTGAAGTTTGGAACTCTACCAGACCAGGCTCCCGCTATTATAATCAAAAAGCATTTCAATATTGGACAGAATTATTGAATCACGGGTACATCATTACAGCAACTGCAGGAAGAGACTGGCATAAGAATGACGAGAAGAATGTGTTTCCGGCGATTACTCATGTTCATATGCCGGCGGATACAAAAAAAGAAACAGATGATTTTCAGGCGGAATTTTTGAAATCGATTAAAGAGGGAGCCTTATCGATCTCCTATGGATATCCAGTCATATTAGAAGCGAGTATAGGCTCTGATACTTTTTCGATTGGTGACATTATTAAATCAGAAAATAACAAAGTTTCCTTCCATGCCCGCACGGACGGATGGGAAGACGTTACAAATATAAATCAACGAACTTTTCGTTTTCGATTAGTTTCAAATGTTGGTACATTAATAGAAGAAACCGGTGGAACACATGAGCTGTTTTATGAAATGGACAGTTATGAATTAAGCTGGGTAAGAGCTGAATTATACGCTGAAATATATGACGAAGTTGAATTGATTGCTTTTACAAATCCGATTTATTTTATCAAGTAACACGAGTAATAATCCTTCCTGGGTTTTAGATCTGGGCGGGGGATTACCTGTTGTAACATAGAACCTTGCACAAGTTGTTTTTATATCTGTACTCCAGATCAAATGGTCTTTTATCTACAAGAACAAGGTGTAAGTGCATATTGTAATAGATTTGGAGATAGCCGCCCTGGCTTACCGGCCAGGCGACGCTCTTTCTGTTTTTTTATCTCTTCTGGCCTTGTATCGTCTGGGCCGCCATAGATAGTAGCTACTTGCAAAATTGCTTTCATAAGGTAAGGCGCCTCTTCGTGAAGTGAACCCCAAAGCGTATCAAGCATAAAGTCAAACGTTGTTTAAGTATCTTTGATGCTGCCTAGATCGTAAGTAAGAACTTCATCCGCTCCCTTGTAATAATCTTAACATGTATGTTCC
Organism: Bacillus gobiensis; assembly: GCF_001278705.1. Classification (GTDB taxonomy): domain Bacteria; phylum Bacillota; class Bacilli; order Bacillales; family Bacillaceae; genus Bacillus; species Bacillus gobiensis. The sequence continues at coordinate 3,896,395 of NZ_CP012600.1, forward strand.
GAGCAGTTTCAATATATTTTCATTAATAGAATAATAAGGGAATGGAAAGTCCTTTTTTACTATCATGAAACAACGAAATAGTAATAATAACCCCATTCCTTTCGCGTTTTTCTAATCCTTTAGAACTTATTTTTATTAACATGATATCCACATTAAACAAGTACTTGCTTAACCTGTGTTTGTTAGTTTGTTTATAGATATTGCCTCAAGATTTACACCCTATAAAAAAGGAGGAGTCATATTTTGAGCAAAAGCATGAACAGACGTGATTTTTTAAAGGCAGGAAGCATGAGTACAGCTGTATTGGCATTAGGGACGACCGGAATACTTTCACTTGGAACAGAAAATGCATTAGCAAAACCTACTCTTACAAAAAAAAGAGGATTTGCAGGTTTTGGCCCGTTAATTAAAGATCCGGGCGGGATGCTGGATCTTCCGAGAGGTTTCCAATACCGTATTATCTCTGAGGAAGGCGGCAAACTTTCGGATGGACGTCCAATCCCGGGAAAATTTGATGGTATGGCTGCATTTTCAGGACCAAAAAATTCTACCATTCTTGTTCGAAATCATGAGTTAGATGGGAATACAAAATATCCGGTGATAGGAAAAAATCCATATAGCAAAGATAATACTGGCGGTACGACAGCTCTAATTGTCGGACCTGACCGTAAAGTGATTGATGAATATGTGACCTCTGCAGGTACAATCCGAAACTGTGCGGGTGGTGCAACTCCTTGGGGCACATGGCTCACTTGTGAAGAAACACTTGAAGAGGGACACGGATATGTTTTTGAAATAGATCCTCACAATCCTGAAAATAACTTATCAAAAACTCCAATCAGAGAAATGGGTGCCTTTTCTCATGAGGCAACAGCAATCGATCCATCAACTGGAATCGTTTATTTAACAGAAGACTCAACCCCCAGCTTCCTTTATCGGTTTATACCGAACGATCGCAGCCGAAGACCGGGAGCCTTGCACAATGGCGGCATATTACAAGCAGCAGCAATTGAGGAAATGTCGATTGCAAGTGCCAGTAAATTTTATACTGGTCAAAAATTCGGCATCGTATGGAAAGATGTTGATCCTGAAAAACCTAGTCTTGAAGCAAAAACGAAAGGCTGCATCCAATTCAGCCGCTTAGAGGGCGCTTATTTTTCCGGAGGAGTATTTTGGTTTGATGATACATCTGCAGGGGATAACAGTCTTGGCCGCGTTTACCGTTATATCCCGGCTACAAATACATTAGAGCTTTTTTACGAGTCTACAGAAATCAATGATTTAGAAATGCCGGATAATATTTGCATTACTCCGTGGGGAGACCTTTGGATTGCAGAGGATGGCGACGGGGTTGACCGTATCATTGGAATCACTCCAGAAGGTGAAAGCTATGTTTTTGCTGAGAACAAGCTTAATGGTTCTGAATTAGCCGGTCCCACCTTTTCTTGCGATGGAAGAACTTTTTTCGTAAATGTTCAAAGCCCTGGGATCTCCTATGCGATTTGGGGACCTTTCAATCGCAAAAACGCCGGCCGTCAAAGACTAATGGGACATGCTGCTCCACCAGCCGCTTACTCCCCGCAAGTATCAGACAAGCTTTCAGCGTTTGCAGAAAATCAAGGCATAACAACCCTTGAAGCGGCAGCATTCCAACGCCATGGTATGCCAATTTTATAGGGTACTGCTGAAGAGCGAATTGAAATTGCAGAAGCCCCCGAGTTAGAGAATTTTATTAGTAATTTAGGAGGAATCGTATAATGTTTCAAAATATCGGAGTTCCAGGTCTAATTATCATACTCGTCATTGCGTTAATCATTTTTGGACCTTCTAAGCTCCCTGAAATTGGACGCGCATTTGGGAACACATTAAAAGAGTTCAAAAAAGCTACAAATGATCTTGTGAATGGCAATAGTGATGAGAAATCAAAGATTGATGAAGGCAAAAAACTTCAAGCTGTTCAGAAAGAAGATACTAAAAATACCGGAAGCTGAAAACTAGAAGACTGCAGGCAGACAATAATCTGCTTGCAGTCTTTCTAGTTTTTGTGAAAGGGAATCATTTAGGAAAACTGTATCTCCTTTATTGTACAAAATATCGTTTACCAAAAAGAATAGACGTTGACTCATCTACCGCACTGCGAACGACTCAGGCCGTATATATAAAATAGCCAAAAATCATCGACTCTCAGTGTTGTTCAAACGTTTGTTTAAGGCGAAAAAGGCGATGTAATCCTTTACTTAGAAGGCAATTTTTTCTCAAGAAGCAAGACGTCTCGCCACTTTCCATCCAACTTCCCGATTTTCTCTCTTCGTCCAACTTCGCGGAATCCGAATTTTTGGTGCAAGGATAGGCTTGCTTGGTTTTCGGGAAAGATACCTGATTGCAGAGTCCAAAACCCTTCTTTTTCACACTCTTCTATCAGATTTTTCATAAGGCTGGATCCGACCTTCTTCCCGCTGAATTCTGGATCAATATAAATACTTACTCCGGCCACTCCGCGATATACCGGACGGCTTGAATATGGGCTGAGAGCAACCCAGCCAACAATTTGATTGCCTTGCAAAGCTACTAATCGACCGAATTGCAAATGGTCAATATCCCATTTCTCCCATGAAGGCGCTTCTGTTTCAAACGTGGCATTTCCCGTTTCTATCCCTTTTATGTAGATCGTCTGAACTGCTTCCCAATCTTCTTCCTTCATCGTTCGAACAGTTAGTGTGTTTTGCATCATTTAATCTCCTTTCGTAATAAGTGTTATCCGCAATTATTCCAGGTTCCGCTTGCATCAATAATAACTATAGCTTCTAATTTTTCAATATTCTCATTTTTAGATGTAAAGAAGGTATAAGGTCTTCACCCAATTTCTTAATTTCATTTTATCAAAATTCTTACGAAAGATAAGGTGAGACGGCTAACCAGGGGCAGTTTGTCGGAACGATATCAATAGGTTTTATAGCGGCTGATCTTTCTTCGATAATGAATAACATGCCGACTTTAGAGAAATACCTGAATCTTTCTCTACAATCTCTTAAAGTTGCAAAAAGACTCTTTTTTTTGCTTCAGGAAACTTTTTTTGCTGCTTATTACATATATAGAAGAGTATAAAAAGGTTGCTGTAGACCCACTAGGTGCTAGCTTGATAATATATTCAAGTAGTACTTTTAGGGGGTTCATGCCTGTGGAGCAACAAAAATATAACGACATAAAACTTGGAGAACGCGGAGCCATTATTAGTATCATTGCATATATTTGTTTGTCTTCATTAAAATTAATTATTGGCTATATAGCAGGTTCTGACGCTCTAAGAGCTGATGGTTTAAATAATGCCACTGATATCGTTGCCTCGATCGCTGTTCTAATCGGATTAAAGTTATCTCGTAAGCCCGCAGATCAAGATCATCCTTATGGGCACTGGAAATCCGAAACGGTTGCCTCGATGGTTGCTTCTTTTATTATGATGGCTGTTGGAATCCAGGTGTTATATGATGCAGTGTCTTCCGTTTTTGAGGGAAAGCAAGAATCTCCGGATTTAATTGCTGCAATGACTGGACTTTTCAGTGCGCTAGTGATGTACTTTGTTTATCGGTATAATAAAAAGCTAGCCACCAAAATTAAAAGTCACGCAGTAATGGCTGCTGCTAAAGATAATCTTTCTGATGCTTGGGTTAGTATTGGTACTGTAATCGGTATACTAGGGGCTCAAGTTTATCTTCCTTGGCTCGATCCGTTGACTGCAATCATCGTAGGGTTATTAATTTGTAAAACAGCTTGGGATATTTTTCGAGATGCGTCTCATCAATTAACAGACGGTATTAATGAAAAAGAAGTAGAATCCTTCAAGGAAACTGTGATGGATATCTACGGAGTAAAAGGCGTTAGGAATATAAAAGCAAGATATTATGGAAGTAACGCTGTAGTGGACGTAGTTATTCTTGTTAATTCTAATTTGGATATAAGAGACGCCCATGAGATTTCTACAAAGGTTGAAAATGAATTGATTCGAAAGCATGATGTATACGATGTGCATGTTCATGTAGAGCCTAATTAATAACAAAAAAGCCGTCCTTTAGGCGGCTCAAAAGCTATGAATTCGTCCTTTTCTTGATATCGTGATGTTGGAGTTGAGACAAGAGTTTTTAGTGGCAGGATTATTAAGGTTAATGTTACGTGATTTCAGTCATCTGAGATGGAGCTTCGTGGCTTGGCAAAAATCATGGTGCAACACTTTTACATTCTCTCCATCTAGATATGAGACAAAAATTACATATTGGAGATCAATTTCTATACTTTTTGTATGTCTTCAATTAACAGGCTGCGTGTCAGCAGCTCTGTTCCTGTTCATCAACGTACGAATCGTTTCCTCAATCGCTTGCTCGTGAGGAGTCCACGCTATCGGTCCTATCTCCCGTTCATACTTTTCACCGCTCAATACAAACGGCTCTTCTGTGAGGTAAAGCATCTCTACTACCTCTTTCATCACCGGATTGAACATTCCAATCAGCGACAGGCTGATGCGTCCTAGAGGAAAGACAGGCTTACGTTTTCCGCTAGCTTTCTGTGCGATTTTCACCAAATCATGGCCTGAAATGACGCCAGGACCTGGGATATGCCAATTTTGCCCGTAAGAAGCATCCCTACTGGCGATTTCTACAATCATACGTGCCGCATCAGGCAGGTAGACGTATTCACGAGGGATGTTCATGTTCCCGATAAATGCAGTCGGTTTGCCGGCTGCGATTGCCTCCATTGTAACGTTGAGATACGATGCTTGTGCGGAAGGTCCATAGTAATCCGGGAGCCGCACTATGAGAGGCTTTGCACCTCGCCAGCGCGAATTGAAAATCAGCTCCTCATAGGCAAGCCTAACTTTTCCCTTGCGTGTGTGAGGACGTTTTGGATGAACTTCTGTTGCTTTTTGTGTGGAAGTTCTTTTTCCGTATGGATAGATACCATCCACAACAACAACCTTTGCCTCTATCAGCTCGGCAGCTTTCATCACAGCTTCCCCGAGTGGCAAAAGCCGCGCTTCCATTTCATGATAGGGTATATTCGCACTGTGGAAAATTACATCTGCCCCTGCAGCAGCCTTCACGATATCCTCTGGCTTAAACGCATCCCCAGTTTTTAGCTTTAACAATGACGGATTGCCAAGTTCATTTGCAAGTCTCTCGAGTTTATCAGCAGACCGGCCAAACGCTACCGTCTCGATTCCTCTTTTCACCAATTCTGCCGTAATCGGATTCCCAACGCCGCCTGTTGCACCTAATACGATTGCTTTTTTCATGAATATCTCTCCTCACATTTAATTATTGATTAACCAATTACAATTTTGTAAAAAATTTTGAACTCCGAAAAAGTACATATGAAAAAATTTTTAATGCTAAGGTTGGCTTCACCTAACAATCAGTGGGGGTATAATGTAAGACTAATTGCGTTAGGCGCCTTATTGCCCCGCCTGCATCGAAACCCCGACTGATTGAAGTTGAATTTTATCTCTTAACCATTAAATCCGGCATATCAATCGCCATCGATACGTTACACAGCATTCCTCTCGCCAGAAAATCTGAAGTTTTCTGTTGTGCATCCGTAATTTCAGCTTGCTCAAAAGCACGTTGAACCAAGTGTTTTACTTGACTCATCCCTTTTTTCATCGCATCTCGGATTGGAGTTTCGCGGATCGTCTGCGCCTGCATTTGCAGCAGAATCTCGTTAGTGTGTGAATGCATAATCTCCTCGTATGCCTCAATAAGCCCTTCCTCCAGCTGCTCAGGAGCGGCCGAATTGATCACTTGTTCAAATGCCGCAATGATGCGCTGCCATGATAACTCAAGTGATTCCACAAGCAATGACTCCTTCGTAAAAAAACGATAGACATAAGGCTGGGATATCGCCGCACGCTCAGCCACTTGCGCCGTGGTAGCGCGATAATAGCCGATTTCTGCAAACACTTCAACTGCAGCTGACACAATATCGGCGCGCCGATCCGAAGATGTCGCTCTTTTAGCCATAATATTATTGCTCCTTCGTAGGTTTGATGAAGTTATTGATTGACCAATCACAACTTTATAATCATTATATTACAGTTCATTATAGGTTGCAACTATTTTAAATGCTAGTGCAAATCCGTTGGAGTTCACGAATATAAAAAGAAAAACGATGAACCACATCATTCACATGTCTTTCATCGTTTCTCAATAGCTGGTATCACTACATTTCTTTTAAATGCCAAACATAACTTTGGAAATCACCTTTTATTTCTGCGGGGATGCTCAATCCAACATAAGTAAGTTCATCACCGCCATAAATGTTATCGGTTCCGACGACTTTATATTGTTTAGAAACATCAATTCCTTTAAGCTTTAAAACTGTTAATGGTGCTGCTGGTTCAGCTAAAACCCTGAAAAAATATACAATAGCTTCTGTCTTGTTGTTATCGGTGAATAACCATGCTGCATTATTACCTTCAAATGGGTTTTGCAAGCGGTAGAAATCTCCAAACTGGATTAATTTTCGTATTTTCTTGTAGTCGGAAACTTGTTTTTTGACGATTTCTTTTTCGGCTTCAGACATCTGAGTTAAATCAAGCTCATATCCTAAATTACCAGACATCGCCACATCACCGCGCATATCTAAAGAGATACTTCGGTGCACTTGGTGATTTGGAACTGCTGAAACATGTGAACCCATAGATACAATTGGATAAACAAGGCTTGTTCCATATTGAATCTTCAGACGTGACACTGCGTCTGTATTATCACTTGTCCATGTCTGCGGCATATAGTATAGAATTCCTGGATCAAATCTGCCCCCGCCGCCTGAGCAGCTTTCAAATAAAACATGTGGAAAAGCAGCTGTGATTTTGTCCATGACGTTATATAAGCCAAGCATATAACGATGCGCTGTTTCTCTTTGTCTTTCTGGGGGAAGGGCAGCAGAGCCGATTTCTGTCATATGCCTGTTCATGTCCCATTTTACATAAGAGATCGGAACGCTAGCTAAAATATCACAAACTCTCTTTGTAATCTCTTCGCAAACCTCGTCCCTTGAGAAGTCTAGAATTAATTGATTGCGGCTCTCCGAACGATTACGGTCGGTTACATGGAGACACCAATCCGGGTGTTCACGATAAAGGTCACTATCAACAGAGATCATTTCCGGTTCAAACCAGAGTCCAAATTCCATCCCAATATGATTGACCCGCCGCGCAAGATTATCCAAACCATCAGGAATCTTTTCGCGATCCACGTACCAATCTCCTAAAGAAGAAGTATCATTGTTTCTCTTGCTAAACCAACCATCATCAAGAACAAATAACTCAATGCCTAATTCATGACCTACCTTTGCAATGTCTAAAATTTTCTCTGCATTAAAATCAAAATAGGTAGCTTCCCAGTTATTCACTAATATAGGGCGCTCTTTATCCCGGTAGGTTCCTCTTGCAAGGCGGGTACGATATAAATTATGAAAAGTCCGCGACATGTCTCCAAGACCTTCAGATGAGTAAACCATTACCGCTTCCGGAGTTTGAAACACTTCACCCGGATCCAGCTTCCAGCTAAAATCAAATGGATTAATTCCCATGGTTACTCTAGTATTTTTAAACTGGTCTACTTCCACCTGAGCCAAGAAATTCCCGCTATAAACAAAGTTAAAGGCGTAGACTTCGCCTGAATCTTCAGTTGTTCCTTTCCTTAACAATGCAATAAACGGATTATGCTGATGGCTGCTGGCTCCTCTCGTACTTTCAACCGACTGGATCCCATGACGAAGCGGCTGTCTTTCAATATGTCTCTCCTTTAAGTGGGCACCGTGAAGATGTAAGAAATCAAACTCGGAATCTCTAAAATCAACACACAAACTTAAAGCACTTAACAATTTTAATGACTGTGTTCCTTCATTAATAAAACGCACTGATCGAGTGATGACATTAAACTGCTCGTAAACGGTATAACTTAATATGACATTTAAACCTGTTAAACGATCTTCCATCTTAATGTCGAGAGTTTCGGCCTCTTCCTCGTTTTCTATATATGTAGAAGGCAGACCATCCAAAGAGCGCTTTCCTTTATAGATTGTGTGAGATAGATATTTCAAGTCGGATATGGTTGAACCGTTTTCTAGCTGAATTTGATATGCTGGTTTTCTATAATCCGTATTGCCGTACTGTGGATATTCTTGTGGAAGAGTATCTAACGAAAACGTTCTATCTTCCTTATATGGATTTCCAGAAAATCCACGGTCTAGCAGCTGTATATGATTTGAATGATGATATTCGCTTATCTTTTTCCCCCAATACAAGTGAAAAAGATAACCGTCTCGAACAATTTCCATAACATAGCTGGTATCTTTAGCTTGCAAATGGAACGTCTTATTTTTCTCATTAAATTTAATTCCCATGATTGATTCACTCCTAAAGGCTTCCAGGATGGTAGGATATTCGTGTTAATTAGTTTAATGATTGCCAAATATCTCACAAGAGAGCTTACCGGAATATATGATAATTTGATTACGGGTTAAATATATAATCAAATTAGGGTCCGTTCAATTGATTTACTTTTGCGAAAGTAATTTCTGTTTTATTTAAGCGGTTTCAGTAATCGAAGGATTTTTCCTGATTCTAGAACTGCCCGACAATGTGAAAACAGATATAATTGTAAAAAATAAAGCGATAAAGCCTAGTAAAAGATAAGCATCTTTAAAACCTACAGTATCGTACATATTTCCAGCAATCGCAGACAAAAAAGTAGCGCCAACTTGTTTTGAAAATTGAAAAGCAATAAGGTAAATAGTTGCCGATAATTCTGCGTTAAAATGTTCATTAATATATTTGAAAATAGCAACAAGCAGGATTGGAACCTCCAATGCATGCATGAGTTTTAATAAAATAATTACAACTGCGTCATCCGCAAAACCAGACCCGATAATACGGATGGACATGATACAACCGCAATAGATTAATGCATTTTTCGCACCAATTTTAATAATAAAGAAGGGTGCTATTATCATGACACACGCTTCCATAAAGGTTTGAATCGTTAACAAATTGCCAAACACTCCAGCACCTTCAGATGGCGAGGAAAAGAATTGGGTAAAGTAAACCGGAAATTGTTGGTCAAATACTTCATAAATACAACCGACGCCGACAACATATATAATTAAAAACCAAAATTTTCTGTTTTTGAACGTCTCAAGTATTGATTTTTTAGATGTTGCTTCCTGTATTTCAGTTTTCTTCATTTCGTTATTATTCGTTATTTTTGTTAATGCAAAAACAATAGCTAATACAACGGCTGCTAGTGAACTTATCCAATAGAGCAGATTGGGATCGGTGCTAAATAAACGACCTGTAATAAATACGGCAGTTGCAGCCCCCAAACTTCCGAACATTCTTACTTGGCCGTATTCAAAGCTTTTTACACGGCTCACTTTTTCAATATACGCTTCAATTGCACCGCAGCCCCCATTAAAACAGGCCCCCAGGTAAGCGCCTCCAATTATGGCCCCTAAAAAAATGTTACTTTGAAGTAAAAAAGGGAAAATATAAATGAAAAACGGAGCAATAAAAACTAATAGAGCAATAAAAACCCACATGAGGTTCTTTTTAAACCCTAACTTATCAGAAATGATTCCAAAAAAAGGCTGGAAACACATTGCAGCTATCGCTACAGCTGAAAACACGATACCAGCTTCAGTAGATGTTAACCCCATTTTGTTCGTTAACCAAAGTGAAAAAAATGTCGTACAGACAGCCCATATAAAGTAATACAGATAGAAAAAACTCCCGAATAACCAAAAATCTTTGCTTAATTTCCCCAACAAAATCATCCCCTCAGTGATTTTTGTTATTAATAACCTTTGATTCGTCAAAGTATCCCATTTATTCTTCCGTTTGCCTGGTGAAAAATCCAACAGCTTACTTAAACTGATTCTGCTAATAATTATCAGGCTGCCTGAGGTTACGGGATCGAGATGTGAAGGCGCTTTCTTTTGTTACGTGTATATCCACATTCCAAAACTCGTCCTCTGTTTTTTTTCTTGTAACCAAAAAATAACGATCGTCGCTAGCACTCTTGATACGGCGGAAGTGAAGACAAACAATATCTTTTTATTTCAGCAATGTAAGCGCCTCCTTTCATATATTGAATAGTTTACTAAACATTAACTAGGAGGATGTTAGAAACAAGTTGTCCGAAAATTTACTAAATAAATCTTATCATTTTTAGTAAACGTTTTCAATGTTATTTTGAAATGAGAGTGGGATTAACTAAAAGAATCATAGACTACTATTGTGTTTAAGCTTTATTTTCTTCGATAAATTTAGTAAAACATATTTTCCTGATTAACCGGTTTCGGGGCATGTTGATAAGAATTTTGCGGAGAGCTCTTTATCTTTAGTCACTCGGAAACATAGCAGAATATCAGGGGCAGAGTCCGAAAAGGAGTCGATCAGTATATGGTCTATATATTTAACGAATCCTATCCGGAGAACTCATACTTAATTTTTAGAGTTGGAAAAAACAAAATCGGAATGCAGGATGAAAAAGTCAATTTCGAGGCGCCAGCATGATCAATACGCCAACTAAACAAAGCGCAGCTCCAACCCAGTCATATGTATCAGGCGATTTCTTATCGATTCCCCATCCCCAAAGGACAGACAAGATGATAAAAACCCCTCCGTAAGCTGCATACACTCTTCCGAAAGTCGGGAAGGATTGAAACGTAGCAATCACCCCATATAAAGCTAAGGCTATGCCGCCCGCAACCCCCCAATAAACAGAGCGCAAATTAGATAGCCCCCGCCAATTTCAGCCAAACCAGCTAACAAAAAAAGCAAAATTACTGAGAGCAAAACATTCATTCCTTTCTTCACTTTATGATATAGGTTATTTTACATAAAAAAAGGAGTGATCACATTAACATTCTAATGAATATTTGAATAATATTTAAATTCGGGTATACTACATTTAGATGGACATTTGAATGAATAAGGAGCCATGACAATGAAAAGAAATGATACATGTGAAACGTATTGTTATGACGAAGAAAAAGTCAATCGGATACAGGAAGAATTAAAAACGAATGATATAAGCAGTATCGCCAAAATGTTTAAAGTGATTGGTGATAACAACCGTGCGAAAATAGCATTTTCCTTAACGAAGGATGAGGAATTGTGTGTGTGCGATGTGGCTAATATTATAGGGACTTCGATAGCTACCGCGTCTCACCACCTCAGGACTTTGCATAAGCATGGAATTGTGAAATATCGCAAAGAAGGAAAATTGGTTTTTTACTCATTGGATGATGAGCACATCAGGCAATTAATCGTCATTGCACTCGCACATCAACAGGAGGCGTACAGCCATGTCTAACGCACAGCAAAAAACGTATCGAGTTCAAGGATTTAGCTGTGCGAATTGTGCAGCCACCTTTGAAAAAAATGTGAAACAGCTTGAAGGCGTTGAAGATGCGCAAGTGAATTTCGGAGCTTCAAAGCTAACTGTCAAAGGAGATACCACGATTGCAGAGCTTGAAAAAGCCGGGGCATTTGAAAATTTAATAGTGCGTGACGAGAAGGAACAGGCAGTAAAACGAGAACCGTTCTGGAAGCAAAAAGAAAACATAAAAGTATATATTTCTGCAATTTTGTTGTTTCTTAGTTGGTTTATTGGAGTGCAGTACGGAGAAGAAGCGTTATTATCTGTTATCGGTTACGCTGCATCGATCTTAATCGGGGGATACTCTTTATTTAAAACAGGACTCAACAATTTAGTCCGTTTAAGGTTTGATATGAAATCACTCATGACAGTTGCCATTTTAGGCGCAGCCGCGATTGGGGAATGGGGCGAAGGGGCACTAGTTGTTATTCTTTTTGCTGTAAGTGAAGCCTTAGAGCGATATTCTATGGATAAAGCCCGTCAATCGATTCAGTCCCTGATGAATATTGCACCGAAAGAAGCGTTAATTCGACGTGGAGACAAAGAGATTACAATACTTGTTGACGATGTGAGAATTGGCGACGTAATGATAGTTAAACCCGGACAAAAACTAGCGATGGATGGAATCGTTATAAAAGGAATTTCGACTTTGAATCAGGCGGCCATCACTGGAGAGTCTATCCCGGTAACAAAAACAATGGATGATGAAGTATTTGCCGGTACGTTGAATGAAGAAGGTTTGTTAGAGGTTCGGGTAACAAAGAGAGTGGAGGATACTACTCTCGCAAAAATCATTCACCTGGTTGAAGAAGCTCAAGCTGAACGCGCACCATCACAAGCGTTTGTTGATAAATTTGCTAAATACTATACGCCGGCCATTATCTTTATTGCGTTCTTGATTGCAATTGCTCCTCCGTTAATAACTGACGGAAATTGGAGTGACTGGATTTATCGCGGCTTAGCGGTGTTAGTCGTAGGCTGTCCTTGTGCATTGGTTATTTCAACCCCTGTTTCGATTGTAACTGCGATCGGAAATGCAGCTAAGAACGGCGTATTAATCAAAGGTGGAGTTCACTTAGAAGAAGCCGGGGCATTACAGGTGATTGCTTTTGATAAAACAGGCACGCTTACAAAAGGCGTGCCGGCTGTTGCAGATGTCATTACCTTATCCGGGAGTGAAAAAGACTGGCTGGCAATTACGGCAGCGATTGAAAAAGGCTCGCAGCATCCGCTGGCATCGGCTATTATTAGAAAAGCTGAACAAGACAATTTGTCATTTCACCCGATCGAAATTGCAAATTTCCAATCGCTGACCGGGAAAGGTGTAAAAGCCGAAATAGACGGTACAACCTATTATGTAGGCAGTCCGAAATTATTTGGTGAATTGAATCAAGGATCCATCAATCAAGGAACGAATCACAAAATCATTGAGCTGCAGAAACAAGGGAAAACAGTGATCGCTCTAGGAACTTCTCAAAAGATCTTGCAATTAATCACGATTGGCGATGAAGTAAGGGCCTCTTCTAAAGAAGTGATTCAAAAGCTTCATGAAATCGGGATTCAAAAAACGGTCATGTTAACTGGAGATAACGAGGCAACTGCAGAAGCAATCGGCAAGGAAGTCGGCGTTTCAGAAATAAAATCAGAGCTCTTGCCGCAGGATAAATTGACTTATGTAAAAGAGCTTCGGAAAAATCATAAAAAGACAGCAATGGTTGGAGATGGAGTGAACGATGCCCCTGCGCTTGCTGCTTCCTCTGTAGGCGTTGCGATGGGCGGCGCGGGAACGGACACGGCACTTGAAACTGCTGATATTGCGCTGATGTCTGATGATTTACGCAAGCTGCCATATACCATTAAATTAAGCCGTAAAGCATTAGCGATCATAAAGCAAAACATAACGTTCTCGTTAGCAATAAAAGTCATTGCGTTGTTACTCATTGCTCCCGGATGGCTGACCTTATGGCTGGCTATTTTTGCAGATATGGGGGCGACACTTCTCGTCACACTTAATAGTTTGAGGCTGTTAAAGGTCATGGAGTGATTGCCTCTTTTGCTTTCTTAGTCATTTGAAAAGGACGTGCAAGATATGGGAATCTTTGATGTTGTAGTAGTTGGAGCAGGTCAGGCAGGATTAGCTATGGGGTATTATTTGAAGCAGAAAAATCTATCTTTTGTATTACCTTATGCAAACAATAAAATAGGTGATTCGTGGAGAAAAAGGTACGAATCACTTGTTTTATTTACAAATCGAAATTATAGCTCGTTACCTGGATTGAAAATGAGCGGCGATCAGGAAGGATATCCGAGCAAAAATGAAATGGCTGATTATTTAGAGCAGTATGTTTCCCATTTTGATTTACCAGTAAAAACAAATACCCCAGTTATAAAAGTAGAAAAGAAAGATGACATATTTATGATTACAACAAACCAAGGTAATATTCAATCTACACAAGTGATCATTGCTTCAGGCGCATTTCAAAAACCATTTATCCCCGCGATTGTTAAAAAGAATGGTGAGACAGAGCCCTTTCAAATCCATTCTTCGTCTTACGATTCGCCAAAGCAATTAAATGAAGGCTCTGTTCTAGTCGTTGGAGGGGGAAATTCTGGAGCACAAATTGCGGTTGAACTTGCTAAAGAAAAAAGTGTCACCTTGGCAGTGAGCCACCCATTAAAATTTTTACCCTTACGCTTTTTAGGAAAAAGCACATTTCATTGGTTAGACTTCTTAGGTTTATTGTATGCAGGAATCAATACTAAAAGGGGAAATGGTTTAGTAAACAAAGTGATCCTATCTTTGGCTATGAGTTGAAAAAACTAATAAAAGAAAACAAAATAGATGTAAAGCCTAGAGTAATAAAAATTGAAGGAAACCAAGCAGTTTTTTTTTCGAGGAAAACAGTATTTCTTCTTTCGAAAATATTATTTGGTCTACGGGATTTATTTCAGATTATGATTGGATCGATATAAACGGAGCATTGAAAAATGGAAAACCTGTTCACGAAAGAGGAATAAGCCCAGTTAAAGGATTATTTTTCATTGGCTTGCCTTGGCAATATCAAAGAGGTTCAGCGTTAATTTGCGGTGTAGGCAAAGATGCAGAATTTTTGATTGAGCACATAAAAACGAATTCTGGTAGTTTTAAAAAAATAGCTAATGCTTCAATTGTAAGTCTAATAAGTAATTGAGCCTTAGCATTATTATGGATTGTTTTCGTTATCAATTACTAAGAGTCTCCCGTTTACATATATCAATGAACTTTTTTACTAGCTCCGATTGTCTTTCGGTTTTGCGCACACAGATGGCAATTTTATTTGTTAAATGGATATCGTTGACGAATACTCTTGCTAGAAGTCCCCGCTCTACATATTCACGGACGACAATCGACGAGACAAAATTTGCGCCGTAACCTGCCATGACTGAACGAATCGCTTCGTGAAGACCGTTGAATTGCAATGATACCATTGGCGGCTGGACATTGTACGTTTGACATAATGAAAACAGCCGCTCTCTCGTTGAGCTTCCTTTTTCACGCATAATAAAAGGTTCTTGTATTATCTGGTGTAAGGATACGATTTGGTTCGCGTACTTATGTTCCGGGGAGACGACAAACCATAATTCATCCTCATAAAGCTCTTCTGCATCGATGGTTGTCGGGTGGCTCCCTGGCATATCGCCACCGAAGACGGCAATATCTGCTTTGTATTGCTGCAGCCGATCAAAAGCACCTTTTGAATTTGTGGTTGTAATAAGTAACTCAACGTCCTCATTTTCCTTTTTAAAGCTTGCCGCCCAATGAGGGATAAGGAAGTTAGCAGGTAAATAGGTAGCCGCGATCCGTAATTTCCCGCGTCTTGCCAGGCGATAATCCTCAACGAACAACTCAATTTGCTGTTCAAGTGCAAACAAATTTCGCGCTTTCTCCGCCAGCTCTATACCAAACTCCGTTAAAGAAATTCCGCGTCCTTCCTGTTTAAACAAGGAGAGACCCAGCTCCTTTTCAAATTTCTTTAGCTGGCTCGAAACTGCGGGCTGGCTAATTCGCAGTTCTTTCGCAGCCATTGTGATACTTCCCATTTCTGTCACGATATAAAAGAGCTTTAACGCATGCAGATTCACTTCGCTCAACACTCCTTATATAACTAAAAGTTATAGATAGTTAAAAAACATATATTGGAATTATGATTGATTTCATCATATAGTAGAAGTAGATTCAGAGTAAAGCCGAACGGAGGGGATATGTGATGGATGCACGTAAGACATGGGTTGAGGTTGACCAATACATCACGGAAAAACTGCTTTCAACTGACGCAATTCTTGATGCCGTACTGGATGCCAATGCAGCAGCCGGGTTGCCGGCGATTGATGTTTCACCGAATCAAGGGAAGCTCCTGCATCTGCTTGCCAAGCTGAGAGGCGCTCGTAACGTGTTGGAGATTGGAACGCTTGGGGGTTACAGCACAATCTGGTTAGCACGTGCTTTGCCAAAGAATGGCCGGGTCATTACTTTGGAAGCAAATCAGAAGCATGCTGAAGTTGCAAAGAAAAATCTTGAACTTGCAGGATTATCACAGCAGGTAGAGGTGGTTGTCGGTCCGGCGCTAGACACGCTGCCGACGCTGAGAGCAAAAGGACATGGTGTGTTCGACGTTATTTTCATTGATGCTGATAAGCCAAACAATCCTCATTATTTGAAATGGGCGTTAGAATTGTCGGCTGAAGGCACCCTCATTATTGGCGACAACGTAGTCCGGGAAGGGGAAGTGGTGAATCAGGATAGCAGCGACGAGCGTGTTCAGGGGACGAGACAATTTTTTGATTTGCTGTCTGCGGAAACTCGAATTGATGCGACAGCGCTTCAAACAGTCGGAAGTAAAGGATACGACGGCTTTGTGCTTGGCGTTGTGACGGATGGTGAGAAAAAACAGGAGGGGAAATAATGGGGGAAATGTTTTCTTCAATTCAACCTCAGCATAGGGAGTTTATTAGCAAACAAAAAATGTTTTTTGTCGGATCCGCACCCTTGCAATCAGATGGACATGTGAATATTTCCCCGAAAGGATATGACGCCTTGCGTATCTTCTCTCCGAATGAAGTTGCTTACTTAGACTTGACCGGGAGCGGGAATGAGACTAGCGCTCATTTAGAAGAAAATGGCAGAATAACATTTATGTTTATGGCTGTGGAAGGATCGCCGATGATTATGAGGTTGTACGGAAAAGGACGGGTTATATTGCCTGACAGTACTGAATGGAATGAGCTGATTGGACATTTTGATTACATTCCCGGTGCAAGACAGATTATTTTCGCCGACATTCATTCGGTAAAAACGTCTTGTGGTTTCGGTGTCCCTTTTTATTCATATGAAGGCGAACGAGAAACACTCAAGCATTCGAACGAAAAGAAAGCAGATGGTGACATCAGCGTATACCACTTGCAGAAAAATGCGGTCAGTATGGATGGAATAATGACCCCGTTGGGAAAACAGCTTCAATCGGAGAGAGGATGAGGAAAAAATTGTTGCAAGAACTACAAGTATGAGCATAGAGAAATTTATGAAAAAAGGGACACATATTATTCATGATTAATATGTGTTCCCATTTTTTTAACCCCTGATTCCACGGAACCTATCTCGTTCTTATTTGGTAGGACAATGCTGCGAGACATATCGTGACTCCCCATGTGAAAAATCCTCCATAGACTGGGATTAGCACCCATGGTTCGAACTCCGGGCTGTTAGATAAGTTAATGGAGCCACCGATTAATTTATAAAAAGTAATAATACTGACACTTATGAAAGTTATTCCTCCCAACCAAGCGGGAATGAGTACCAATAAGTGAGGGACATTCCGTCCCCATGGCCGAACCAATGCGAGCGCAAGTAAAGAGGCGATGACAGCTAAGATAACGGTTATGTCGATTCCGCATGAATACAGAAAACTACTGACCGGATCAGCACTCGTTCTCATAGATGCATGCAGCTCTTCGATTCCTTTCTCTGAAACCATTATAGTGACTCCAAATGCCCAAAGAGTCTTTAAAATGGCATAGGGAATGAGGGAGATAGATGCTGCGTACCCGCATTTGTCAGATAGTTTTCGTGTCATGTGATTGCCCTCGCCTCCTTGTATGTCTTAAAGGTCTCGTCGTGACCAGGACTCCGATTTTCATATTTTGCCGAAGTCATAAATAATCGCTAAGACAAAAAATGTTGTGAGTAGAAAAACGAAAGCCAAATAAAGCAGCGTACTTCGTCTAAATCGAGAAATTGGGGCATTGGAAGCTTGCGCGTAATAAGCAGCTGTTAAGCCCGCAAAAATTCCCATGATGACAAACCACGGTTCGTATATCAAAAGATCCCACAAAGCTAGACTTCGGACATCGAGTACAAGCCAGCCAGGGAAGTCAATTGTAATGAATCCTCCCAATAGAAGTGCTTTTGTGATGATTCCACTGATTCCATGGGCGATTAAAAAAGCTGTACAGAGAAGAGTGGGTATTAAGATAATAAGCCTCTGGATCTTCTTACCCCTAATCAAAGGCACCCAATCTGGAACGACCCTGCTCCATGGCTTGACGAGAGCAATCAAGACGAGTCCGCAAAACATAATGATAACACCAGCAATGTAACTTGCCATGTAAAATCCTTCTTTTAGTTGCCCCGGCATGCCAATTTGTCCACCTGCAGATTGATAGAATCGAACGAAAACTGCATATATGAGCGCCCAGAGACAACCGGCGTATGCGGGCCATACCGATACTTTTGTGAAACGTTCAAAGGAATTCAATCTTGGCATAGACGGCACTTTATTGTTTTGATTATTCATACATGCCTCCTGTTTTATCGAAATCGATTCTTCATCATTTCTGTTTCATTCTACATTCCAAAGTGAAAATTTAAGGTGACCTGAGGTTTTAAATCTGGTTTAAGAATTAGTAAGATCTCTTTGTCATAAAAGCTAGAATGATAAGGAAAAGGTGAGGATAAAGGTGTCGTGCGACGGTTAGCCTGGTTGCCGAGGCTCTTCAAGTCGAACCGGAAAAACGATTTCGTTTAGAGGAGCTGAAGAAGGGGAAGCCATTCTGATCGTGGCTGCGGGATTCGTAAGTCTGAAAAGTATGACAACATTGGGAAAGCAGCGTTCACAGGAATAAAGAGAGGGGGAATATGAAAATTGCCACGCTAAGCAAAAAGTATGCTTAGCGCGGAATCGTCTTTTTTTACTTAATTGGTAGTTTTATTCATGTAAATCATGTTCCAATACTCTAGGGACGGCACCTTGAATTTCACATAGTTCCCGTGTTTATCGCTGCCTTTTGTAAATCTCAATTGTTTTGACCGGCCGTCACTACTGTCGGGTGAAGCGATCCAGACAGAATTGATTTCTTCAGAAGGATAATATTTCACTTCAAAGTTTTTCACTTTTTCAGGTTTTTCTTTTTCTCCATCGGTTGCCCGCCAATCATCTTTCGTTACACCAAGCAAGTTAATCATTTGAATAATCTCGTGGTCATCATCCTTTTTGGAATATGCCCAAATTTTATTCGGTTCACCATACTTGCTATTTTTATAGCCCGGGACTTCGATTCGGTTCTTTGTTTCCGTTTGCCCGTCCCGAAGCAAATTTTCATAGGCGACGATAAAGTCATACATCTTCTCTGTATGATTTTTTAATTCATCTGTCATGTATAAATTTTGCGCAGGAAAATATTCATTGCTAAGCATATTGCCGTTGTCTCCAAGTTCCATGCGTGAACCGCCTGCAGCGTAAACCGTGGATCCGGTTAATATGACAGAAGGAGTATTGAACGCATTACCCGGATTCTTTTCTCCATAATCATAATTCATATAGGCAGGGACGACTAAAGATTTTCCTCCGCTTTCGATTCTCGACTGTTCAATTTCTTTTTTTAATGAATAATAAGAATCGTATAACTCTCCGTCACTATCTCTGTCCCACGGCCATATTTCTGCATAAATGACATCGACATCACTCACATTTGCATTTTCAATTCCTTGTGCACCGACTGGGTTGAATGCCAGATATTTATTACCAATGGCTTTTTTGGCAGAATTGAGATACTCCGTATACGTATCTTTTACGTAGAGGGTTTTACCGTCTGCTGTTTGCATTTCTCCCCATTCCCCAACCGTATCGGAATGCCATCCATCAAAATCAAAAGCATTAAAGACTTTATTCATCTCTTTGAAGATGTAATTTTGCCATCCCTTGTTGCTCATATCAAAAAAATACAAATGGGTGATTCCTGTTGGAGTTTCATCTGCCATTTTAAATTTGAATTGTCCTTCTCCACGATCATTGTTATCCGAGTAATACAATGCCCAATCTTGTTTGACTCCGTCTTTTTCGTAACCTGTTACGGCAGCATAAGCCATGTTATAAGCCATATTTACCATGTTTGCATCCTTGGCTTTTGAAATGTAGTTTCTGATAGCATCGCCATAGATCGGCCTGCCTGACCAATCATCCCATACATCAAGGTTATCGCCGATCGGTTTATGATGACGATACTTCCAATCATAGAACTGAAGTGCGTTAATATGGTAATCTTTCAATTTGTTTATTCTTTCCGTCGTATTTACATTTTTGGTAAAGTCCCACACATAACCGTAGCGAGGAAATTTCGTCCAAGAGGATGATACATCTACACCGACAGTATCTGTATCAATTTCTTTCTTATTGTGTTTCGCATCAACTTCAATTAAGTACCCTTTGAAATCTTCCGTCGGTGCCTTCCATTCAAATTTCAAATATTTTGATTGGCCTTTCTTGAGTGAGAAAGCTTGTTTCATCTTTGCATCAACGGTCTTACTTAAATGTTTTATCTTTACTTCAATTGTTCCATTGTTAATCGTGTCTTTCATTTTGTTCGTGAGCTTCACAGATATTTTCACTGTGTCTTTCGGATTGTACATTGATTTATCAGTTGTAACGGATTGAATCATTTTTTCACTAGATTCTTTAGCATAAATCTGTGAAGCGTTAAAAGAGTAAAAAATACTGCTTACTAACAAAAAAATACCTGCGAACTTCCCTACTCTTAATGAAAAACGTTTCAAATTAAACCACTCCCTTATTATATTTTGTAGTAAGCGTTTACTCTTTTGGGAAAGAATATGTTTAAAAGAGTGGTATGAATAAGGTATTAAGGAGTTTTTAAAGCGCTTCCAATTAGATATTATATAAAATACATTGAATAGAATAATCCCAAAAGCAACATGAAAACGTTTACTTAAGTTCATATTAATAGCTGATATTCTAAATGTCTACGACTTATTGATTTTTCATACGATTTTCCTATGAGATGCAGCTGCTTTCTGTCTGATCATTGTATTTTGCTATACTAAGTGATATGTGTATCAAAAGAAAAGGTGAGTGATGGAATTGTCTATAGAACAAGTCAAAACCTATTTCAAGCAATGGAACAGAGAAAAAGACATCGTTGAATTTGAGGTGTCGAGTGCAACGGTTGGACAAGCTGCCGATGCTCTTCAAGTCGAACCTGAAAGAATTGCAAAAACGATAGCATTCAGGGGGCCTGAACAAGAGGAAGCCATTCTTATCGTGGCTGCAGGTGATGCAAAAATCGATAATAAAATGTTTCGCGAGACATTTGATATCAAGGCACGAATGCTCTCACCTGAAGAAACGCTGGAACATACCGGACATGCGGTAGGAGGGGTTTATCCGTTTGGATTAAAAAATGATTTGCCTGTTTTTATGGATATCTCCCTACAACGATTTACTACCGTGTACCCTGCATGCGGCAGCAGCAATTCTGCAATTGGCCTTTCTTGTGAAGAGCTTTATACATACGGGAACGCTGAGAAGTGGGTGGACGTGTGTAAGGGTTGGAATGAAGATTAAGGCTGACTTTGCATAATCAATCAAAATAAAGTGATACTATGGCTTGTTCCCTCATAGAATGCGAGTAAGGAAATACATAAAGGGGGACATGCCATGCATGGACAGGAAGCCGAGGATTTCACGATTACAAAAGAGCTTCTATCACATTATCATCATTTAAGCATAAAGTCGAAAGACCTGAATGAAGAGCTGAACCAGCTAAAAAAAGTATTCAATGACTATTTTGATCGTACAGCCGGTAAACAGATGAAAGGTGAAATCCAGATAGGTGACTATAAATTGCAAAGGCAGATTCGCAAGACAGAAAGCTTTCATGATGTGAAAACAGTTGAGAAGCTTGAAGAACTTCGGCTTACCGATTGCATAGTTAAAAAGCCCGATAAAGAAAAAATCGAAGCTGCAATCACACTTGGAATTCTTTCAAGTGAAGACTTAAATGACTGTATTATCAAAAAAACGTCTCAAGCGATTGTTTTGAAAGAGATCAGTCGGTAATTGCTCCTTAAATGGGAGCTTTTTTCTGTTCAATATCGTTCTTTCATGTGCAACCGCATTCTGTTGCCGATAATTGGCAAACCCGCTTTATACGATAAATTAAAAGAATCTATTTTGAAACATATTTAGATTTACGTTATAATTGCCAAAATGAAAGAGGAGAGTCTTTAAAATGAACTTTATAGAAAATATTAATTGGGCAGAAATTGCCCTTGAGGCAGGAATTATCCTATTAAAGTTAATTGCCATCCTTATTGTGTTTCAAATTGTTCGATCTATAGGAAAGAAACTCATTCATTCTTCCTTTACAAAGATGCAGGAAAAGAAGGAAATGTCGTTAGGCAGAACAAAAACATTACAAGCTTTAACTGTTAGTATCTTTTCTTATGTAATTATCTTTATCACATTGGTGATTGTGTTAGGAATCTTCGGAATCAATGCAGCAGGATTAATTGCAGGTGCAGGTATTATAGGATTAGCGGTTGGATTTGGTGCACAAGGTCTTGTCAGTGATGTGGTAACAGGTTTTTTCTTGTTATTAGAAAAACAAATTGATGTTGGAGATTATGTCACTACTGCTGGTTATGGTGGTATTGTAGAAGAAGTAGGATTACGAACAACACAAATTCGTAGTTTTGATGGAACTCTTAACTACATTCCTAACCGAGAGATTACCTTACTTAGTAACCATTCTCGTGGTAACATGAGAGCTTTAGTGGATATAGGTATTTCTTATGATGATAATATTGATAAAGCTATAGAAGTTATTCAAGGAGTTTGCGATAAAGTTAAGGAAGAAAACGAAAATATTGTTGAAGGTCCAAATGTACTCGGTGTTCATAATCTTGGAGCATCAGATGTTGTCCTTCGTGTCATTGCGAAAACACAAAATATGGAACAATGGGGCGCTGAAAGACAACTTCGAAAAGCCATAAAAGAAGCTCTTGACCAAAACGGAATCGAGATTCCATTTCCACACCAGGTATACATTGAAAAACAACAGGCAGCAAGATAGTAAGTTTCAAAACGGAAACTAAAACGCGAGCACTCAAAGGAGAGTGCTCGTTTTTTGTTGGATTTTTTTCTTCATTATAAGGGTAGGCTGTCCCGGTCAACGTCTGCATAAATTCCTGGTAAATCCAAAAGGACAATTCGTCTTCCGAAGAATGGCCGTTTGAAAATCTTCAATTGATTACCTTACTTTGTTAGACACTAGTAGTTTAGACTTGTTTTATACAGTAATTTGAAATGATTATTGGATTGGTTAAACGCAAATAACTGATAATCTAGGTAAAAAGGATTCCCTGTTTTTCTATCATTAGCAATATTGCTCGTTTGTTATAGAATTGTTATTTTTTATATGGAGATGGCAAACATGTATTAGAAAACAAAATGAAGACTAGGGCTATTTAAAAGTTACCATCCCCAATTGAAGATCCAGTAAATATTGTTGTTGATTGAGTAAACGTTATCGTATTTTCCTAAACTAACTTTGAAAGAGGGATGAGATTGAAAAAAACGTGTATTAAATGGTTACTGGTTTTTAGTTTGGCATTAGGGATTATTTTTCCGGGGACATCAGCCTTTGCAAGCACAAATAAAACAATGATGCAGTATTTCGAGTGGTATGTACCTAATGATGGAAATCATTAGAATCGTTTGCGTGACGATGCTTCATATTTGAAAAACATTGGAGTAACATCTATTTGGATTCCACCGGCATATAAGGGAACAAGTCAGGCCGATGTAGGGTATGGAGTTTATGATATATATGATCTAGGGGAATTTAATCAAAAAGGAACCATAAGGACGAAATATGGAACAAAGGCGGAACTTCAAACGGCTATTAACAACCTGCATGAAAATGGAATTCAAGCATACGGCGATGTAGTAATGAACCATAAAGGGGGAGCAGATTACCTGGAAACCGTCGATGCGGTTGAAGTTGATTCTGCCGATCGCAATCGTGAAGCATCGCAGCCATATACCATTCAAGCTTGGAGTGGTTATGATTTTCCAGGAAGGGGAAATACATACAGTTCTTTTAAATGGAATTGGACTCACTTTGACGGAACGGATTGGGATCAATCGAGGAGCTTGAAGAGAATTTATAAATTCGCAGGCAAAGCATGGGATTGGCAAGTTTCCAGTGAAAATGGAAACTACGATTATCTCATGTATGCAGACATTGATTATGATAATTCTGAAGTCGTCAATGAAATGAAAAATTGGGGAACTTGGTGTTTCATGATAATAAAGTTGTTTAAATCATAATAAAGTCGTTTAAAAAATAATAAAGTCATTTAAAACTTAAACGTCAGTTATGCTATTTAACAATCGGGTCATATTGCGGAATAACGAATCAAACTTTTTGTAAACTTATTTTCGTGATTCACTCCGGAATAAATTTTAGTTGAGCCAATTTCTGAATGATGGTATCCAGATTAATTGGCTCTTAATTTTTATTAAATACGTAATATACATATATATTGATGTGTTGCCTTGCTGCCATGAGGTTTAGAATCCCTTGAAAAATGGATCTATGGCCGACTGTAAGAATCCAAAAGCTGGGGATTATAAATTGGTATTAGGTTCAGTCTGGTCCGCATAGGAGACTCCCCAATCAGATAGAGTTGTTAAAATCGGTAAAAGACTTTGACCAACATCAGAAAGAGAGTACTCTACTTTAGGCGGTACTTGATTATAAACAAATCGATTGATAATACCGTCCTGTTCTAATTCTCTAAGCTGCTTTGTTAACATTTTTTGTGTAATCTGTGGTAATTCTCTTTTTAATTCACCAAAACGCATATTTCTTTCACCCAGATACCATAAAATTAGTACTTTCCATTTACCTCCTATAAGCTGCAATGTTAATTCTATTGAACATCTAAATTCTTTATCTTTGTATTTCACCAACATGTTTTTTCCCTCCCGCTTATAGATAATAACACAGTATCAAATTGGATACTACGTGTCATAAAAGTGCCTACTTGTTATTTTTATACCATAGGCAGTATTATTAGTACCAGATTTGTTTTGAAGGCAAAAGCCAAAATAGCAAAGCAAATAGTGGAGGTGCAAACTATGTACGTAATAACAGGAGCAACTGGAAGAACAGGCAGCATAGTAGCAAATTATTTATTAGATAAGGGACAGACGGTTAGAGTGATTGGTAGAAACTTAGAACGCTTAACGCCTTTTGTACGCAAAGGAGCAGAGCCGTTTGTCTCTGAACCTACAGATGAGGCAAGATTAATTGAGGCCTTTTCGGGGGCTGAAGCAGTCTATGTGATGCTTCAACCTAATTATATTATAACTAGCAATGACTTTCCCGCTTATCAAAAGAGTGTAATAAGCGCAATAACATCTACATTAGAACAGGCAGAAGTTAAAAATGTTGTCTCTCTTAGCAGTTGGGGAGCAGATAAAGAAAAGGACACTGGACCTGTTACAGGATTACATCTGCTTGAACAGCGCTTAAACCAAATTGAACAGCTGAATGTTTTACATTTACGATCTGGATACTTCATGGAAAATTTACTTTCACAAATTAAAAACATTATATTTCATAATGTTGCAAGAGGACCTTTTCTACCCGATGTTCAGTTCCCTATGATTGCCACACGTGACATTGGGCGAATTGCAGGAGAAGCTATGCTAAAACGTAACTATCAAGGTCAACAAATAAGAGAGTTGCACGGAAGCTGTGATTTGAGTATGAGTGAAGCGGTGAAGCTTATAGGAAAAGCTTTTGATAAACCAAACCTCAACTATATACAAACAACCGAAGAAGAAGCCCGAAAAGAAATGAGAATGAATGGGTATTCAGAACATATTATAGGCCTTGTTTTAGAAACAACAAGAGCCTTAAATACAAAGCACATCAGGATGTTGGAACAGCGGACGTTCGAAAATACATCCTCGACTTCATTTGAAACTTTTATAAATGAAGTATTTATACCTCAATATGAGAAGGAAGCGGCTCAAATATAAAAATAGTCTAACCGCAATAATTGATGTGAGAGGTCTGAAGGTAACTTATAAGGAGGCTTTGCCATGCAACGCAGACGAATAGGGAACAGTAATCTAGAAGTATCAGCTCTTGGATTAGGTTGTATGACCATGTCCGATTTTTATGGAAGCGACAGGGATGAGCAAGAATCCATATGGACGATTCATCGTGCATTGGAACTTGGTGTGGATTTTTTGGATACGTCGGATATGTACGGTATCAGAGAAAATGAAAAATTAGTGGGAAAGGCAATTAAAGACCGCCGTCACAAGGTCAATGTAGCTACCAAGTTTGGGGTAGTACGCGACAACAGAGGAGGGATGATGGGATATAACGGAAAGGCGGAATATGTTAAGGATGCCTGTGAAGCAAGCATGCGCAGACTAGGTACTGACCATATCGATCTGTATTATTTGCATCGTATCGATCCCTTTACGCCGATTGAGGAGACTGTAGGCGCGATGGCTGACCTGGTGAAGGAAGGCAAGGTTCGTTATATCGGTCTTTCTGAGGCTCCACCAGATATGATACGCAGAGCACACGTGGTTCATCCAATATCGGCAGTGCAAACGGAATATTCCTTGTGATCCCGGGACATTGAAGACGAGGTTCTTCCTACCTGCAGGGAGCTTGGCATCGGGTTTGTAGCCTACAGTCCACTTGGGCGCGGTTTCCTGACAGGTACGATTCAACGAAACGAGGATTTGGGGTACGATGATATTAGGCGGAATTCCCCTAGATTTCAAGGACGTAACCTACAGAAGAATCTACAATTTGTTGCCCAGATTCAAAAAATTGCTGCCAAGAAGGGATGCACGGCTCCTCAATTAGCACTTAAATGGATCCTTATGCAAGGAAACGATATTGTACCTATTCCAGGAACGAAAAAAAGAAAATATTTAGAAGAAAATATTGGAGCTTTGCAGGTTGAGCTTACTAATTCGGATCTTAAATTAAATAAAAATTAATCAATAACACAAGTCAAATTCCTTAACGTAAAGGTATTTGGCTTTTTGCATGTTGTATTTTGATTAGCGTACAAAATTTCCGAAATGTTGGCTGTACCCCTTAAACAAATTAATGAAACAGCGCCAAAAAATGTTGCCGCAGGCCCCCGATAATATTTTAAGATACCTACGGAAACTCCAGTTGTTGCTATAACATTGGAGGCATTTCAGCAGGATTAATAATGGCTGAAGCCGGGTTTTAAAATAAATTGCACCGTTTTTTCCCCTTTAGTTCTGATTTATCTAAAGGGGTGTCTTTATGTCCAAAGGAAAAGGGGCAACTGAAGATAATCACTGATTTCAATATTTATACAAAAAGTTCTTTATTTTACTTGACTCATTATTTATGGGCAAAATCTTTTTCTTATTCAAGTAACAGGGAAACGAGAAAAATTGTAATTGTATTATCTTGAAATCGAGTCTTCTGCTAAAGGGTGCGATTGTTGTATAACCTTTAGATTTAAACGACTTTATTGTTTTATCTTTGGTATAGAAAAAGTGTTTTACATGAAAATTAAACAACTTTATTTTAACACCGCCCACATTTATGGACGATGTTATGCGAGTTTATAGCATTGATATTAAACAACTTTATTGTCGCCGATCACTTGGTATGCAAATGAACTGAATTTGGACGGATTTAGAATGGATGCAGTTAAACATATCAAGCATAGTTTTTCAAAGGATTGGGTAGACCACGTCAGAGCTTCTACCGGCAAAGAAATGTTTACTGTTTCTGAATACTGGCAAAATAACTTTTCTGCAATTGAAAACTATTTGTCTCAAGTGGATTTTAATCAGTCTGTTTTTGATGTTCCTCTTCATTTTAATTTTCAAAATGCATCCAACTCAAATGGACAATATGATATGAGCAATCTTCTGAATGGAACGGTGGTTTCAAAGTACCCGTCCAATGCCGTTACTTTTGTTGAAAATCATGATTCCCAACCAGGTCAAGCGCTTGAGTCAACAGTCCAATCATGGTTTAAACCCCAAGCATATGCTTTTATTTTAACTAGACAATCGGGTGATCCAACTGTATTCTATGGAGACATGTATGGAACAAAGGGAACGACAAGCTATGAAATTCCTGAATTAAAAGCAAAACTGGAACCGTTACTGCTGGCAAGAAAAAACTATGCGTATGGAACTCAGCATGATTACCTTGATCACTCGGATCTTATTGGTTGGACAAGAGAAGGAAATACGGAGCATGAAAAATCGGGTCTTGCCACGCTAATAACGGATGGAGCAGGTGGATCGAAATGGATGTATGTAGGATCACAAAATGCCGGGGAAACT
Organism: Bacillus gobiensis; assembly: GCF_001278705.1. Lineage (GTDB taxonomy): Bacteria > Bacillota > Bacilli > Bacillales > Bacillaceae > Bacillus > Bacillus gobiensis. Next base: position 3,924,542 of record NZ_CP012600.1, read on the forward strand.
TGGTATGATATAACGGGAAACCAAACAAATACCGTTTCAATTAATCAGGACGGATGGGGGCAATTTTCGTTGAACGATAAATCTGTTTCAATTTATGTCCAACAATAAAACGTAGGTCACTTGTAGCTTTCGAATAAAGTTTAATCAAATTTAGGAACAGCTAATGACTGTTCCTTTTTTTGTGTGCGGTTTTTCTTACTACGATTCTTGAGGATAACTTCTTTTCCTCATTTCTAGATGATTTTTCGTTCATTGGGTTTATGATGTATAATAAATTCAAAAGATCAGGAGGTGGAAAAAATGGCAAATAATACGTGTTTGTCAAAGAATGCAGCGACTCATGCAAAGCCTGATATTGGAGAGGCGATACTTTGCATGGGGCGAACGTTATTCTAAAAATCGCCTAATAGCTTCTATCATTTCTAATATCTTTGGCTTTGCACCTTATTTTTCATTTAAAAAAAGAATAAGGGGCTAGGCAGGAATGAGATATATAAAAGCAAACGCTATTTTACCTGAGAAGCTGATTGAAGAAATTCAAAAGTATGTCCAAGGAGAAACCATTTATATTCCTAAACCAAAAACGGAATATCAAAAATGGGGAACACGTTCCGGAGGAAGAAAGGTAATTGATGACAGAAACGCCTCTATTAAACGAGCTTTTAAAAGGGGCCGGACGATTCAGCAACTATCTGAGGAATATTTCCTTTCAATAGAAACGATCAAAAAAATTGTGTATTCTAAATAGGTACGATAAGCACTGGTCATCGATGATCGGTGCTTTTTGTATGTCGAGTTTGTTTATCAATCATCTTCTGCATTTCATAAAAATAGCGGATCTTTTAAAATATAAAAGGACTAACAAGTCAGGAGGCGTATTTAAAATGGAACCCTTTATAAGAAGCGATCAGTATAATTTTATCCGAACTCAGACACAGATCTTAATAAATGGCCACTTGTCTGTTAACGATAAGAAGGTTCTTCATGCGCTAAAATTGATCACGGTAGAAAAAGTCATACAATTATTCGAAGACATTAACGATGAGCAAAAACAATTGCTGAACCCGATTGTTAATGTCGAAGATAAGACATGCGCTGAAGAATTTCTATTACAGGTAGAGCCGTATGTCATCCCATTTAAAAATATAACGGAACAAAGGATAAAGAAATTATTCCCTAAAGCAAAGAAGCTGAAGATTCCTTCGTTAGAGGATATGGATTTGAAAGAGATGTCATACTTGGGCTGGAATGATATAGGTTCAAATAAAAAATATATTGTTACCGAGTTGGATCAAAAGCTAATCGGGCTGCAAGGTACATTTAAAAACATCAATCAAAAAGGAATTTGTGCGCTGTGCAACGGGTTTGAAGAGGTGGGTTTATTTGTTTCCGAATCAAAAGGATCAGGAAAAGGCACATTTACTAAAAGAGGAAATTACATTTGCCAAGACAGCCAGAAATGTAATCACAATATGACTACATTGGATAAATTACATGATTTTATTGAGAGGCTGACGAAATGAGTAAATACGGTAAAAGAAAAAGATAGATACAAGCAATTTAGCTTGATCTATCTTTTGGCACTAAGCAGCAAGCCTGTTTTAATCTCCTATATTCAGTACCCATTGACGCAGCTTGTTTTTCGGGTAGTATACATTGCCATTTAACGTAATATGCGGGATGTTTGGGTATTCTTGAATTAGCACTTTTGCATCTTCTTTAGATACACCTAAAAAATCATGGACTTCACTTCAATCAAGAAGTTCGAGCTCGTCATCCTCATCTAGCTTTTCAATAAAATTAACCCCGTTTGGGTTTTTGAAATTTTTTATAAAATGTATGGGTGAAGGAAGCGTTTCAGGCAGAAATTTTAATAAATCGTTTTTTCGTGATTTCAAATCTTCTTTATGATTCTTTTTGTAAGCTATCCAAAACTCAATTGATTCATTCCATTCCTCTTTTGTTTCAGGAAATACTAAAAAACCCGATACATGCATTTCTTTATACCAATCGATTGTGAAATATTTCAAAGAAAGTCCTCCTTACTTAGTGCTAACCATCTGGCATTCGTTAATTTATCCAATACACTCCACCTGAAGAAGGTGTAAATCCACAAGTTTTATAAAAATTAGCATGATGAGAATCATATGATACAGTTACGATTCCTAATCCCATCGCCTGGGCTTCCTTTAGCAGCTCCTTTACTAAATCAACGCCAATCCCTTTTTTCTGATAATTAGGATGAACAATGATGTCTTCCAAATAACCATGTTCTAATCCCATCCCGCAAACGTAACCAAAAGCTATTAATTTATTTTCGTCCCTGGCTCCAGCCCAAAAATTACAACGCTCGAATAAAGCTGGATAATCGTTGTCACGCCTGCCCCAACCAACAAGCTCTCTTAATTCCGGCACTTCATGATTAGCTATTGGCAAGTTAATGATAATTTCAAATTTCACGAATAAGATCTTCCCCTATTTTTAAAATTTTATATCATTTATGATGTATGTAATTAAACAAGATAAACGTCATCATGAGCAAGGCTTCTATTTCTTTAAAGCTTTCGACAGCTTCAAAATGGTATTGAGATTTCAATAAAGCGGACCGCTTCCCCCTCGCAATCACTCGATTATTAATTAACACTTCTGTTTTTGAATCTATGCTAATAGAAGATTTATAGTAGTATGTATTGTCTTCTAATTCTAAAAATAACCCTTCTTGGAGCTTAGTAGAGTTTTTAAGGGAGTAATCCGTTTTAACTTTTCCTATCATTTGATCGTTTTGATAAATGTGACACGTTCCGTTTGATCGAAATAACTTCTTTTTTTGCTCAACGAACGTAAAATGGTCTCCATTTTGTAAGTACAACCTCATTGAAGGCATGTTGCCACCAATGCCGATAGAAACGATGATACTCGCCTTCTTTTTGATTTCCTTTATAGAGCAATTTTTTTTCGGTTGAATATCGTTCCTTCATAAGAGTGTTCCAACCGTCAACTGTTTCATTTGGGGTGTATGTAAAGTCGCGTTTCATTTGCCATTTGTGAATCAGCCAGAGAATAAAAACGCCAGCAAGGAATAAAGACAGCGTGTAAAATTGATGCATTTCAAATTTCCCAATGACAATCAATCGAATAATCATTGCTATCAAGAGAACAATAAATAAAAACAACAATCTTCCCAAACTGTCTCACTCCTCCCTTTCGATTCATACGATCGCAAAAGAAGAAAAGTTTCATAATTGTAATTTTGAGCAATTACTGAAGTGAGTTGAGACTGCCTTAAAAAAACCAGCTCACTGTTGCAGAAGCGAGCTGGTTCCTTATACTATAATGTTAATTTAGCTTTTTCCCTAAGTTGGTATTTATGCTTGAATTCTTTATATTTATTGGCGATTCTGTTGTGGATCGGGTGAGAGCTTGGAATTCCTAAATATTTAGTGATGACTTGATTGATTCCATTTTTACGGATAGCTTGCTTCAATTTGATGGCTTCATGGTCTTTAGAGTAATCAAAAAGCAGTGCAGCAGCCATGGCTTTTGTCAGATGGGAAACGTCCATGCCTAAATCATACGTTTGCAGGGTAGGTCGAACTAAGCGGTCACCTTTAGATAGCTTGCGAATCGGGGCGCGTCCAACACGTACAACCTTATCGGTCAAGCCTGGGTTTGAAAATCGATTAAGGATATTATTAATATATTTCTCATGCTCCGTTTCATCCAGCTGGTATTTTTCTGTTAACAAACTACCGGTTTCATACATGACTTTTTTAATTTCTGCTTTTAATTTTGGATCGTCCATGACTTCTTGGATCGTTGAATATCCTTGAAGATAGCCATAATATGCTGCGCAGCAATGGCCGGTATTGACAGTGAATAGTTTACGTTCGATAAAGGCTTCAAGGGAATCTACTAATTTAATATCCTTTATTTCTGGCAGTCCTCCAAGCATTTCGGAACGGTCAATAACCCATTCAAAATAAGGCTCGACGGTTACTTCAAGCGGATCTTCATGGTTCTGTGCTGGCACGATTCGATCGACAGCTGCATTCGGAAATGCTACGTAGCGATCTGCTTTTTCGTGAAGGTCCTTTTGGATATGCTCGTAAACATATTTTTTCAGCTTAGAGCTTGCTCCAATCCCATTTTCGCAGGCGATAATATGAAGAGGGCGGGTGTTGCTTTGCAACCTAAGCTCAATGCCATCTGCGATTTTCTTAGCTATATTCTGTAAATTTGATACACCAACAGCTGTCGTTATGAGATCGGTCTCCGCGATGCGTTTAGCCACGGAAGCTTTATCTTGTGAAGAGATGGCAGTGATATTTTTTACATCAATTTGATCGTTTGTTTGGTTGGCGATATAGACGGAGTATTGTTTTCGTTGCTTGAGAAGGGAAATTTTCTTTTTGTTTCGTGTAACAAAACATACCTCATAACCTGACTTTGATAGCAGTAGTCCGATAAATCCTCTGCCAATGTTTCCTGCTCCAAAATGTACAGCATGTGGCTTGCCTGAGAGTTTTAACGGGTGTGCGTCTGAATCGTTATTTTCTTTAAACGATTTATTCATAGGCTTTCTCTCCTTTTATATTCATTTTTTGAAAGTGTAAGTTTTCCGCCTAGCGCTGCTTATGCATGTATTTAGAATCATCGCCAGTACTTCCTTCACTTATAAAATTGTACAGTCGCCCTGCCGAAGAAATCGGCAAGGAAACTGTTGTTTACTGTAACTCTTTCAATCTATTATTTTACTTTTTGGAGTAAGTTTTCGATTAGCTCATCTAATTCATGGCTTTCTAATGAATCAATCGTGTGATGGCCAGTGCTAAACGGCAGCTGCTCTGTAATGGTGTTTTTAATTACGACAGTATGAATACCGGCTTTAACGGCTGCACGTGCTCCATTTGGAGAATCTTCGATAGCAATTGCCTCACTGGCTTCCACTCCTAAATGATCTAATGCCTTCAAATATACCGCAGGATCAGGCTTTACATTCTCAACATCATCAGCTGTTGAGAAGCAGTCAAAGTAATCGGCGATGCCGAGCTGGTTCACGTATTTCTCAACCCACTCCATATGAGAACTTGTTGCAAGGCCTATTTTTAGTCCTGCAGCCTTTGCGGCCTTTAAATAATCCAGAACTCCAAGTCTGATGGCTTCTTTTTCCATTAATTCGGTGTGTCTTGATTGGATTGCTTCTCTGAATTCATCAAGGTCTATTGCAATATTATGATGTGTACTTAAATAAGTGTAAGGATTAAAGGAGTGGAGGCTGGTACCGAGGCATTCTGAATATTTTTCTAATGTTAATTCAACTCCATGTTCTTTATACGCATCTCGAAAAGCGACATACCAAGCCGTCTCTGTGTCAATAATTGTGCCGTCGAAATCAAAAATAATAGCTTTAATCATATAAGTTTCCTTTCTCCCTTCAAATAAATTATTTGTCATGCTTCACAGCAGAGTGAACTAAAAAAATTACTTAAAATTCTTTAAAAATTTTGAATCTTATATATAACCGTAACATTAAGTAACAAGGGGTTCAAGGAATTTGCCGGGGAAGGGACAGGTTATGTAATAAAACATAACATGTTAAAGCCTCATGATTATGACAATGGTATCGCTGTCACAAAAAATATAAAAAATTTTTTATGGAGTACAATGAAATCGGATACATTCAAAAAACTTTAACAGCCAAATTTCATGATAAATTGTCTCTAGGACAGCTGAATTTCGATTGAAGGTTTCAAATCTATCACCTATAATAATAGTATTGGAATAATTGTCACATATTTCCGCATGAAAACACCTCAGGTATGGCAATTTGGAATGAAGAATTGTGCCATAATTTTGTGTTTCATACGGATTTTTTTTTCTGAAAAACTGATAGCTAATATAGTTGGAAGGGTGAAGAGAATGACCGGTACGAAAAATGTCCAAAACAAAGCTGATCTTGCCATTGAAGCATCTGGTCTCGCTAAAATATTCGGAAAAAATCGAGCGGTAGATGGAGTAGATTTGGCGATTCCTAAGGGGACCGTTTACGGGTTCTTAGGTCCGAACGGTGCTGGGAAAACGACGACGATTCGCATGCTGGCGACGCTCATTAAACCTGATGAAGGCAGTGCAAGGATACTTGGACATGACCTTGTTGAGGAGGCCGATGCAGTGCGCAGCCGTGTCAGTTTGACAGGACAATTCGCTTCGGTCGACGAAGACCTCTCCGGTATGGAGAATCTTATTTTGATCGCCCGGCTTATGGGATATACACGGAAACAGGCGAAAGAAAGGGCGAGTGAACTGCTCCATGCCTTTGGTTTGGAGGAGGCAGCTAAGCGCCAGGTGAAAAAATACTCGGGCGGGATGCGGCGGCGGATTGATATTGCTGCCAGCATCATCGTCTTGCCCGATCTTTTGTTTCTTGATGAACCGACCACAGGGCTTGACCCTCGAAGCCGTAATCAAATTTGGGATATTGTTCGGGAGCTTGTGGGCTTAGGGACGACTGTTTTGTTAACGACACAGTATCTTGACGAGGCTGATCAGCTGGCTGATCGAATTGCAGTGATTGATCGAGGCAAGATCATTGCGGAAGGGACAAGCGGCGAGTTAAAAGCGTCTGTAGGAACGGGGACACTGCATATAAGACTGCTTGACCCGGAAACACGGCCGCAGGCGGAAAAGCTGCTGGCTGAAAAACTTGATACGTCTATAACTCTCGCATCTGACCCGGTAGCACTTTCCGCCCGGGTAACTGACACCGAGCGTGTAGCATTTGCTCTCGGCGAACTCGCACGTGCCGGTATTAAGATCGCTGATTTTTCCCTTGGACAGCCGAGTCTTGACGAAGTGTTTCTTACATTAACTGGCCGTCCGGCAGAAGAGGATGCTATGAAGGAGGAGGTAGGGTCATGAGTAGTCCAAATACGTCTGAGGATAAATTAAAGGCAGCGCTTTCGGCTCGTGTACGCCCGCAAAGACCAAATGGCTTAAACTCTTCGCTTACCTTTGGCTGGCGGGCGCTATTGAAGATTAAATATGTCCCGGAGCAGCTCTTTGATGTTACATTGTTCCCGGTTATGTTCACACTCATGTTTACGTATCTTTTCGGTGGTGCGCTCGCTGGCTCGACCGGAGAGTATTTACAGTTTTTGCTTCCGGGAATTTTAGTCCAAACCGTGGTATTCACGACGATCTATACCGGGGTTGCGTTAAACACGGATATCTCTAAAGGAATTTTTGACCGTTTCCGCTCTTTGCCGATATGGGGGCCGTCTCCGCTTGTTGGAGCCATGATTGCTGACACCGTCCGCTACAGCATTGCTTCGGTCATCGTGATTGTTCTCGGGTTAATACTCGGTTTTCGTCCGGCCGGCGGTGTACTTGGTGTGCTGCTTGGGATATTGCTGCTCCTCATTTTCGCCTTCAGCCTGGCTTGGATATTTACGATTCTCGGATTAGTGATGCGCACTCCGAATTCCGTGATGGGAGTAAGCATGACTGTGCTCTTTCCGCTCACGTTTGCCAGTAACATCTTCGTTAATCCGGAGACAATGCCCTCTTGGCTGCAGGCTTTCGTCAACGTCAACCCGATTACCCTCCTAGTGACGGCAGTCCGCGGCTTGATGCAAAACACGGCGACCTTTGGAGAGGTCGGCTGGGTTCTATTGGCATCTGTTGTGATTACGGCTATTTTTGCACCGATTACGATGTATTTGTACCGGAACAAGCGATAAGAAGCTCAATATATAAAAATCATTTTGATGTCCCTTATTATACTGAAGAAGAGGGAGAACAAGTGGCTTTAGTTTTACGAAGAATAAAATAGTTTCTAGGTAATAGAGTTTTCTCTAAAAGAGAAGTTTATCATTGTTTGGATAAACCTCTCTTTTATTCATTAATCTATTTAAATTTATATGTTACTGTCACTTCTTGAAAATTATTTGGTTCCATATAATCAAACACATATTTGATCAATAATTCATTTGGTTCTTTCCATTCTAACTGATATGCTCCATTTAAAAAAGGTTTATAACCATCATCTGTTCTTATATTTGTTAAATGCGTCATAAATAATCCCGAGTTTGACAATTGATAGATTTCACCATGTCCGGTTTCGATTATCAAAAAGCTCTCTTGACTATCTGGTGAAGAGAAAGTCGTATATTCAGCATCGTAATATTCTAATCCATTTAACAATACTAGAGCAAAAATAAATGAACCGATACCTATTACAATTCCCCTGATTACTTTATCTTTTTGTTTATAATTAATTAAATAAACTCCAGAAACAACCGTAGTAATTATGAATAGGCCATTGAGAAATTGATGATTAATTCCTTTTGCCGGGGTTCCAAATTGAATGTATATCCCTTTCATAGTAAACAAATATGAAATAAGTAAAAAAAACAGACTCAAAATTAAAGAAACTATTGAAATTTTAAGAAGTTCTTTATTGTTATATATCATTATTTATCTCCTATTTCTGCGGGGATTAAAAACAATACAATTTGGTCTGTCAAAATTTTTTTTTACTTTTCTCTCCCAAAGGAGAACCGGTTAGTAAAAGTCCCCAATTTTCTATATCTTCTCGATCTGCACTTTTCCTGAAAAGAAGACTGCTCCGCCGCCCATGTCTGACAGCCGGTCCGGCGCTAGAGCGTTCACAAGCTGTTGTTTATCTTTTGCGTCTGCCCAGAGCCCCTGCGTGACAACCGCTCCCGGAAGCACCTGGTCTCCTGCTGAAACGGTCAGCACACATTCGCCCCGGTCATTCCAGATACGGACTTTTTCGCCAGTTTTGATTCCTCGTTCGTTTGCATCATCTATGTTTATAAAGGCTTTCGGTTCTTTTTCTAATTTTTGATGCTTTTCATTATTGGAAAACGTTGAATTTAAATAATTGTGGTTGGGTCCAGGGATAAATGTCAACGGAAACTCACTGTCATCCAGTAAGTCGGTATGTACTGGAAGAGGTGAATAACCGTCTTTTTTCATCGCTTCAGAATATAATTCAATTTTTCCGCTTGGTGTTTTAAGAGTACCAGGCAGAAGAGGCTGTCTTTTCGCTTTCATAAACTGATTTTCCAGCAGAGCCTCGTAGGTAATACCTTCAATATGGGAGTTTCCCGTATTGTAAAGTGACTGGCGAATCATGTCTTCATCCGTATCCTGAAGCGCTGGTTCATCAAATCCCATCGCTTTTGCCAAAAGACGAAACACTTCTGTATTTGATTTACTTTCGGCAAAGGGCTTGATCACTGGTTGTTGGATTTGTATATAGTGATGCCAATAAGACGTATAGAAATCGAGATTTTCAAAAGACGACGTTGCTGGCAAAACAATGTCTGCGTATTTTGCCGTTTCTGTTAAAAATAAATCATGGACAACCGTGAACAGATCATCTCGCATGAAACCTTCACGAACTTTATTTGCTTCTGGAGCAACCACTGCGGGATTTGTACCGTAAATAAACAACGAATAAACAGGCGGATCTGTTTCCGTCAGTATCGTTCCGAGCTGATTCATGTTAAAGCTTCTGGGCCTGCGTCCTTTTAATAAATCAGGACGCTGTAACGCTTGTTTATTAAATTGAAGGAAAGCGGAGTTACCCTTGGTTGCTCCTCCTCCTTTTTCCAGCCACTGTCCCGTAATAGCAGGCAGACATGAAATGGTACGAACGATCATTCCGCCGTTGTCATGATGTTGAATGCCATTCCCAATTCTGATAAAGGCTGGAGACGTTTCTCCGTACATGATTGCCAGCTGGTACAAATCCTCTTCAGGAACCCCCGTTATGTTTGCAACCTTTTTAGGAGCATATTGCTTAACGTGCTCGCGCAGTTCTTCATGCCCCGTGGTGTAAGTTTTGAGGAAAGCATCATTTTGTAGATTTTTTTCAAACAAAATGTTCATGATGCCGAGCGCAAGCGCCCCGTCTGTCCCGGGATTAATCGGGATAAACCAATCGGCAAGCTTTCCGGTCTGGTTTTTATGGACATCGATGACGACGATTTTAGCACCTTTTTTTCTGGCTTTTTGCGCGATCGTTATTTGATGCATGTTCGTAGAAACGGCATTGATTCCCCAGAAAATAAACAGCTTTGAATGGATTGTTTCCTCAGGGTCGATTCCGTGCGCGCTGCCCATTGTGTAGTTGTATCCTACAGAACCAGCAGTATTGCAAATCGTCCGCTCTAGCTGGCTTGCACCTAGGTAATTGAAGAATCGGCGATCCATTCCTTCAGATTGAAGCCGTCCCATATTTCCGTAAAAGCTATAGGGAAGGATGCTTTCGGCTCCTTCTTTATCAATAAGTTTCTTCCAACGGGAGCTGATCGTATCAATCGCTTCTCTCCAAGAAATCGGTTCGAATTTACCTTCTCCTTTTTTCCCAATTCTCTTTAAAGGGACCGAAAGACGTTTTTTATCATATATTCGTTCCGTCATATTGCGTACTTTGTTGCAGATGTTTCCCTGGGTTACGGGGTGGTTTTTATCACCCGCAACCTTTACGATTTTTCCGTTTTCTTTATGAATTAAGAGGCCGCATTGATCCGGGCAATCGAGAGAACAAACAGATGGAAAAACACCGTTTTCCTGCATAGTGAAATCGTTCATAACGCATATTCCTCTCCGAGTTTATATTTCTAGCATTATATCATGTTTAATGAAAGGGGTGATTCAGGATTTAATGTAAAAAAACATCTAATTAGAAATTTTCACTAATATTGTATGGTGGTAATACAATAAAAATAGATAATAGTATCTATATAAACACGAAATATAGAAACCTATTAGTTAAATAAAAGGAAGAGGATCTCCTCCCAAAATTGATTCAATTAACCTTTAAACTTAATCGTATATTTCCACTAGCTAGAATCTTTACCAAGGTGTAAATCAAAATTAATAATCGATTGCTATTCTTGACTCGTAGTTACTATGAGAGGAGATGTGAATAGTGAAAAGAAAATGGTTAGCGGCTCTTGGTGCTCTGGTAATTGGAATTGGAATGGCTGCTTCAGGTGAAACTGGTATGGCAAAGGAAAAACATAAGGATATTGTAAACGTTTCACACCGTGGTGCTTCCGGCTATGCTCCTGAACATACTCTTGTATCCTATGAGAAAGGCGAAAAAATGCACGGTGACTATATTGAAGTGGACCTGCAAATGACAAAGGACGGCAAATTAATAGCCATGCACGACGAGACTGTTGACCGGACGACAAATGGGACAGGAAGAGTAAAAGATTATACATTAGCACAAATTAAACAGCTGGATACAGGGAGCTGGTTTAACGAAGCTTACCCTCAATACGCAAATCCTGACTATGAAGGATTAAAAGTTCCTACTCTTGAAGAGGTCTTTCAAAAATTCGGGAAAAACGCAAAGTATTACATTGAAACGAAATCTCCTGATGTATATCCTGGTATGGAAAAAGAGCTTTTACGTCTTGTAAATAAATACGATATTAACAAAGATACGCTTCTAGTTCAGTCGTTTAGTTCATTAAGCTTGCAAAAAATGCAGCAGCTGGATCCATCGGTCAAGCTCATACAGTTGCTCTCCTATAAAAGCAATGCGGTAATTACCGATGCTGAAATTGCAGCAATAAAAGAATACGCCGTTGGAGTCGGACCTAACCATACATATTTAAATCAAGAATATGTAAGGAAGGTTGTTGATAGCGGGCTCGAGATCCACCCGTATACCGTGAATGACAAGGGAAGGATGCAGCAGCTGATTGACTGGGGGGTTACGGGAATGTTTACAAACTTTCCAGATCAGCTTCATGAAGTGAAAAAAGGGAAGTAGTATCGATGAAAAATGCCGTTCCTATCGTGGAACGGCATTTTTACATTTATGAGATATGAAAATTAGACATTAAATAAAATCTCCCAACATAGCATACGGGAAGGGAGATGATAGAAATGCCAGATATTCAATTAATACCATATCGTGTTGAAGAACTAAGGGAAACTTCGACAGAGATTCCGTATGGTGTAAGCATGATTCAAGCACCGTCAATTTGGCGAGAAGGATACAAGGGTGAAAATATCGTAGTAGCCGTAATCACACAGGATGAAATCAATCATCCTGATTTAAGGGGACAAATCATCGGCTGATATAATTTTACGATGACTATAATGGAGGAACGTCTCCGATAATAACGGGCACGGCACACATGTGTGCGGCATTATTGCAGCGAAGGAGAATGACAGGGGAATAACAGGAGCTGTTCCTAAAGCAAAACTGCTGGTATTAAAAGGCTTAACAGGTGAAGGAAAAGGATCAGTTCAAACAATTTCTGATGCCATAAACTATGCAGTGAAATGGAGAGGACCCCGAGGAGAAAAAGTGAGGATTATTTCACTCTCGTTAGGCAGTCCTGACGATCATCCTGTCTTACACTCTGCGATTAAAAAAGCTGTACAAAATAATATTGTTGTCGCCTGCGCAGCGGGTAACGAAGGTGACGGAAATGCACAAACGAATGAATATAGCTATCCGGGAGCTTATCCGGAAGTTATAGCAGTAGGCTCTGTTGATAGTAATCAACGTCTCTCTCCATTTAGCGGCTCCAATTCTGAAGTTGATGTCGTAGCACCCGGAGACAAAATTGAGTCTACTTTTCCACCAAGTAAATATGCGGTATTATCTGGGACATCAATGGCTACTCCGCATGTGTCAGGAGCTTTGGCTCTTCTCATTGAAAAATATGAGGAAAAATATAACCGTACCTTATCTGAGCCGGAAATTTATGCTCAGCTCATAAAAAATACTGTTTCAATTGGCTATCGAGAGACAGAAGAAGGGAATGGACTGGTGAAACTGGATAGTAACCGGTCATCGAGATCGTTTCGATGGATGTAATGTATGTAAAAGTCTACCTGTTTTCCTATGTAAACAGGTAGACTTTTTATGTCAAATCACTCGTTTTGTTCCTTTATATTTGCTTTTCCAATGCGAGTCTAACTCGGAGATCTGCACTTTTTTCCCTTGCCGATACGTATGAAGGATATGTCCTTTTCCAATATAGACGGCGACATGTCCAATTTTTGCGACGCCTTCTCTATTTTCACGTTTTTTTGTTGTGAAAAACAGCAAATCTCCTTGCCGGATTTGAGAAAAAGGAATCCGGGTACCCATTAAAAATTGCTGGCGAGAATTTCTAGGAAGAGAAATCCCGTTTACGCCAAAAATATGCTGAATAAAAGAACTGCAATCAAATACATTGGTTTGATCCGAACGGGCGTTAAACACATAAGGAGTTCCTAAAAAGCGTAAACCTGTTGAAATAATTTGATCGGCGAGCATGTTAACCCTCATTATTTTCTTTTTTTTTATATCAAATGCGGCCGGCAGTCTGTTTGCTTGGACAAGTATCATACATTTATCAGCCCATTCTTTGAAAATATCCTACCTTGACCGGCATATATCCCCCCTACATCATACCTAGGTCGAAAATTGCATAGAGTAAAGCAACCCATAAGAAAGTGGTGGATTCATTTTGACTTCAAATTTTAGAGACGGCAAATTTCTAAAAGAGCATATAATGGCCATCGTCCGTTACTATGCTTCGAGATGTATAGATACAAAAAATGGCGGTTATATCAATTGCTTCTTGGACGATGGAACTATTTGTGATTATGAAACGAAGCATCTTGTTGGTATGTCCAGGTTTATTTATATTTTCAGTGTGGCTGCGATGATTAGTGATTCTCCCGCCAAGTATGTGGAGGCTGCAGAACACGGACTAACGTTTCTTGAGGAACATCAGCATGACAAAGATCACGGTGGCTATTATTGGATTTTAAAAGGACAAGACGTCTATGATTCAACGAAATTTGCGTACGGGCATGCTTTTGTCCTGTTGGCTGTCTCTACTGCATACCAGGCGGGGATTAAAAAGGCCGGGCAGTTAATTGAAGATGTTTTTGATATTCTTGAAACTTATTTCTGGAGAAAAGAAGATGGATTATACGTAGATGAAATATCTGCTGATTGGGCAACTGTTTCACCTTACCGGGGACAAAACGCCAATATGCATCTGTGTGAGGCGATGATGGCAGCGTTCGAGGCAACAGGGGAAGCACGTTATCTCGACCGGGCTTATCAGTTGGCCCATTCGGTCATATTTAAGCTTCTTCCCCAGTCTGGCAGTCTGATCTGGGAACATTATGATGAGAATAGGAAAATAGATTGGGAGTACAACAAAGATTATACCAAAAGTGAATTTCGGCCTTACGGCTTTATTTTTGGACATTCGATCGAATGGAGCAAGCTGCTGCAGCTTCTGGAAAAGCACAAAGAGGAGCAATGGATTTTTCCGCAGTCAGAGCGATTATTTCGTACGGCGGCAGACTACGGAAGCGACCGCAGGTATGGCGGGATTTATTATGCCATGTCTCCTGAAGGGAAAATCATCGATTCAGATAAGCTTTATTGGGTTATGGCAGAAGCAATTGGGGCAAGCGCTTTATTCGCTGCAAAGACTAACAAAATCGCGTATAGAAACTTTTATGAGCAAATATTCAAATATTGCTGGAGGTACTTTGTCGATCATAAATGGGGAGCATGGTATCAGCTGCTGAGCGTCGATAATCAAAAAAACAGCAACATTAAAAGCCCTCCGCCTAAAACAGATTATCATCCGATTACAAACTGTATAACTGCAATGAAGGCTTTTTTATAACGTTCTTCTTACGTCGTAACCATTTGGCCGCCGTTCACGTGAATGGTTTGACCCGTAATATAGGATCCGTCATCAGAGGCAAGCAGTACATAGACCGGGGCCAGGTCATAAGGCTGCCCTGCCCGTTTCATTGGCACATCTGTTCCCAATGTTTTTATTACCTCGGGAGGCTGCGTTGAAACGTTAAGCGGTGTCCAAATCGGTCCGGTGCCACAGCGTTCACACGAATTCCTTGATCAACAACAGAATTAGCCAGAGCCCGGGTGTAGCTCACGATGGCTCCTTTTGTTGCCGAATAGTCGATCAGGAATTTGAAATTATTATATTCAGCCTGAAAACTTTAGGTGAAATGTTCATTGAATACTTAAAAAGATTAAAGGAAATAGTATAAGTGAAATTTAATTCAATAGGAGGAAGCTTATGAACTCGCAACGGGCACAAGAGATTTCTGAATCGCCAGTTATGGCAAATGTCACTTATAACGGAATTCCAATTTACATTCAACATGTGGATGAGAGCAATGAAACCGCCAGAATTTATCCTCTCGATAACCCGGAAAATGAACAAGAGGTTTCATTAAGAAGCTTAAAAGAACTAGACTGAACCAATTATGGTTTGGTCTTTTTTTTTAGAACAGAAAAAATCTATAAAAAAGCTATTGACCTTCACGTTACGTAAAGGTGTACATTAAGGGTGTCAGGAGGTGATCACATGGAATATACAGTACAAAAATTGGGGCAGCTGGCTGGAGTCAGCACCAGAACGCTTCGGTACTATGATGAGATTGGAATTCTTAAGCCGGCAAGAATTAACTCGTCAGGCTACCGGATCTATGGTCAAAAGGAAGTTGACAGGCTGCAGCAGATTCTGTTTTACAGAGAACTGGATGTTAACCTGGACAAGATAAAAGACATTATCAATGCCTCATCCTTTGACGAAGTAAGCGCCTTAAAAGAACATCGTGAACAACTCTTTGACAAAAGAAAGCGATTGGATTTGCTAATAGCCAATGTAGAAAAAACAATTGCATTATCGGAAGGGAGAATCATTATGTCAGATAAAGAAAAATTCGAAGGCTTTAAGCAAAAAATGATAGATGAGAACGAGAAAAAGTATGGAAAAGAGATCCGCGAAAAATACGGGGATGAAACGATCAATAAGTCTAATGAGAAGCTGATGAACATGACGCAGGAGGAGTATCAAAAGGTTAAACAGTTGGAGCAGGAAGTAAAGGATACGTTAGCTGAAGCATTCAAAACTGGTGACCCAGCAAGCGACATCGCGCAAAAAGCTGCTGATTTGCATAAACAGTGGTTAACGTATAGCTGGAGCAAATACAGCAAAGAGGCACATGCGAATCTTGCGCAAATGTATGTCGATGACGATCGCTTTAAAGCATATTATGATGACAAGCAGCCAGGAAGCGCAGAATTTTTGAGAGATGCGATTCATATTTATACTGGGAAAAAGAGTTAAAAAAGTGCTTTGAAGAAGAACATGCGGGTGAATGCCCGCGTGTTTTATTAGTCTATCTGAACTAACGATATCAGCATATATTGACACTAATGTAAGATCAAAATATAATCAATGTTAGTTATCAATAACTATCTTAGTTGAGCATGATGTGAGGTGTCTTTATTGAAGGCAATTGAAGCGGGAACCGCGGAGCGAATCATTCAAGCAGCTCTTCAATTGATGCAGAATAAAGGTTTTAAAGCTGTAACAATAAAAGAGATAGCGCAGGCAGCAGAGGTGAGTGAGATGACTGTCTTCCGCCATTTCGGAACGAAGAAAGGCGTATTTGAGGCAGCTGTGAAAAAATATTCATATCTTTCTGATTTTAAGAATGCTTTCGATGAAAAGATTCTTTGGGACATAGAGAAGGATCTATACATGATCGCACAAATGTACATCGAATTAATGATTAAGAATCAACCTATTTTTCTGATTGCTGTCCAAGAACGGACGACGATGCCTGAATTGGCAGATTTTGTTTCTAAACAAACAGATCGATTGAAAGAATACCTTACAAATTATTTTCTCGTGATGCAGGACAAGAAAAAAATGATCAAAACGAACGCCAAGATCCAGGCGATGATATTCTTGACTATGTTATATGGCTTTTTTTCTTCAAAAGCCCTGTGGAAGGATCAATTTATCAAGGAATCAAAGGAAGAGTTCCTGCAGCATACTGTAGCTGCTTTGTCTAATGGATTAAAAAATAGATAAGGAAGAGGAGGGGGATGGACAATGAATCTGGTTGTCGGCCGTGGCGGCACAGGAAGTTCGGCGTGGCTAGTTTGTCTTTCCCTTTTTTTCTAATAGAACAGCCGATGATTCCTTACTGTGGGGAATATCGGCTGTTTTCATAAGGTAAATGAATAGGTTCGTCTTTTCTAGTAAAATTTTGATGAACTTGTAAACTTATTAACAAAACCTCAATGAGGATCAGGAGCACAATCAATATCGGTAAAAAGAGGAAGACTAAGTTTTGCAGGCTATCGATTAGTAAATGATGGCCCTTGGGTATCCTTTCAGTGAAAAAAAGAAACGTTCCAAACGTAAAGATTCTTGCCCATTGACTAGGTGAATAGGAAAAGACTCCTTGCTTCCATCCCAATTTTTTAACCCGCTGAGTAGACCGGAAAACCTCAATAGCCTCTATAATGAGGAAAAGGGTAAATGAAACGATCCAGATGAAATCAAGGATGTAAAAGGCTTCGAAATGTGAAAAGGTTAATGATACACCTGTAATCGACATAGCGCCATGAATGATGCAGTTTGTGTTTGTCCAACTTTCTGTTAGATCTTTATTTGGTATATGAATATACCGAAATAAAATAATTCCAAAATTTAACAAATAAAATAAGAAACCGATAATGAGAAGAATGTCTGCAAAGTGTGTTGGAAAAGCAACTCCAAATATGGTATACCCAGAAATAACAATCGACTGGGTGACAACACACGTCAGTAACAATCCGCCATGAATTTGATGTGAGTATTTTTTTGTTGCTTTAAAAATGTATATATAGTTTCGTACTGCCAATCCTAAATATGAAAGCCATAAGACAAGATTAATAAAAAAAAGAATCCGTGAAGGGGTATAAAATTGCTTATCTGAAAGTAAAACGGTAATAACGGATATGGCAGCAATCCAAGTCCCTGTCGAAAAACTAGATATAGGGTCTTTTATATGTGATGAATAAAAGACACCTTCCAGCATATCAAACGTGTAATGTATGATAACCCAAAAGGCTATGAGGATAATGAGATGGAAAACTATACCGCTTATATAAGGAAGGGCGAAATCCTCCGTAAGGATGTCTTTCATCATAATTCCCATTGCCATGATGGGAGCACCAGCTACTGTAGAAATGTTTAGGCGGGAAACTTTCAAGTTAACTATAATCGCTAATGTAAGAATAATAATGAATAAAAATATAAAAATCATCGCATTCTCCTAGGTGATTTATTCATGAGGAATTTATTTAAATTTTATTAGACTAATATCTTCGTTTTACGTAATTGATATCTATAATTCTGATGAAAATACATAAACGTCTGTAGACTATGCAGGTTTCATAGAGTAGTTCAATTCTCATTAATAATTATATCGCAATACGATATAATTTGTAAGTATAATTCGATCTATTCCAATTTGTTTTATTGGTATATAAGATCGCTTAATTTTTTAATAAAGATTCAACGTTTTCAAAAAGTAGATTTTTCCCCTCCCCTTTGCCTCCCCCCCCTGATAAATCATGTGAATTTATCCCGCATTAACGGGCAGTAAGCCCTCACCTTTCAGGGAGAATCGACTGAAAAAGAGGTGGGGGATTAACTGCCTGTAAAAGCCCGATTGGTTCACCTAACAATCAGGTGGGAGAAAATGTTCGAAGGCTAAGTACTCATGCGTCCTGTGCATATCCAGTGTGGACTTCTTCGGGATTAATAATCACTAAAGTGTCATTCACCCCAAATTGTGTTTCACCCTTATATTGAAACGTTATTAGACTCCTAACCGTTATTTGTCGTAAAATGAGCCCTATTTGAGTTTTGAAGAAAATGATCTACGATGATGCTGTTGATAGCGTTGATAAACGCGAATGCACTTGCTTTCATAATATCCGTGTCTGTTGCTTTCGCCATGTATTTTTCTCCTCTGTATTCGACCTGGATTTTTACTTTTCCAAGTGCCTCTTTTCCTCTTGAAACGCTGCTAATATTGTACTCAATCAAGGTAAGATCCAACTCGCTAATTTCTGCAATCGTTGAATACAACGCATCAATCGGACCTGAGCCGCCGCTGCTTCCTTCCAGCAGTTCATCTCCTTTTTTCACTTTTACACTTGCAGAAGGGAAATGGGTATTGCTGATCACTTGCAAGTCAATCAGTTCAAAGAAATGGTCACTATAGTGCGTCATGTTTTGGTTGAGATTATCGTGTTTTGCAAAATAATTTTCAACGATCACATATAGATCATGGTTATAGACTTCTTTCTTCGCATCAGCCAGCTCAAGAAATGCTTCAAAAATCCCTTCAAAATGTGTGTCCGTTAATGAATCAAAACTTAATTTCTGAAGGGCGTTTTTCACTGCATGACGCCCGGAACGAGCGGTTAGAACAAGCTCCATATCTTCTAAACCGACTTCAATCGGGTTTATGATTTCGTAAGCTTCTCTTGATTTCAACAATCCGTCCTGATGTATGCCTGAAGAATGGGCAAAAGCATTTTCTCCAGTAATCGCCTTATTTACCTGTACTTCAAGTCCCATTAAATTGCTTATAATCCTTGATGTATTCATGATTTCTTTGGTATTAATGTTGGTGTATGCATGATAGGCATCGGAGCGCGTATTCAACGACATTACCACTTCTTCTAGTGAAGCATTACCTGCTCTTTCACCAATACCATTGATCGTACACTCCACTTTATCCGCACCACTTTTAATAGCTGCTAACGTATTGGCTGTTGCCATACCAAGATCGTTATGACAATGGACGCTTAATAGCACGTGATCATTCACGTTTTTCAATCGGTCATTAATTTTAGAGATGAGTTCACCAAACTCCTCCGGCTCGGCATAACCACAGGTATCAGGCACATTTATTATCGTAGCCCCTGCTTTGACAACCGCTTCAATCGTTGCCCATAAGTATTCAAAATCAGCGCGGGACGCATCTTCTGTTGAATATTGCACATTAGGCAAAAGTGTTTTGGCATATTTTACGGCATCGACACCAATATTTAAAATTTCACTTTTCGATTTTCTGAATTTTTTTTCCACGTGGACGTCTGAAGTACCGAGAACGATATGGATTAGCGGGTTTTGCGCATACTTCACGCTATGATAAACTGCATCAATATCAGCTTTTACCGCTCTTGCTAACGCTGTGATGAAAATATCATCTGTATTGCCGACTTTTTCAGCAATTTCTTTTACAGCATTAAAATCGCCGGCAGATGACGCAGAAAAACCCGCTTCGATAATATCAACGTTTAGCTTTTTCAGCTGCTGTGCCACTTCTAATTTTTCATTCAGATTTAGCTTAGCTCCCGGAACTTGCTCTCCATCACGTAAAGTCGTATCAAAAACCCAAATTTTCCTCGACATTTCAAAACCACTCCCTTTTGTCATTTTAAATTAATAAAAAAGCCCCGCCTCTATAAAAACCTATAGAGACGAGGCTTTACTCGCGGTACCACTCTAATTGATCAATCCATATAAGATTAACCCACTCATTTTTCGGCAGCCATCACTGCCTATCTTCATAACGGTAGAAACCGACATCCCTTACTAATCAGTTCAGGGAGTAGCTCTTGGATGAGTTCAAAGGCAATAACTGCCGATTCCCACCAACCATCGGCTCTCTGAAAAGCTTATACACCCTTCTACTATTTCCAATATTTGCTTATTGTTATTTAATTACTTGGATAATAAATCAGTGAACTCGAGTTGTCAACACTAAAATTCAGAAATATTGATCATTTAATGAAGGAGAGGTTTCGTTCCTTTATTGGCGGCTTTTTCCTCATCTCTTTGTTCCGCTGAAAATTCTTTCAGAACATCAACAAAATATTTGACCGATACGGAAGCATTGTCAAACGAAGGACAAATCAGGCTAATCTCTCTTTTGATAGCAGGGGAAATGATTTTTAAAGGCAGCTCATGAGAAATAGTAGCTAATGTAAATTCAGAAATGATGCCAATTCCCAATCCGTTATTCATCATTTTTACTAGCGTTTCTCCGCTTTGAACCGTAATTCCATCATTTAAATTCAACTTTGTGTTTGCAAAAGCTTCTGTAACAGCTTCTTCATGTCCGCCCTTGCAAAATATCAATTCTTCGTTCTCTAATTCTTCAATCGTAACGATCTTTTTTCTGTAAGACGATAATTGGACGGGAGTACGACGACCATTTTATCTTTTTTTAACACGATATGTTCAAAATCATCGGCCGGGCTGGCAACGATTCCTACATCAATTTGATAATCATCCAGTCATTTTTTTACTTGATCCGAAGACCCTTCTTTTAATTCAAATTTAATGTCCGGATATCTGCTTTTCATGTGGGAAATAACTGGCGGCAAAAAGTAAGCCTGCTGTAAATGATTCAATGCGGATTTTTCCGCTTTTTAATCCTTTATTTTAACACGCAAACAGTGACAGGTGAATTGCTGATCATTGTCTCAGCACTGAGCTGGGCGTGTGTGAATGTTTTCAGTAAAGTGAAGTTTTCCGGAGATGAAATCATGAATATGACTGCCTGGCAGTTACTCATAGGAGCGATCATTCTGTTTGTGATTTCGATAATGACGGAAAATGTGTCACAAACGGAATGGACACTTCCGGCCGTATTGTCCCTTAGGATTGCTCGTTTACACTCATAACCCTGAAGGTGGGGGTCTTACTGACCGTTAATGCGGGATAAATAATATAAAAGAAAGATCAAACTCCTTTGTAGAAAACTTGTTTGTGGTAACAACAAGCTTAACATTTCTACAATAGGAGTTTTTTCTCTTAAAGTTTTTTCATTTTCTGTAACCGATACAACGCTAATAGGGGCAGATCCTTTGTTTTAAGCTGCCTTCCTTAATTGAAATTTTTTTAGATATATGATTCACATAAATGCTCTTTCTGTATTTGCAGCTAAACGATCCCCTGTTTCATTTGTTCCATCAATTAGAAGTTCTAATTTACCTGAAACAGGATGTATAACTAGACCATGTACAGGGATATGCTTTGGCAGGAGTGGATGTTTACAAATAACATCTACACTGTGGCATACCGAATCTTCTACAGAGTTAAATCCTTTTAACCAATCGTACAGGTCAATACCTGAATATTTAATTGTTTGGAGAGTTTTCTCATCTATACGATTTTGAAGTATCGTCTCGATTATTTTATCCGCATCTAAGTTCCCAGCTCCACAATCGTAGTGTCCCACTACACAGACTTCGTTCGCCTGCAGCTCATATATTGCAATAAGTATGCTTCGCATAATGCTGCCAAATGGATGATCAACAATAGCCCCAACACTTTTAATGATCTTGACATCACCGTTTTGAAAGTTCATTGCACGTGGCAGTAGCTCAACTAAACGTGTATCCATGCAAGTAACAATGACTAAACGTTTATCAGGAAACTTTGTTGTACAATATTTTTCGTATTTTTTTTCGTCAACAAATTTTTGATTATATGTTAAGACTTCCTGCAAAAGTGACATATACTTACTCCTTTCTATGTCTTGCAAAAAGATTCGTTAACCTCATTTAAGAGTATAAATACCAATCTATTGGATCCACTGAGCTAACTGATTATACAATGGAATACCAAAAGTAAGGTTAAAAGGGAACGTTACACCTAAAGCTAAACCTAAATAAATTGATGGGTTTGCCTCTGGTACAGACGATTTTAATGCTGCTGGCGCTGCAATATAAGAAGCACTGCCAGCTAAAACGCCCATTAGAGTAGATCCACCAACAGAAAGACCTGTGAGATGTCCCAATAAAACTCCTAACGTACCGCCAATAAGTGGCATATAGAGTCCAAAAAGTAATAATTTCATACCGTGTTTACGAACTTCAGGCAACCGTTCACCTGCCATCAATCCCATAATTAATAGAAATATAATTAATACACTGCCATATAAGTCTATAAATAAGGGTTTTACTACTGGAAGAGCACGTTCTCCAATAATGAGTCCTATAAATAAACTTCCTAGTAAAAGCAAAACACTTTTTCCAAATATACTTTCAATGATCAATTTTCTATCAAACATTTTGAACGGGGAAGAGGCAACTATGCCAACATTTTGTGAATGGGTTGGTACCGGGTGTTTTTTATTCTCAATAACTTTTAATAACAGTAATGAAACAAAGATTGCTGGGCTTTCTAATAGGGCAGCCATAGCACTCATAAACCCTTCGAATGTTGTTCCCTGTTTTTCAAGATATGAAATGGAAGTTCCGAAAGTAACAACACTGATCGAACCGAATGTCGCTGCCAAGCCAATGGAGTTTTTGAGATCCATTTTAATTAGCCGCATGATAAAGAACGTTATTAATGGAATAGCGATTCCTAAACATAAAGTTCCCATAAGGGGCCGAATAACAGAATTTAATGAATAATGGGAGAGTTCAATTCCGCCTTTTATTCCAATTGCAATTAAAAGATAAATACTTAAAGTTTCACCTAGTCCAGCAGGAATTTTTAAATCAGACTTGCATAAAGCAGCGATGACACCTAATACAAAAAACATGACAGCAGGTGTTAATAAGTTTTGTAAAACCATTTCAAACATTTAATATTCCTCCTAATTTGTAAAAACAAAATAAAAAAACCGACACAATCAGAATGAAGGGTCCCCTTGACCATTCATGCTAGTTGAAGTCGGTTTATCGTTAACTCCCTTATTAATTAAGGTTTTTAAAGATCTCCCTAAGTTATGAAATTAAATGAATGACTTAATTGGTTTCTTCTAAATTCTTAGAAAATTTAAAGACGATTAGTCTTTCTCCAGTTTTTGTACTTATATCGGTAAAAAAACTTATTACTTCTTCTCCAATTTTATTTTGGATCATTTGATTGATTTCAGCTGCTCCTGATTCAATTAGATCAGAACGAAATTTTTTAACAGATAATATTCCTTGTTTTGTTTCACAAAGTGAATGCTCTGCAGGAGTTAGGATACCGTGTAAAACGACAATAACTTTATCTCGCAAAATATCTGCCTTAATCGACACAGCACCACGGCC
The DNA here is from genome assembly GCF_001278705.1 of Bacillus gobiensis. Classification (GTDB taxonomy): domain Bacteria; phylum Bacillota; class Bacilli; order Bacillales; family Bacillaceae; genus Bacillus; species Bacillus gobiensis. Next base: position 3,948,501 of record NZ_CP012600.1, read on the forward strand.
AAAGTTATCCTTTTGCCAGTGAGTAACAATTTTACAAACCTCTGCTTCGATAAATCCTTTAGTTTTTTTCAAATAATAGTTTTCCACCATTCTCTAATTTATTAAAAATTTTTACCAGTTGGTATTGGAGGCTTCTCTGGATGAGGCTGCATATCCGCAAATGCGCAGGTGCGGGAAAAACAATTTCACTAAATGTAATGATGTACTAAAAATATAATGACAATCTTTTCTTTTATTTCTCAATACATGATTTTAAAATCTAAAACCTAAAAAAGACTTCTTTTTTACCAGATTTTTTCTTTTGACATTTTATTTAGTCTTATCACCTTCTTTTGTTTATCACTTTAATCAAAAGTATTAAGCTTTACAATATTATGTAAAGCTTTGTACTCTCGCGTTATATTCTATTTTTTATAATTTATAGAGTCAATAGGTTTTCTTTTAAGCAAGTTTTTTTAAAAACTAAGTATTTAGAGCTAACAATATTGATGTAATAGGTTTGAAAACGTATTGCATTTTAAATATCACTTGCAAAAAATGAAGCAATATATCTATTTTCTATTTTAGTTTAATAGGCATAAAAAACTCATATTTTCAGTAAAAAAGTTTCAGGAACAAACTTTCGTTATCGTTAGACTTTTTCATTTTACATGGAATAGAACTGGAGAATGCATGGGGATATTTATTTGCTGCTTTAATGGCAATCCGAATTTCCTAAAACCGGCACGGTTGCCTAACAGTAAGAGTTGTAAACATTAAGGAACGATTTCGCTCCTTCTTTTATACTTTTAAAGACGATGTAATTTCCTCATCCCTTTGCTCCTCAGTGAACTTTTTCAAGATATCGACAAAATATTTGACGGATATGGAAAGATCATCAAATGAAGAAGTTATGAGACAAATGTCTCTTTTGATCGCAGGAGAAATTGTTTTTAACGGCAGTGTATGAGGAACCGTAGCTAAAGTAAATTCTGATATAATACCCGCTCCTAATCCGTTATTCACCATTTTTACTAGCGTTTCTCCACTTTGAACGGTGATTCCGTCATTCAGGTTCATATGCTCATTTGCAAATGCTTCATTCACAGCAGCTTCATGTCCGCCTTTACATAAAATCAATTCTTCATTCCCTAATTCCTCAATCGTAACGATCTCTTTTTCCGTTAACCGATGATTTGGCGGGAGGACGACGACCATTTTATCTTTTAATAATACGAAATGTTCATAATCAGTTGTAGGGCTGGCAACAATTCCCACGTCAATTTGATAATCATCAATCCATTTTTTTACTTGGTCTGAAGTTCCTTCTTTTAATTCAAATTTTATATCAGGATATCTGCTTTTAATGTACGAAATAACCTGCGGCAAAAAGTATGATGATGCTGCCACAAATGATCCGATACGGATTTTCCCACTTTTCAAGCCTTTTTCTTCATCTGCGAATTCCTCTACTTTGTTTACCAATTGAATCACTTTTCTAAATTCCTGTACAGTTGCAGTGCCAATTGGAGTTAAGTGGATCCCCCTTTTTTTATCGCGATAAAATAAAGAAACTCCTAACTCTGATTCAAGACTTGAAATAGCTCTGCTAACAGCCGGCTGCGTCATAAATAGTTCTTCGGCTGCGTCTGTAAAATTCAATTTCTCAGCAACCTTAATAAAAATTCGGAGCTGGTTTATTGTCATAACAAATATGTTATCTCCTTTCGTTAATTTATGCATTTCCATTATGATGTTGATGTTATTATACTAACTTTACATAATAAAAGAAAGGAATGGATAATACATGTTTAAAGTTGCAGGTGCTATATTTTTAGTCGTACTCATTTGGGGATATACATGGGTAACGATGAAAATAGGGTTGAGCTATATCCCGCCATTTTTATTTTCTGCTTTTCGATTATTAATTGGCGCCATTCCGATTTTTTTGATATTAATGCTGCTAAAAAAACCGCTGCTTCCGGATAAAAAGAAAATCACGAACGTTTTGGTCATGAGTGTCCTCATGTCGTTGGGGTATTTGGCAACTTTAACTTACGGGATGCAGTTTGTTGATTCGGGCCAAAGCTCTGTATTAGTGTATACGATGCCCATATTCGTTACGTTGATTGCCCATTTTACGATAAATGAGCGGCTGACTTCATTTAAAATCATCGGAATTTGTTTAGGAACAGTTGGTATTCTCTTTATTTTAGGGCCGCAATTTCTCAATTTTAACGCGCAAACAGTGACAGGTGAATTGCTGATTATTGTTGCGGCAATCAGCTGGGCGTGCGCGAATGTATTCAGCAAAGTAAAGTTTTCCGGTTCAGATATTATGAATATGACTGCGTGGCAATTATTAATTGGAGCGATCATGCTTTTTGTGATTTCGTTTATCACCGAAAACGTGTCGCAAACAGAATGGAATCAACAAGCTGTGTTGTCCCTGCTTTTTAATGGGATTTTCTCAACGGCCGTAACATTTATCGCCTGGTTTTGGGTTCTTACGAAAATCGAGGCATCTTTAGCATCGATGACACTTATGGCCGTTCCGATTTTAGGTTTATTTTTTGGCTGGCTGCAGTTAAACGAAACCCTTACGATAAACATTTTGGCAGGAGCATTCTTAATATGTATCGGGATTTTCTTTGCTGCTAATAAAAATAGAAGAAAAGATCTAGTGAAGGATACATTGGAATATCAAGTAAGACATCGATAAACCACTCTTTGGTCAAAAAGAACCAAGATCTCCGTTAATAGTTCTTGGTTCTTCCTGTTGTATGGGGAAATTTCGGTAAAGCGAGTGACTTTCTAAAGTGCGAAAGTCTGTTGCGTGCTAAATTGATGATGTGCTGCACCTTGCCTATTTATGTACAAACTGGGCTTAGCATGCGAATTCAGCACTTTGTATGTGGGGGACCCTATCAGCTATTTTTGATATAAAATGGTTTGGGCAATGCCGATGAAATATTCGGATTCACGGATAATATGATCAATTACAACTTTCGCAGTTAAATTGTTTTTGATTGCTTCGCTTTGGTTCTTAATTTGTCTGCATAAATCAATAAATCTTTGACTTTGTTCTAAACAGAATGATACGAGTTTGAGTACATCCTGGTAGAGGGAAGGTGTAATTTCATAGTCCGAACGGGTTACCGTCTCAATAAATCTAATGACCCGCTGATGTGTTTCGCTTAATACCTTTTCCCATTCTATTAATGCTTCGACATAATTCGCTTCCAAGTTTTTCACTAATTCCCGTATGACAACTGTATGCTCTTCTTCTTGATGCTTCCAAAATTCAGCCTCGTCCAAAATACGTAATGGCATTTTTTGTCCATAATAAAATTGCATTTCCCTTTCTGACCCCCATTCAATATTTGCCTATTAAAAATGTATTCATCCTTTTAGACAAATATGAGGGCTTGTTTCAGAAGAGTAAACTTAGAACCAGAGCATATATTATACTATACGAAGGTATATTAGGGTTGATTTAAGTAATGGAAAATGTGACGATTGTAATTCTCAGTTTCTCATATATTAAAGTACTTTTTGAAATAAAACCGTCCGGTGCTTGTAATGCTGACAGCTCTTGTATAAGGGATATGAGTGATCCACTGTTTTTCAAAAAAATGAGTAGCTAGTGCACTTCCTAAGCTGCCTGCCAGGTGATGCTGCCTTTCACTCCAGTCTAAACAACATCTGGAAAATGAACGTCGTTTTTTTCTTATTGAGGGCAAGTCTAATCCTAAATCGCCAAAAAATTGTTCTCCCTTTTCCGTTACTTCAAACTGCCCCTGTTCTTTGCTTAAAATTCCCGAATGAACCATCGACTCCGTTAAGCGAACTCCCAAATTTCCGGCTATATGGTCATAACAAGTTCTTGCTTTACGTAACGCTCTTGTTTGCGAATCTTGTTTTAATGACTTTATTTCTGCAGGCGGTGAAATAACAAGGAAAGACTCTAACATTTGTGCGACCTCTTGATTAGCTAATTGATAGTAATGAAACCGGCCATGTTTCTCCATTTTTATCAAATGGATTTTGCTTAGCTTTGCCAAATGAAAACTGGCTGTTTGCGGCTTTACTTTTGCAATGGAGGCTAATTCACTCGCTGTATGAAATCGCCCGTCCAATAGACACGTTAATATTTCTGCCCTTGATGGATCAGCCAGAAGCGAGGCCATTTCAGTAATATTAGGGTTTCCATTCATCATTTCCACTCCTTTTGTAATCCATATTTCGATGATACTGGAAATGTTTCGGTATTACAATGAAGACATAACAAAACAAATCAGGATCTTGGATTGAAAATACCAAAAGGAGAGACACATGAATGAAAAATAATCGAACAGTAAAATATGAAAAATTCCGGCAGCTTCATAGCCGATCTAAAACTTTTGTCCTTCCAAATGCTTGGGACGCCGGAAGTGCAGCAATTTATCAACAAAGCGGTTTTGAAGCGATCGGAACGACGAGTGCAGGAATGGCTGTCTCATTAGGGTATCCTGACGGAGAAAATCTTCCTTTTGATAAATTGCTGGAAGCATTAAGGTCTATTGTAAATGCTGTGGATGTTCCAATCAGTGCGGATATCGAAGCGGGTTATGGGAAGTCAGTACAGGAAGTGAGAGAAAATGTAAGGCAGATTATTTCTACGGGAGTTGTAGGTATTAATCTTGAAGATGGGACAGGAAACCCTGATGCCCCCATTTATGATCTTTCATTGCAGTGTGAAAAAATAGCAGCTATCAAAGAGCTTTGTGATTCGCTGAAAATGCCCTTATTCGTCAATGCCCGTACAGACCTTTTTTGGCTTAATATAGGGAATCCCGAAGAGCGTTTGATAATAGCCATAAATCGTTGTAAGGCTTACCAAGAGGCAGGAGCAGACTCCATCTTTGTTCCCGGTCTAAAAAACACAGACGCTATTAACATTCTCAGACAGGAAATATCAATCCCAATCAATTTATTAATTGATGCAGAAACTCCTTCTCTGCAGATGCTTTCTGAAATTGGAATTGAGAGGGTAAGCACTGGTTCGGCACCTTTTCGAGCGACAGTTACATTCTTAAAAAGAGTAAGTGAAGATATCATAAAACGAGGTGATTTTCAGCAAATAGCGGATGGGGTAATTTCATATCATGAGTTGGCCAAATAGTTGGAACGCCAATTGTTCATTAAAAAAGAGGTTTTTTGCCTCTTTTCATTTTTTCTCTTTACATACGGTAGGGGGGTATAGTAAGATTAATTCAAGAAGACGATGCAAAGCAGGTAATAATCCATTTTGTTTATCGTACGGTTAAAAGGTATGAAATAATAATCAGCCAAGGAGGCAAAAAATAATGGAAAATGTAAAATTACAGGTAAAAGGAATGTCTTGCAGTCATTGTGTAAATGCCATTGAAGGGAATGTTAGTCAATTAGAAGGTGTTCATTCAGTAAATGTTCATTTAAATGATGGAAGCGTAGACGTATCGTTTGATTCAAAAAACATTTCTTTACGGGAAATTACCGATGTTATTGAAGACCAAGGCTATGAAGTAGGCTAAGTTCAAAGTTTCTAAGGGGTATGCTGTACGATTACTATACCCTGATACGGTATGTGGTTATGAGGAGTGAGCGGTGTGAGTGATAAAAAAGAAACTACCCTTCAGATTGCTGGAATGACGTGTGCGGCTTGTGCCGTGCGAATTGAAAAAGGCTTAAAAAAAGTTGATGGGGTAGATGATGCTAATGTGAACTTTGCGTTGGAAAAATCCAAAGTAACATTCGACCCATCCAAAGCCAACGTAAACAAACTGAAAGAAAAAGTAGAATCTCTAGGGTATAAAGTAGTTACGGAAAAAGCGGAATTTGATATTACCGGAATGACCTGTGCAGCGTGTGCGAACAGGATTGAAAAACGTTTAAATAGATTAGACGGCGTCCAAAACGCCACTGTCAATTTTGCTTTAGAGACTGCACAAGTCGAATATAGCCCGGAAGAAGTGTCGGCTTCAGATATGAAAGAGGCGATCAAAAAGCTGGGCTACCAGTTAGAACAAAAGCAAGAAGATACAGGAGAAAAAGTTGACCACAGACAAAAAGAGATAGAGAAGCAAACAGGCAAGTTCATTTTCTCCCTGCTGCTTTCCATTCCTTTACTTTGGGCGATGGTTAGTCACTTTGAATTCACTTCGTTTATTTGGCTGCCGGAAATGTTCTCGAATCCTTGGGTGCAGCTGGCACTTGCAACTCCGGTTCAATTTGTGGTTGGCGGCCAGTTTTACGTTGGAGCCTATAAAGCATTGCGAAATAAAAGTGCGAATATGGATGTTTTAGTCGCGCTCGGAACGTCAGCTGCTTATTTCTACAGCCTTTATTTAAGCATTCAATCGATCGGATCAGGTGCCCATATGGTGGAATTATATTTTGAAACGAGTGCAGTTTTGCTTACTCTGATCATTTTAGGCAAATTATTTGAAGCAAAAGCAAAAGGACGTTCATCAGAAGCAATAAAAAAACTGATGGGACTTCAGGCAAAAACGGCTACTGTTCTAAGAGACGGCCAAGAATTAAATGTACCGATCGAAGAAGTAAAAGCTCTAGACATTGTTTACGTAAAGCCAGGAGAAAAGGTGCCTGTTGACGGAGAGATCATCGAAGGCAGGTCTGCCCTGGATGAGTCAATGATTACTGGGGAAAGTATTCCTGTTGATAAAACGACAGGAGATGTTGTAATTGGATCCACAATCAATAAAAACGGATTTTTGAAGGTGAAGGCGACTAAAGTTGGAAAGGACACAGCTTTGGCGCAAATTATTAAAGTAGTGGAAGAAGCTCAAGGATCGAAAGCGCCTATTCAACGTTTGGCTGACGTTATCTCTGGAATATTTGTCCCGATTGTTATTGGAATCGCGGTTGTTACGTTCCTTGTGTGGTATTTATTCGTCAGTCCGGGAGAGTTCGCAGCAGCCCTTGAAAAATTAATTGCTGTGTTAGTTATCGCCTGTCCTTGTGCATTAGGGTTGGCCACTCCTACGTCCATCATGGCCGGATCCGGGCGGGCAGCTGAGTACGGAATATTGTTTAAAGGCGGCGAACACCTTGAAACGACTCATCGTTTGGATACAGTGATTTTAGATAAAACCGGAACGGTCACCAATGGTAAACCGACGCTTACTGACGTGATTGTGTCAAATGGGATGGATAAAGCTGAATTTTTAAGGTTGGTCGGTACTTCCGAAAAGAATTCCGAGCATCCTCTTGCTGAAGCCATCGTCCAAGGGGTTAAAGACAGAGGAATCAAACTCGGCGATTCGGAGCATTTTGAAGCTATTCCGGGCTTTGGAATCCATACAATTGTTGAGACGAAAACCATATTGATCGGAACACGCCGGCTTATGGAGAATAACGAAATTGATATTCAAGAGATCATACCGAAAGTGGAAGAGTTAGAAAAGCAAGGTAAGACGGCAATGTTCGTCGCAATTGACAATCAATTTGCCGGAGTTATCGCTGTTGCGGACACAATAAAAGAAACGTCTAAAAAAGCGATTCAGAGATTACAAGAAATGGGGCTCGAAGTGGTTATGATCACGGGAGATAACAAAGCCACAGCCCAAGCCATTGCTAGTGAAGTCGGCATTGAACATGTAATAGCCGAAGTTCTGCCGGAGGGGAAAGCAGAAGAAGTCAAAAAGCTTCAAAACGCTGGGAAAAAAGTAGCGATGGTTGGAGATGGAATCAACGATGCACCGGCACTGGCAACAGCTGACATCGGTATGGCAATCGGGACCGGGACGGATGTTGCAATGGAGGCTGCTGATATCACATTGATTCGCGGTGATTTAAATAGCATAGCTGATGCAATCTTTATGAGTAAAATGACCATTCGTAACATTAAGCAAAATCTGTTTTGGGCGTTTGGCTATAATACGTTAGGTGTTCCTATTGCGGCGCTTGGCTTCCTTGCTCCGTGGCTTGCGGGAGCAGCTATGGCATTTAGTTCCGTGTCCGTTGTTTTAAATGCACTGCGCCTGCAGCGAATGAAGTTAAGAGGGTAGAGGGGGTTATGTCATGAAGCACAAAAATGTTTGGATATGGTTTGTTTCAGCATTTGTTTACCTTGGCTTAGTCATTAGCGGGTATACCGTATACGCAAGCATGAATCAAACGAACCCGCAAGCTGCTGGCCACTCTGACTCAATGAATATGGAATCCGAAGAAAGCAGCGGTCACGATGAACATGACGAGGAGAGTGGCAGCGAACATTCAGATCATGGAGCTGATACGAAAAGTGAAGTCGCAACAGATGTAAAATATAATGAAGGTTTGCTCACGATTGATGTAAAGGATCATAAGAATAACCCGGTTGAACTAGAAGTATCGCACGAAAAAATTATGCATCTTATTCTAGTAAGTGCAGATTTAAAAGAGTATCACCATTTGCATCCTGAAGAACAAGGGAATGGCAGGTATACTTTGAAAATTAACCTTTCCGAAAACAACTATAAAGTGTTCGTAGATATAAAACCAAAAGACCTTGCCTATCACGTTCGTCCGAGTGAGCTGCACGTTGGTGGAGATCATGCGGGACACGGTGAGAATTCTCTTCAAGCAGATACAAATTTCACAAAGACGATAAATGGGAAGACAGTTGAATTAACAACAACAGAGTTAGCTGCGAACAAAAATGTCACGTTAACCTTTGATACGAAAGGTGTTACGCCGCAGCCTTATTTAGGAGCTTTAGGCCACGTCGTTATCCTAGATGAAAGAGGCGGGGAGTTTATCCATGTCCATCCGGCTTCTAACGACCAGACCGTTTTTAAAACGAAGTTCGACAAACCGGGAATCTATAAATTATGGGGAGAATTTAATTTCGATGGAAAGGTGAATGCCTACCCATTTGTTATCGAAGTGAAATAAGCAGCGGAGGCGTAGTGATTGCCTCCGCTGTTTTTAATAGATAAATGATAGATTGGGAAGATTATTAATAATAGCTTAATAATCATTTACTATAATCAATATGAGAAAGGTTTATTAAGACGAAAAAGGAGTGATCTGATTGCTCAGGTGCAAAGAAGAAAACGTCTTTTTTGAACGTCTTTTTCAGCATAAAAAGATTGCAGCCGTAAAACATCCGAAAAGTATTGAAAAGGCAGTTATGCTAAAAGACCAAATCAGTGCCGTTTTTTTGCTGACTGGTAATATTATGTCGGTTAAAAAGTATGTGGATTTGTTAAAGAACGAAGGAATTCCTGTCTTTGTTCATATTGAAAAAATTGGCGGTATAAGCATGGATAACGAAGGGCTCGACTTTGTTGCCAATTACGTACGGCCGCTAGGGATTGTCTCAACGAAACCGAATTTGATCGCAAAGGCGAGAAAGAGAAAGTTGATGACCATTCAACGTATATTTATGATCGATACGGAAGTATACGATCACGTGCTACATATAGTTGAACAGCATCAACCTGATTTAATTGAAATCATGCCATCCCGCCTGCCGCAAGTCATCCGCGAACTGAGTCAGAAGGTCCATGTCCCGTTGATTACGGGAGGCTTGCTCTCAGAAAAAGCCCATGCCGTCGAAGCGCTTGAAAATGGAGCTGTTGGTGTATCAACCTCCAATATAGACGTTTGGAAAGCAGACCTTTCGATGAAAGAAGATGTTCAAAAAGTCACTAGTTAGGTCGTCCCATTTCTTTACTTTTTAATAATACTTCCTTAACATTCAATCGTTAAGATAAGAATTGAAAAGTGCATAGAAAATAATAGGTCCTAAATAAGAGAGACCCCAAATGTAATCGGTATACCCGATTCTTTTGGGGTCTTTTTATTTTTTGGAGGTGAGTCCATCTGACTATAGGTTCACTATTAAAAGCCGTTTAAGTAGAAAATAAAAAAATGGAGGAATAAAAATGAAAAAGTTAGCTTTTATTTTTATGTTATTCACGATGGTTCTTTTGGCTGCATGCCAGTCCGGCGGTACTTCAAATGAGAGCAAAGCCAATGCAGATTCAGGAAGCGAAGAAAACGGAGGAAAGATTGAAATCAACTATTGGTATGCTTGGGGAGATAAAATCGGAGAAAACAATGAAAATCTAGCAAAAATGTTTAATGAATCCCAGGACAAATATCATGTAAATGCAGAATTTCAAGGGACATATGACGATCTTCATGCAAAAACACAGGCCGCATTTGCTGCAGGAAATGCACCAGAGGTCACATTAAATGAAATCGCATCAATCGGTGTATTTGCTAAATCAGGAATGACAGAAAATTTAACTCCTTTCGTTGAGAAGGATGATATCAAAATGGATGATTTTAATCCGGGACTCATGGGGAATTCATACGTAGATGGCAAGCTGTATGGACTTCCGTATCTACGCAGTACACCGATTCTTTATATGAACACGACATTGCTGAAAGAAGCGGGATTGGATCCGGCTGGGCCTAAAGATTGGAAAGAATTTGAAGAGTATGCGAGAAAGCTGACAAAGAAAGGTGAGCGTGTAGGGATCAGTTTGCCGGCTGATATTTGGTTCTTTGAAGCATTCGTAGCACAAAGCGGAGGAAAAATGCTTTCAAAGGATGAAAAAACAGCTGAATTCAATGGAGATGCTGGGGTAAAAGCACTTGAATTTTGGAAAAAACTCGCGAAAGAAGGCGTAAGTAAAGTTCCTACAGGTGAAAAAGCAGGAGATTTAGCGAAGCAGGATTTCGCAAATGGAAAAGCAGCCATGATCTTTTCTTCCACAGCTGACCTTTCGTATCAGCTGTCCGTATCGAAAGAGAAAGGCTTTGAAATTAACACTTCTTTTATGCCTGCAAGTGATTCTTATGCTGTCCCAACAGGAGGAGCTAATCTTGTGATGACGGCTGGATTGGATAAAGAAAAGCAAGAAGCAGCTTGGGAATTCATCAAATTTATGACGGCGAAAGAACAAACCATTTATGCAAGTAAATATACAGGCTATTTGCCAAGCCGCCTGTCAGCTATCGATTCTGAAGAAATGAAGACATTGTATAAGGAAAAACCTCAGTTCAAAGTGGCTGTTGACCAACTGCAATATGGGCATGCGCGGCCGATGGCAGAAGCATATCCAGAGGTTGTAAAGGTCGTTGTGGATGAGATGAACAGATCTATCCTTAAAGATGATGTACAGCCTAAGGATGCACTGGATGCGGCGGCTGAAAAAGCCAATCAATTACTTAAATAACTCAGGTCTAAAGTTTCAAAAAGGAGAAAAGCGTGTCCCTCTAGCGCTTTTCTCTTCCATTATAAGATTAAAGGAGCAGCGAGATGGATTGGCTTAAAGATATTAAAGCAGTGATTTTTGATTTGGACGGTACGTTATATCAGGACTATACATTTTTAGGTCGGTATATTAAACATTTGTTTGAAGGAACTTTATCTGAAGCCGAAATCGAAATAAAGGTGAAAGAAGCCTACGCCATACTTGAAGGGCATCATCCTGTACGACTTGGATATTTTTATAATCGTGAAAACGAAAAGGTATATGCTCATAAAGACCTGCGGCTTACAAAAGCATTTCACTGGAATGGAATAGAAGAAGAGAATTTGATCGCTTTAGACGAATGCTTGTTTTATATAGGTGATCCTTGGGGTATTGCCAAGCTTTACATTGATCGATATGGCTTGGATGAACAAACGGCAAGAAATGCTTTTGAGCGCGTCAGACAAGAGATGCTATGCAAGCCGAATGAAATCTACCGCCACCACCCTTTATTTGATAGCATTTCAAAATTGAATGTGCAGAAGAAACTCTTTTTAACAAACACACCTGAGCCTTCAGGTCCTGAATTTGTTAAACACTTGCAAATCGGGGAGTTGTTTGACACTTACGTTTACGATGCTTGCAAACCGGACGGCATAAATGAATCTCTTGAACAGTTGCTAAAGGATGGGTACCTGGCTCACGAAATTTTGTCGATCGGCGATAATCCATGGAATGACCTGTATCCTGTGAAGAAAAGGGGAGGTCGGACGTGTCTGATTTCGAAATACGTTCATGCTGACCCGACAATATGGGACGTGACTGTTGAAACGATCGAAGAACTGGCGGACTTTTTACAAAACCATGCGGCGGAAATTCAACCTGCCATAAAAGGGCAGTAAATCCTGAATAAAAAGGAGATGGTAATGTGGCTGAGATCAGGCTGAAAAATGTATCAAAAACATACAAGGATGAAGAAGTTGTTAAAGATCTTAATTTAACGATTCGCGACGGATCTTTCACTGTCCTCGTCGGACCATCAGGCAGCGGTAAGTCAACGACGCTTCGAATGATTGCAGGACTTGAACAGCAATCAGGCGGGGAAATCTGGATTGGAGATAGATGTGTCAATGATGTAGCACCAGGAAAACGAAATATTGCGATGGTATTTCAAAATTATGCCTTATACCCAACGATGACAGTCAGGGGGAATATTGAGTTTGGTCTCGTCAATAAGAAAGTTCCTAAAAAAGAACGGGAGCAGCTAATCAACGAAATCTCAGAGATTGTCGGTTTGACAGAATACCTTGATAAAAAACCGCAAAATCTGTCGGGTGGACAACGGCAACGTGTGGCATTAGCCCGCGCAATGGTAAAAAAACCGGAAGTCTTTATTTTGGACGAGCCATTATCAAATCTTGATGCAAAATTACGCATCCAAATGAGAACGGAGCTAATCCAGCTGCACAAGAGATTGGGAACGACCTTTGTATATGTCACCCACGATCAAGTGGAAGCCATGTCTATGGGCGATGAAATCGTCATTTTAAATAAAGGTGAAATCCAGCAAATGGACACGCCGATGAATGTCTATCACGATCCGAACAACAGGTTTACAGCTGAATTTATTGGAACACCAGCTATGAATACGTTTGACTATGAACAGGTGAAAGATTATTTTTCAAATTTGAATGGAGATGTTGCATTTCTTGGGTTTCGTCCTGAGCATGCCTCATTATCCTTAACGAATAATACGGATCATTCCGATTGCCTGGTGCTGCACAGTGACATTATCACGATGGAAACACTGGGATCCGAAACGATTTATACCGTAAAAAACGATATTGGAAAAATGCATATAAAGAGCTTTATCGCTCCTTTTGAAAATGTGAAAAAAATCATTGTGTCGGTTCCACACGAAAAAATTTATGCTTTTGATAAGGAAGGGAAACGGAACCGTTCTGTTGCCATGGGGCAGTTGAATTCAGCTCTGTTAGGGGGAGTATAAATGAGGTGGAGCAGCATACGTCCTTATGCGATGATTTCTCCGGCCATTCTCGTCTTCTGCTTGTTTTTTATTTATCCTATTTGCTACATGGTTTACTTAAGCCTGGTCGACTGGAATTTTGTCAGTCCGGTGAAAAATTTTGTCGGTTTTGATAATTTTCAAGCCCTCTTATCTGAACAACAATTTATCGAAGTGATGAGAAATACAATGACCTACACGTTCCTCACTGTTTCACTTACGATAATCATTTCTCTTGTACTTGCAGTCTGGCTTAATAAACAGGGGGCAGTGTATGGTTTTGTTCAAGGAGCCATCTTCAGTCCCCATATCATCTCGCTTGTTTCTATTTCCATGCTTTGGATGTGGCTGATGGACACAGATTACGGGTTGTTAAACTGGTTTTTGAATTTGTTCGGCATTTCAAATGTACCTTGGCTGAGTGATCCTGGAACATCGCTTCTATCACTTGTAATTGTCGCGGTTTGGAAGGGTATTGGCTATAACACGCTGATTTTTATTGCTGGGCTTCAGAGTATTCCGCGAGATATTTATGAAGCAGCTGCACTTGATGATACTAGTAAAATGCGCACTTTTATTAAGCTAACATTGCCAATGCTGTCACCAACGTTGTTTTTTATTACCATTATTAACCTGATTAGCTCGTTTCAAGTATTTGAGACGATAGCGATCATGACTCAAGGCGGGCCGATCAATTCAACCAATACGTTTGTTTATTACATCTATGAATTTGGTTTCCGTTTCTTTAAGATTGGATATGCTTCCGCTGCAGGCGTGATTCTGCTGATTATTATTAGTATATTAACGCTGATGTATTTCAGAATCCTGTCGCGTCGTGTGCACTACCGTTAATGAAAGGAAGAAACTAATGAAACGATCATTATTAGGAAGACTCATCAATGGTATTGGCCTGTTTCTTGTCGTTTGCATTTTTGCTTTGCCCTTTGTCTGGATGATCTCCACCTCTTTTAAAACATTGGGTGAGACGATGACATTTCCGCCGCAATGGCTGCCTAACCAATTGCTTTGGGAAAACTTCTCTAAGGCATGGAACTCTGGACCGTTTTTTACCTATTTTATCAACAGTCTAATCGTTTCGATCAGCATCCTGGTTTTGCAATTTCTTACGATTATTCCGGCTGCTTATGCGTTTGCGAGATATCAATTCAAAGGACGAGGCTTTTTCTTTTCGTTAACGATGATTACGTTAATGATTCCGGCACAGCTCATTTTTCTGCCGGTTTATTTGCAAATGAGTTCATGGGGGCTGCTTAATACGCTTTGGGCGCTTATCCTTCCGTTTGCTTCAAGTGCTTTTGGAATTTTCCTTCTGCGCCAAGCGTTTAAACAAGTACCGGAAGAATTGCTGGAAGCAGCGCGTTTGGATGAGGCCAGTGAATGGAGAATAATTTATAAAATTATGATTCCAATTGCTAAGCCAGTGCTAATCACGTTCGGACTTTTTAGCTTTATTACCCATTGGAATGACTATTTTTGGCCGCTTGTTATGACAACTAACGATACAGCCAGGACTCTTCCACTGGGGATTTCCAAGCTGCGGGAAGTTGACGGGGGTGTGGCCTGGAATATCCTGATGGCAGGAAATATGATTCTAGTTATTCCAATATTAATTGTGTTTTTCTTTGCCCAACGCCAGATTATCCGTGCTTTTGTTTATACCGGTGTAAAATAAAGATCTGTTAAATTAGGTAAGGAGTACTTATAAAGGCTGAGGCTTTGAAGTCACTGCTTTCTCAGTCTCCTTACCTTATATTTTTGCGTTAACTTTGTAAAGAATCATTCACCTTCCCAAGCTGTGGAGGGTTTTTTTACGTGAAAACCTAGTTGTTTTCTATAACAACGGTAGAAAGAATAAAATAAAAATGACCGTTTGGTGCTGCTAACACCAAACAGTCATACAATAATTTATTTAGTTTTTTCTGCCATTAGGATTTCTTAGATTATGAAGTATGATCGACGACCGGCAGCAAAGAAATCCGGCACTCGCGATCTGCCTCTTCTCCTCTGGCAGCAGGTGAATGTGTAAAATGGTTGATATGGTTGTAAATGATTGGTGCGTTGTCGATTATATCTTGATCCGTAATATCAAGAGAAGAAATAACAATTTCGTCCTTTTCAATTTCAATGAGTCGAAACGCATGTTGGTCTAAAACGGCAGATGTTTGGACAAATGTCCAATTCTTTTGATTGACAATGGAGTCACAATGGGTATGCCCGTTTAAATACACTCCCACACCTTCTTTTTGATCCAGTATTCTCCACATATCGATACTAGGATGAATCGATCCCTTTTCCTTATCGGAATTTTTCGTCGTATTGTATATAGGATGGTGGGCAAACACAAGAAGCGGTTTTGAACCTGAATCCTTTACGACGTTTTCAAACCACTGTAATTGCTCGTCGTCAATATGGCCTCCCCAATCTTCAAAATCCATTTCTTTCGCCGTGTCTAAGAAAGCAAAAACAGCTTCGTCTGTTACGATTGAATGATAACGAGGTTGACCCGTAATTGTAAGGACTTCTTCTCTAGTTTGGGCATATAAGTCATGATTGCCTAGAGCGTGGTAAAAATTACGTTCTTTTCGTCTTAATAGCTTGTAAATTTCCTGTAATTCCGTCGCATGGCCGAAGTTTGTTAAATCTCCGATTGATACGTGAAGATCTGCATCAATTTCTAAAAACCTATCGATAAACATTTGATAAAAAGCCGCGCGGGCATTAAGTACATCAGAAACTGAATCTTCAATTTCCGGATAATGCAAATCACCCATTAATACAACCTTCATACGACATTCTCCTTTCATACCTTTGCATTGAATGGCTAGGCTCATCCCATCTCTCTATTTTAATATGTTTATATTACGTGGATGCTAGGTGTGTATTAATAGATTGTAAAAATCCATTTTTGTTTATAAAGCAAAAAGGATAGCGTTTTGCTTTTGCTATCCTTCCGAAGGCAAACTCCTTCTCCTATATGTGGGAGCGGGTTTAGTATTGATACGTTTGAGGTCTGCTGGTTTGCTAGTTTAAAAGGGAAAGGTACGATAATCATTTTGAACGGATATCCATTTGGTCACTGTAAACTCTTCTGCTATCCATTCATTTCCAAAACGGCCAGTTCCGCTCGCTTTATTTCCTCCAAAGGGAATTAAAGGGCTGTCATTAACGGTTTGGTCATTAATATGTGTCATACCGCTTTCGACTTGCAGCCCAAGTTCTCTTCCTTTGTCTAAATCAGTGGTAAAGATGGCAGAGCTTAAGCCATATTCAGTATCATTTGCCAGTTCAATTGCATGCTCATCTGAGTTTGCTTTAATGATCGTGGATATTGGTGCGAACAGTTCTGTTTGAGCAAGCTTGCTTTTGTTATCTACATCTATAAATATATATGGAGTTAAAACATTGCCTATTTGTTTGCCTTCAAGTGCCAGTTTTACTCCATCTTGTTTTGCATCTTCAATAAGCGTAAGTGCTTTCTCTATTTGACGTTCATTGATCAACGGCCCAATAACCGTTTTTGGATCTTTTGGATCGCCATACGTTATCTGTTTCACTCTTTCTACATATTTTTCAACGAATTCGTCATAGTTATCTTTATGGATAATCAATCGATTTATGATCATACATATTTGGCCTTGGTGAATGAACTTGCCGAAGATAGCCGCATCTACTGCACGGTCAACATCGGCATCCGAAAGAACAATAAAGGGACTGTTTCCTCCAAGTTCTAAAGCAAAACGTTTCAGCATTTTTCCTGCTAGTTCCCCGATATGTTTTCCCACTTTCGTCGAGCCAGTAAAGCTAATAAATTCCGAATGCGGACTTGTGAGCATTTCATCACCAATTACTTCAACATCACTTTGAATGACTTGAAGAATACTCTTCGGAAGTTCGGCATATTCAAATGCTCTAGCAATAATCGATCCACCTGTTAAACCAACTTGTATATCGGGTTTATGTACGACAGCATTTCCTAAAGCCAAAGCAGGAGCAATCGTTCTCAACGATAAATTCATTGGGAAGTTGAAAGGAGAAATCGAGGTGATCACACCTAATGGCAGACGGTATACCTCGTTCTTCTTTCCATGAATGGACGATGTCACTTCTCTTCTTTTATACACTTGATCCACTAAGTCACAGGAGGCTTCTAGAATCTCAAGTGTAAGATCAAGCTCTACATTTGCTTTCATCTGGCTGCCGCCTGTTTCACGTGAAATGATATCAACAATTTCTGAGCGATGTTCCAGTAAATAGGCTGCGGCTTTTTCTAAGATTGTCCGCCTTTCTTCAGGCTTCGTTTTTCCCCATTCTTTCTGTGCCTGTTTAGCGGTTTTAAATGCTCGATGAAGTTGATCGACACTCGCTAAACTAAATGAGGTGATCGTCGATCGATCATAAGGATTTTGATCGACAAATGTTCGGTCTGACTGTCCCTCTGTCCATTCTCCATCGATGAAACTCATGTGATACTCTTCGAACTTTTCCACATAACCCCTCCTTCAAACAATCTGGTTTTCTTTGATGTTAACCTATTCATAAGTGGTTATGCTAATCATTCAACTTCATTGCTTTGTTAAATATAATGCTGATATTTTCTCGAAAAAGTCCAATTAGTTATAAAAAAAGCTTGTAGACATGTCTGAAGGCATTGTCTACAAGCTGTAAGGAATAGCGTTTAGCTATCCATCTACATACTTTCTTGCTGCAAATTCGAATCTGCTAATTTCTCCTTGCTCATGAACAGAATAAAGAGATATGCAATCCCAAGAGGAACAAGTGTCCAAAGAATAGTTGTTGTAATCGAGTTTGTTAATACTTCCGTGATTTGATTTAAGACATTCTCCGGGATCTGGGAGCGCAGTTCAGGAGATAATAGCGCCCGGCTGTCCTCACCAAGCCCGTTTTGTTTGATGTCCTCAGGTAATCCGGCAGAAAAATTGTTTTTTTGAATAACTCCAAAGATTGTTATACCGAGTGTCATACCTAATGAACGAAGGAAGTTGCTTGTAGAACTTGCAATTCCTCTTTGCTCCGGCAATGCTTTTTGCAAAGAAGCCATGCCAAGTACAGAAAATGATGGGCCGACTCCTACTCCAATAATCACCATGTAAATGGTTAATAGCCACCCAGGTGTAGAAGGTTCTAACGTCCCTAACAAAATTGTTCCTATTCCCATAACAATTCCGGACAGGATCATAATCTGTTTGTAGCTCATTTTATTAGCGAGAGCTCCGCCAATTGGGGCACCAACACTAGTGCCAACCATCATCGGCAATAACAATAAACCTGAGTTTGTTGCTGTCCCGCCGGTGACTCCTTGAATGTACAAGGGAATATAGATCGTAGATACCATAAAAGCTGCTCCGTAAAACATTCCTGTCAAGGCGCTGCTTGTGTATAGCCGTTCTTTAAATAATTCAAAAGGTAAAATTGGATCTTTGACACTTTTTTCAACCAGCATGAAAATCGCGAAACCAACAGCAGCTACAACCAATAACGAAATAATCTGCCATGAATCCCAATCATATGTGTCTCCACCTAATTCAAGCCCGAACATAAGCGAAACGGTGAAAATGACAAGAAAAATTGCGCCAAGCCAGTCGATATTCTGGCGTACGTGTACTTTTGATTCGTTGTAAAAAACAATAATTAAGAATAAGGCAACCAAACCAATAGGTATGTTAATGTGAAAAATCCAACGCCAATGAATATAATCGGTAATAAAAGAACCTAATAAAGGACCAATGATGCTTGATAACCCGAAGACCGCACCGAATATTCCACTCATTTTTCCGCGCATTTCACGAGGAACGACATCCCAAATAATGGTGAAGGCAATCGGCATTAATGCACTGCCGCCAATTCCTTGAATTGCACGGAATATGCATAATTGAACCATCGATTGCGCAAATCCGCACAAAATAGAACCGACTAAAAATAATAAAATTCCAAACATATAAAATCGTTTTCTGCCATACATATCAGACAGTTTCCCAAAAATCGGCATGCCAGCCATTTCTGCCACTAAGTAAGCAGATGTGACCCATACGTATTTATCCAAGCCACCCAAATCACCGATGATTGCTCCCATACTTGTTGCAACAATTGTATTATCCAATGCCGCTACGAAAATCCCTAAAATGAGTGCGGCCATAACAGGGACCAGCTTTGTTTCTTTTTTCATCGATTACCCTCCCTTTTCATTAACAGTGTTAAATTGACAATTTGTAGTTTAACATCGTTAAATAGAGAAGTAAAGAAATTTTATCTGAAACAGTATACAATGGTTCATTGAGGTGGTTTTCGTGGCGAAGAATAAGATTAATAAAGAAATCATTACAGAAGCGGCACTCAGTATTTTACATGAAAAGGGCCTTGCCAATTTAACGATGAGAAATCTGGCAGCAAATCTGAAGGTAAAGGCACCTGCGCTATATTGGTACATTAAAAGTAAACAAGAAATTCTCCAGCTATTATCAGAATATATTTCTTCGCAAATTGAGTATCCAGAGGAATCGAAGGATTGGGAAGAGGAGATGACTCTCTTGTCATTGGCGAGCAGGCGGGCGATGTTATCGGTACCTGACGGAGCGGAAATCATGATGGATACGCTGCCTGTTTCCAAAAAAAGGTTGCATCTCATTAATAAAGCTTTTGAAATCTTCCATAGAGCGAATTTTCCAGAGGATAAAATATTTTTAAGCGCAATCTTAATAAATAGTTACGTAACTTCATTTGTATTGGACGAACAGAAGCAAAAGAAAATGATAGATGAAATGGGAAAAGAAGAAATCGTGAATCAATTCAAAGGAGCAATTACCGCGATTCCGGAAGATAACATTCCGCATGTATATCGTTATATGCTAACGCCGAAAACAAAATTGAATGATGAAGAAAGCTTTTTAGCTGGTCTGCGAATCATTTTGAAGGGGATAAAGGCTGAGATGGACAGGTAAGTTTAGGGAGGGACTATGATGATCAGAAGGTTGACGAAAAGTGATCACGAGGTTTGTTTTCAGCTTTTGAAAATGCAATCAGCTGAAAACCTATTTATCATCGGTGATATTGAAGCCTACGGGTACGATAAGGACTTCCAAAAGCTATGGGGTGATTTTAACGAAAACGGAGAACTACGCGCCGTTTTGTTAAAATATCAGGAAAACTACATACCATTTGCAAGGGGATCATTCGATGCGAAAGGGTTTGCCGAAATTATAGAGAATGATCCTACGTTTTCGATGATGTCAGGATTAAAAGACATCACAGAAAAAATCGAACCCCACTTGAATAGAAAGCTTAAAAGAAAAAGGCAAACCTACTACGCGAAATGTACCAGATTACAACCAAGCATCAGTAACATTGATGTGTCTCACGTAAAACAAGCCAAGCCCGACGATGCGAAAGCTCTTGTGGAGTTATTAATGAGTATTCCGGAGTTCAGCGAGTCCGTCATTACCGTTAAGAGAAAAAGACGCGGATTAGAAGATGGGGTTTCACGTTCCTTTTTCATCATGGAAGATAATAAAGCTGTTTCAACCGCTTCGACCTCTGCAGAAAATTCTTTCTCCGCCATGGTAACAGGAGTATGTACACTAGAGCCCTATAAGAAAAAAGGCTATGCTACCCAGTGCATGGCAAAGCTCTGCAAACAGCTGTTGGACGAAGAAAAGGAACTATGTTTATTTTATGATAACCCGGAAGCCGGAGCGATTTATAAACGGATTGGCTTCGAAGATATCGGCTTCTGGATGCTGTATACGTATGAACATGTGAAAGCTAAAAATTAAATATTCCTCCCGTGGCGGGGAAATATCATTTAAAGATTCAAAGAAAAATGTTATTAAATTTTTAAACTTATGTTTGCAAGAATTAAAATCTTTTTATAATAAGTTTTATAAGCTTTTAGAAGAAAGATCATCTCATTATTGGAAGGCACTGACACTATTAAAGGGCAATTGTTACTCAATCGACTAACTTATTATATTGTGAATATAACAACATTGAACCGTGGGCTTTGGTTGTAAAACCCTTCTAATTTAGGTTTAGAATAAAGTTTAATCAGAAATATCTTACAAACCAGCATTCTACGGTAAATAAAAAGAATCCATTTTGAAAAAGGATTGATCAAAATGTTCGGCTAGATAAAATGGGCCAGTTGTTTTTTTGTGTCTGATTGATATAGAGCGAGAACTGTGATTTGCATGGAGTCTTCTAAGGGTCTCGGTAGCAAAACGCGGAAAACATACGCTACGCATTCGACATAACAATTCTTTATTTTCGTCAAAAAAGCGTATGTGACAGATTTCTGAACATACGCTTTTTCGTTAATGTAACTTTTATATTTATTTCGCACTTTTTTAATACTTATTTTACGTAAATAACAAATAAAGAGGGTGTCCCAAAAGTAAAAACTTTTGGCCCCCTGTTTTCTGTAATGTTCTTAATTGAATATGATCTGTAAATGTTTCTTCAGAAGATTTATGTTTAGTTCAACGCACTTAAAACCAATATAGCCATCTGGCCGGATGACAAGCATTCCCTCTTTAGAAGCAAATCCGTACTTGCTGTAAATTTGCCCCTTTGAATCACACAAGTAATTTTGTTGAATCGCACAATCTCGTTCTATTCCGATTTGAAACACCTGTATTGGGTATGATTCCACATTTTCTTTGATTTTCTTAAAGGTTTCATAATCTTGTGTAAACACAAAAAGAACATGTTTTGTAGTTGTTAATAAATGGTGTAGACGCTGTCCATTGCCTATAATTTCGTCGGGTACTCTGTCTCCGGGCTGTAACCAATTCCCTTTATTAAACACCTTAGATCCGTATTCTTCGCCATTCACAATCGGACTATGACGATAATGGATACCTGTTTGAGAAAGTGCATCAATGAATTTTTGGTTGATGAATCGAGAAGAGGTAATGACTGGAGCAATCGTCTTTCTAACTTGATTGACTAAGCGACTCTTTTGGAGAAGGATTCTTGTAAAGCGTTCGGTTCCCGATAATAAATTACCCCAGACGGGCTCTCTTTCCGTTGTGTATGTATCCAATAACGTATCCGGGGAATAGTTTTTAAGGACAAGCGCTAACTTCCAGGAAAGATTATAAGCATCCTGAATACCTGTATTCATACCCTGGGCGCCTACTGGAGAATGAATATGAGCAGCATCTCCAGCTAAAAAGACACGTCCCAAGCGCGCTTGCTTCACCATTCTTTGATTTACAAGGAATCGTGAGGTCCATAAAACGCTGCTGACTGATGTGTTAGTTGGCCCGACTGCATGAATCATCTGTTCAATTTCTTCAATACTGACCTCCGAATGTTCTTTGGCACCTATATCAGATGTCATTAGGATTCTATGTTTTCCGTCTTTCATCGGAAAAAATGCAATGAACTTTCCCCTGTCAACAAACGCATAACTCTCGTTATAAGGCAATTTCCATTCCACTTTAAGATCAACCAGGGAAAAGTTTTGTTGAATCGTTACCCCTTCAAAATTTAACCCAAGTTGATGACGGACAGTACTGTGAGCCCCGTCACAGCCTACTATATATTTGGTACGGATGTTCGCGGTCTTTTCTATTCCTTTTTGAACAATCACTGTTGTTCCATTGGCGTCCTGCTCGATTTCTAACAGTTTCGTTTCCCACTCTACATCATAATTTTGTTTCATTAAATAGTTATAAAGAATTTCTTCTGTTTTGTTCTGCGGCAACATCAAAACAAATGGAAAAGGACTATTGCATTGCTTATTAAAATCAAAATAGATGAGTTTATGGTCTTTGTTCATTACATTAAATGCTGGTGTGTCCAGGCCCTTTTCAACCATTTCTTCTGCAATTCCTGTTTTCTCATAAAGCTCCAATGTTCTTGGCATGATACCTAAAGCTTTTGTCGTTTGCGAAGTGGTAATTGCTGAGTCGATAATCTTAAATGATATGTCATGTCTGGCCAATTCATTTGCTAATGTTAGGCCGGTAGGTCCTGCACCCACAATCAATACATCTGTATCAAAGCTATTCATTTGAATTTCCCCTTATCTCAAATGCTTTATATTATGGTCATGTCTACTTGTTTACCTGAAATCAGTTGTATTATGTATAAATCAGCACTTAGAAGATGCTTATGATAAGCAAATAGAGTTTAGTCCTATCCCTTAGCAAGAGGAGTCCGTGTCACTCCACTACGCCCGATTCCATGGCATAAACAGGTGTCCCATATGGCATACCAGGAAAATTCAAGTCTTTCGCACCGTCATGACCAGGTTGACAAGGCTCCGGACTGCCTTCCTAATAATGTTGTGGTCCAAGGTAGTGATGGATTCTTCACCGAATACGCTCACATAACACCAGTTCGCAGGCGCCCAAATCATGCACTTCCTGGATCGACTTTATATTGGATGTGGTATAATCGACCACTTACGATAGGGAACCCAATCAGAACAGGGGACTTACTTGGTTGGGTGGATAATTCTGGGCGCACGGAGGGAGATCCTGTTGTTCATATTGCACGATATACTCCCGGGCCTATTGAAACTTTGTATTCCAGACATTCTCCTTGTGATTGGTATATACATGGTGTCGATTCACCTTTAATGATCCCGCCTGCAACTTGTTTTCCAGGAGGCATTTACCCTCCTATTATCTTACCTGATAGAGTGTAGATAACCCTTGTTATAAGCCTAGAATTTGTTCCGATACTCTTCTTTTTTGGAACTTACATTGGATCGTTGATGACGGTCCTTTTTCATGTAAGTAACTTTGTAGTTTGATACATTGGCGATTTTTGACAAAAGGAAAATTAGCATCGAAATATTTTGATGAAGAAATAATTGCTATGGAAAAAATACAACCATGGACGGAGGAACTGGAATCATGAAAACTACAAGGTTATTATCTACTCAGCTTTCTTTGGCATTCTTCTTTTAAATAATGCTCAAACTGAAAACCGTCCATCCGGTCAATATCCAAAATCCCTGATTTACTTAATCTTTTGTCCAATTGATGTTGCTTAAAAAATCGATATACGGAAGGCACAAAAAGAAGAAGCAGGAAAACCAATATCGTATTGAAATACGAGAAGGTCTTCAGATACGACCATGAGTAAAATATATTCTACCATCACCAAAAAAAGTAGACCCATTTTTGCGTCTTTTCCAAATTTCCTTCGTCCCCATTATTGAAAGAGAAAAAACGAAGGAGGAACAACTAGTGCAATATACTTTTCTAGGAAGAACAGGATTGAGGGTCAGCCGTTTATGTTTAGGCACGATGAATTTTGGGGTGGACACGGACGAAAAGACCGCATTCCGAATCATGGATGAAGCTCTTGATGTGGGTATCAACTATTTTGATACAGCGAACATTTACGGGTGGGGGGAGAATGCAGGATTGACGGAAACCATGATTGGCAGGTGGTTTGCTCAAGGCGGACAGCGCCGGGAGAGAGTCGTTTTGGCTACCAAAGTGTACGAACCTATGTCGAATCCCATCGATGGTCCGAATGACACAAGGGGCTTGTCGCTCTACAAAATCAGACGCCATTTGGAGGAATCATTGCGGAGGCTCCAGACGGACCATGTGGAGCTCTACCAAATGCATCACATTGACAGGCGGACTCCATGGGACGAATTGTGGGAGGCCTTTGAAACCCAGGTTCGGTCGGGCAAAGTCGACTACATAGGTTCAAGCAACTTTGCAGGATGGCATTTAGTAAAGGCGCAAGCGGCAGCAAAGGAACGCCGTTTTATGGGTCTTATAAGCGAGCAGCATAAATACAGCCTGCTCGAACGGACCCCGGAATTGGAGGTATTGCCGGCGGCACGGGATTTAGGCTTGGGTGTCGTTGCATGGAGTCCTCTGGCAGGAGGTCTTCTCGGTGGCAGCGCGTTACAAAGCGATGCGGGAGCTCGTACAGGCAAACGAGCCAACCTCATTGAAAAGCACCGCCGGCAGCTCGGAAAATTTTCTGCATTGTGTGCAGAACTAAGCGAAAAAGAGGCAAACGTCGCTCTGGCCTGGCTGCTGAAGAATCCGGTGATGACCGCGCCTATCATCGGACCTCGAACAGTGGAACAGCTGAGAGACGTCATTCGTGCGATCGAAATCAATCTTGATGAACATGTACTTCAGGAATTGGACAACATTTTTCCGGGACCGGGCGGAGAGACGCCTGAAGTGTATGCTTGGTAAGGAAGTTATAGGTAAACACTTCACCTCTAAAAGAGCTATGATTGATTTAAATCATTTGTAAATATAAATAGAAAACCGAGTATTAGAACATACTCGGCTTTCTGTTATTCGATTAGATATCTATTTGGTATACAAGTACTGTATACCTACAGAGGTCCTTTAATACAAACAGCACCAAGAATTATAGTTTCACAAGCAGCCGCACATAAGATAGCTAATACCCCAATTGCCTAGTTACTTAATATTGATTTGCAAGGCTGACAGGTCAAATATCCAAGCTAGTGTAAACGACTTGATAAAGCGTGGGGTCATACTGTTCGGCAATTTCTTCAGCCTTCTTCATGTGAACGAGAGCCTCAGGATCTTTTAGCATACGCGAGAAGGCCTCTTCATCCTTCCATTGGGCATAATTTACGACCTTTGTTCCATCCAAGCTTTGATGGAAATTAGCAGAAAGAAACCCTGGAAACTTCTTCATAACGGATTCTGTAGCTTGGATTAATAGAGCAACCAATTCCTCTTGCCGGTCAGGATCAACAGTAAACACATTAATTAACGTAACACACGGGTGTTCCGTGCTGATGGTCGTCATTAAAAATTCCCCCTGTTTATCGGTTGATTGCCATAAACCTGTCACACGATCCTTTTCAAAGTATTTAAAGATAAATTACCCTTATAAAAACACCCTAAAACACAAAATCAAGAAAGACATCCACCACAAATATATAAAATATAGAATTATTTGAAACCTTATCCTATTAAATACGTATCACATACTACACGTATTTTTATAGAAAGGGGATTTTAATATGCTTGAAATTGTTATTATTATTGTTTTGGTCGCACTGCTGCTTGGAATTTTCTCTTCAAAGAAATCTCTTTCAAAGAGAAATCATTCATTCCATGATTCTTCCAATGGTGCAGGCCCGGGCTTTCCCTTTTTTGTCGGCAGTGACGGTGGAAATGATGGAGGAAGCGATGGCGGAGGGGGCGGTGACGGAGGCGGGGGAGCCTGAATGGACTGAGGGTCTGCCGTCTTGCTGTTTGTAAATATATCCTCTTTATTCAGGTTTATATCAACCCATGACCTAGAATATTCCCCCATAATCATGAGATATCCTCCCATTATACAAACTTATCCTCCCATCTCTTTTTCACTCTATTATAAAATGGAAAAGACGGGAGGATTTCACATGCAAAAAAAGATTTTAATTATAGACGATGATACTGAACTATGCAGACTGCTAAAAAAATGTATGGAGTCGGAAGGATACAAGTCGGAGATTGCCCATACAGGAAAAGAAGGTTTAAAGCTGCTTGCCGGAGAGGAGTACCATCTCGTCATTCTCGATGTGATGATGCCGGAGATGGATGGGATGTCCGTGCTGGCACATATTCGAAAAACAAAAAATACACCGGTGTTAATGCTTACGGCCAAAGGGAATGAAATGGACAAAGTACTGGGATTGAAAGCCGGAGCAGATGATTACATGACGAAACCGTTTAGTTTGTCCGAATTAACGGCGAGAGTCGAATCTCTCATTCGAAGATATATGGTGCTGGGCGCCGCCCTTCAACAGCCCCGCAGCCTGACTTTCGGTTCTCTGGTGATTGATCCTGCATACATGCGGGCTACTTTAGATGATGAAGATGTGTCATTAACGGGAAAAGAATTTGATTTGCTCTATTTTTTGGCATCAAATGCCGGGCAAATTTTTACTAAGAAGCAAATATACAAGCATGTTTGGCAAAATGAATATGCTTACGATGACAACAATATCATGGTACATATTAGAAGGCTTCGCAAAAAAATTGAACCAGATCCGGCGAATCCCATTTATATCTTAACCGCTTGGGGTATGGGCTATAAATTTAACGGAGCTGCAGGAAATGAGTAGTATGAGTTATTTGCTGCTGATCGGCCTCGTCATCGCCCTGATTTTTTTTATTATCCGCGAACGGAAATACCGTAAACGGATTCAGGAGACGCATTCGATCTTAGAAGAGATTGTCGCCGGCAATGAAAATCGCAGAATCCATGTAGACGAGAAAGAGCTGATTGCTCCGTTAGTTTTCCAAATCAATCAGCTGGTCGATTTCTATCAAACGGATAAAGTGAAAGCATACCGGTCGGAACAAGCAAGAAAGAGGATGCTGTCGAGCCTTTCACATGATGTCCGGACGCCTTTGACATCGGTTTTGGGATATTTGGATGCGTTAGAGGGTGGCCTGGCTGGTGAAGAAGCTGAGGAGTATATACATATTGCGAGAAATAAAGCTTATGCGCTAAAAGAGTATTTGGACGAGTTGTTTGTGATTGCCCAAATTGATGCCGACGAATGGAAGCCTGCCAGTGAATCGTTCGATCTATTTGAATTGCTGCGCAGCGTCTTGATTGGATGGATGCCCGAATTTCAGAAAAAGGACATAACGGTCGATGTCCAAATTCCAGATAGTGAACGATTTATTATCGGAGATCAACATGCAATTTCACGGGTTTTTAATAATTTGCTGCAAAATGCTTTACGCTATGGCGGCGATTCATTTATCGGAATCAAGGCATGGGCTGAGGAAAAAGAGATTCATTTTGAAGTGTGGGACAAGGGTTCCGGGCTTTCTCCAGATCAGCTTTCAAAAGTATTTGACCGGCTTTATAAGGCCGATTCATCCAGGTCATCAAAGGGGCACGGATTGGGTCTGGCGATTGCCAAGGAGCTCGTCCAAAAAATGAATGGAACGATTGTTATGGAAAGCGATCCTTTTCAAAAAACCGCTGTACTGGTATCTCTTCCGAAAGTAAGAAAAAGTAAGAATTAAGTAAGCTCCATGTCAGAACCGCCGGGTAGAATGATAGATAGTTAAGAAGGCAAGGAGCGATAGGAATGCAAAATTGGGTATTAGAAACTGAAGGACTTACCCGAAGGTTTGATCAACAAACAGCTGTCGATTCAATCAGCTTACACGTTCCAAAAGGGCGCATTTACGGTCTTTTAGGGAGGAACGGGGCAGGAAAAACGACGACCCTTCGGATGATTATGGGACTAGTTCGGCCTACTTCAGGAGAAATCCGAATGTTCGACCATAATGTAAATCAATATACAAAACAAATTTACCATCGTATCGGGTCACTAATTGAAACACCGGGTTTTTATCAAAATCTGACAGGAAGCGAAAACCTCGCCATATTAGCACGATTACGGGGAATTCACCGTCGTGACGCGATCCGGTATGCGTTATCACGAGTAGGGCTGGATAATGAACCGCGCAAAATGGTGTCCCAGTATTCGCTGGGGATGAAACAGCGACTAGGCATTGCCGCAGCGATCATGCATGAACCGGAATTACTGATTTTAGACGAGCCTATTAATGGACTAGATCCGATCGGGATCCAGGAAATGCGAAAATTTCTTACTGATTTATGTGATGAAAAACAAGTGACCATTGTCATTTCAAGCCATATTCTTAGTGAGATTGAACACGTAGCCGATCATATTGGAGTAATCCATGAAGGGAAGCTGCTGGAGGAAGCCTCGGTGTCAGAGCTTAGAAAAAGAAACCGCAAATACCTCCAGTTTCAAGTATCGAATGAGAAAAAAGCTGCAATTCTCTTAGAAACGCACTTTCAAATCCAAGATTATGAGATTCATGAAAAAGGGACTATACGTGTCTATTCCCACTTAGGACAGCAAGGAAAGATAAACCGCATATTTGTGGAACAGGGCATTGAAGTTTCCGGAATCATGGTGAGTGAGGACAACCTCGAGGATTACTTCATTAAATTGATAGGGGGCGGGACGATTGGTTAATTTGTTGTACGCGGAGCTGTTAAAACTAAAGCGGGCTCAGATGTTTTTAGTCAGTGTGATCGGCGCTTCGGCAGTCCCGGTTATGATATTTATCAGCGCATTGAATACGAAAATCAAAACACCTGATATTCCTATTCATTTTGTTGAAGCTTTTGGAGAATCCAATATGTACGTTCTTATGCTCATCGGGCCACTTTTATATGGGGTAATTACATCCTATCTGTTCAGCAGGGAATTTACCGAAAATACATTAAAAAATTTATTAACCATTCCTGTGTCCAGAGTGAGCCTGATTGCAAGTAAAATGGTTTTGCTTCTCATTTGGATTATCGTTTTAACTTTGGTTGCCTGGGTACTGACCTTTATTGTAGGTCTCATCTTTCAGTTTGAGGATATGAGTATCAACGTCTTATTACAATCTATCAAACAGTTTATGATTGGAGCATTTCTGCTTTTCCTTTTATCAGCTCCAACGATGCTGGTCACATTTTTTTTCAAAAATTATGTTCCAACCATTATCTTTACGGCTGCAATCACGATGGCGAACATTGCTATTGTCAATTCAGAATATAAGGCTTTGTTTCCGTGGTCGGCCGTACATGTCATCGCAAGCAATGGCTTTGTCCCTGGATTTTCTCCGATTTTTTCGTATCTATCTATTTTTCTTGCGTCACTCATCGGCCTAGTGGCATCTATTATTTATTTTAAAAAATTGGATATTCACTAGATAAAAAATGGAGGAAGTGATTCAAGTGAATTTGTGGGAACTTTTTGTAGCATTTATCCTTGGACTGGTTGAAGGCATGACAGAATTTGCGCCGATTTCGTCTACCGGCCACATGATTATTGTTGATGACTTTTTGTTTCAAACAAAAAAGATGTTCTCCCAGGAAGCAGCCAATACATTTAAAGTCGTCATCCAATTAGGCTCGATCCTTGCGGTTGTCGTTCTCATGAGAGACCGGTTCCTGAATCTGCTCAGTTTGAAAAAAATAAAAGGACAAACGGTTACCGAAAACCATTTCAATTTGTTTCATGTGCTGATAGGTATATTGCCGTTTGGTATACTTGGATTTCTTTTTGAAGATTACATTGATACATATTTGTTTTCTGCTGAAAGAGTTGTCATCGGGCTAGTGCTCGGAGCCATCCTCATGCTTACGGCAGATTGGTTCCGGCGCAGCAAACCAAGAACGGAAACTGTCGATCAGATAACGTTTAAGCAATCGCTTTCTGTTGGGTTGATTCAGTGTTTTGCTTTATGGCCGGGATTCTCACGCTCGGGATCAACGATTTCGGGAGGGGTTCTTCTCGGAATGAGCCATCGCGTGGCGGCAGATTTTACATTTATTATGGCCGTACCGATTATGGCCGGGGCAAGTGGCTTGTCACTCTTAAAAAATTGGGATTCGATCACAGTGGATGTTCTTCCTTTTTTCGCTGTCGGCTTTATCAGCGCCTTTCTCTTTGCGCTCGTATCGATTCGTTTTTTCTTAAAGCTGATCAACCGGATCAAGCTTGTCCCGTTTGCCTTGTATCGATTGGTGCTTGCTGCTGTGATTTATTTTGTGTTCCTGTAGAATGAACAGAATTGGCGGCATGATGTAATTTACAAAAACAAAGGAACAAGCGCCCATCGCAGCTTGCTCCTTTCCTTTTACATGCTTATTCCCAAATATCCTTTAGCGTCCAATACGTCAATTCTTTGACCGTAACATCCCCTTTTTCAGAAAACAGCTCGATACCTGTTCTGCTTTCATTAGGGTAGATGCGGCTTGTCAATGTTGCCTGGCCGTTGTTTGTAAAGACTTCGATGGACGACCGGTCGATAAATACACGCAAGACAAGCTCTCCATTAGCTTCTGTAGTCACGCTTCTGACTCCGTCTTCCGGCTTTCCGCTTTTCGTGCAGTCAAGGATTAGCTTTTGGTTAGATGTGTTATACGTTAATACTGTCTCTTCCTGGCCACCAACAATCTTTAACCCAACTGATTCAGGACGCGAGCCGGTGAAATCAAAAACGGCTTTTACTTCAAGCATCTCACTGTTCGTTTCAGCTGTGAAGCTACCTGAGATCACTTGATTTGTACATACATTGTGTTCCGCTTCGCGAAGCAATTCTGCTTCCTCTACAGGATTCATAAGAAGCTTGTTGTTTTCTCCAAGAGTGAGAACGCGGGGGAGAGTCAACGCACCTGCCCATCCGTCTTCTTTTGTCGGCATGTTTGATTCCCACATATCCATCCATCCTATGGCGATTCGGCGGCCTTTATCATCTAATAAAGTTTGTACGGCGTAAAAGTCATGTCCGTGATCCAATTCCTCGAATGAACCATGCACGAATTTGTTCGTTTCGTAGTCATACTCTCCTATAAGGTAGCCTGTTTGAAAAAGGTTTTTATATAAATCTCCTTTTGCTTCTACTCCTTGAGGCGAAAACAAGAGAACGTGCTTACCGTCTAATTCAAAGAAATCCGGACATTCCCACATGAACCCAAGATCTCCTGCACTTTGCGCAAGAACGCCAACGTATTCCCATTTTCGCAAATCAGCAGAACGATATAAAATCACACGTCCCACGTTATCTTTTGTCGAATTTCCCAGAATCATATACCAAGAATCCTCGTGTTTCCACACCTTTGGATCACGGAAATGATGGGAACTGTCTTCAGGAGGCTCGGCAATCACCGGGTTTTCTCCAACTTTTGTGAAATGAATCCCGTCAGTGCTCACTGCGATGTTTTGATTTTGATAGAAAATGTCATTATCTTTATCTGTATAGTTATGACCAGTATAGATCAGTGTCAGCTCTCCGTTGT
Organism: Bacillus gobiensis; assembly: GCF_001278705.1. GTDB lineage: Bacteria > Bacillota > Bacilli > Bacillales > Bacillaceae > Bacillus > Bacillus gobiensis. Next base: position 3,980,580 of record NZ_CP012600.1, read on the forward strand.
TATCTACTGCGCTTCCAGAAAAGCATCCGTCTATATCGCACTCATCTCCCGGTGCTAAAGCGACTGAGCAGTGCTCCCAATGAACCAAATCCTTGCTTTTTACGTGGCCCCAATGCATAGGACCCCAATGTTCATCGTACGGATGATGCTGGTAAAACGCGTGGTACTCTCCATTAAACTGGATCAGTCCGTTTGGATCATTAATCCAATTGGCAGGAGCCATTATGTGATAACCAAGCCGAAAACGTTTATTCATTTTTTCACATGCTTGTTGTAATGCCTGATTCGCTAGCTCGATTTTATTTGTTGTTAGCATTAGGTAGTCCTCCTATTGTTGGTTGATTTGCCGTTTCCAATTGAATTCCTCTGGATGTTTGTTTTTTCTCAGTAAGCAAAGTGAAGATGGAAAGAATCGTGAACAAAAGAACGACTGCTCCCATTATGATATACGTATTACGAAACCCATAATCATCATAAAGCATTCCGGCAATCGGTGAAAGGATGGTTGTGCCTACTTGGGTGGCAAATTGAAATCCGACTAAATAAAGAATGGATGAAAGCCGGGTATCAAAATGAGCTGCCAAGTATTTAAACATGGCAATTAACATAATCGGCAGCTCCAACGCATGAATCAATTTCATCGATGAAATACCGACCGGCCCCATAACCATGCCTGATCCGATGATTCGGAAGGCCATTAAAAATCCTGCCAGAAGCAAGCCGTTTTTAACCCCGATTTTTTTCACAATAAATGGTGCCAGGAACATCATTCCGGCTTCCATGAAAACCTGAAATGAATTTAAGTACCCAAAAACTTGATTTCCTAAAGCTTCAGATGAAAATACGGATGAGTAGTAAATAGGGAATTGCTGGTCGTATACCCCGTAAATACAAGCGACACCTATGACGTACATCATCAAAAACCAAAAGTCTTTTAATAAAAACAGATTTCCAATGTCTTTAATAGAAACAGAATCTGCCCTTACGATTTCAAAATCTGTCATTTCTACATGAACTGATAGAATAATAGCTACCAATATGATCGCAGAAATAGAAGCGATCCAGAAGTTCAAGTTCGGATTAATGTTAAAAATTTGCCCAGCGAAAAATGTGGCTGCAGCCCATCCTAATGATCCCCACATTCTCGATTTGCCATACTCAAATTTGTATTTCCGGCTGATTTTTTCAATATAGGTTTCAATTGCGCCGACACCTGACAAAAATGTTACGCCTAAATACAAGCCTCCGACGATCGCACCCGCTAATATATTGAATTTTAATAGCGGCCCATAAATATAGATAAAAAATGGTCCGACAAATACAAGCAGCAGGCTGATGAATAAGAGAATGTTTTTCTTTAAGCCGATTTTATCGGAAATATAGCCGTAAAGCGGTTGCATAATCAGAGCGAAGATAGCGTTTACAGAAAAGATAATGCCAGTAGCTGCTCCGTTTAAATTGATTTCCTGTCCTAGCCAAATGGAAAAAAGTGAAAAGCTTGCTGACCAAGTGAAAAAGAAAAAGAAGAAATATCCGCTTAATTTCCAATACATTGTCTTTGATTTTGACATTTATCCCATCCCCCTTGAAAGGTACCGTTTTCAGAAAACCCTTTCACAAATAGTTTATGTCAACCGCTTTCGTATGTCAACCGCATGACATAAAAAAATAAAAACATTGCTAAAAAGACAATGTTTTATGTTGTTTTTCCTTCTAACAGGGTAACAGGCAACTGTGTTTCATATGGAGCCGTGCCGAATTCACCGTCAATTTCTTTTCGTAAAATCTCGATTGCCGTTTTTGCAATTAAATCAATCGGCTGCTGTATGGTTGTCAATTGAGGCATCATTATTTTCCCGGTTTCGGTACCGTCATAGCCAACAACCTTTAACCGGTTTGGTATGTCAATTCCCCGCTTCTTAGCTTCATTAATGACCACGGCGGCAATTAAATCATTGCTCGCAAATACTCCGTCAACGTCCGGGATTTCGCCAAAGGCTTTTTGAATCACTTCTTTTTGGCCTTCGTGACCGAGAGGAGTTTCGATTTCATAAGTAACTGGCTCCATATGATGCTTTTTCAAAACATCTTCAAATGCTGTTCTTCTTAACTGGCCAGGAGCTTCGATTTGTAAAGGCGCGTTAAAGTGAATGATTTTTTTACATCCTTTAGAGAGTAAATGCTCAGTCGCAAGTTTCCCACCTGCATAATTATCCGAACCAACTACGGGAATCGTATTTGAAAAATAACGATCAATCGCAACAATGGGCAAATTTTGCTTGTGGTAATGAAACGTTCCTTGATTGTGTGTCCCGACAATAATCCCATCTACTTGATTTCTCATTAGCATTTCGGCATACTGCTCTTCTTTATCGATCCGGTTCAAGCTGTTACAAAGCAAAACCTTATAGCCGAGCGAAGCGCATATGTTTTCAATATGGAAAGTAAGCTCTCCGAAAAACGGGTTGCTCGTCGTCGGTAGGATTAACCCGATTAAGTATGTACGTTTATTAAATAAAGAGCGAGCCAAGTCGTTTGGAAAGTAATTCAGCTCATTCATCGCTTTTTGTACGTTGTCCTTTGTCTTTTGGCTGATATAGCCGCGGTTGTTTAACACTCGGGAAACCGTCGTTGGTGAAACACCTGCGAGCTTTGCAACATCTTCAATTTTTGGCTTCATTCCATTTCCTCCAGCTGTATCATTCCCTATTATTATACGTTTTTTATCGGGGGCGGTAAAATGTCCGGGTTAAGGGTTTTGTTTTACCTGAAACACTATATGCTAAGAAACGAACCGAATACAGTATTTGATCTTGTTGAACTTTTAAATCACATTACTTTACGGTAAGCTTATAAATGAAAGCGGTTGGTTATGAAGGGAATGAAAATAAATTGAACACAAAGAGTCGCGGAATTTCGTTTGGACCTCCTCGTTTTAAAATTGCTGTTCGTGCGCTTGTATGGCTATCACAATGTGAAGGGAAGTTGTCGAGTGCATCGATTGCTTGTCAAGTCAATTCGCACGCTACTTTTTTAAGACGAGTATTAATTTTATTAGTGAATGCAGGAATAGTTGAGGCAAAAGAAGGAAGAGAGGGTGGCTATACCCTAAGGAGACCTTCATCTGAAATTACTCTTGCAGATGTATATATGGCTGTAAAAAGCGAATGTACAGAAACTGAAGAAACAACAAACTGTGATGAAGCTGGCAAACAACTGGACATGGCTATAGAAAAAATCATGAACGAGGCAGAGCAGAAATCACTTGATTTTCTTCGTCAATATACCATATCAGATTTAATCGGTTAATATAACAAAGAAGTAATTTCTGTATGCATTATTGTTGCTTTAAAAAAGTATTCTTCGTATAATGTGCTTAAAGTAGTTGCAGTTAGTTAATCACTTGCTGCATTTATTTTTACTTTTTACTGTGCTACATATTGTTGCAGTAAATTTATTACTTGGAATCATCATGAATACATCTAGGGAGATTTTAAAGCAAACTGTGATAAATTTTGAACAATTTTTTGTAACAACGCTTAGAAAGAGTAGCTTTTGGCAAATCATTTATTTTAGGGGGAGAGAACAATGTCAATAAAAGTAAAACAAGAATCGTTATTTTCTGATGTAATTAGAGATCGCCATTCCGTAAGAAAATATGATCCCAATTGGAAATTGTCTAAAGATGAAATAAATGAAATCCTGAAAGAAGCGACACTGGCGCCCTCTGGTGCTAACGTGCAACCGTGGCGTTTTCTCGTAATCGATGATCAAGCCAAAAAAGAAATTCTTTTACCGATTGCATTTAATCAGGAACAGGTTGTGCAAGCGTCTGCAATTATAGCGGTATTGGGAGATTCGCAGGCAATAGAAAAAGTTGAGCAAATTTATAGTGCAGCTGTCGAGGCGGGGTATATGACAGAAGAGGCAAAAAGTCAGATGATTAAAAATATTAATGGCTACTACTCTGATCCTCATTCTGACATCGTGAAACGTTCCTTACTGATCGATGGGGGATTAGTATCAATGCAAATCATGCTGTCAGCTAAAGCAAGAGGTTACGATACAGTGCCAATGGCTGGCTACAGCGAGCCAGAATTCCGAAAAGCATTCGGCATTTCCGACCGCTATGCAACGGTCATGCTCATTGCAATCGGTAAAGCGGCGCAACCTGCTCATCCGACGGTGAGATTGCCTTTAGATGAAGTCACATTTTGGAATACGATGCCGGAGCAAAGTTAAAAATCGGATCCTTTATTCTTTAAATAACTAATTTGATAAAAAAGAACAGAATTTTCTACCTTAAGAAAGTTCTGTTCTTTTTTTCGATATTTTTAGCAAGAATTTTTCCACCATGTATTTCACGAAATTTTCAAAATTTATCAATCTAGGCTTGAAAAAGAAGGAATCCTTGCCATACCTCATTTTTACATATATCATTTCTTAAAAAACTTTTCTGAATGAATTTGATACTTAGCGTGCAAAATCTAATATTTAATGATTTAAAAAGGTGAAACCGCAGGAAAGGGGGATATCCTCCCAAAATGGAAATATATCCCCCAAGACTAAAATATATCCGACCATTCTCGGAATATATCCTTCTATCGATCTTCTTTTCGTTTTGGCAGGGAGAACCACAGCTGATCGAGCCATTTCAGTTCGTCTGCTGAAAAGTCGTCCATCTCCGTTGCTCTTATGCTCGCATCTAATTGATCCGGACGGCTGGCACCAATTATTGCGGATGTGATTCCGGCTTGCTGAATAACCCATCGCACTGCAGCTGATGCCATCTCATAGTTATGCTCCAAACACCATCTTTGAAATGTTTCTACCGCTGCAAAATAAGGCTCTTTCCAATATCTCTCCTGGTAAAATGATCCTGCTTGATTATGCCCTTGAAGTCCAAAGCGGCTGCCTGCTTCAGGAGAATCGCCCCAATTATATCGTCCCGTGAGAAGGCCGCCTGCCAGAGGATTGTAAGTAATCACACCGATACCTTCCTCACTGCACATTGGCAAGAGCTCCTCCTCAATCATGCGAAACAAAAGGTTGTATCGCGGCTGGACGCTTTCAATTTTCATATAATGTTTTTGTTCTGCGATTCCGTTTGCTTTTGCTATTTGCCATGCACGCCAATTTGACACACCGATGTAGCGTACTTTTCCTTGAGTGACCAGATCGTCAAACGCTCGCAATGTTTCTTCCAATGGCGTCGATGGATCAAACATGTGGGCTTGATAGAGATCAATATAGTCTGTTTGTAATCGGCGCAAGCTTTCTTCTACAGCCGACATGATGTGCTTGCGGCTAAGGCCTTTATCGTTAGCGCCAGGTCCCATGGCTCCGAAGCATTTGGTTGCAAGGACGACACGATCCCGTTTTCCTTGCAGCCAGCCGCCGACTATTTCCTCAGTTGCACCCAGTTGGCTCCACTCGCCGCCCAGCGGGTACATATCGGCAGTATCGATGAATGTAATCCCTGCATCAAAAGCTTTATCCATAATTTCGAATGATGTTTTTTTGTCGGCTTGATTTCCAAATGTCATTGTCCCAAGGCCTAGATTAGTTACCTTTAATCCTGAACGGCCTAACGAACGATTCTCCATATATTCCACCTCATTCATTATTGATTCGCAAAAGCAATTTTCCAACAGTGTTTTTTCCTTCTAACAGTACGTGGGCATCAATTACTTCATCTAATGAAAATACTCCGAATATTTCTGCGTGAATTTCTTTTCTGGCAAGCATTTGCAGGGCCTCTTTAGCTGCTTTTCCAACGATTTGAGGAGCAGTTTGCGCATAAGATCCCAAAGCGAATCCAGAGACGCTTTTATTGGACATCCATAGCTGGTTCGAAGAGAAGGGTACATCCTCTTTTCCGCTTGCGTTCCCCACAACAATCAATTGACCAAACGGGCGAAGCACTTCCAAGCTCTGTTCCCGCATATCTCCTCCAACCGGGTCGAATACCGTATGTACTCCTTTTTGCTCAGTTGCCTGAAGGATTTGCTTCTTAAAATCGGATCGGAGAAACAATTCATCATAGTCGAATGATGCACCACACTTCATTTTCTCTGCACTTCCGACAGTTCCGAAAACCTTGCCTGCTCCTAATTTCTTTGCCACTTGCCCTAAGAAACTGCCAAGTCCGCCGACAGCTCATGAAACAAGGATCGTGTCATTTACCTGCATTTTATTTACATGTTTAATAGCCATATAAGCTGTTGTGAGATTCACTATGGAAGCTGCTGCAGCATCCAGACTCAGATCAGCCCCCAATTGATCAAGCGGGATAGTCAAATCAGGTGATACATGGGCAAGCGAAGCATAGCCGCCTAAATTCATCAACGTCATTGATACAACCGGCTGGCCAGTATAAAATCCTTCGACACCTTCCCCGACCTCACGTACATATCCCGCCACTTCTAAACCCGGAATCAAAGGCATCGGAAAATTCGTACCAAATGCCCCTTTGCGAAGCAAAATATCGACGTAACCTACCCCGGCATAAACAACATCAATCGTTAGCATTCCAGGATCGGGCAGAAGGTCGGGTAATTCTCGAAGCTGTAAGTTTTCGGGGTTGCCAAATTGATCGATTACAACTGCTTTCATTTTTCATGCCTCCTTGTTTCTTATATTCATATTTTATGAAACAAAGAGAGAGGCAAACAGTGTTCAATTATACTGGTATAAAAACTACCTGGATGGAGATCAATCCGAAAGAGGTGTAAACACACAGCAATGGAGATCGGCATTCCCGTTAATGTGGCCGAAACTGTTCAATTGAAACGATATGATTCCTTCTTCGGGATGATTGAATGTCAATTTCCGTGCTGTCTTTCTTTGGACATCGTGAAGTTGCCATAAATCCGAAAACTCTTTGCTTTCCTTACAGATTTTCCGGACAAAAGCTTCAAACCAAGGGTCTCCAGGCTGTTGATCAAAATTCGAACGAAATACCGCTACTGAAAATTGGGCAAATTCATTCCAATTAACCAAATTCTTACGCAGGAATGGATTCAAAAATATTAAACGGGTCATATTCCGTTCTTCAGAAGGGATTTCGTCAAAATTAGCGATTATTTTTGAAGCCATCTTATTCCATGCAAGCACTACTGTCCGGTTGTTCGCAATAATTGCAGGGTATGGCATATGATCAATGATTCTTTGCAGCCCGGTATCCATAATTTCTGATTGGTTGGAAGGGTTCTTTGGCTCGCTATAATGAGAAAGCCTGAGCAAATGATGTTGCTCATCGGGGGATAATTGAAGGGCTCTGCCAATACTTTCAATTACTTCTCTTGAAGCTGAAACGTGTCTCCCTTGTTCCAGCCACGTATACCAGGTTGTGCTGACACCTGCCAGCTGAGCAACCTCTTCTCTGCGCAATCCTGGTGTTCTCCTTCTTCCGTAGGAGCCTAGAATACCGGCCTCCTCAGGTTGAATTCGTTCCCGGCGGGATTTTAGAAAATCTCCGAGTGTTTTATATATTTTGATTTCTAAAGTCATCGGAATTCCTCCTTGCCATAACATACCTCTGTATTCTTTTCTTGATTTCATTATTATTTCCTTCTGTAAACAAAAAAACTGCCCGAAAATTTCGGGCAGTCTTTTGGAATCTAGGACACAGCTTGGTTTTGTTTGCTGACACTCGTACTGCTGTTTTTTGATTTTGCTGATTCGATTAGGTTGTTAAACATGCCGACTAAGAATCCTAAAAGCAGGACACTGACGATTGAACCAATTCCAATAGGACCTCGGAAAATAATAGCAAGTATAAAGGCTGTTCCTTCTCCAACTGTTTTTGTGGTACTCATTTTCCATCCAAATCGTTTTGAAAGAGCCAGCATCAGTTCATCATTTGGAAGCGGTGCAAACCGAGCCTGAAGATAGATGGAAATTCCTAATGCAAGAATGACAATGCCAGCGAGATATAAGCCCCAGCGAAGAGGGAGACTTTCAAGTTCTATGAAGCTTAAAAGATTTAAATTTAATAAATCTACATAAAACCCCAGAAGAATGATAGGGATAAATCCTCCAACGTTTGGCAAAGCCTTTCTAATGATACTGTTAATGACAATAAGTATACCTAAAACAATAAATATCCAAGAACCTGCAGTTAATCCGACATTCTCCGCTAAACCAACATACAGAGCGTCCCATGGGGCAGTTCCTACATCTGCTTTAATCATTAATACAACACCAAATGCCAAAACAAAGAGTCCGCCTAGATAAAGTACTGCTCTTTTTAAAATATCCATTATAGTGTTCCTCCCTCTTTTTTTGCTGCATCAACAGTTAATTGGTAAACAATAATATTTAAGGGTCATTGAGATTCTCCATTTCTTGAAAAATTGTGTAATCGTTCACAATAATGAAATGGCTTTCATAGAAGTGTGTATGTTACCTTACACTTAATCCAAGGATGCGTTTTCAAAATCAATTGAGCTATCTTTTCTAGTTACTGAAGTTTTCATTTTACTGGAACCGTATTCAAATTATCAAATAGATTACAAATCCTTTAGACTAATAAGAAAGCGGATGCATAAACCTATAAAAATAAATAAAATTTATGTATTTCAAATTTAACATATTAATTAGGTTGCTGTAAATGGTTCGATACTCCTTTTCGAGCAATTTATTAATAATTGCTTATAAATAGGAAGTATAGGCATAAGGTATTAGCACATTATAGAAGGAGTTTTGAAAGGGAGAGTGAGAGGATTTTGTGTTTAGAAAAAACAGTGGAAAGGCCGCTTAATTATTCTAAAGCAGCCTTGGTGAGTGCTATATTTCTACTATTTGTCTATCATTTAACCGATCCACGCGTCACACCGCTAATAATCCACTTTTGTGCAAACATGTAAACAACAAGCATCGGAAGCAGTGCCATTAAATATGAAGCAAAGGCGAGATTATAGTTGGTGCTGAATTGTCCCTGAAAGACGAATTGTGTCAGAGGCAGAGTCGCTTGGTTGGGATCGCTTAATAACACGAGCGGAAGCAAAAAATCGTTCCATGTTGATAAACATTGCAGGATGGCGACAGTTGCATTGATTGGAGTGAGCAAAGGGAAAATGACTTTCCAAAATATTTTCCAATGTCCGGCACCGTCAATAATCGCTGCTTCTTCCAAGGCAATAGGTATGGATTTAATATAACCTACATAAACAAAGACATTGAAAGAAAGGGCATAAACTACGTAAAGAAAGATTAATCCGATTGGGTTATCCATCCCAAGAGAACCGGCTTGTTTCACAATGGGCAGCATTAAAATCGGAAATGGAATAAACATGGCGCTGATAAAAAAGTAATAGATATATCGATAGAAGCGTTTATGCATATTACGAGCAATCGCGTAAGCTACCATTGAATTCGTCAAAAGCGTCAAAATGACTACACTAATGGTAATGAAAGCACTGTTTTTAAAGGCGTTATAAAAATTGGTCAGCCGAATTGCTTCAGAAAAGTTTGAAAGCGAGAGTTGGTTCGGAAGACTTACGAATGATTGAGCCAATTCTTCAGGCGTTTTAAATGCAACGGTCACAGCTAAATATAGCGGAAACAGAATGAATAGTGCACCTATAGCTAAGAGTATGGTTATGATGAAATTTCTCTTCATTTACATATCAACCTCTCTTTTTTGCAGCAATTTGATTTGTAGTATGGAAATTGTTGCAAGGACAATGAAATATATGACTGCGTTTGCAGATTGGTAAGCAAACTGTCCGCTTGCAAATCCGCCTTTGTAAATCAGATAAGAAATCGATTCTGTAGCTGTTCCGGGTCCGCCACCTGTTAACGCGACAACTTGGTCGAACACCATAAGAGCCCCTTTCATTGCCAACACCATATTTATCGTAAAAAATGGGGCAATAAGCGGAAAGGTGATTTTCCAAAACTTTCTCCAGCCATTTGCTCCATCAATTTCGGCTGCTTCATAGATATCTTCATCCACAGTTTGAAGGCCGGCGAGATAGAGAATCGTATTAAAAGCAATTGATTGCCAGACGGCTACGACAACAATTCCAATCCATGCCAGATTCGGATCTCCTAATATATTTTTTGATAATCCATCGATTCCTAAAGAAGTACCGATTTCAGGAAGGATATTAGCAAAAATATAGTTGAAAATATAGGAGACAATGAGAACGCTTAAAATATTAGGAATAAAGTAAATGCCTCTGAAAAATGTTTTTAACCGATTGATTTTATGCAAGCCGATTGCGATCAAAAGACTCAGAGCATTAACCAAAACAGTGGATACAATAGCGAACTGAAAAGTAAAAAGATATGACTTTAGTACCCGTTCATCTTGAAAGACAAGAAAGTAGTTTTTCAGACCAACAAATTCATAGCTTCCGAAGCCGGCATAATTCGTAAAGCTGTAGTACATTCCCTGGAGAACGGGAAACGTGTGGAAAATGATAAATAAAAGCAGCGCCGGCAAGGTTAATATCAAGTAGAATTTTGTAGATTTCATAATGATCCTCCTCGTTTAATAAGAGCTCTATTAAAACCGGCTTCTCTCATTGATCTTATCCCATTCTTGATCCAATTTTTTTAGAAACCTATCTTTGTTTTTCGTAATCAGAAATTCCTGCACAAGGTTTTCCGGTCCTAATCCAAGGGGATATGCATGATCGGGAAATCCAGTAACCCGGTTGTCTTCGAAATAAGGTTGTAACCCTTCTAGGTATTTGTTTTCCTGAAAAACATTGCCGGATGTTGCAAACATGTTCTGGTTTTCAATATATGCTTTTACATTTTCCGGTTCGAAAAGAAAATTGATAAATTTCATCGCTTCTTCGGGATGCTCGGCATGCTTTGACATAAGCAATGTCGTATCAATACCTGTCACCAGTTTGTTCTCACTTTCTTTATCGGATGAAGGAAACGCTGTCATTCCAATGTTCGCATCAGGATTGTTTTTCAAAATTTCTGGAACGGCCCAGTTGCCTTGCAGGTAAAAAACACCTTCTCCTTTTGCAAAGGCGACGCTTCCGTCGGCATAGTTTCTTCCAAAGATGTCGTCCTGGCCATATTCGAGAAGCTGAAGCATTCTGTCAGCAATAACGCCGTATTGTTCCCCAAAAGATGTTTGCTTCTCGTTTTTTTCTTCTGCAAAATTTTCGCTCTGCAAATTGCCAGCAAGAGAATTTAAAATAGGGAGAGCGGTCCAGCTGTCTTTTAATGTAAACTGAATGGGAACCTCTCCCTTTTCTTTGGCTGTATCAAGCATTGATATAAATTCATCCCACGTTTTTGGCGGGTCACCGAAGCCCAGCTGTTTTAATTTGTCTTTGTTATAAACGAGACCGTTGGCGTTTACGCTATAGGGAAGGCCGATTATTTCGTTTTTCTTTAAATTATTTTCTGTGGCGAGAATGTCTAGATAAGTAGGCTCAATCTTTTTGGTGACTTCTTCATCGGCCAGGTTTCTTAATACGCCTGCTTTGGCAATATCCCTGAAAGTGCCGAGAGACATAACATCCGGAAGGCTTTCTTTGGCCACTCGTGTGCGAATAACGGTATCCGCATCAGGCGGGGCAATTAGCTGAACTTTTATCTCTGGGTTTTCCTTCTCGAATTTTTCAATGAGCTGTTTAAGGATGGTTATGTTTTCACTTTTGTTAGAAAAAAATTCGATTTTTGTGACTTTTTCTGATGAAACTGTAGGATGACTATTGCAGCCTGTGATGAATAAAAACAAGAAACTTAGCAAAAAAATAGTTAACCATTTCATTCCCATCAATTCCCCCTTGTTGTACAACGCTTACATTTTACGTAAACGCTTTCCCTATTTTCTAGATTATTTTGCAAATTTCATTTTGTCAACTCCTAAATATTTTATATTCTGACGAAATCTGCACGTGAACCTTTGATTCGTCAGAGTTTTTATTTTTTTGTTGACTTATGTTCGAGTGGTTTTATATACTCTTTATAAGAAAGCGTTTACTCGAAGGTGTGATCATTGTGAAACCAACGATCAAAGATGTTGCCCAAAAAGCCAATGTCTCTATAGCAACAGTGTCAAGAATATTAAATAACGAAAAGGGTTATGGTGAAGAAACGCGCAAAAAAGTCCTGTCCGTTATTCGGGAACTCGGGTATCAACCGAATGCCGTTGCCAGGGGACTGATTAACAAGAAAACACAGTCCATTGGAGTTGTGTTTCCTTATGTGTCGAATATGTATTCTGGTGAAGTGTTGTCAGGTATTGAAGAAGCTGCTTATAAGTCAGACTTTAGTGTCGTTATTTGTAATACAGACGGCCAGCAGGAGCGCACGCTGCGAAATTTAAAGATGCTTGCCGAAAAACAAGTCGACTGTATTATTTTCGTTAGTGAAATGGTCAGCGAGGAGACGGCGAAATTTCTTTTAAACACGAGCATCCCTGTGCTTTTGATTTCAACGAAGTCAGAAATGTATCCATTGCCTTATATTAAAACGGATGATCAATTTGCAGCTTTTTCAGCAGTAAATTATCTCATTCAGAGCGGCCACCGGGATATCGCGATGCTTGCGGGACCGATATCTGATCCGATTGCCGGCAGTACAAGAATAAAAGGGTACACACAAGCTTTAACTTCAGCAGGATTCCCGGTTAAAGAGGAAAATATTATTAAAGTGAATGGTTTTAGTTTTGAAGATGGACTAGAAGGGTATGAAATCTTAAAGAATGTGAAGAGCCAGTGTACAGCGGTTTTTGCCGCCAGCGATGAGATAGCGCTTGGCGTTATTTCGGCCGCTTACCAGAATCATGTCAGCATACCTGAAGAGCTTTCAATCATCGGCTATGATAATTTAAAGCTCGCAGAAATGGCAGTACCGCCTTTAACGACAGTTGCCCAGCCGCTGAAAGAAATGGGGAAAATGGCTGTAGAGATGCTGTGTGATCATATTCAATCCGGAAAAGAATTAAACAGCATCATAATGCCTCATAAAATCGTTGAAAGACAATCGGTTAAACGATATTAAAAATTTTGTCTACAAAGTAAACGTTTACTCAAAAAGGGGGAGAAACGATGGAACAGCAATGGTGGAAAGAAGCGGTCGTTTATCAAATTTACCCGAGGAGCTTTAAAGACAGCAACGGAGACGGAATTGGAGACATTCAAGGCATTATTTCTAAGCTGGATTATCTAAAACTTCTTGGAATTGACGTAATATGGCTATCTCCGGTCTATGATTCACCTAATGACGATAATGGGTATGACATTCGCAATTATACAGAAATCATGCAGGAGTTCGGGTCAATGGAGGATATAGACGAGTTAATCGCTGAGGCTCATCGAAAAGGTATTAAAATTGTGATGGATCTTGTCGTTAATCATACGTCTGATGAGCATGAGTGGTTTTTAGAATCGAAATCATCAAAGGATAATCCGAAAAGAGATTTCTATATTTGGAGAGAAGGAAACGGAGATGAGGCCCCTAATAACTGGGAGTCGATGTTTAGAGGCTCGGCTTGGGAATATAATGAACCAACAGAAGATTATTATTTACATTTATTTTCAAAAAAACAGCCGGATTTAAATTGGGAAAACCCTGCTCTGCGCCAGGAAGTATATAAAATGATGACATGGTGGGCGGAGAAAGGCATCGACGGATTTCGAATGGATGTCATCAATTTTATTTCCAAACACCCAGACCTGCCGGATGGAGAGAAATCTCACGGAAAAGAATTCGGAAACGGTGCACCTTTCTTTATGAACGGTCCGAAGATACATGACTACCTTCAGGAAATGAACAAGGAAGTTCTCAGCCGTTACGATCTGATGACTGTCGGGGAAATGCCGGGTGTCGACGTGGAAGAGGCCCGGAAATACACGGATAGCAGCCGGAACGAAGTCAACATGGTGTTCCAATTTGAGCACATGGGTGTCGGAGATGGAGTAGAAGAAGGAAAATGGAGTAATAATGCATGGGAGCTGAATGAATTAAAGGAAATATTGTCCAGGTGGCAAAATGGCTTGGAAACAACAGGATGGAATAGCCTGTACTGGAATAACCACGATCAGCCAAGGGTTGTTTCCCGCTTTGGAAACGATGGCCAGTATCGGGTGGAGTCAGCTAAAATGCTCGCGACCCTGCTTCATATGATGAAAGGCACACCGTATATTTATCAAGGTGAAGAGCTGGGAATGACCAACAGTGAGTTTACATCCGTACATGATTTTAATGATATTGAATCGATAAACTCCTACTATGATTTAAAAAACCGTGCCAAGTGGGATGAAGAGAAAATCATGAATGCTCTAAAGGCCAGAAGCCGGGATAACGCCCGTACGCCTGTTCAGTGGGATCAAACGGAGCATGCAGGGTTTACCACCGGAAATCCATGGCTGGAAGTGAATCCGAATTACAATGACATTAATGCGGAAAAATGTTTAGCCGATAAAAATTCTGTCTTTTATTATTATCAGAAGCTCATCCAGCTCAGAAAAACATATCCGATCATCGTGCATGGCAAATACGAGCTTATTTTTAAAGAACATCCACAGCTTTTTGCTTATGAGAGGCATTACGAAGGCAAGAAATTAGTGGTATTATGCAGTTTTTCTCCTGAAAAGATCGATTTTGACTATCCGTCTCTCGATAAAGCAGACGGTAAGGAATTGTTGATTAGCAATTATTCGCAGGAGAATCAACCGGAAGCCCTGCGGCCGTATGAAGCGCGTGTGTATTTAATTTAATACGAAAGTACGTTTTTTGACCCTGCCCAAAGGTTTTAGTTTGAGCAGGGTATTTTTTCCACTTTATATATATCGCCATAGCTTGCTATATTCAATACAATATTCAGGTTAATTTTGTAAGCTTTTTATTACAAAAACCTTTCAATTCTATTACAGATCCGGGGAATAGGCAGAAATGGTTTATTTTTATGCCAATATCATATAAAATGCGCACTAGATGATTTTCTCGCAATAGGAAATTATACTTCTTAGCTACGAAAGGAGAAAAATCATGAAAAAATTGATATTTCCATTATTTATAGGATTGTTGGCTTTTGCACTAACTGCATGCTCATCCAATGCTGAAGGTGATAAACCAAAAGAGAATAAAAATGAAAATACTGCTCAAGCGGATCAGCAGGATCAGCAAAAGCAACAGCAGGATCAGCAAAAGCAAATGGAAGAAATGCAAAAGAAAATGGAGCAGCAAAAAATTGAAGATAGCAAAACCGTTGCTATTGTAAATGACAAGGAGCTTTTGGGCAGTGACTACAATGCTGTACTAGCTTCATCACAATCCCAGCTTCAACAAATGGGACAAGATCCAACGTCCGAAGAAGCGGCAAAGCAAATAAAAGAACAAACTATCAACAGCTTGGTGGGACAAACGCTTCTAATTCAAGATGCGGATAAAAAAGGCTATAAAGCATCTGATGATGAAGTAAACAAACAACTAGAAGAAAGCAAGAAACAATACAAAAGTGAGAAAGAATTTAACGATGCTGTAAAACAAGCAGGTTTAGATGCTGACAAGCTTAAAGCTCAATTTGCTGAAAGCATTACATTCCAAAAGTATGTTGATAAAGAAATAAAAGTAGATGAAGCAACTGACAAAGAAATTCAACAATACTATGATCAAATTTCCCAGCAAGGAAACAGCACAGGTCAAAAGCCTCCAAAACTAGAGGAAATAAAACCTAAAATCAAAGAACAGCTTGAGCAGCAAAAGAAACAAGAAAAGCTTGTAACAAAGGTTGAAGAGCTTAAGAAACAGTCAAAAGTCGATATTAAAATATAAAAAGACAGGAGTGCTCCTTTAAGATAGGGGCGCTCTTTTTTTACGTTATTTTCTGGATATAAAAGGTATACATAAACAATCACATTTAAAATCATTCTAAAGTTATACATATCTTATTCATTTTACGTATCATCAGGAGGTTGCTTTATGCGGCTAGCATGGATTGCCGGGCTTTTATTAATGGTTCACCAAATGAATACTCCTGACAATTTAACAATAAGCCATCAAGGGCAGACGGTAGCCATTGTTAATCGAGCCGATTTGACAACACCGCTGTTTGGGGTGCCGATCATTGATGAGAATAAATACAATCAGTTTATTGAAACACTTAACCAAAAAATTTATCACGAGCCTGTAAATGCAGTATTGAATGACCATGGGGGAATAGTGCCAGGCGAAGCAGGCTATAAGCTTTATCGAAAAAAATTCAGAGAAGAGTTTACTTCCTATCTGTACGCAAACGGATCAAAAGAATTAGATGTTCCGTTGCTTCCGATAAATCCAAAAGTAGACAGTGAATTGCTTTCTCATATACGGATTCAAAAAATTGGCCAATACGTGACGTACTTCAATAAGAATAACAAAAACCGTACTCACAATATTATTCTTGCTGTCGATGCAATAAATAATTCTGTTGTTTTCCCTGGAGAAAAGTTCTCCTTTAATCAAGTGGTTGGCAAGCGAACAGAAAGCAAAGGATACATGAGGGCGCCTGTCATCGTAAAAGGTGAAATGGCAGAAGATATCGGCGGTGGGATTTGCCAAGTGTCTTCAACCTTATTCAATGCCATTGACAGCGCGGGCGTTCAAATTACCCAACGCTATTCCCACAGCAAGAAGGTTCCCTATGTTCCGCCTGGCCGTGACGCAACCGTAAGCTGGTATGGTCCCGATTTTTCATTTAAAAACATTTATAACCAACCGATTCTAATACGTGCCAAAACAATTGGAGGAATGGTTGTGATCGGAATTTATTCCTCAGATGTAATCAACTATAAGCCCCGAAAGATCTCAAGTCAGAATTAAAAGAAGAAATCCACACGCATAACCTGCTATGCATGTGGATTTTTAAAGGAGGATAAGTTAATCTCTCGCTCGCAAATAATTATTTTTTGGTTTGAAAAGCGGACGATAGCTCTCTATGTTTGAAAAAAGAAGGAAAACATTTAGAAAACCAATGATCAGTGAAGGAAGAATGGTGGTAATGTCCAGAAATGCGTGAAACAAAATCATATTTACTGTAATAGGCATGAAGATAACAAGCGCTAGAGGAACAAAGCGATTGATGACTAACGATAAACCAACAAGAAGCTTCAATAAACCGACGATGAACAGAATATATCCAGTGTTTTCAAGAGCCATCAAAAAATTATTCGCCACAGGATCAGGATATTCCATCGGAGGCACCAAGTTGAATACAACAATCGAACCAGAAGCTAAAAGCATAAGTCCAAATACAATACGTAAAATCATTGTGATTTTACTTTTCATCCTTCTCACCCCTTCAATTTTTTCAGAAACCTGATCTCTTAGGTAGCCGCATTATGAAAACAATAAAAATCAACAAAGAGACAACAACAGACACAGCGCTGACTATGAACAGGCCCCGATACCCAGTATATTGCGAAACCCAGCCAAGTATGATTGCCCCTATACCGATCCCCACGTCAAATGCGGTGAGAAAAGAAGCTGTGGCTCCTTATTTACGATTCGCGATTTGCAGCTTAATTCCTTCACTTATATATCATTCCTACTTGAAGGATTTCTTTCTCTTCGAAGCGAAGGTAAAAGAATGCAAGTAAAAGGAGTGGGGAAATGATGTTTATCATAAACGTAGAAGGAGCAATATGTAAAGAAAACAAATGGCTGGTCATTGAACGCAGCTCTAAGGAAGCACACGCCGGCGGCCTTCTTTCTCTTGTTGGCGGTACAGTAGATCAGGAAGGAGATTCCAATGATCTATTAGAAAGAACGTTGAAAAGGGAAATGTATGAAGAGGTAGGTATCACAGTGAAAAATCTAATGTATGTTAGAAACACTTCGTTTGTAATTGATAACGACCGAGAGGTGATCGATATCGTGTTTTTGTGTGAAATTGATGAAGGGAAGCCTTTTGCGAAAAGTCCGGATGAAGTAGAATCTGTCTTTTGGATGACTGCTGAAGAAATTTTTCATCATGAAAAGGCGCCAATCTGGTTAAAAGAGAGTATTCAAGAGGCCGATGCTATTCGGGAGAAAACGTTTCAATGAAGAAAGCTTCTGGACATATGCTGCCGGATCGTGTGTTAAAATGGGTCATCCAATCTGTTGGCCCTGATGCTTCCATACAATCGATTCAAGAACTTCATGGCGGGATGTCGTCTCTGGTTCACAGGATTTCTGTAGGAGCCGATCATTCAGAAAAAGAATTTGTCTTGCGTCTGTTCACCAATGCTGACTGGCTGCGTGCTGAACCAGACTTAGCGCTTCATGAAGCAGAAAGTCTTCGGGTGGCGTCTCGGACTGGTGTGCAGACGCCCCACATCATCGCATTTGATGAAACGGGAATTGAATGCGGCGTGCCGGCC
This sequence comes from Bacillus gobiensis, assembly GCF_001278705.1. GTDB lineage: Bacteria > Bacillota > Bacilli > Bacillales > Bacillaceae > Bacillus > Bacillus gobiensis. The sequence goes on from NZ_CP012600.1 coordinate 3,998,906, forward strand.
GTATTGATGACGAAGCTGGAAGGGACGGTAGAATTAAGGCCGGAGAGTATGACCCGATGGGTAAATGAGCTGGCAGATGCATTGGTAAAGATTCATTCGATCGAAGCTGATGACTTTCCTTGGACATACTTTACCTATCACGATATCGCTTCTCTGGAGATTCCAGGCTGGTCGAGTGTCCCGGATTTATGGAAGAGCGCGATTGAAATACTAAAGGGGCCACGTCCCGAGTCGAAAGAGTGTTTCATCCATCGGGATTACCATCCTACCAATGTATTGTGGTCAGAGAATACAGTGAGCGGCGTTGTCGATTGGGTCAATTCTTGTAAAGGTCCGGCAGGTATTGACGTTGGCCATTGCAGAGTGAACCTGGCTATGTTATTCGGAATCCAAACCGCTGATTTATTTTTATCAGCTTATCAAAATTCCGCGGGGCTGTATTATAAGTAAAGTACGATCCATATTGGGATATATTATCATTAGCGGATATAGTAGATGGGCCGCCCGAAGTATATCCCGGCTGGCCGGCTTTTGGTGTTACAGGGCTGACAGACAAACTAATAATGGAACGGCTGGACAGGTATTTGATCAGCTTGTTAGAACGTATATAGAGATTACAAGTATATTAGATATCTATCCCATTTATGGGAATATACACCTGCGACAAATGTATCTGAGAAAGTATCATCTCAGAATATTTTAGCAGTGATATTAAACCTTCACAAAAATGGAGAAAAATGAATGGGATAATGTGTAAATGATGAAGTGTTTTATGGTTTATCCATAGTCTTCTAATGGTTAGAACAAGACGTGGCTTAATTGGTTAAGCCCCCGCTCTCTAAGAGAATGGAATAGATTTCCCGAAGTTTCAGCATGTGAAACAAGTACACTAGAATTCTTTTTAAACATGTTGCTATTCAATCTCCTAATTTATCGGTATAATAGAATTTAATAAAAATATACCCTTTAAAAAATTGGAGGATGTAGTGATGAAAGCTACAGGTGTGACAAGAAAAGTTGATGATTTAGGAAGAATTGTACTTCCTAAGGAGCTGCGTCGTACGCTAGGGATTCAAATTAAAGATCCGATCGAGATTTTTGTTGAAAAAGATAAGATTATTCTAAAGAAATACAGTCCTGTAAAAGCTTGTTTGATAACAGGAGAGGTAAGCGAAAATAACATGGAATTTGGCGATGGAAACATTGTATTAAGTCCGGAAGGTGCACGGATTCTGATCGATGAGATACGTAATAAAGCGAAAGAGAATTGGGTATAAGGATTTTTTGGTGATTTAGACAGTAGATTTTCATCAATATTCTTATCCTAGGTTTGACGAAATGAGCCCTCTGACCGGGAAGAAGGTTTAAGGTATAAATTCCCGATCTAGGGCAATAAATGCGATTTGATAAAAACATGCCTAGGGCAGGATTCACTACGATTAAACTCACTTTTAGTAGCTTAAAGAAACTTTTCTTCCTTTCCCATTCAAGGGAAAAATCTCCACCCTTTTCCCCTTGCATTCCGCAATTCGGCAGGTGCTCAGGCAGTCGAAAAATGGCCAATTTATTGGTTGTTCCAACTATCCAACATGTAAATACACCGAAAATGTTGCAAATGTTTAATACAAATAAAGTTATTTACTTTTAAACAGTCAGAAGCCGCATTCCTTCATTGAAAGTATGCGGCTCATTCAAAGAATAAGTTGTCCGACAGGTTGGGTACCTAAAAGACACCCAACCTGTTTTTTTGTTACCATAACAAACATGATAAGGAGTGAAAGTAAAACCCATGGAATTCATAAATTTCATTGGTTCGTAGTCATTATAACGAAATGTTATTCTATCTTTATTCTTCTACTACGCGACCGTCCTTATAGATATGGAACCAGCCAATTGTGCCTGAACCACCTTCATCTATCCAGTCCTTATTCGCCGCTTTGAGTTGATAATAGGATTGTTTTTTATTATCTTTTACTAATCTACCGTCACCACCGAATACAATGTTTTTACCTAGCTTTTTTTGACCTATTGCAATCGCATCATCCACGGTAAATTGTTGTCTTTCTACTTTATTTTGGTCTAACGCTGCCCACGTTAATGGACCAACAATACCATCTTGAGATAGATTATGATCAGCTTGAAACTGTTTTACCACCGCTTGAGTTTTAGGACCAAAAATACCATCCACACTTGTATCATATTTCAAATCTTTAAGGATTTGCTGCAGATCATCCACATAACTAGAGTTGGAACCTATGCTCAAAGAGGGACGTGTTTCTGATTTTGCTACCCCTTTTTGAGAGGAGACAGCTGCTACCTGTGTTTCAGCTTGTGCTTGAAGGGAACTTTTAGCCCCCACAGTGCTAGTTTCTGCTGCTGAAACTTGTCCAGAAACCCCTGCTAATGATAACAATGCGACTGTACCAACTAATACCTTTTTCATTTCTTATCATCCTTCCTTACTCTTAGATTTCCATAAATGTGAGTTCACGAGCTCGTCTCCATATACATGCATAATCTCTTCTAATTCTTGATCTTTACCATACTCTTTTCATAGGTGTCCCCGCTTTTTTCTCCCCCTTATCACCGTTCATTGTTTTGACGAGGTTAGGGGGAATCAGGTTTCAAATAATACATTACTTCAACTTATTCGATAAAAAGCACACAAGAAAATCTATCGTTATATTTTCTCTTCTTATCAAAGTGAATGTTTTGGGGAAAAGCGTTTAACCCCTTTGAAAATCCAAATTTTTCTCCTTATGGGTCGCTCAAATCTATCAGTCTCTTTTTAATAGATCGACATTCAATTTCTTTGATTTTAACGTGAAAAGTAAGGGAGTTCTTGTTTTGTCTGATATGTTGTAAGAAGAATAAATAAAAAATAATACAAAAAGTTTGTATTTTAATTGACTGAAAGCGTTTTAAATTATATGATGTTTATAAGAAGTAACCAATATATACTCAAAATATAACAATGGTTGGTGGGAAGAGGTGGTGTTTTTATAATTCAAGATAAATGAACTTGTTTTTTAAAACCTTCCAGATACCTGTTCTGAGCTTTACGAAACTTTGGCAGCTATTATTTTTAATAATTCTAAACAACCTGTGTAAGGGGGAAATAAACGTGTCACAAGCAGTAACAGTGAAAATGAAAAATTATATTAATGGTGAATGGGTTGAGAGCAATGCGACGCATTATGAGGATGTCTATAATCCGGCAACGAAAGAAGTGATTGCACAAGTTCCACTCTCGCCGAAAGAAGACCTGGATTATGCAGTAGAAGCTGCAAAGACAGCGTTCGAAAAATGGAAAAAGGTAGCCGTTCCACGACGTGCAAGAATTCTCTTTAATTATCAGCAGCTATTAACCAAACATAAAGAAGAATTGGCTCAGTTAATTACGATTGAGAATGGAAAAAATTTAACGGAGGCATTAGGCGAGGTTCAGCGTGGCATTGAAAATGTCGAATTTGCTGCAGGCGCTCCGTCCTTGATGATGGGAGATTCACTAGCTTCTATTGCGACAGATGTAGAAGCAGCAAATTACCGTTATCCAGTCGGAGTTGTCGGTGGAATTGCACCCTTTAATTTTCCGATGATGGTGCCTTGCTGGATGTTCCCGATGGCAATCGCGCTTGGTAACACGTTTATTTTAAAACCATCTGAAAGAACACCATTATTGACAGAAAAATTGGTCGAATTATTTACAGAAGCAGGCCTTCCAAAAGGCGTTTTTAATGTCGTTTACGGTGCGCATGATGTCGTAAATGGAATATTGGATCATCCGGAAGTGAAAGCAATCTCATTTGTAGGCTCCAAACCCGTCGGAGAGTACGTATTCAAACGGGGCAGCGAAAATTTAAAACGAGTTCAAGCATTAACAGGGGCCAAAAACCACACGATTGTTTTAAATGATGCCGATTTAGATGAAACGATCACGAATATAATTGGTGCTGCTTTCGGATCGGCAGGTGAGCGTTGTATGGCATGTGCTGTTGTAACTGTAGAGGAAGGGATTGCTGATAAATTTATCGCAAGACTAACAGAAGCAGCGAAAAATATTAAGATGGGTAATGGCCTTGATGATGGCGTATTTTTAGGGCCGGTTATTCGCGAAGAAAATAAAAAACGCACTTTACAATATATCGAAACAGGGATTGAAGAAGGAGCCTCCATGCTTTGTGATGGCCGTGCAAATATCTCAGATGAAGGATTCTTTGTCGGTCCAACGATCTTCGACAATGTAAAAACGGATATGACGCTTTGGAAAGAGGAAATCTTTGCACCGCTCTTATCAATCATTCGTGTGAAAAATTTGAAGGAAGCTGTTGATACTGCAAATCAATCTGAATTTGCTAATGGGGCATGTATTTTTACATCAAATGCTTCTGCCATTCGGTATTTCCGTGAAAATATAGATGCGGGTATGTTAGGCGTGAATTTAGGAGTCCCTGCTCCAATGGCGTTTTTCCCATTCTCCGGCTGGAAATCTTCATTTTTTGGAACGTTGCATGCGAATGGCAAAGATAGTGTTGATTTCTATACACGGAAGAAAGTCGTGACTGCACGCTATAAATCCCCGTCATTTGAATAAAACAACTTTTGCAGAGAGAATTCCTAGTATTGTAATAATAGAATTCTCTTCTGTTGATCCAATCCACGAAAGAAATGGGAGGCAACCTAATGAGTAACTTGCTGCGAAAACCGATAACGAAAGAAATCAATCCAGGTGTTACTATCTGCCATGAGGTGACCACAGAAAATTCTTCTTTAAAATATGTCGACTTTAAAATTGTCGATTTGGTTCCCGGTGCAACGTATTCAGAAGAACTGGGGAAGACGGAATGCTGCATCGTGGCAGTAACAGGGAAAATCAACGTAACTGATAAAGAAAAAACGTTTGAAAATTTAGGAACGAGAGAAAGTGTTTTTGAAAAAATACCGACGGACAGTGTGTATGTGTCAAACGATCGCGGCTTCGAAGTGGAAGCGGTGACACAGGCGCGAGTTGCCTTATGCTACTCACCATCCGAGAAGCAATTGCCTACCAAACTGATTCGAGCTGCTGATAATGGAGTTGAAAACAGAGGAGATGGCCAAAACAAACGGTTAGTTCACAACATTTTGCCAGATTCAGATCCATCTGCGAACAGTTTGCTTGTCGTAGAAGTCATTACAGAAAGCGGAAACTGGTCCAGCTATCCGCCGCATAAGCATGATCGGGATAACCTGCCGGAGGAGTCATTTTTAGAAGAATCCTATTATCACGAAATGAATCCAAAGCAAGGATTTGTATTCCAGCGAGTATATACAGATGATCGATCGTTGGATGAAACGATGACAGTTGAGAACGGTGATGTCGTGATCGTGCCGGAAGGCTATCACCCGGTCGGCGTACCTGCAGGTTATACTTCCTATTATTTAAATGTAATGGCCGGACCGACGCGGACGTGGAAGTTTCACAATGATCCAGATCATGAATGGATACTGGCAAGCAACTAATCAGGGAAGGAGCAGTGATCGGAGATGAAATACGAATTTACTAGTCAAAAAGAATATGATCTTATCGCAATCGGACGCGCTTGCATCGATCTGAATGCAACAGAGTATAACCGTCCAATGGAAGAAACGATGACATTTTCAAAATACGTGGGTGGTTCCCCGGCTAATATTGCTATAGGGAGCTCTAAATTGGGATTAAAAGCAGGTTTTATCGGAAAAATTTCAGATGATCAGCATGGACGATTTATTGAGAAATACATGCGTGATTGCGGAATTGATACATCAAATCTCGTCATAGATCAAGAGGGACATAAAAGCGGCTTAACCTTTACAGAGATTAAAAGTCCGGAAGAATGCAGCATTTTAATGTATCGGGAAAATGTAGCCGATCTTTATTTAGATCCGTCAGAAGTAAACGAGGACTATATAAAAAAAGCAAAACTTCTCTTAGTGTCAGGTACTGCTTTATCGAAAAGCCCATCACGTGAAGCGGTATTTAAAGCGGTAAGTATAGCTAAGAAAAATGACATAAAAGTAGTATTTGAATTGGATTACCGCCCATATTCATGGGATTCTCCAGAGCAAACAGCCGTTTATTATTCATTCGTTGCAGAGCAGGCAAATGTTGTCATAGGTACCCGGGATGAATACGATGCGATGGAAAACAGAACAGGCGGCCAAAACGAGAGCACCACCGACTATTTGTTTGCCTATTCACCAGAGTTAATTGTAATTAAACATGGAGTGGAAGGATCATATGCTTATACAAAATCAGGCGAAACATATAAAAGTGAAGCCTATCCGACGAAGGTATTAAAAACGTTTGGAGCGGGCGATTCATATGCTTCCGCTTTTCTGTATGCTTTACTCAGCGGCAAAGACATTGAAACGGCTCTAAAGTATGGAAGCGCTTCAGCTTCGATTGTTGTCAGCAAGCATAGTTCCTCTGAAGCGATGCCATCGAAAGAAGAAATCGAGGACCTGCTGAATAAACACTCTGAAGCGAAACAACTGAGATAAGGAGTGGGGGAAAATCGTGAAAACCATTAGACTAACAACAGCACAAGCATTAGTTAAGTTTTTAAACCAGCAATACATTCACGTAGATGGAAGGGAATTCCCCTTTGTTGAAGGCGTATTTAATATTTTTGGCCACGGCAATGTATTAGGGATCGGCCAGGCGCTTGAGCAGGAGGCCGGAAGATTGAAAATCATCCAAGGAAAAAACGAACAAGGAATGGCCCATGCGGCGATTGCGTATAGCAAACAAATGCTGCGGCAAAAAATTTATGCGGTGACCACGTCAGTCGGTCCAGGCGCTGCTAATTTAACAGCCGCGGCAGGAACGGCATTGGCGAATAATATTCCTGTCTTATTATTGCCAGGTGATACCTTCGCGACCAGACAGCCTGATCCAGTGTTGCAGCAAGTGGAGCAAGAGTATAGCGCCGCGGTGACGACAAATGATGCGCTAAAGCCAGTTTCAAGATATTGGGACCGAATTACCCGGCCGGAACAATTGATGTCTAGTTTACTGCGGGCTTTTGAAGTCATGACCGATCCGGCAAAAGCCGGCCCCGCAACGATTTGCATCTCGCAAGATGTTGAAGGGGAAGCGTATGATTTTGATGAAAGCTTCTTTATCAATCGTGTCCATTATCTTGATCGGAAATTGCCGACAGAACGTGAATTAAATGAGGCAGCTGAATTAATAAAAGCAAGCAAAAAGCCGGTAATCCTAGTGGGCGGCGGTGCAAAATATTCAGAAGCACACGAAATATTGATAACGCTTTCGGAAAGGCATAATATTCCGCTGGTCGAAACCCAAGCCGGCAAATCCACTGTAGAAAGTACATTTAAAAATAACCTTGGCGGCATGGGAATAACCGGAACACTGTCAGCCAATAAAGCTGCGCGCCAGGCCGACTTAATTATCGGAATCGGCACGAGATATACTGACTTTGCGACTTCTTCCAAAACGGCTTTTCAATTTGATCAAACGAAATTTCTGAATATTAATGTCAGCCGAATGCAGGCGTATAAGCTTGATGCGTTTCAAGTGGTCGCAGATGCGAAAACAACGTTAGAGCAGCTGGCACCGCTATTAGAAGACTATACGAGTGAGTTTGGCGGCACGATAACGGAATTAAAAGAAGAATGGGCAGCGGAGCGCGACCGTCTAGGCAAAGTAACATTTAGCAGAGAGGATTTTGATCCTGAAGTAAAAAATCATTTCTCTCAAGAAGTACTCAATGAATATGCAGATACGTTAAATACAGAATTAGCACAAACGACCGCGCTGCTTACTATTAATGACACCATTGCTCCTGACAGTATCATTATTGGTTCAGCGGGATCGCTTCCAGGTGACCTGCAGCGTATATGGAACCCGACGGTACGAAACACCTATCATTTAGAATATGGCTACTCCTGTATGGGATATGAGGTATCTGGTACGTTAGGTCTGAAACTAGCTGATCCGACGAAAGAAGTGTACTCATTGGTGGGGGATGGCAGCTTCCTAATGCTGCATTCGGAATTCCTCACATCTATTCAATATAATCACAAAATCAATGTGCTGCTTTTTGATAATTCCGGATTCGGCTGTATCAATAATTTGCAAATGGATCATGGAAGCGACAGCTATTATTGTGAATTTAGAACGCATGACAATCAAATCCTTAATGTGGATTACGCGAAAATAGCGGAAGGATACGGCGCAAAAGCTTACCGAGCGAACACAGTTGAGGAGTTAAAAGCGGCATTGGAGGATGCGAAAAATCAGAAGGTGTCCACATTGATTGAAATGAAAGTGCTTCCAAAGACGATGAGTGATGGATATGACAGCTGGTGGCATGTTGGGGTTGCCGAAGTGTCTAATAAAGAAAGCATTCAAAAAGCTTATGAATTTAAGCAGGAGAAGCTTACACACGCAAAACAATATTAGGGGAAGAGGGCAAGAGGATGGGAGATCGCGATATTTTATGGGGGATTGCTCCGATTGGCTGGCGCAATGACGATTTACCGGAAATCGGTGCAGAAAACACATTGCAGAACCTGTTAAGCGATATTGTGGTGGCCGGCTTCGAAGGAACTGAAGTTGGTGGTTTTTTTCCTGAAGCGAAGGTGTTGAACAAAGAGCTTCAGCTGCGAAATTTAAGAGTGGCGGGGAAATGGTTTAGCAGTTTTATCATTCGCGATGGGATTGAAGCGGCTTCGAAAGCTTTCCATCAACATTGTTCTTTTTTAAGGGATGTCCATGCAGACGTGGCAGTAGTATCTGAGCAAACTTACAGCATTCAGGGTACCCAAAAAAATGTCTTCACTGAAAAACCTCATTTTACTGATGGGGAATGGGAGATCGTGTGCGAAGGGCTGGATAAGCTGGGAAAAATCGCTGCGCAATATAACTTAAAATTGGTGTACCACCATCATTTGGGAACGGGTATTCAAACTGCCGAGGAGATCGATAGTTTGATGAAACATACGAACTCTGATTATGTACATTTGCTATATGACACTGGTCATATCTACGTGTCTGACGGAGATTATTTGAGTGTACTAAATAAACATCACGATCGGATTAAACACGTCCATTTCAAGGATACGAGAAGAAAAGTAATGGATGAGTGCAAAGAATCGGGCCGTTCGTTTTTCCAATCTTTTTTAAGCGGAATGTTTACGGTACCGGGTGATGGAGGTATTGACTTTAAAGAAGTGTATAAGCGATTAACATCTTACAATTATCAGGGTTGGATTGTTATAGAAGCTGAGCAGGATCCTGCTATAGCTCATCCATTGGAATATGCGTTATTGGCTCGTAAGTATATCAATGAAAATCTGCTTGTACACACATAATTTTGTATGGAGGAGAACAATTTGAAGCAGGAAAGCGAAATATCTCATGAGAAGCAGACATTGGCCGGAAAACCAAAGAATCCTAAAGCGTTTATGCGGACAATTACATTCGTCTCGACTTTTGGAGGACTTCTCTTTGGATACGATACTGGGGTAATTAATGGGGCTTTGCCTTACATGTCACAGCCGGATCAATTGAATCTTTCCCCAGTGACAGAAGGGATTGTTACGAGCTCGCTGCTTTTGGGAGCAGCCTTTGGTGCCATGTATGGCGGCCGATTCTCTGACCTGAAAGGGCGAAGAAACAGTCTTCTGTGGCTTGCGGTTGTGTTCTTTATTGCTACTTTGGGCTGTACATTTGCACCAAACGTTCAAGTGATGATCGTATTCCGCATTCTTCTTGGACTCGCAGTCGGCGGTGCATCTGTGACCGTTCCTGCCTATTTAGCCGAAATGTCACCTGCAGAACAGCGAGGAAGGATTGTTACTCAAAATGAGTTAATGATTGTTTCTGGACAGCTGTTAGCGTTTACCTTAAACGCGATTCTCGGGAATACAATTGGTGACAACGCGCATGTATGGCGGTATATGCTGGTCATCGCATCGCTGCCGGCGGTTTTTCTCTGGTTTGGGATGCTGGTTATGCCCGAAAGTCCGCGCTGGCTCGCCTCGAAAGGAAAAATCGGAAATGCCATGCGCGTTCTGCAGCAGGTTCGTGAAGAAAACAGAGCCCAGGCTGAATTGAAGGAAATTGAAGCAGCGATTGCAGAAGATGCAAAGCTGAAAAAAGCTACGTTTAAAGACCTGACTGTTCCATGGGTGCGGCGGATTGTCTTTATCGGACTGGGAATCGGTATCGTCCAGCAGATTACAGGTGTCAATTCCATTATGTATTACGGAACCGAAATTTTAAAAGATTCAGGCTTTGGGACCGAATCGGCATTAATCGGAAACATTGCAAACGGTGTGGTTTCCGTTTTGGCGACCTTTGTCGGAATCTGGCTTCTTGGCAAAGTCGGTCGCAGGCCGATGCTGATGACTGGTCTAGCCGGCACGACATCCGCTCTTCTCTTAATCGGGATCTTTTCACTTGTTTTAAAGGATACAGCAATATTGCCGTACATTATCCTTTCATTGACTGTAACGTTTCTTGCCTTCCAGCAAGGAGCTGTATCACCTGTCACCTGGCTGATGCTGTCTGAAATTTTCCCTCTTCGGCTGCGGGGTATTGGGATGGGGGTCACTGTGTTTTGTCTTTGGATGGCAAACTTTCTCGTTGGCCTGACATTTCCGATTTTGATGAGTGGGATTGGACTTTCGACTACATTTTTCGTCTTTGTGGCCTTAGGGCTTATTGCGATCGCCTTTGTAAAACATTTCTTGCCGGAAACAAAAGGCCGGTCACTTGAGGAATTGGAACATGATTTCCGAAATCATGTGGTGAGGAAGAAAGCGTCTTTTTAGTAAAAATATGTTTTGATAAGGGGAGTTTATTGTGACACTTAGAATAGGCGTAGTTGGTACCGGTGCGATCGGCAGGGACCATATGAGAAGAATTAGCAAAACGCTTTCCGGCGGAGAGATTACCGCTGTAACCGATGTGAATCTGGAGTCCGCCAGTCTTGCGGTCAGGGAGCTCGATTTGAATGCGGAAATTTTTCCTGATGATGCATCATTGATTGCGTCAGATCAAGTCGATGCCATCCTGGTAACAAGTTGGGGCCCTGCCCATGAAGGAACCGTGCTAAAAGCCATTGAAGCAGGCAAATACGTTTTTTGTGAAAAACCTTTGGCCGTTACAGCAGAAGGCTGCATGAAAATCGTCAATGCCGAAATGCGACATGGAAAAAGGCTCGTGCAGGTTGGCTTTATGCGGCGTTATGACAGCGGTTATGTGCAAATGAAAAAGGCAATCGACAATCATGAGATCGGAGAACCTTTGATGATTCATTGCGCCCATCGCAATTCTGAGGTGAATGCAGCTTATACAACGGACATGGCCATGACGGATACCCTGGTTCATGAGATTGACGTCCTGCATTGGCTGGTTAATGACAATTATAAATCTGTACAAGTGGTTTATCCGAAAAAAACGAGGCATGCGCTGGAGCATCTGAAAGATCCGCAAATGATCACGCTGGAAACCGAAGGAGGCATTGTCATCCAAGTAGAGGTCTTTGTCAATTGCAAATACGGCTATGACATTCAATGTGAAGTCGTTGGAGAAGACGGAATCATAAAATTGCCGGAGGTTCCAGGGATTGTCTATCGAAAAGATGCACAATTACGTGTCAATCTATTAACGGATTGGAAGCAGCGATTTATAGATGCCTATGATAAAGAACTGCAAGATTTTATTGATTCGATCCGGGAAACAGGAGAGCCTAACGGACCGACGTCGTGGGATGGTTATGTTGCAGCTGTTACTGCAGGTGCGTGTGTAACCGCGCAAAAAACAGGTGAGAGAGAACCTGTGAGACTAGGAGTAAAGCCTGAGTTCTATAAAGAAATCGGGAAAACAAAAGAGATTATCTAATCTACTATATAGAAGAGAATTTCTAATATTAAAATATATCAAGTGTGTACAAAAGAAAGGAGAAGTTTACATTGCGTTTAGCATATGATCCGTCCCATTATCGTGATAATACCAACTTAAAAGATACTATCGATGCAGTTGCCAGATTAGGGTATGAATATGTAGAGTTATCACCGCGTAAAGATTTTATTTGGTTTTATGAATATCCAAAGGTTGATAAACAGCTGATAAAAGATTTAAAAAGATATTGTTTAGATGCCGGCGTTAAAATCTCTTCTGTACTTCCTGTTCAACAATGGTCTTCACCAATTGAAGAAGAGCGTCAAGCTGCAGTGAGAAATTGGAAGCGTTGTATTGAAATCACTTCTGAATTAGGAGTAGATTTAATGAACAGTGAATTTAGCGGTGACAAAAGCCGTCCTGTCCAAAGTGAAGCTGCTTTTGTTAAATCAATGGAAGAGCTGATGCCGCTTTTTGAAAAAGAAAGTATAAAGCTTAATTTACAAGCTCACCCTAACGATTTTATTGAGTTGAATACAGAAGCAATTCGAATAATTCGTGCGCTGGATAAAGATTGGCTTAAGTTGGTATATTCTGTTCCACATGCTTTCTTTTATGATGATGGTGTTGGCGATGTAGAGAAACACTTGGAAGAAGCAGGAGATTTACTTGATCATGTTCTAATTGCCGATACTCTTAATCATAAAGCGGCATTTGGATTACGATATATTATTAATCCCCCTGATGCAAACGTAACAATTCACCAGCATTTGAATCCTGGTGAAGGGGAAATAAACTTTGATGCATTATATCGCAAATTAAGAGAAATGAAATTTGATGGAATTGTAACAAATGCAGTATTTGCTTATCCTGATAAACCAGAGTGGTCGAACGAATTAACCCTGAAATCCATTAAAGATGGATTAAATATTTATCAGAAGATATAACTTTTTAGAATGGTTTAAAAACCATTAGAAGATCATACTCTACATTTTTAAGGTAGAAATGAATTTTGATGGCAAAACCATGAATGCAGTATTTGCCTGGACCTAAGAAAGCTGATGAGTCCAGCACATTTATGCTGCAAAAAATGAAGAAATTTTTATGCCATTTAATTAATCAATAACCCAAAAATGGAAGCGTTTTAAAAGTTGAGACGATGGAGTGGATGACGATGAAACTGTGCTTTAATCAAGCGACAACTCTGGAAAATTCAACTCTCGCCAAGGATCTGGAGATTTGCAACAGACACGGTTATGACTATATTGAAATTCGTACGATGGATAAGTTGCCTGAGTATTTAAGAGAAAATACGATCGAGGATTTAGCCAACTTCTTTCACACGCATCACATTAAACCGTTAGCATTGAATGCTCTAGTTTTCTTCAACAATCGAGATGACGATGGCTATCAGGAAATCATAAGTGAATTCAAAAAAATGGTGAAAACCGCCAATCAGCTAGGTGTGAAATATATCGTTGCTGTTCCGCTCGTAACGAAAGAAAAAATACGAAAAAGCGAGATTAAAGGCAGCTGTGTCGATGTATTAAAAGAGCTTTCAGATATAGCTGATCCATATGATATTAAAATTGCTCTTGAATTTGTCGGTCACCCGGAGTGTACCGTCAATACATTCGGTCAAGCTTATGACATTATACAGACAGTTGATAGAGAGAATGTGGGATTGGTACTTGATTGTTTTCACTTTCATGCAATGGGCTCTGCCATTGAAGATTTGGAAAAAGCCGATGCGTCGAAAATCTTTATTTTGCACATCGATGACACAGAAGATTTCCCAATTGGCTTCTTAACAGATGAAGATAGAGTCTGGCCGGGATTAGGAGTTATCGATTTGGACCGCATCTTATCAACATTAAAGGAGATCGGGTACTCAGGGGTTGTATCTGTCGAATTATTCCGCCCAGAATATTATCAATTAGATGCTGAAGAAGTGATCAGCACAGCGAAAGAAACAACAATGAACGTCGTATCAAGGTATTATGATTTTAAAATTATGACCTGATAAATAACTTCTAATGAGAGAAGTGATAATAAATGACACTAGTATCTATGAAAGAAATGCTTTTACAAGCAAAAGAAGACAAATACGCTATTGGACAATTTAACATGAACAGCACACAGTGGGTACAATCAATTTTAGAAGCAGCAGAAGACGAACGTGCTCCAGTCATAGTAGCAGCCTCTGACAGACTCGTCGATTATTTGGGTGGTTTTAAAACGATTGCTGCAAGCGTCAAAGCCCTGATGGAGGAAATGTCCGTAACGGTTCCTGTGGCCTTGCACCTGGACCACGGGATGAGTGTGGAGAGATGTAAGGCGGCAATTGACGCAGGCTTTAGTTCGGTCATGTTTGATGGTTCTCATTACCCGATCGATGAAAATATAAGGATGACCAAAGAGGTTGTTGACTATGCAAAGCCTCATCATGTATCTGTTGAAGCAGAGGTTGGTACAGTCGGCGGTATGGAGGATGGCCTCGTTGGCGGGATTAAATACGCCGATCCTTTGGAATGTGTCCGTATTGTAGAAGAAACAGGCATAGATGCATTGGCAGCAGCTCTTGGTTCAGTTCATGGCCCGTATAAGGGTGAGCCTAATCTGGGATTCGATGAGATGAAACAAATTTCTGAGTTAACATGTATACCATTAGTCCTTCATGGCGGTTCAGGCATACCCAAATATCAAATTAGAAAAGCGATTGAATTGGGACACGCCAAGATCAATGTGAATACAGAATGTCTGCAAGCATGGGCAAAAGCTTTACGCCAGGTGCTGGCTAGTGACAGTCACGTTTATGATCCGAGGTCAATTCTTACTCCGGGCAAAGAAGCAATCATTTCTACAGTAAAAGAGAAACTAAAGGAATTTGAATCAAGCGGGAAAGCAGAAAAAATGGGGCACTTATTTTCATGAGTGCCCCGTTTTTATTTATTCGCAATTAGAAGTTTTATATCATTGTTCTCTGTAAATTCTCGATAATTCTCGTTCGGTACAGTGTCAGTAATAAGATAGTCAATATCTTTCAAATCACAATAAGTCATCAACGCATATTTATCAAACTTGAAATGATCGACCAATAAAAATACTTTAGAACTTCGTTCAACTACAATTTGTTTAATTTCACTTTCAAGCGGAGAAGAATTCGTAACACCGTTTGACAAGGAGACACCGGTTGAAGCCATGAATGCCTTGTTAATGTTGTATGCTTTTAGCAGTTCCATGTTTTTGAAGCTGACGAATGATTTTGTTTTCCGTTGAAAAACCCCGCCCATCGAAATGATATTCAAATTATCATAAGGAAGAGAATGATTAATAAAATCCAGGTTGTTGGTAATAATCGTTACATTCTTTGTCTGTAAATAATCAGCCATTTCTAATGTAGTAGTCCCGGAATCAATAAAAATAATGTCGTCATCTTCCACAAAGCTCGCGGCTAATTTTCCAATTAACTCCTTCTGTTTTTTATTGCGAATTTGCCTATCATGAAATGATTCTAGGGTTCTATGGTTGATCGAAACCCCGCCATAAACCTTTTTCAAATCACCTAGATCAACTAACTCTTGAACATCACGTCTTATTGTATTTTTGGATACGTTAAACACTTTCACAAGTTCGTCTAAGGATACGGTTTGATGTTCAATTACATAATCTTGAATTTGTTGAATACGTTTTGTTTTTAACATGCCTCTCCACCTTGTTTTGTTTTTTAGTCATACGTGATTCGTACATGGAACAATTCTTATTAGTTATTATAAAAATACACGATGTTTTTATATATATTATACCAACATTTAACCAAAACATCACCTTTTTCTTTAGGGAATAGTGAGTGAAGGCATATATAGGATCGATCTAAACCAATAGAAAAAGCACTGCTCGAAAATCGAACAGTGCTAAAACATAGATTGAAGAATAAAACTATTTATTTTTGACTCTTTTTTTAATAAATAAGACTGCAATAACAATTACAAGAATGGCTAAAATTGCATAAACGATATTTGAATAGATATCCATATACCCGACAATTGATTCCCACGAATCGCCTACCGCAGCTCCGACATACACCAGAATTACATTCCAAATTAATGATCCCGCTGCTGTAAAAAGGAGAAAGATCCAAAAGTTCATATGCGACATTCCGGCTGGAATGGAGATCAGGCTTCTTATCAGAGGGACAAGACGGCAGAAAAAGACCGCCCAACCCCCGTATTTCGCAAACCAATCATTGGCTTTGTGGATATCCTCTTTTTTTAAGCGAAGGAAGCGGCCCCACTTGTCCACGATTTTTTCCATTCGTTTAATATCAACGACCCGGCCTATTCCGTAAAGAATCACAGCCCCCAGTACGGATCCAATCGTTGCGTAGATCACAACGCCGATCACAGTAAGTTCTGACCTAGTCGTCATATATCCTCCAAACGTAAGAATCACTTCAGAAGGAATCGGAGGAAATACGTTTTCTAAAGCGATGAGCAGAAGAATGCCTATGTATCCAAATTGCTCCATAAAATGTTGAATCCAGTTTTCCATTTTTCACTCTCCCAGATATAACTAATGTATTAGAATTCATATTTATTAATTATTGCAAGATTCATAGCTCCTACTATATGTAAACATAAAAAGGCATGAAAAATGAAATGGCGGCAACAGTCGCCACGATATTCCATATGTATTTACGATTAATAGGGGAATTTTCGGGTTTTTCATTTATATGACGTCAAAAGTTTCCTGCAGGTTTCCCTATTCCTTATTTTAATCAATACAAACGAAAGTCACCACCCTAATTTGACACATTTCCTATCGTTATGTTCATGATAAGTTACATGCCAAAAAATTGCGAGGTAATTTCCTCACCAATGTCGAAAATAAGAAAATAGTCTGTTAGTTGGAGAAATAAGAGTTCTGACACAACCATACTAGTAAATGGCTGTGTTCATTAAAAGATTTCAGGTGATTTTTGCATGATGGGGTACCTTATAGAAAGAGTCGAGCTCCTTTGACCTTGTATGAAACGAAGTAAATTTTTATCGAAAAGATTTTGAAGAATAGGAAATAGGACTGTTTTTTAGGTTTGAAAATGATTGATAAAATCAACTAATTTGCTTTAGAATTTGGTTGATTAAATCAACTGTTTTGTGAGAGGAGATCTTTTAAAATGCCACTTGGTGAAAATTTTATTGGATTAAAATTCAGAAAGTTCAATCGTTTTTATACAAATGTGCTAGGGTTTCTTAATGAGCACATTTATGACAGCCCTTTTTCCTTAACTGAAACACGTATTTTGTTTGAAATTTATAATACAAGAGATTGTACAGCAAAGGTGCTGCAGGATAATTTAGGACTTGATCGTGGTTACGTTAGCAGAATCATAAAACATTTTGAAAAAGAAAATTTAATTTATAAACAAAAAAGTGAGAAAGACGCACGAAACCATTATCTACATGTCACTTCATTTGGTCGAACCATTTATAAAAAATTAGAAGAGAAAGCGAATCAGCAGGTCGAGTATATTTTGAATGATTTAGATAACGAAAGCCAAGAAAAGCTGGTAATCGCTATGGACACCGTTGAATCGATTTTGTCTCAATCCGTTCAAACTAATGAATCTACGGTTTCTATCAGGGATTATCATATCTCTGATGATATTAAGGTCATGATTGAGAAGCAGAGGACGTTTTATGCAGAGACATACGGCTGGGATCAATCGTTTTTAGAGTATTTGCATGAGACGTTTGATGGGGTAATCGAGAAAATTTGGATAGCAGAAAGCGGAGGAAGATTTGCCGGTTGTGTAGGTTTGGTAAAACAAAATGAAAAAACTGTGCAGCTTAGATGGTTCCTTGTAGATGAAGCTTTTCGTGGTAAAGGTATTGGTACTCAGCTCCTTCAAAAGCTAGTTACTTATTGTAAAGAAAAGGAATTTGAACGCGTATTCCTTTGGACAGTCAGCAGTATGAGTACGGCTCGTCCGCTATACAAGAAAATCGGTTTCGAAATTACCGAAGTCAAGGAAGAGCAATTGTTATGGGGAAAACATCTTGTAGAAGAGCGATGGGATCTAGAATTATAAAATGATTGAGAGAATTACAATTCAAGATACAGTGTGAGAAGGTTGCAAATTTCAGGAGGATTTTATGAAGGGGAAACCGCATTATGCGTGGATTATCGTTTGTATTACATTTTTTACTCTATTAGCAGTACAGGGAATTCGGCTTTCATTCGGAGCTTTTATTGAACCGTGGGAGAAAGAATTTTCCATGGATAGAGGATCTATTTCATTGATTTCTATGGTAAGCTTTGTCGTTTATGGCATTTCGCAACCCGTGATAGGCAGACTTGTTGATCAGTTGGGATCTCGGCTGATTTTATCTTTTAGTACCTTGCTGGTTGGCATTAGTATTTTCTTAACGTATTTTGTAACTTCATCGTGGCAGTTATTTTTACTTTATGGAATAGTTGTTTCTATTGGGGTAGGAGGGGTATCGAATGTCACGGCTACGGTTGTAGTGACAAATTGGTTTAACGAAAAACGCGGTATTGCTTTTGGGATTATGGAAGCTGGCTTTGGAGCTGGCCAAATGCTGCTTGTTCCCGGTTCGCTTATGTTAATCAATTGGTTAGATTGGAAGCTGACTGTAGTAATATTAGGTCTGTTCTTAATGGTAACTGTATTTCCAATTGTGCTCTTGTTCCTGCGGAATCACCCGGAAGAAAGAGGGTTGCAGCCGATTGGCGGCAGCAATAAGGAAAAGAACAGAGTAAAATTTTCTACTGAAGAGAAGGTGCCATATTGGCATTTATTTCGTATGAGAGAATTTTGGTTTCTTATCTTGCCATTCTTGGTATGCGGGTTTACGACTACCGGATTAATGGATACTCATCTGATTCCTTTTTCTCACGATCATGGGTTCTCCACAGGCGTAACAAGCGCCGCTATCAGTTTATTAGCTGCATTTAATATAGCGGGAATACTAGTTTCTGGTGTTGTTGCAGACCGATGGAGCAGCAGAAAAATGCTGTATTTGTTATATGCCATACGAGCAGTATCACTGTTAGTTCTTATATACAGTCATGAGTCGTTTTTATTGCTTATTTTTGCAGTGCTATTCGGATTAGTTGATTTTGCAACTGTAGCACCAACTCAAATGTTAGCTACCAAGTATTTCAAGCAGTATTCTGTCGGATTAATTCTCGGATGGTTATTTCTCAGCCATCAAATAGGGTCTGCACTCGGTGCGTATTTACCGGGGCTGCTATATAATGAGACGGGTAATTATACGTTGTCCTTTTACATATCCATTTTTTTATTAACCGGAGCCAGTATTTGCAACGTCTTGCTTCCGGAAACGAGTAAATCGAAAAATGAAGAGGGAATTGAAGTAGCGGCGCTGGATATGCAGACCTATGATAATAAAGGGTGAATTATCTAAGAAAATATTCAATCAACAAGAAATTCGGTGCTTATTATCAGCTCCGAATTTCTTGTGAAATAAGGAGGAATTAAATTGGATATAAAAATACACAGTGATTTTTCGAATGTGAATCTTGATGAAATGAGGGGAATATATCGTTCTGTCGGTTGGACAAAGCATACAAATGAAACAATTAAACAAGTTTTTGAAGCAAGTAATGTCATCACTTTGGTGACAACAAATGGCCGAATGATTGGGTTTGGAAGAGCGATATCAGACGGGGTTTTTAATGCAGCAATCTATGACGTTATCGTCCATCCAGATTTTCAAAAACAAGGGGTAGCTAAAAAAATAATGGAGTTTTTACTTGATAAACTAAGTAATGTTTCCTGTGTTCATTTAATCTCGACTATTGGAAATGAAGAGTTTTATCAGAAGCTAGGCTTAAAAAAGGTGAAAACAGGAATGGCAAGGTATTTAAATTCTGAGCTGGCTAATGAGTATTTAGAGTAGGATTCCTCCTTGTTCATATCAAATCTCTCAGAAAGATATCATTTATTTTAAATTGAAACATTTCTCCCTAAATTTCGTATATCAAGTAATTAAGAAATTTATAGAAAGAGGCGTAAGTGAATGAATTATACAATTCCGGAGCCGCAGCAACGAATTTCAAAAAATGCGGTAAAGGTGTGGAGAATCTCTTCAGTGATTTCTCATATCATAACAATGCTCATTTTTGGAGCTCTATTATATTGTCAGGATCGATTTGGTTGGTACGATTGGATTGGCCACGTCACATGGGTAATTCTGATACTTGTCGGGCTTGATTTCGTATACGGTGTTCTTATTCGTCCGGTTTTTCTGCAGCGAACGTGGAGATACGGGGTGGATGAGGAGCATATTCAGCTTAAGCACGGGGCTTTAGAGAAGACGCATATCATTGTACCGATGACCAAAGTACAGTATGTCAATACCTCTCAGGGACCGCTTCTCAGGAAATATGGGCTCTCAACGATTAAGATCGGAACGACAGCATCCTCTCATGAAATACCGGCGATTCCGGAAGAGGAAGCAGAATCGTTACGGACACAAATCGCAGTATTGGCCAAGATAACCGAGAATGAATGACGGAAAGGATAGATGTGTATGAGACGGGAAGAATTGAATACTATTGCCTCTAAACCTCATCGTCTGCATCCGTTATGGATATTATTTTCGATTGGTGAGTTGATAAAAGAGTTAATTATTCCAATCGTCATTTATCTAATAAATCTAGGGTCGGAATCGTTATTAATGACAATTGGAAAAATCGGTGTCATTTTGTTTGTTGTCTTTCGTATGACTTCAATCTTATTTGAATGGTGGAATTTTCATTATTTTTTTTATAATAATGAGCTGAGGGTGCAAAACGGACGTTTTATGAAGAAGAAGCGTTTTATTCCGCTTGATCGCATTCAAGGTGTGCAGATCAATTCTAATTTTCTGCACCGTTTCTTCGGCTTAACATCCATTACAATTGATACAGCTGCAACAGAAGGAGATTCTTCGGTTAAGCTAGTCTTGATTAAACGCTCGGAGGCTCTCAGGATTCAGGAATATGTCGCACAAAAACCACCTGTTCCTAATCAACCTGCAGAGAAAGAGACACTTGTTGAAGCAGACAATCTCCAACCGTCGGATTGTAAAGAGATAAAGTATAGGGTAAGCGGAAAGGAAATCATTCATGCTTCACTCACGTCATTTAGCTTTGCTGCGGTTATCCCGATATTGGTAGGACTGCTTTTCAAAATTAATGAAATCTTATCGCTTGAAAAGTATTTTGATAACGCTTTGAAATTTGTTCAAAGCGCTTGGACGTGGATGATTGTATTCGGGATTGCTCTCTTTTTTGTGTCGGTTGTGTTCGGCATGGTACTCACGTATTTGCGTTTCGGCAGGTATATTGTTCAGACGGATGCAGAGAGAATTTATATTCAAAAAGGGGTCCTGAATCAATCCGAATGGATGATCGAAAAGAGAAGAGTCCAAGCGGTGAAATTCAAAAAATCGTTTATTCGCCGCTTGTTCGGCATTGTAGAGGTAGAGCTTGTTTGTGCAGGAGCATTTGGAGATGAGGCTGTTGAATCGAACCTGCTGTTTCCGTTCATTTCAGAAAAAAAGGCGCTGCAGCTGCTGCCTGATATTGTTCCTGCATTTAAAGTAAGTGAGAATATGAACAAGCTGCCACAATCCGCTCTATGGGTAAAATGTTTACGACCGAGCTACTTCTGGATAGTGGTAACAGCTGTCCTTGTCTATATTTGGCCGGATAAATGGTATTTCTCTATTTTATTGCTGGCGATTATTATGTGCTTGCGAATACTGAATTTTTATAACAGCCGCTTTTCTGTGGACGATCGATTTATTCAAATGAGCTCGGGTTCATTTTCCTCAGAAATGTTTGTAACAACGAAGCAAAAGATTGAACAATTGTCCGTTACTGAGTCATGGCTGCAACGAAAAGCAGGGCTTGCTACTCTTGATATCGCAACACGCGGAACACCGATTCATCACGCTGAGATCGCTGATATCCCGAAAGAAGCTGCTGTGCGCTATTATCTCTGGTATGGAAATCGAGCAAAGGCTAATTAAATAGAACGGGGCTGTCTAATAAGTCGATTTTTCGACTTTTGGAAGCCCTTCTTCATATTCGAGTAAATTGATATATCAACATTCTTGAATTTTATCGCATTTGCCCTATTCGGACAGCCTCTATTTTTTAATAGGCAACCATGTTGAACATAGAAAAAGCCTTCAGAATCCTTATGAAGGACTTTTCTCTGGATCTTTTCCTTCTTTTTGTCCTTCAGAACCACGATGAGGGACTTTTCTCTGGATTTTTTCCTTCCCAATAATTAAACAAATTTTCTCAAATAAATATCCAATTTGTAACAAAAACTTTTTCATAAAAATGTAATTACTCTCCTTAACATTGCCGGCGAAAACTATAATCGTTCGCTTCAAACTTTAAATGAGAACGGACGGTGCATCGTCTATGGTTATACGTCAGTTCTTGAGAAGAGGAATTCAAGTGATTGGTCGAATGAATGGAAACAAATAACGGAAAATGAGACAGCCCAGGGAGGAAATCCTCAAACCCTCTATTCCATAACAGGCTTAAAAAAAGAAAGACTCGATTGGTTTCGAGAGGATCTGCAAAAGGTATTTTCATTATTAAAGGAAGGAAAGATTAGACCAATTATTGCTGAGAAAGTGCCGTTAACGGAGGCTGCAAGAGCCCAACAATCACTTGAAAATTCCAGAGCGGTAGGGAAAGTTATTCTTACGAATGAATCATAGGAGGTACATGATGTATTCAATTGGAGAGATAGCCAAATTAACGGGCATCACTGCGTTTACATTGAGGTACTATGAAAAAATCGGCCTCCTGCCAAAGCCCCAGCGGCAGAATGGAAAGGAAGACGGGATTCGGCGTTATGATGATCGTGACCTTCAGTTCATTCGTTTTATTCACGGACTGAAGGATACAGGCATGAAGCTTGAAGACATCGCGACGTATGTGGAAGAAGGCTGTCTTTTGGCCAGAAATGATTGGGAGACAGATGATTGGAAAGAAGACATCTATGAAACACTAAACAAACGAATTCAATTGTTAGAAACGCACGAAGATCATCTGGATCGGCAAATCAAAAAGCTGGAAGCGATGAAAACCGCTGCACGTGAAAAAAGAGTGTACTATTTAGCGAGGCTAAAAGAAAAAGGACAGGAGCCCGGCTCTAAAAAAACAGGTGGATAATTAATTAGGAATTGTTGAACAGAAAACCAGAATCTACATGATTTTGGTTTTTTTATTTGCGAAAGAATGCTGTTTAAGTAAGGTAATTGTACTTTAAAAACTGAATAATGATATATACATTTCATTATTGTAAAGTTATTGTAAAGTTTTCGGTTTGGTTGTTTACAAAAATTTAAGGTTCTAAACATAATGGACGGAGTTTGCAGACTTTTATTGAATGTAGGGGTGAATCTTTTGGAAATAGATATACAAAAACTATTGTTCGAATTTATTGGCGGACTTGGAATTTTCTTGATTGGAATTAAGTACATGGGAGACGGCCTCCAGAAATCTGCGGGAGATCGGTTGAGAGACATTTTGGATCGATTTACAACCAATCCTGTAATGGGTGTTCTCGCTGGAATTATTGTTACCGTTTTAATCCAAAGCAGTTCCGGTACAACTGTGATTACGGTCGGGCTTGTAAGTGCGGGATTTATGACACTTCGCCAGGCGATAGGAGTCATTATGGGAGCAAATATCGGGACTACCATCACCGCATTTATTATCGGTTTTGATGTGGGTGAGTATGCTTTACCGATTATTGCAGTTGGATCTTTCCTTCTGTTTTTCTTTAAAAATAAAAAACTTCAAAATTGGGGACAGGTCTTTTTCGGATTTGGTGCCCTATTTTACGGATTGGAATTAATGAGCGGAGGAATGAAGCCCCTTCGTACAATGGAAGCATTTCATGATTTAACAGTAAACATGAGTTCGAATCCGCTTCTTGGAGTAATTGTAGGGACCATTTTTACATTAATTGTGCAAAGCTCAAGTGCCACGATCGGAATTTTGCAAGGGCTTTTTGCCGATTCATTAATTGATATAAATAGTGCGCTGCCAGTATTATTCGGAGATAACATTGGCACAACGATTACGGCAGTATTAGCATCAATTGGCGCTTCTGTTGCAGCAAAGAGAGCGGCTGCTACTCATGTGCTGTTTAATCTTATTGGGACTGCCATATTTTTAGTTTTGCTTAAACCATTTACATCATTTATTGTCTTTCTCCAGTCAGCTTGGAGCCTTGATCCCAAAATGACGATTGCTTTTGCGCATGGGATATTTAATACAACGAATACTCTTATTCAGCTGCCTTTTGTTGCTGTATTAGCATTTCTTGTGACAAAAATTATTCCTGGAAAGGATACGGTCATTGAGTACAAGGCAAAGCATCTTGATCCTATTTTTATTGAACAATCACCGTCGATTGCTCTTGGACAAGCAAAAGAAGAGGTTTTGCGTATGGGTGAATTTGCTATAAAAGGACTTGAAGAAACCTATCAATTTTTGCTGACCAAACAACCGAAACATGCTAAAAATGCCTATCAAATAGAGGATGCAATCAATAACCTTGACCGGAAAATTACTAACTATCTCATCGAACTGTCATCTGCATCACTGTCTGATCAGGAGTCAGAAGAGCATAATATGTTAATGGATACAGTAAGAGACATTGAACGAGTCGGAGATCATTTTGAAAATCTTATCGAGCTTGTCGAATATAAAATGGCAACTCGAGTAGACATTACCGAATCGGCGATTGACGATTTAAAATATATGATCGAATTGACTGTTTCAACTATTAAGGAATCCTTAGCTGCTCTTGATCAAAATGATAAAGACATAGCAGAAAAAGTCATTGAAAAAGAGGAGCAGATTGACAAGTTGGAACGAAAGCTTCGCAAGCAGCATATTCTTCGTTTGAACAAAGGATTATGCACTGGCCAGGCAGGAATTGTTTTCGTTGATATCATCAGCAATCTGGAACGAATCGGTGATCATGCAGTAAATATAGCTGAAGCCGTAGCCGGTGATCAAATATAAAGTGAATCTTCAATCAATGGGGCGTTTACTGCCCGTTAATACAGGATAAAGTCTTGGAATTGCCCGCACACCCGTAACTTCAGTCTAAGGTGTGCGGGCTTTTTTGTCAGACAGTTCTCGATGAAGTATTATATTACGAGATTGCTGTATGGTCTGCACTTTCATCAATCTATTTATACTCCTTTCATAAAAATCTACTTAGGACTAATCATCCAATTATAGGGATTTGTACTCTTTTTTGTAAAACACTTCTATGCTATTTTTTTAGTGTAAAGCAATAAAATTAAGGAGGGGATAAACTGGGTGGAAATTGTGTCCTCAGAAGTAGGGGTGAGAATCAACGATTGGTATAATGTAATTCGCAAGCATAATATTGATGAAGCTTTAATCATTAAATCAGAAATTGAGCAAAAGATGAAAAGCATGGATGACAAGGATTTATCAATTTATTACAATTTAATGAGCTTTCGACATCAAATGATGATTGATTATGTAGACCCTGCATTTTTAAAAGATGACAGGATAGAGTTACCAGAGGAGTTAAAGGACAGTGAAAGTAAAAAAGAGCAATTCAATGGATTGATAGAGTATTATTTTAACTTTTTTAGAGGGATGCATGAATTTAATAAGGGTCTTTTTATAAAGGCAATATTGTTTTATAAGAGAGCAGAAAAAAAGTTAGATGCTGTATCAGACGAAATTGAAAGAGCTGAATTCAACTACAAAGTCTCAGAGGTTTATTATCATATGAAACAAACTCAAGTATCGCTGCTCTATGCTATGCAGGCATTTCAAACCTATCAGGCCTATGAAATATACACTGTCCGTCGAATGCATTGTGAATTTGTAATAGCGGGGAATTACGATGATTTGCATCGCCCTGACAAGGCCTTGCCGTATCTTGAAAGCGCTTTATATATTGCGAAGCTTGAAAATAATCATCGTCTAATAGGAGCAGCATTATACAATCTTGGGAATTGCTTCTTGAAAATGGGTGATTTCGCCACTGCTACACAATATTTTAGAGAATCTGTTAATCGGTATGTAGAAGGAAAATTAGAATTTCTTACTCATTCAGTTGAAGCTTGGTTTTCACTTACCCAAATTTTATTTAAGCAAAAGAATATTCACGAGGCGAAGAGAATTTATGAAGAGGGTTTAGCTCAAGCATATCAACTAAAGGAAGAAGGTTTAATTGCAGAGTTCCATTTTTTGAAGTCATTATATCTTGAAGATGGGGATACCAAGGGTATATTAGACTCCTTTTCTGTTCTAGAATCGAAAGGAATGTATCCTGACATAGAGGAATTTGCATTGGAAGCAGCGAAATATTTCAGTGAAAATGGAAAATATAAGGATTCCTCTTTATTTTATGAAAAAATGATTGAAGCACAAAAACAAATTCGAAAGGAGGGGAGTGACTATGAAATTTAGAATATTCAGTATTGTCCTAGCTGTAGTAACATTGGTTGGGGTAAGTATTGTTGGACAAGTATCGAATGAAAAAGAAGAACTGATTTCTAAAAGAAATCAAACTACAAAGATCGACAAATTGGTTTAGAGCATAAAGGTTATCCTGAAAGAAATAAATTAATTAGAAAAAATAACTTCCTCTATATTTTATTGTATAGAGGGTTTTTCTATTGAAAAAGATGTAAAAAGGCCACATCTTAGATTCATTAGTAAGGATTCTAAGATGTGGCAGATCTTCTTTTTCAGTAGTTTCCATTTTCCAGATCAAAGAGGATTCAAAATCCTGTGCAGAAAGCGCTTGGTGCGCTCTTCCTTAGGGGAGATGAGCACCTCGCTCGGAGGACCTTGTTCGACGATTACCCCTCCATCGATAAAAATAATCTCGTCTGCAATCTCCTGGGCAAATTTGATTTCATGCGTGACGACAGCCATTGTCCAGCCTTCGTTAGCCAGGTTTTTCATGACCGTAAGAACCTCGCCAATAAGCTCTGGATCCAAAGCAGAAGTCGGTTCATCAAAAAGCATCAGTTCGGGCTTGATTGCGAGCGCCCGTGCAATGCCGACGCGTTGCTGCTGTCCGCCGGAAAGCTGAAACGGATATAAGTCCAATTTATCCTCTAAACCAACCTTTTCTAACAATTGGATAGCTTCTTTTTTGGCTTCCGCTTTGTTTTTTTTCTGAACCTGAACCGGACCTTCCATTACATTTTGCAATGCCGTCCGATGCGGAAACAAGTGATAGGCTTGAAAAACCATTCCGGATTTTTTTCTGAGACGAAGCAGGTCTGATTGCTTGTTCTTTTCAGAAAAATCGATGGAAAAATCATCAAAAGAGAGAATGCCTTGCTCGGGAGTCTCCAGGGCGTTTAAACATCGTAGCAATGTCGTTTTCCCTGATCCGGACGGTCCTAAAATGGCAATGACTTTTCCTTTTTTTATTTCAAAATTAATGTTTTTTAATATGGTGTTATCGCCAAACGATTTTTGTAATCCACTTACGGATAACATTTACGGACCCTCCTATCTTGCTGTAAATCGGTCAAGATACCGTTCGATATGATGCTGGACAAGTGATAAAAGAAAGCAAATAATCCAGTATATAAATGCGGCTAACATGTAAATATAGACAATTTGATCGAGATGAGTCGCACCGATTTCCTGGGATTTTCTGAACAGTTCAGTCACCAAAATCTGTGATGCAAGTGACGTATCCTTGACCAAACTGATAAAGGTGTTGGATAAGGGCGGGATCGATACCCTCATGGCTTGCGGCAAAATAACGCGAAATAAGGTTTTTCTATAAGACATCCCTATCGTATAGCCTGCCTCCCATTGTCCTTTCGGTACAGAAAGAATAGAGGCGCGAATAATTTCTGACGCATAGGCACCCACATTTAAAGAGAATGCGATAATCGCTGTTGGATACGGGTCAATGTAAATGTTAATTTCAGGAAGTAAGTAAAAAATGATAAACAATTGCACCAATAGAGGTGTTCCCCTAATCGCTGAAACATAAATACTAAAAATCCACCGGAGAATTTTCACCTTGGAAATCCGGGCAAAAGCTGTCAGGAGTGCAATAATCAATCCGACAATAAATGAAATAATAGTTAAGGGAATCGTATATCTGATTCCCTCTAGTAAAATTGGCCAAAATGATTGCTGCATTAAATCCCATGGAATAGCAAATCCGAAAGTTTGGAGATCCTTAATTAGAAACATCTTCACCAAACCATTTCTCTGATATTTTTGAAAGTGTTCCGTCTTCTTTCATTTCATCCAAAGCTTTATTCACTTGTTCAACTAACGTATCACTGCCTTTACGGAAGGCAAAATAGGTTTCTTGTGGTTCGCCGGTTTCAAAAGCTATTTTTACATTTTTATTTTTTGACGTTGTTAGATAATTAAGTACAGCTAGTTTATCATTAAACGTTACATCTGCTCTTCCTTGCTGAATGAGCTGTAAAGCCTGGGCAAGACCTTCCACGCCTTGTACATTGGCGCCTGCTTCTTTAGCGATATCGTTGTAGTTACTTGTCAATGATTGAGCTGATGTTTTTCCTTTGACATCTTCTTCAGATTTGATACTGTTGTTATCGGCTTTCGTAACGACGACAGCTTTAGAAGTTGTATATTTTTCAGAGAAATCATATTGGTCTTCACGGCCGTTTTTACCGACTTGATTGGCAACCAAATCAAATCGCTTGCTGTTTAGCCCGGAAAACATACTGTCCCATTGAGTTTCTTTAAACTCGACCTCAAGATCAAGCCGTTTGCCGACCTCTTTGATAACTTCCACATCATAACCGGTCAATTGGTTTTTTTCATCGTGGAAGGTAAACGGTGCGTAGGTTCCTTCTGTTCCAACGGTTAACACACCTTTATCTTTAACTGCTGTCCATAAGTCTTCATTTTTATTACTGTCTTTCTCTGAAGAGTTATCAGCATTTCCACATGCTGTTAATGCTGCAAAAAGCATAATGAACAGGATGGTAAATAGTCCTTTTTTCATGATATACCTCTTTTCTTATTGGTTTAGACCGTTTAATCTTTCTGACCAATTGTAAATTATAAAACACCTTCCTACATTTTGCATAGGAAATGCTTATTTTTTATTTTTAGCTGATTTTTTTCTTGTATAGTATGTGATAGATTCAATACTTTAAACGCTAGTTAATTTACAGGAATTGCTTTAAGAATATTTTTTAGAACGAAAATCTTTTTCACCGCATGGATTCTGTACTAAACGTATTTCTTTCTCACTTCAGGACAATGGATCTGACGGATTGGAGAAAGCCTCGTGTGCTTGCCGATTATGATGTCACGCCTGAGTGGGTCGTCTATCATCTGATTGAACACGAATCATATCATAGGGGCCAGATTTTTCAGCTGCTGTCCCATATAGAAAAACAGGAATCTTTTTGAATAAAGTTCCCTAAAAATAAGCAGAAAAAAAGATCGAATAATGAATGCTTCTTCGATCTTCTTATTTAAATCGCATGTATCAAAACCCCAGCCAATAATCCAACCCAATCACAACGAGAACAACGATGAAAAAAATGATAGCGAGTGTTTTCTGTCCGGCAAAGTATAAGGCGGCTGCTGCAGCACCGAAAATAACAAGCTTCAAGAGAATTCCTATTGGAACAGAAACGGGAATTGTTGCTTTTGGAGATACGAACATTCCCCAAAAGATGGCGACAAGCAACGGCGTGCCGATTCCAACGATCAGTTTGACAGCTAATCCTTTATCGAGCTGAAAGCCCCAATAAACAAATGCTACTAAAGCCGAGAGTTCTAAAAGAAAAAGGATGGCTAACACGGTATATTCTATGATGATCATATGGAGAGGCTGCTTATTTCTTTACCAAAGTTCTGAAGGTATTCGTCTAAGTGATCGGCGGGCTGAAATACTGAATTCCCGTGACAGACCTCCAATCGCTTCGGTTTCAATTTCCTGACGATCGTGCTGCTTTTGATCGCTTCATTCATATCGGCTGTAAACATTGGCATGGGCCGGTGAAGCTTCCCTTTTTTAGAGGTGAAGAGATCACCTGCGAGCATTACTTCATTCTTTTCGTGATAAAAAACGACATGCCCCGGTGAATGGCCAGGTGTAAGGTAAGGGGTGAGTTCTGCCATCCTAGTTAAGTTTCCGTGCTCATCTTCAGGAAGTGCTTTGGCTATCTCTTTTGAAACGGATTGGGCGGCTTTTTTTCGGCGTGGATAAGGCAGTTCTCCGTCCATATACGGGATTTCGATTCGATGCGCATAAACCGGGACATTTGCTGTTTTTAAAATAGAAGAAATCGCCCCTGTATGATCCGAATGGCCATGCGTTAACAGAATTCTTTGAAGTGGTCCGGCCTGCAGCTCATCAATAAATGATAAAATGCTTTTAGCCATCGAAGGTATGCCTGCATCAATGAGTGTGACTCCATCGTCATCAGTAACGATCCACACGTGAACCGGGATTATCATCCACGTTTTCAAGCTCCAAATATGCTCTGAAATTTGTTGTTTTTTCATTTTTCATCTGCTCCCTGATTTATTTTTTCTTTAAAACCAAAAAGAATGACATCAACGGCTTCATCAAAGGTTGATGATAATCTATTCATCAATTCTTCGACTGATTCATTCGAATAAGTGTAAGTGCTCACGGTTCCATGGAGGTTATAGAAAAAAATACGCGTAAATGTTAATAGCTGTTCGTTTTTCGGTATAGAGAGACATTCCTGAATGACGCTCATCAATAAAGCAAACATATTGTTGCGAAGTTTATTAATTTCGAGCTTTGGATCTTTCTCATCGATCCTGGTAGATTGTGCGGCGATAATGATTGTGTACATGTTTTTGTTCTGTAAACAAAAATGGATAAATTTATGGCTGATTTGTTTCAATCTGTCTTCTGGGGTTAAAGCATCATGCTGTGCGATTTGTTCCATTTGCTTTTGCAATTTGAGCAATGAAGGCATTGAAAGCTGGTGGAGCAGAGCTTCCTTATCCTTAAAATAAATATAAATCGTCGTATGTGAGCAGCCTGCTTTTTTCGCGATTTGCCGCATCGTTACTGTGTCATACCCCCGGTCGGCAAACAGTTCCTTTGCAGCAGTAAGGATATTATTTTTTGTTTCATCTGAACGCTGGTCAATTTTAGTCATTGATGAGAATTCTCCTTTTATCCCGCATTAATGGGCAGTAAGTCCCCCGCCACAAAGCTGTCGGCAGGTGAACAGGCGGGGGACGGCTGCCTGTAAAAGCCAATTGGTTCACCTAACATGTACGGAGGCTATTCTTCGAAACCCTTGCTGGTTGAAGGGGTACTTTATAACCATTGGTTACTAACCTATGGTTATAATATAACCGACGGTTACCAGAGAAGTCAAATTATTAACTTAATACCAACTTGACTTATAGGAATAATATAATTAATATTGGTAACATATTCTAGTAAACACTTTTGTAAAGAATCTCGCATAACTGAACGGCTAATAATATAGAGGTGATGCTGTAAAGAAATAGATTTAATTTTTATAGGAATCAATAAAAGAAGATTTGATAATCGATATGTCTACATGAGTGATGTTACAAAATATTGAGGAATTAGATGATTATCCAAAACAATGTTTTTGTCCGCATGTCTGTTGGGGGAAAGTTGTGAAAATATTCGAATGATGTGTGGAATTAACGGGTATAGTTACAGCCCGCTTTCATGTTACATAATTTTAGTAAGGGATGGGAACTTCATGTTATTTAAGGCCCCTTTTAGAGTAGTTGATATTCATGGACATTTGCCATACTCTCTTTCTTTTATCACAAAAAACAAAGTGGTTAATGAGTACAACAAAGACCGTTCCGACCGAATGAAACTTACTTGGGATTTCCCGAACACAAAACAAGAAACCGAACAAAATGATCTTGAAGCTCCTCTCATTGAGCGTTGGGAAAAAGAACTTGACGCCTATCAAATTGATACTCTGAATTTTTTAACGGCAGAAAGTAATGACATAATGGCTAGTTATATTAGATTCAACCCCTCAAGATTTACCGGCTTTGCTTACCATTCGATTGAAAGAGAGGATGCTCATCTTGAATTAAAGCGGGCAGTGGAGGAACTGGGATTGAAGGGATATAAGCTATTTGGCCCGCTTGTTAATAAGGATTTCCACGATCCGTCTCTTAAAAAAGTTTGGACATACTTAGCAGATAAGAGATTGCCAGTTTTAATCCATTTTGGTTTGTTGGGAAGAGCAGGGGGGATTGTCAATCATCAAAACATCAGTCCCCTTTCAATTTTTCAAGTAGCTAGAGAGTATCCTGAGATACCCATCATCATTCCGCACTTTGGTGCAGGTTATTTTCAAGAGCTGCTTCACCTTTGTTGGAGCTGCCCGAACATTTACATTGATACTTCGGGATCAAATCAATGGGTGAGATGGATGCCATACCATCTTGATTTGGAAATTTTGTTTCGTAAAACCTTTGAATTGATTGGATCGAAACGGATCATTTTTGGAACAGATTCAAACGGATTTCCAAGAGGGTACGTTTATAGATATCTCCAGGATCAGGTCCGAACGTGCAGAGAGATGAATATGCGCGAAGATGATCTTGAAAACATTTTTGGTAATAACGCCAGATATCTATTGGGAATTGAGAAGAAAGACCGTAACAATTATAAAAGGGGGAAAGAAGTTGAAAATGAATTATAAATTAATCCTGTTGTTAGCTTTTTCAATATTACTTTTTACAGGATGTTCAAGTAAAGACACAGCAAGTTCGGGTAGCGACACTGTTGAAATTGAATACTGGCAGTATTCTTTTGATTCAAAAGTTCATTTAATGGATGATCTAATTAAACAATTTGAAGAAGAAAATCCGGGTATCAAGATTAAGCAGACAACGTTTCCGTATGAACAGTACAACCAAAAAATTGCAGCATTAGTCCCCGCTGGGAAAGGGCCGGATGTTATTAATCTGTATTATGGATGGTTGCCTAAATATGTGAAATCAGGCTTTTTACAGCCTTTGCCTAAGGACGATTTTCCACAGGAGCAAATTGAAAGTGAATATTTCCCATTTATTCAAACGTCAAAGCTGGATGGTGAATATTATTCGCTTCCTACTGCTGTTCGCACACTAGCTCTTTTTTATAACAAAGATTTATTCAAAAAAGCCGGTTTGGATCCTGAACATCCTCCGACAACATGGGATGAGCTAATCGATATAGGCAAAAAGCTAACGGTAAGGGACAAGAATGGAAAACTGATTACAGAAGGGCTTGCCTGGCAGCCTGAAGCCCAACTGCACACCTGGTTTAGAGACGGCCTTCTCTATCAGGCAGGCGGAAAAGACCAAAGTGATGATTACAAGAAAATTCTTTGGGACGACAATAACGCTGGTTTAGAAGCATTTAAATATTTAGTCGAACTATCAACCGTCCATAAAATAGGGGAGAAAGACTTTTATACCGATGACTCTACAGCTTTCAAAACAGGTAAAGCCGCTATGAATATTGATGGCTCCTTTCGCTTAGGAGATTTAAAGAAAGGGGCTCCCGATTTAAATTATGGTGTGGCACCTCTTCCTTCCTATAAAGAAAAAGCCACACCTGCAACTTACTGGGCAAATGGAATAACCGCAAATGTAGATGGGAAAAAACTAGAGGCATCCGTAAAGTTTTTGCAATTTTTAGCGAGTGACAAAGTCATGGAAAAATGGTCTGATGAAATTGGCGAGCTCCCGGCCAAGAAAGAAGTCGCACTGCAAGACAAGTATGTAAATGATCCGATTATTGGATCTTTTGTCAACCAGTTGCCTGATGGGAAATCTCACTTCTTTATTGATGAAAATGTGGAAAGGCAGTATATCCTCGACGCAATAAATAAGGTTCTGCTAAAACAGACTAGTGTTGAAGGTGCATTTGCAGAATTAGAAGAAAAAACCCAAAGCTTGTTTGATGAATATTGGAATCAGTAGAAAAACAAAGAGAGAACTTTTTTAATTTCTCTCTTTTAATAGGGGGGAAACAAATTGGACTATGTCGGACAAAAACGAGCCAAAAGCAAATCGAAAATCTATCGAATGACCCTTACCCAGCAAAAATACCTGTTTGTTTATGGTAGCTTGGCGATTCCATTGCTGTTTTTTATTTCCATCCGTTTTTTTCCCATGCTTTACACGTTTAATATCGGTTTTAGGGAATGGAATATTATGTCTCAGGATAAGCCGTTTGTTGGCTTAAATAATTATGTTCAGTTATTTCAAGATCCTGTTTTTGGTAAGGCGTTGAGTAATACTTTGATTTACGTTGTCATAGGTGTATCTCTTCAATTGATAGTAGGACTGGCCATTGCTTTATTACTGCAAAAGATCAATAAGTTTCAAGGACTGTTTCGGGTGCTCTATTTTATTCCTTATATCACGAGTGCGGTAGCCATTAGCTGGGTGATTAAGTGGATTTTTATGAATAATGGAATCATTAATGATATTTTGTTGAGTATCGGTTTCGAAAAGCAATTGTTTCTTCAATCCCCTGATCAAGCTATTTATATCGTAATTGCAACCATCATCTATCAAGGGCTTGGTTTTCAAATAATTATCTTTTTGGCCGGACTTGAAAACATCCCGACTATTTATTATGAAGCGGCAGATATTGACGGGGCTGGAGCATGGAAGAAGTTTTTGCATATAACCATTCCTCTGCTGAATCCAACGATTGTTTTTTCCGCTATAATAGCAACGATCAATTTTTTACAAAGTTTTACTCAGGTAGAAAATATGACAGGAGGAGGACCGCTTAACTCAACGATTACCATTGTTCAATACATTTATCAATTGGCTTTCAGTCAGTTTAAAATGGGATATGCTTCTGCGGCAACCGTTATTCTCTTTTTGATCATTTTTATGATCACTATCTTTCAAACAAAAGTGCTAACCAAAAAATTTGAATATTGAAAAGAAAGAGGTGAGAAACATGGCAGCTAGCCAAAAGGCATTGCAAATTGTTTTCTATATTGTGTTAATGTTTGGCGCAATTCTTATGATATTTCCTTTTCTATGGATGATTTCTACCTCATTCAAAGTACCGGCAGAAATATTTTCATTTCAATTGATACCGGAAAATCCAACGATACAAAACTACATTAGAATTTTTACTGACACGTTATTTGGCAGATGGTTTCTAAATAGCCTGTTCATTGCTTCTTTAACTACACTTAGCGTGGCTTTTTTTGATACTTTAATAGGATATATTTTGGCTAAATTCTCCTTTGTTGGACAAAAGGTCATTTTTTTTGCAATTCTAAGTTCATTAATGGTTCCAACAGAAATGCTGATCATACCTTGGTATATCATGTCTTCCCAATTGGGGTGGGTAGATACGTACTGGGGTATCATGTTTCCTGGTGTTATTTCGGCATTCGGTATTTATCTAATGAAACAATTTATCGAATCGATTCCCGATGATTTGTTGGATGCTGCACGAATTGATGGAATGAGCGAATTTGGCATTTTTATAAAAATTGTTATTCCACTTGTCAAACCAGCAATATCCGCATTATGTATTTTTACTTTCTTGGGAAACTGGAATGCGTTTCTGTGGCCTCTAATCATCAGCCAATCAGAAGATGTTAGGACGTTGCCAGTAGGGTTGGCTTTTTTTTCAAGTGAAAACGAATCAAATTGGGAAATGGTAATGACGGGTGCTGCTCTATCGGTCATTCCTTTAATACTTGTTTTCCTGTTTTTCCAAAAGCGAATTATTAAGGGAATCACTCTTACAGGGTTAAAATAAGGTTATGTTAAACTACACTGTTACAAATTTTCGTTCTGTAATAGGGTTAAATTGTCGTTCGGAGATGATTTACCTGTGAACCTCAAGAACAACAGTAACTTTCCTGTTTGGGCAATAGAATCAGTAGAAATAAAAAATCCTGATCCTGTGTGGATCATAAAAGGTAATGAGGAAAGACAGAAACTATATAAACTGCTTTCTATTTTTGGTGTTACTGAGATTGAGCATATTGGGAGCACTTCCATACCTAATTTGCCAGCTAAACCGATCATTGATTTAATGGCTTCAATTCCATCTATGGAGCAAATTAACGAAATGGCACAGAAATTAGTTTCCTATGGATGGCATTATGTGCCACCCGAATTAGATAATCGGCCATGGAGAAGATTTTTTGTTAAGGTGAAGAACGATAAGCGTGCCGCACATCTGCAGCTCATGTTGAAGGGAGAAGAGCGGTGGCGAAAACAACTTTTATTCCGAAACACTTTAAGAGCGAATTCTCATTTAGTGGAAGAATACGCAATCCTTAAAAGAAGATTGGCAAAAGAATTTGCCAATGATCGAGAAGCGTATACGGAAGCAAAGGCGGAATTTGTAAAACGTGTGCTTTTAATGGATCACAATAGTTAAATTTACCGCTTTTCAATGGTGGTTCTTTTGAGCCAAAATTAACACTCAGATATAATAAAGCCTAAAAAGAATTCTAAAAAGGACTTAGAACTTGATCCTTATTGAAAAAATGTATTTACTAAAATGGGGACAAATCAATATTTTAAAATGAAAAGTGGTCTGATATCTCTGTTTTTCCAGAAAAAATATTTTTCCTGTGTCAATTTTTGTTGTATGATAAAGGATAGTAGTTTTTTAAATTAAAATTGAACAGGGTGTTTAATTATGGAATATAGAGTTTTACTTTATTATAAATATGTCCCAATCGAGGATCCTGAGCAATTTGCCATCGATCATCTGGAATTTTGCAAAGAACTCGGTTTATTAGGACGAATTCTCGTTTCAGAAGAAGGTATTAACGGTACTGTCTCAGGAACGGTTGAGCAGACTGAAAAATATATGCAGGCTTTAAGGGAGGATCCGCGCTTTGCTGATACCGTGTTTAAAGTGGATGAAGCAAGCGGCCATGCCTTCAAGAAAATGCACGTTCGCCATAAAAAGGAACTTGTCAACCTTAGCTTAGAGGATGATGTGAATCCACTCGAAATTACGGGAAAGCATCTAAGCCCGAAGGAATTTTATGAAAATATGCAGCAAGAAGATACAGTTGTGATTGACGCGCGTAATGATTATGAATACGATCTTGGGCACTTTAGAGGAGCGATTAGACCTGATATTAAGACCTTCCGTGAGTTGCCTGATTGGATTCGCGATAACAATGAAGTTCTTGAAGGAAAAAAGATTCTTACCTATTGTACAGGCGGGGTACGTTGTGAAAAATTCTCAGGATGGCTGTTAAAAGAAGGCCATCAGGATGTTTCTCAGCTGGATGGCGGTATTGTCACTTACGGCAAGGATCCCGAAGTGCAAGGTAAACTCTGGGATGGGCAGTGCTACGTATTTGACGAACGAATTAGTGTTCCAGTCAACCGCGTAGAGCATGTCATCGTCGGTAAGGATTATTTCACCAGTGAACCGTGCGAACGATATGTAAACTGTGCCAATCCTGAGTGCAACAAGCAAATCATCTGCTCAGAGGAGAACGAGTACAAATATATGCGCAGCTGCAGCCACGAATGCCGTGTGGATCCGCGCAACTTATATGTGAAAGAGCATGAAATGACAGAAGAAGAGATAAGCGCAAGACTTGCGGAAATCGACAGAGAAAATAAAGTAACGTCCAGGTAAAGCGGACTTTTTAAGATGCGGGATAAGAGATACCTTTCTTTTATCCTTTTTTATTTGCCTCAAATTTTTAAAATCGTCTTGTTGAATCTTTTGTTATTCTTTTTTACTATTAAAGGAAACAGGAACGTCTGTGACATAAGCTATACTGTAACGGAATTTGTGGAGGGGGATTTAAAAAATGGATTCGATTAGAAACGAAACGGATAAAATCATCCAACAAACCGAGGAATACGGAGCGAATAACTATCATCCTCTGCCGATCGTTATTTCTGAAGCAGAAGGGGTATGGGTGAAGGATCCTGAGAACAATCAGTATATGGATATGTTAAGTGCTTATTCTGCAGTCAACCAGGGGCATCGCCATCCTAAAATCATTCAAGCTTTAAAAGACCAGGCAGATCGCGTGACATTGACTTCACGGGCATTTCACAACGATCAGCTTGGTCCATGGTACGAAAAGATTTGCAAGTTAACGAATAAAACGATGGCTCTTCCTATGAATACAGGTGCTGAAGCAGTTGAGACAGCTGTGAAAACAGCCCGCCGCTGGGCATATGATGTCAAAGGGGTTGCCGAAAACAAGGCGGAAATCATCGCTTGCGCCGGAAATTTTCATGGCCGAACCATGACTGCCGTTTCTCTCTCCTCGGAGAATGAATATAAAAGAGGCTTTGGGCCGATGCTGCCGGGCATAAGAATCATCGATTACGGAGACATCGAAGTATTACAAGCAGCAATCACGCCAAATACTGCTGCTTTTCTTGTTGAACCGGTTCAAGGAGAAGCTGGAATTGTCCTTCCGCCTGAAGGATTTCTTCAAAAAGCAGCTGAAATTTGCAAAGATAATAACGTTTTATTTATAGCAGACGAAATTCAAGTCGGCTTGGCAAGAACGGGGAAAATGTTCGCCTATGAATGGGAAAACATTGATCCTGATATTTTGATCTTGGGAAAAGCTCTTGGCGGCGGTGTTTTCCCGATTTCTTGCGTAGTCGCTAACAAAGAGGTTTTAGGAGTTTTTAATGCCGGATCACACGGATCAACATTTGGAGGAAATCCCCTCGCTTGTGCTGTTTCGATCGCCTCACTTGAAGTGATCGAAGAGGAGGATCTCGTCAAACGGTCACTTGAGCTTGGCGGGTACTTTAAACAAAAATTAGCGGAAATCACTCATTCTCATATTAAAGAAATTAGAGGAAGAGGATTATTTATCGGCATGGAGCTTCATGAACCTGCCCGTCCGTATTGCGAAAAATTAAAGGAAGAAGGGCTGCTGTGCAAGGAGACGCACGATACAGTCATCCGTTTTGCCCCGCCTCTTGTCATCTCTAAGGAAGAGTTGGATTGGGCGATTGCAAAAATTAAAAAGGTATTTGCTTAAGTAAAAAGCGTAACCAACCCGGTTACGCTTTTTACTACTACAAGGATCTGATAATCCCGCCTTCAACCCTTTGGGCGGATCCGTTTATTGCTGAGGCTTTTCCAGAAGCCAGATACACAATGGTGCTGGCAACCTCCTTAGCCGTGGCATAACGCTGCAGGAGCGATGTTGGCTCATTCACTTTAAAATAATCTTTGACAAAGGTGTCTAACTCTTCATTGGCAGCTTGTGCAGCACCCTTCATATAGTTTTCGACGCCTTCTGTCCAAGTAGGGCCGGGCAATACGGAATTAACGGTGACATTGGTGCCTTTCGTCATTTCCGCCAGTCCTCTTGATAAGCTGATTAACGCAGTTTTTGTCATCGAATAAGGAATCATTTGCGGCAGAGGCTTCACTCCCGCTTCACTTGCCAAGTTTAAAATACGTCCGGAATCCCTTTTAAGCATAAGCGGCAGAAAATGACGGCAAAGGCGTACCGCGCTCATGACGTTTACTTCGAAGTAACGGAGCCATTCCTCATCCGACACTTCAGTAAAATCCTTCACCTCAAAAAAGCCCAGATTGTTTACAAGTACATCAACTTCACCAATGTCAGATGCTTTTTCGACAAAGGATTTGCTCTCGTCTTGATTAGCCAAGTCTGCTGCGATTCCGTGTACAGTACCGAAGGAAGAAAGCTCCTCTACTACTGCAGAAACTTTTTCTGAAGAGCGTCCATTAATAATCACCGTTGCTCCTTCCTCAAGAAAAGCCTTGGCTGCAGCCTTTCCAATCCCAGCAGTTGAGCCTGTTACGATGACGAGTTTATTTTTTAGTTGTAAATCCAATATGCATTCATCCTTTCTATAATTGGCTAGTTTAACGCAGGCTTAATGAGTTTCGCTATCATTTTGCTTTACGATAAGTTGGCAGGAGTAGCTAATAATATTCTTTTTACAAAGACTAAGCAAATATGTATTGATTGAAGAATGTTAATGATTTTATCTAACCAAATAAAAAACCAGCTGGGTTCAATTCTTGAACCCAGCTGGTTACGAATACTAATTTTCCGATTTTAATTGAAATACCCTTGCTTCAAAAGGTCTTAATAGGTTGGTTTCCATCGGTTCATTATTTTCAGCTGAATAATTACCAATAAGCAGTGGCGTTTCATTGATATTGATAGGAGATGGAAGGTGTAGCGGTACAGTTTTATCGGAAAAGTTAAGAATAACAATGATTTTTTCATTCCCTAATGAACGTGTATAAGTCCAAAGGTCTTTATCATCAGGCATCAGGTTATCATATGAACCGTGTAACAAAACTTCATTGTTCTTTCTAAGTTGAATAAGCTGCCGATAATAATGAAACACAGAATTACTGTCGGTTAGATTGTTTTGAACGTTAATTGTTTGATAATTGGGATTGATACTCAGCCACGGTTCATGTTCCGAGAACCCGGCGTTATTGCCATTATCCCAATGCATTGGAGTACGTCCGTTGTCACGGCTGCGGCGCCAAATTGTTTTTAGTGCTTCTTCCTCCGAATACCCTTCTTCCACAGCCTGTTTGTATTGGCCGATCGATGCAATATCATTGTAATATTCGATTGAAGGGAAATTTACATTCGTCATTCCCAGCTCTTGTCCTTGATAAATAAAAGGAGTTCCTTTTAAAAGCATATAAAACGTGGCCAATAATTTTGCTGGAATAGGTCCATCGACATGTTGTCCTAGAAAATGATTAATAGAGCGCGGCAAGTCGTGATTTTCAATATAAAGCGGACTCCATCCAATTTGATTAATAACTTCTTGGCTTTCAGAGATTACTTTCTTTAGCCCGGAGAGAGGACGGTCAAGCGGTTTGTACCATTTTCCGTCTTTATCTAAATCGATGTCCACATGTCCAAATTCAAAGAGCATGTCGAAAACGCCATTATCGCCGACATAGTCAGGTAAATCCCTTGCTAAAACACCGGGCGCTTCAGCAACAGTAAATATATCTTGATTAAAAGCTTTTTTCTTTAATTCATGTAAATGTTCGAGTAATCCTGGTTGATTTAATGTTCCGATATCAACAGGTGATAGGCCATCAGAAGAATCTGAAGGGAAATCATCCATCATATCACTTTTCTTAATAAAAGTAATCGCATCCAGCCTAAAGCCTGCAATACCCTTTTTTAGCCAAAAATGAATCATTTCATATAATGCTTCTCGAACCTCGGGATTATCCCAATTCAAATCCGGCTGTTTTTTAGAGAATACATGCAGATAGTACTGACCCGATCTTTCGTCATATTCCCATGCGGAGCCGCCAAATTTAGAACGCCAGTTATTTGGAGCAGACCCATCGGTTTTAGGATCTCGCCATATATACCAATCGCGTTTTTTATTGTCTTTGCTTTTTCTCGACTCGATAAACCAAGGATGTTCATCGGATGTATGGTTAAGGACCAAATCCATGATAATAGATATCTCTCGCTTTTTAGCTTCCGCAATTAAACGGTCCATATCATTCATTGTTCCGTACTCAGGCGCTATGTCCATGTAATCGGAAATATCATACCCATTGTCATCCATCGGAGAACAGAATACAGGGTTTAACCAAATAACATCGATCCCCAATTCTTTTAGATAATCCAATTTTTCAATAACACCGTTAATATCTCCAATTCCATCATGATTTGTGTCTTTAAAGCTTTTCGGATAAATTTGATAAATCACGCTATTTTGCCACCATTTTTTACTTTGCATTGATTATATCCTCCATTTTCATTGTTAGGTTTGATTGTTAGAAATATTGCCGGTTTCAATTATCAGCAAAACTTAAGCGCTTCCCTTGCTAATCGAACGAGACGGAACGATGTTTTTATGACTGCTTAATAACGTAAATGCTCCAAACAAAGTAAAAGCAAAAACGATTGCTCCCATATACAGGTATGTTTGTCTAAAACCAATCTGATCATAAAGCGATCCGACAATAGGCGATAGAACCGCAGTTCCAATCTGTGTAGAAAACTGAAAGCCTATTAAATAAAGTACTGAAGACAACCGAGTATCGAAATGTTCCGCAAGATATTTAAAAATGGCTACTAACATAGTTGCAAGCTCAAAGGCATGAATTAATTTAATAAATGAAATGCTATAAGGGTCAAAAACCAAGCCTGATCCGATCATTCTGAATGTCATAATACACCCTGCAAGTATCAGGCTGTTTTTAGCTCCAATTTTATTAACCAAAAATGGTGCCAGAAACATCGTCCCTGCTTCTAGAAAAATCTGAAGAGAATTTAAATATCCAAAAACTTGATTTCCCAAATCTGATGTCGGGAAAAGTGAAGCATAATATAAAGGAAATTGCTGGTCAAAAACCGTATATACACACGCTGATCCTAGCATAAAAATCATAAATACCCAAAAGTCTTTCAGCTTGAAAAGGTTTCCCATATCCTTGAGCGTAACAGATTCCGCTTTTTCAATTTCAATTTCATTCATTTCTACTTTTGTAAAAAAGAGAATAAAGATTAATAGTATGGCAGAGAAGGAAGCCATCCAAAAGTTAATATTTGGATCGAAATTAAAGATTCTCCCGGCAATGAAAGCAGCAGCAGCAGATCCCACTGAGCCCCACATCCGAGCGCGTCCAAATTCGAATTTGTATTTCCGGCTTACTTTTTCAATGTAAGATTCGATAGCTGCACAACCAGCAAGAAAAGTGAGCCCAAGGTAAAAACCTCCGACTAGTACACCAAACCAAAAATTCCATTTTAAAAGGGGGCCGTATACATAAATAAAGAAAGGGCCTGCCAAAACAACCAATAAACTTATAGTGTAAAGCAACGTTTTTTTCAATCCAATGCGATCTGATACGTAACCGTATAAAGGTTGGAAAGCCATGGTAAAGACAGCGTTTGCAGAAAAGATTATGCCAGTTTGAACACCGCTTAGTTTGATGCTTTGGCCAAGCCAAATGGCAAAAAATGAATAACACAATGCGTAAGAAAAGAAAAAGAAAAAGAAATACATACTAAGCTTCCAATAAATGATTCTTTTATTCATATGTGTCACCTTTCCCGTCAGGTAGTCATGCATTACTACCCGATAAATGATGGAAAACGCTTTCTCTGATTTAGATTTTACTGAAACCGATTTCATATGTCAATAATTTTTCCATGGATGATCAAGTCGTGATTATACTTGTTTTATTTTATTTCATGATCTATTTGTAGCTTAGGATTTATATGATATCGATTTCATAATTAGAAAGGAATACCCTGAATATAAAAAGGAATTCCCTTGGATACTAATCAACATCAGGATATCGACTTATTAAGCTTTAGGATACAAATAGGAGGGTGAAATCGATTTCTTATTTCAAGTTGATTTACGAACTACGAGTTGGATCGGTAATTC
Source organism: Bacillus gobiensis (assembly GCF_001278705.1). Classification (GTDB taxonomy): domain Bacteria; phylum Bacillota; class Bacilli; order Bacillales; family Bacillaceae; genus Bacillus; species Bacillus gobiensis. Next base: position 4,042,296 of record NZ_CP012600.1, read on the forward strand.
ATAGGTTTGCACCTTAAATTCTGGATTCTTTAAGAGGTCGATTATTATTTCGATCGATTTTTTTCCCATTTGTTCTACCGGTTGTTTAATTGTGGTTAATTTAGGGTTTAATAACTCTGCGAGAGGTTGATCATCAAATCCCATAACCGCGATGTCGTCTGGGATTCTTAAACCGCATTCAATTGCTTCCATCATGATTCCGCCGGCAATTTCATCACTTCCTGTAAATACTGCTGTCGGGCGATCGTCCATTTTTAGAATATTTTTCATGACCTGTTTTCCGTCTTCAACCGTATGTTTATTTACAAATATCAGCTCTGGCTCCACTTCAATCCCTGATTCTTTCAAAGCTGTTTGAAAGCCTTGATTCCGGTCTTTATCTTTTCCTTGCTCTGCAAAAAGACCGCCGGTACAATAAGCGATCCTTTTATGGCCTTTTTCGATCAAATGTTTAATTCCAATGTATGCTCCTTTGTATTGGTTTAAATGAATCATTGGAACTTTAGAATTTTCGATATATTCGTTACAAAGCACGATAGGTCCGTATTCTATATAAGACTCTATTGCTTGCCATTCGTTTTCAATCGATGTCATGATGATCCCATCAACTTGTCTGTTTTTGAGTAAGTTTAAAAAAGCTATTTCTTTGTCCCTGTCTTCATGACTTTGACAAATAAGAACTTGATAACCTTTACTGTATGCGGCTTGTTCAATCGAATCTACCAGGTAAGCGAAAAAAGGATTAACGATCCGAGGAACTATGACGCCAATTGTAGTTGTAACTTGGCCTCTTAATTTTCTTGCGGAAGGGTTTGGAGTATAGCCAATCTCTTTCATTGTCTTCAGTACCAGATCTTTTTTTTCTTTTGAAACATAGGAATGGTTATTTATTACACGTGATACCGTTGCTTTCGACAATCCAGATAATTTTGCAACGTCGGATATTGTAGGCATATGTGCTTCCCCTTTCACCAGTAAGAACTTACACAATTTTATTTTATCAATGACCGGTCATAACCGCCACACCGGCATGTTATTACCTATTGAGAAAGTCGGTTAGTTTTGCGAATCGCTGGATTAATAAAGAAGATATTTATTTTATAAGAGTTTCAGGTTTATAATAGAAAAATTAGAACTGTGTACAGCTGTATTCCATCTTTTGGAGGCAATATTTATGCTAATTATTCTAACGATGTTCGCTTTAGGAATCTTGCTTGGATTTGTAGGCGCAGGCGGGGCAGGATTTATTATTGCGCTTTTAACGGTCGTATTTCATATCCCGATACATACAGCCCTTGGAACTTCACTCGCAGGAATGGCATTTACAAGCTTTTCGGGAGCTTTCAGCCACTACAGAGAAGGAAACATAAACATAAAAACGGGGCTGATTGTTGGTGTGTTCGCAGCGGTTGGAGCTTTCATCGGAGCTAAAATCGCTTTAGTGATACCTGAGCATATTTTACACTATTTTACTTCCGCTATGTTATTTTTATCAGCCATCCTCATGTTTGTTAAATTGTTTTTTAAAGACAGTAAGGAAGAAAAGAGGTTAAGCGAGCCGGATATGTGGATTAGAAGTATTTTCTTAGGAATCATTTCAGGAATCCTATCTGGAACGTTTGGTATAGGTTCTGCTCCCTTTATCCAAATCGGGTTGCTAATTCTGCTGCAACTGTCTATTCGCCAATCTGTCGGAACGACCATGCTTGTCATCCTACCTATTGCAATTGGAGGAGGATTTGGCTATATCACGGAGGGTGCTGTGGACTTTATACTGCTTCTGCAAATATTAATTGGTACCATGTGCGGATCTTACATTGGAGCGAAATTCACAAATTTAGCGCCGAAGCCAATGCTGAAAACGGCCTTATTTCTCACACCTGCAATTGCTGGAGTTATCCTTTTGCTATAGGAGGAAGAGAACAAGTGGATAGAAAAATAAGAAACATATTATTTAAAGCGTGGTCTTTTGAATCGAGTTCACAATGGAGCAAAGGTAACCCGGCAAAGGGGCAATGCGGGGTTACAGCATTAGTTATTAATGATTTATTCGGGGGAGACATTTTTAAGACGAAAACTGAGGGAGGCTGGCATTTTTACAATCTGATAAATGGTGAACGCTGCGATTACACAGAATCACAATTTACAAAACCCATTCAGTATTTAGATGTTGTTTCCAGCCGACAAGAGGCATTTGCCGATACAAATGAAAATCAATACATGTATTTAAAACAAAAAGTGAATCTGCTGCGATCAAGTTATAAATAAAAAAGCCGAATTGTCCGCAGTTGGACTTTCGGCCATTATTTCTCTTCTTCGTAGCTTTGAATCAAATTCACCATATGGGCGTAGGGACCTCCGGCAAGTACAGCCGATGTTACCAGGATCGCTTCGGAAAGCTCCTCTTTTGTCGCTCCAGTTTTTTCTGCTTTTTTCGTATGAGCATCAATGCAATACGGACATTCAGTAACATGGGCGGCACCGACGGCAATGATTTCTTTCAGTTTTGCGCTTAATTTGCCCTCTTTCATGGCTGCTGCACTGAAATCGGAATAGGCTTTATACCCATCAGGTGCCCATTCTTTTAAATTGTTAAGCTTTTTCACATTGGATTTGTCATAGAAAGCATCAGGGGCATTTGGATCCGAAGCATTTTGCATGTGAGAGCTATGCGCGACTGCACCGCCTGCTTCCAGTGCAGATGCAACAAATACCGCTTCCACCAATTCTTCAAGAGAAACTTCCTCCGCTTTCGCCGTCCTCGTATGAATATAAATGGAATACGTGTCTTCCTTCGCATGAGCGATTGCAACCGCAATGATTACTTTTTCTTTTCTCGATAAAGCGCCCTCTTGTAAGACCGTGCTGTTAAATTCCGAATAAGCATGCAATTGCTCAGGAGCTAGATGCTTCAATTGATTAAGCTTTGTTAGATTTTCTTGTTGATATAAGCTGTTTGACATGGGACCCACCCTTTCCTTGTTATACTATTTGTGTTTCTTTGGCGAATTATTCCTGTGTTGGGGCGATTGTATAATTAATTGAAGGAACTGTGCAAATTTGAAGTGTAATTGTTCAATTATTTAAAGAAACTGTTTAATTAATTAATGTACCTGTGCAATTAGTTAGTTCAATTGTTCGATTAGTCAAAGGAACTGTGCAATTAAGGTACCCATCTGTGCAATTCGTTGAACTACGATGAAAAAAATAGATGATTCGCAGCACGGGTTTAGCGGCTTTGAATCATCCATCTACTTAAGCTGACTCAGTCTGTTCTTTTGTACTTTTTCTAGTTTTCCAACCAAGGGCAAACAGCAAGGCAAGGATTGCTAACACAACAATGATGAAAATCAGATTCGATTGAATAGTGTTTATCATCTGGCCAAGTATGATCCCGACCAAACCGAAGTCTGCGTCGCCAAACGTCGTGCTTTGGAAACCGAGTCCACCGAGTACGGGAAGCAATAACGCCGGCAAAAAGCTGATCAGAATCCCGTTAGCCATGGCACCAATAATCGCACCACGTCTTCCTCCAGTTGCGTTTCCGAAGACTCCGGCTGCTGCTCCCGTAAAGAAATGGGGAACGAGACCGGGTACAATGACAGCTAAACCAAAGACCGGCAATAACAGCATACAAATGAGTCCGGAAATAAAGCTGAACATAAATCCTAAAATGCTCGCATTGTTGGCGAACGGAAAGACAGCGGGAGCATCCAGGGCCGGCTTGGCATTTGGCACCATTTTATCTGCAATCCCTTTAAACGCAGGGACGATTTCTCCGAGCAGCATCCGCACACCGGCTAAAATGATGTACACGCCAGCAGCGAAAGTAAGCCCTTGCATTAATGAGAAAATCAAGTAGTTTTGCCCGTCGCTAAGCTCTGACTCGATAAACTGTCCTCCGGCAAATAAGCTGACGACGAAGAATAAGATAACCATCGTTAACGAAACTGCAACCGTTGTGTCACGAAGAAAGCCGAGTGATTTTGGAACTTTAATTTCTTCGGTTGATTTTGAGTTGCCGCCAACTCGTTTGCCCAGGAATCCGGCAACGAAATAACCGATTGAACCAAAATGGCCGATTGCGATATCATCCGATTTTGTAATTTCTCTCGTATAAGGCTGTAATAAAGCAGGAAACAAAACCATTAATGAACCTAAAATAATTGCTCCGAGGATAATCAACGGAATCCCTGTAATGCCGCCAGTTGTGAGGATAACTGCAATTAAGCAAGCCATAAACATAATATGGTGACCGGTTAGAAAAATGTATTTAAACGGCGTGATTCGGGCTAAAATGATATTCACAATCATCCCAAACAGCATAATCATTGCCGTTTCCGCGCCGAAGCTTTCTTGCGCGACAGCGACGATTGCTTCATTGTTAGGAATGATGCCGTCTACATGAAAAGCATGGTTGAACATGCTGCTGAACTTATCAAGCGAGCCAATAATGACGGTTGCGCCGGCACCTAAGATGACAAAGCCAAGAACGGTTTTGAGTGTGCCGGAGACTACGTCGGCTGCCGATTTTCGCTGAGCTAACAGCCCAACTAATGCAAACAGCCCGACTAATATTTCCGGTGTGCCGAGAATATCGTTCATAATGAGGTCAATCATCAACGTTTCCTCCTTTTCCTTATCTTGCTGTTACTTAAAGATTGTTTTCCAAGGCATGCCGGAGCTCATTTTTATCCAATAAGTTTTTTAATAAAGCAACATTACGAGAGCCATCTGCGATATTGCCGAGAATATCCTCAGATCCGATGTACAGATCAGCCGGTTCCGTTTTTGCAGTAGTTAGATCGGTATGGGAGACGTCAGCTTCAACATTCATTTCTTTTAATATCGCCTTGACGTTCATCTCTACGATCATTGAGCTTCCTAATCCATTTCCACATACAACTAATATTTTTTTCATCTTAAATCCCTCCGTAAGTTATTTTAATGAGTATTTTTTAACAAGTGATAAAACATCTTCAGCAGTTTCTGCCTGGATAAGTTTTTCGGTATTGCCTGGTTCTGATAGCAATTCTGTCAGCTGTGATAATGCTTTCAAATGGGTTTCATTATCAATAGCTGCGAGAACAATGATCAATGATGCTTTGTGTTTCTCTTGATTCGAAAAGCTGACTGGGCTTTTTACACGAAGAAAACTCATCCCCAGTTTGTCGACTCCATACTCAGGCCTCGCATGAGGAATGGCGATGTTTGGAGCGATGACGACATAAGGGCCAAGCTCTTGAACATTTTTCACCATCGCTTCCACGTAACTCGGTTTAATGCTTTCGTTTGCAAGCAGTGGAGCGGAAGCGAGCTGAATCGCTTCTTCCCAATTGGAAAGTTCCTTACGAAATTGAATCGTTTCTTCGGTAAGCAATTCATCTAACATCGGCTTATGGGCCTCCTTTTTTAATGAATGATGGGAAGAAATAAAGTGCTGCAGCTTCTCTTTCAGAGGTTCCCGCTGCTTGATGATTGCGTGCTCTTCAATCATGGCCATCAGCAAATCGATTTCTATTGCTGGTTCAGCATCATTGAAAAGATTCCTTACCTGCTGGACGACGTTTTCCCGGTCCTTTTCATCCAAAAGGGCGGGAACGTAAATCACGGGTGCCCATTTTTGTTTGATAAAGGATGTCGAAAAAACGATATCAGCATCAAAAGGGTTCCGATTGTATTCCCGCACTGAAACCGTGTGGGTCACCATCATCTCGGGCAGCAGGGTTTCAAGCTGGGAACGAAGCATGCCGGAAGCGGCGATCCCATTTTCGCAAACGACGATGGCTTTATAGTTTTTTGAAACATATTGGTTTTTACGGCTTAGCCAACCGCCAAAATGCATCGCTACGTAGGCTATTTCCTCATCCGGAATGGTTTTTCCGACAAAGGATTCTAAGTGAGACAAGGATCGCTTTGTTAAATAAAATACTTCCGGATACTGCTTTTGAATGTCTTTTAAATAAGAGTTAGTAATTGGGATACTGTACTTTAACCGGTAATAAGCAGGCTTCAAATGCGTTAGCAAATTTTCTTCAAGCTGCTTCCGGTCATCAAAAATTAAGCACCCAATCAGCTGAAAGTCATCAATGATTTTTTTGATGACCATCTGGAGCTGCTTGATTTCTTTAGTGCCGGCAGATGCGATATGTTCGCGATGGACACGTGACCCAAGCAGCTGCATCGTCAGTAAGAGCCTTTCATGGAAGGGAAGCGTGTGAAAGCCGTTTTTCTTAAGCTCGTCATTCAGTTCTTCAACCGCTTGATAAGCGTTCGTTTTTTGCAAAATGTTCATTTCCTCTTCGTCGATAGAAACGGTTGAGTTATCTGATTTTCGTTTTACGACGATCAGAAGCTGCAGAATTAAAAATTGGACAACCTCTTCGGTGAAAGAAACATTCAGTTTCTTTTCGATTGAGGCTACTTCGTTTTCTAAAAAGATGAGCAGTCGGTCGTCTGTATTACCTGAAGACGGATTCAGCATTTCATAGAGCTTCTCATGCAAATGCCGGGAATCTTTTGATGAAAGTACGTCACTGATCAAAGTCGTTAAAAGCTGACGCTTCGCCTGTTCAGATCCGATAAGCTCGTAGCCTGATCCTTTCTCATAAGAGAGGGTAATTCCCAAAGGATTTATCGAATCGGCTGCTTTTTTTATATCGCGAAAAATGGTTCCTCTGCTTACTTGTGTTCTTTCCATTAGGTCATGCAGTGAGGAAGTTTCGCTCTGAGTCAACAGGGAAATCAAAATAATGCAGATTCGTTCCTGCCGGGATAACCGATATTCCCATTCATCCGTGAGTTTCAAGCGGGAAGCGAGATGATCGCGAGTACGTTCTGATAAATAAAATCCCTTGCCGTACGCTTTTTCTACCGGAGATAATCCTTCCCGTTCAAGCCATCCATTAATTTGGTCAATATCGTAATAAATGGTTCGCTGTGAGACCCCTAGTCTTTCCTTTAGAAGATCGATGCTGACCGCTCCATTGGATTGATAAATCAAGTTCAATATGGAGGTTCTTCTTTGATCAAGGACCATATGCAAAAGCCCCCTTACTTGATGCCATAATTTGCAAAAATAGACGCTTCGTTTTCTTCTTCTCTCTACACTTGTTAGTATACTCCTTTTACAAACTGTATGTAAGGGTTTTCGAAGTATAATAGTTGAGTAGCTTCATTTTGCAAAATGATACTTTTGTCGTTCGGGACGTTTCCAGTATTGAAACCTGGCAAGAAAATGGTTTAATTAAACTAATATTGAAAAGCTGGAGGCTTAAGGTTCATGATTAAAAAACTAAATGCCACAGATAAGGAAACAGCCAAGAAAATGATCGATGTCCAGCTGCCTTCCTATAAAGCAGAAGCAGAATTAATCGGCTTTTACGGGATTCCCCAGTTAAACGATACGGTTGAATCGATCATGGAAAACGATGAGATATTCATTGGATATTTTTTCGACGAAGAATTGGCAGCTTTCATTTCATATACCGAAGAACAAAATGAATTTGATATTTGCAGGCTGGTTGTCCATCCGAACCATTTTCGCAAAGGAATTGCGAAAAAGCTGTTGGAGCATGTACTTAAGAATAGAACGAATGGCAAAAAAGTGATTGTCAGCACGGGAGCAAAAAACGTTCCAGCCAAAAATCTTTATGCTTTTTTTGGTTTTGAAGAAGTGAAGAATATTGAAGTTGCACCGGGGATTTTTCTTACTTTTATGGAGTTAATGTAGAGAAACAGTTAATTTCAATTAATCTCAAATTTATATGTTAAAGAGTACTAATAAATAGTGGTTTTCCCTCTTTTTTCAAGCGGAAGTTAGATATAATTTAACCAATAAATCAAAAAGAGGTGCAGCATTTGAAAAAAGTCCTAATGTTTTTTCTATGCCTTGCTGTTGTTTTGACAACATCTGCTTGTCAAAAAAAATATACTGGTGAGTATAAACAATGGGGAATGACGGCCAAATTGGTTGATACTGATAAACTAGAAAAGCATAACATTCCATATAAAATTGAAGATGGTCAAGTTTATATTCCTGAAGATGCCTATGAGGATGCTCTATTCTGCTGCTCATAACAAAAAACAGGAGACACAAAAGCTCCTGTTTTTTTGTTATTTTCCTGTAGTGTCGCTTGTTGTTCGATGTGAACTACCTTATTAGGGCAGGCTTCAAGGAATCGATCGTTTATTTTAAAAGGCACCAGATCCGCCTCCTCCTCCACCAACTCCGCCTCCTCCTCCACCAACTCCGCCTCCTCCGCTAAACCCGCCACCTGTATTGGATGAACCGGCTGCAGTGCTTGAGGCAGCTAATCCTGCTGAATGAAAGCTAGGAGATATTGAGGCTGTGAGAATCATAAGGGTGGTTATGTCAATCGAGTAAAAGCTTGGCTGAATGTCATTTGAACTGGCTCTATTACTGGATCGATGAAAGGCGTTCTCAAGCTCTTCATGTTTTTTGTATAAGCTATTGTCTTTTATACCCATTCCGTAGATGAAAGAACGCAATCGCTCATCTTCCGTCCAAGTGCTCCACTCATTTTCAGTAAGATATGGGAAGTTATTTTTGAATCGATTCCACTTATAAAACGTTGCCGCTCCTTTTTCGCTTTTTGGTCGGTAAAAAATCGCATACCCGATCAAAAAGAGGAAAGTTGGCAATGAGAGAAAGAACAAGCCAAAAAGGTCATACAACGGAAATAAAAAGAGAAATGGCAATAAGATTAAGCTCGATAAGCCGACAGTTGAACGATATATTGTATTTTTCTCGTAAAAAGCTTGGTCTTTGATTTCGTTCTTAACGGCATACTGCCATTTTGTCTGGTTGGAAAGGTATTTATTGTGATTTTTCTTCTGTTTTGTATACCTAGCCAGGTCATCTAAACTGAAAGTGCCGTTTTTCCCGATTTTGTCAAACAGCCATTCCATCAAAATTTCTTCGTGGCGTAAAGCGCCTTTTCGAGTAATAATTCGAAATTGATCGTCAGAAATGTTTTCAATATAGCCTTTGTGTAGCAAATCCATCAATCCCGCTGCAACTGTATCTGAAGAAAATGCTCCTTTATTTGTATAAAAAATCGTTGCCGGTATGCTCATACTTTCTTCCGGAATCTTGTTTGATGTTGCCGCTTCTTCCTTCTCAAGCATTAGCTTTAAGTCTCTGCTTCGTTTCCAGGAATAAAGGAGGATTGCAAGTATAACGAGACCAAAAGCTGGGATAAGTACTTCGCCGATAGTAGAAAGCTGCTTCTTCATCCTCGCATCTTCAGCAGCTTGATCTATCCCCTCCTGCTCAGCCGCCAGGATTTTCTCCTTCATCGGCTTATTCGACATATTGGAAGCGGCAGAAAATAGCTTGTTGTCATAGGCGACTCGAATATCACCTTTTGTACCATCGGGAACCTCTTCAAAGGAAAATTTGACGGATCCGTCCGGTTGAATCGCTTCTTTATTAAAAGCTTCATCATAGCCAAAAGCTATCACATCTTCTGTTGTTTTTTCGGGTGGATGAACTGTGACCGTAAGATTTTCATAGGTTGATTCATTGTTATTATCGAAGAAAGGCCAATAAAACTCTGCTGCATCTGAATATACACTTACTCCATTCTTTATAGAGTAATGAAGGTCGACAGAAATCGTTTCATAGCTGCCTGCTCGGTGAATTTTATAGGTATTTTCATCTTTTTCTGTTTTTAATGGTTTTCCGTTTTCATATGCTTTAAAATTTGAGATTTCCGTGCCTTTTTTGGCGATCAATTCTCTGGTGATCCCATTGAAATCATCGTCGAACTTATAAGTATGTGTCTCTTTAACATTAACATCGCCATTTTTTTGCAAATCAGCTTGTATTTGAGTATTAGTAATGGAATAATCAATGGCAAAGGTAAGAACAGGAAAAAGTACTAGTGCAGCCGACATGACAAGAATAGAAATCAATCGTTTCATTATTTAATCACCTGCCTTTAGTATGTTATACGAAGAAACAGAGAAAAGGTTTTAAAAAAAGAGAGTGTATATGGATCATCTGTTTTAAATATATACTAATAAAAAAGTAGGCTAGGAGAGAAGAAGATGGGGGACAACAATGCAACAAAGGATTATTGGGACGCAAGCTTATATGATGGAAAACACGCCTTTGTTTCTAACTTTGGAAATGATGTAATCAAACTTTTAGACGCAAAAAAAGGTGAACGTATCCTTGACCTGGGATGCGGCACAGGGGATTTAGCACACTCGTTAACTGAGATGGGTGTGACAGTTGTCGGGTTTGATAAGTCGAAAAATATGATTGATCAAGCAAAGGCTAAGTATCCGAATATTGTTTTTGGTGTTAGTGATGCAACAGAATTAGACTATCAAAATGAATTTGATGCGGTGTTTTCAAATGCTGTCCTTCATTGGGTTAAGCCTCCAAAGCAGGCGCTGCAATCAATCTATCAAACACTGAAGCCAAAAGGCAGATTTGTCGCTGAATTCGGCGGAAAAGGAAATGTTAAAATCATTACAGATGAAATTCTGAATCAATTTAAGAGCTATGAAATTAACTTTTCTGATGAGCAGTTCCCATGGTATTTTCCGAGTATTGGCCAATATTCAACATTGATGGAGGAAGTCGGGTTTAGAGTCATGCATGCACAGCACTTTGATCGTCCGACGCCGTTAGATGGGGAACACGGCTTAAGAAACTGGTTGGAAATGTTCAGCGGCGGGATGTTTGAAGGAATCTCAAACGAATTAAAAAATGAAATCTTCAACAAAATCGAAACCAACGTAAGAGAAACATTATATCTAGATGGCTGTTGGTTTGCTGATTATAAAAGGATCCGTGTCATTGGAGTGAAATAGAACGATGGGAGGAATTGTGCAATTAATTAAGTCTTCTGTGCAATTATTAGCTATTACTGTGCAAAAATAGCGACTACCTGTGCAATTATTGCAACAGTTTGTGCAAATAATCAATTGAACTGTGCAATTCCCACGCTTCATTGTGCAATTCCTATACGTTTTTCGCAAAAAAGGGCGACCCACACAACTCGTGAGCCGCCATCACCATCTTCTCAGCTATTTTGTTCTTTCAATTCTAAAAAGATTGCTGATAAATCCAACTCGCCTTTTCCGTGTTCTTTAGCCGATCCGTAGGTTTGATCTGCAGCTTTAGTCAGCGGCAGGGAGGCGCCGTTTTTGTCTGCTTCTTTTAAGGCAAGACCCAAATCCTTCGACATCAGCTTCAGCATGAACGCAGCAGGGAATTCTTCTTTCTCAAACAACTGTTTTTTGCCGGTAACGAGCGGGGTTCCTACCGCAGAGGCAAGGATCATTTCTAGGGTGTTTTCTTTTTCAAGACCTAATTTTTCGGCAAGCAGCAAGGCTTCAGATGCTCCCTGCATCGTAATTCCCAGCAGCAAATTAATGACAAGCTTGGCTGAGGCGCCTTTTCCGTTTTCGCCGAAATGTACGGTCTTTTTGCCCAGTATATCAAAGATCGGCTGTACCTTCTGGATATCTTCTGCGTTTCCTCCCGGTAATATTACCAGTGTACCGTCTTCTGCAGGCTTCACAGATCCTGATACGGGTGCATCGATGAAAGCCGCCTCTTTTGTACGGACAAGCTCTGAAAAAAGTACCGAATCCTCAGGGCTGACTGTACTCATGTCGATAACGATTTTGCTGTGATCTAATCCAGCCAGGATTCCTTCTTCCTGTTCCATCACATCCTTAACCGCAGCACCGTCCGTCAGCATTGTAATTATGACATCTGATTTTTCCGTCAGTTCCTGTGGTGTCTCGCATAGGATCGCGCCTTCGTCGGCCAAGCCTTGTGCTTTTTCTTTCGTCCGGTTGTACACATGCAAAGTGTAGCCGGCTTTGAGAACGTTTTTTGCCATCGGGGTTCCCATATATCCTAGTCCAATCCAACCGATTTTCAACAATGCAATCATCCTTTCCGTAGTTATCTCTCTTTATTTTAACAAATACGTCTTTGCCAATGATACTTTGGTGATTTCATAGGAAACATCTCCTACTCTTATAAAATTCAATTTGTATATTCAGAGAAAATATGATATTTTTTATGTTAACCAAAAATAAAATAGGTTAACATAAAAATGCTATATGGAGGGGTTGACCGTATGACCACGGATTGGCGATTGCTAGCACAGCAAGTTATGGAAGGGTACGAAGTCACAGAGGAAGAGGCTTTGTCAATTATACAAGCTCCTGACGAAGAAATGCTTGATATCTTACAGGCAGCTTTTCTTATCCGCCAAAAGTATTATGGGAAAAAAGTAAAGCTCAATATGATTATTAATACGAAATCAGGGCTTTGTCCGGAGGATTGCGGATATTGCTCGCAATCGATAGTGTCCGAAGCTCCGATTGATAAATATGCATGGCTGACCAAGGAGAAAATTGTTGAAGGAGCCCGGGAATCTGTTCAAAGAAAAGCAGGTACATATTGTATCGTTGCTTCAGGAAGAAGGCCAACCAGTAAAGAAATTGATCATGTTATCAGTGCGGTAGAAGAGATTCGCGAGACGACGGATTTGAAAATTTGCTGCTGTCTCGGATTTTTAAATGAAGAGCATGCAAAAAAACTGGCGGATGCGGGTGTTCATCGCTACAATCATAATCTGAATACGAGTGAACAAAACTATGAAAATATTTGTTCTACCCATACATATGATGATCGGGTTGATACGGTCGTGAATGCGAAAAACTCCGGCATGTCACCTTGTTCAGGGGCAATTTTTGGCATGGGAGAATCCGATCTGGAGGCGGTTCATATCGCAAAGTCTCTGCGCGAATTAGACGCTGACTCCATTCCATGCAATTTTCTGATCCCAATTGACGGGACGCCACTTGAAGGACGCACCGACCTGAATCCGCGAAAATGTTTAAAGCTTCTCGCGATGATGCGTTTTGTGAACCCTTCGAAGGAAATTCGGATATCAGGAGGAAGAGAAGTCAATCTTCGTTCTTTGCAAGTAATGGGCCTTTATGCGGCAAATTCGATTTTTGTCGGGGACTATTTAACGACGATCGGACAAGAGCCAACAGCCGATTGGGGAATGATCGAGGATCTTGGGTTTGAAATTGAAGAATGTGCCTTATGATAAATAGAAAAGCAAAAAATTTTAGGAGGAGTCTTCTTTGAAAGTACGAGACATTACGTTTATTTCATTATTTGCTGCAGTTATGGGGGTGCTGGGGCTTGTTCCTCCTATAGTACTGACCTTTAGCCCAGTGCCAATTGTTCTTCAAAATTTTGGTGTGATGCTTGCCGGCGGACTGCTTGGTGCAAGACTTGGCGCCTGGAGCCAGGCGATATTCTTAATGGTAGTGGCGGCCGGAATGCCGCTTTTGAGTGGAGGACGAGGCGGCCTCAGTGTTTTTGTCGGACCGAGTGCTGGATACTTATTCGGTTATATCATCGTTGCCTTTACCATCGGGTATATTCTTTCCCGATTTCGTGTGGTAACCTTTATAAAGATATTGATCACTAATGTGTTAGCGGGAGTATTCTTGCTGTATGTATTTGGAGTCCCCGTTCAAGCTTTTGTCATGAATACTTCATTAGCAGGAGCATTAATATCAAGCTGGGTTTATCTTCCTGGAGATTTGTTAAAAGCGGTACTTGCTGCTTATCTAGTGAACAGGTTAAGAAAATCCCCGGTATTTCAGAAAAAGGCGGCTAGTATTTAGGAAAAGGAGATAAAGAATGGCAGCGATAACCCAGACCTACGACAAGCATCGTCAAAATCAACCTGAGCGCATCGCTGTTCAGATGGGCCATGAATCGATTACTTATCGAGAGTGGCAGGAGTTGGTTGCAAAAACAGCAAACTGGCTGACATCTCTGGATAAAGTGAATCGGACGATAGGAATTCTATTACCTAATGGAATTCCCTTTCTGCAGCTCTTCGCAGGGGCGTCTTCGGCAGGATTGACAATAGTCCCTCTCGATCCAAAATGGAAAAAAGAAGAGTTAGAAAAAAGATTACAGCTCTGCTCTCCTTCCTTCGTGATTACGACAAAGAAAATGAGCAGCGCGTTAGATACCATTGGATGTAATAGATTACTTTGGGAAAATTGCAAAGCTGATATTCAATGTGCACCACAGGATGAACCTGATGAAGTAAGCGGGGACCTTCCGTTTTTCATGGGGTTTACTTCGGGTTCAACGGGAGCACCTAAAGCCTTTGTCCGCTCGCATGATTCCTGGATTGAAAGCTTTGCCTGCAATCGGGTGGATTTTAACATGCATGGCGATGAACACGTCGTTATTCCGGGAGCACTTATTCATTCCCATTTTTTATATGGCGCTATAAGCACGTTGTATCTCGGAGGAACGGTGTATTTGCTAGAGAAATTTTCCCCATCTCAAACAATCTCTTTCATTGAAGCACATTCGATTACGACCGTTTTTATGGTCCCAACAATGATAGAAGCGCTTATGAGAGAAAAACGCATAATAAACAAGCCTCTAACGATCATTTCCTCTGGAGCGAAATGGGAAGCCGATTCAAAACGGCGGATACGGGACACCTTTTTCAATTTGACGATGTATGAATTTTACGGAGCCGGTGAACTAAGCTTCATTACTGTTCTTTCCGATCAAAACAATAGGCAGAAGCCTAGGTCAGTAGGCAAAGCGTGCCACAATGTCGAAATCAAAATAGTAAAGTCAAACCAAGAAGCCGCGCTCCCGAATGAAGTCGGAAAGATTTATGTACGAAGCAAGATGATTAGTATGGGATATGTACATGAAGGCTCAGAAGAGATTCATTCACTTCAGGATGAGTGTGGCTGGAGTTCTGTGGATGACATGGGATATTTGGATGAGGATGGATTCTTGTACATAGCTGGACGAGAAAAAAATATGATTCTCTATGGCGGCATGAACATTTTTCCCGAAGAAATTGAAGCCGTGCTCACACTACATCCTGAAGTTGAGGAAGCTGCCGTAGTGGGAATTTCAGATCCATACTGGGGACAGGTTGTGACTGCGGTTATCAAAGGGAGTGCTTCGAAACCCGAATTAAGAAGGCTTTGCCAGAGCAAGCTAGCCTCATATAAAGTTCCCCGAAAATGGCACTTTTTCGATGAAATTCCTCATACAACAAGCGGAAAACTCGCAAGGCAGCAAATGAAGGAAATGTTGGAAAGCAAGGTGAGCAGACATTAAGAGAGCGGTTATTGTCCAAGCAAAACGAACGCCGATAGGAAAAGAAAACGGCATGTTAAAACACTTGCAGCCCCACGAATTGGCTGCTCCTCTTCTTAAACAATTAAGCAAGGGGATCGAAGAGGAAGTTGACGATGTCATTCTTGGAAACGTTGTTGGGCCGGGCGGAAATGTTGCAAGACTGTCTGCTTTAGAGACAGGTCTTCCTTATGATGTTCCGGGAATGACGATAGACAGGCAATGCAGTGCCGGGCTGGAGGCTGTTCGAATCGCCTGCTACTCCATTCAAGGAGGGGCAGGCCGTTGTTATATTGCTGGAGGAGTGGAAAGCGCGAGTACTTCTGCTTTTGAAAAACGTGCACGGTTTTCACCTGAGTATATCGGAGATCCAGATATGCCATTGGCCGCAGAATATGTCGCTAAAAAATATGGTATATCAAGAGAAAAGCAGGATAAGTATGCATTAAGAAGCTATGAACGGAGCCGGGAAGCTTTTCAAACTGGAGTATACAATCAGGAAATACTAGCGATAAATAACATAGATACAGACGAGGAGCTGTTGCGTGACCGCAATATGGAAAGGCTCATAAATCGGGCAAGACCTATAATTGCTAATGAGCACGGCACCGTTACGGCGGCAAACAGCTGCGGTATTCATGACGGGGCATGCGCTGTTTTAGTCATGGAAGAAACGATGGCAAAACAACAAGGGTATCAGCCGGTATTACGGTTCATTGACAGCCAGGTGTCCGGTGTTCACCCGCACATTCCGGGAATTGCGCCTGTTCCCGCAATTTTGCAGCTGTTAAAGAGGAACGAGTTAACAATGGAGGACATAAGCTTTGTTGAATTAAACGAAGCGTTTGCCTCAAAGGTTGTCGCTTGTGCGGAAGAACTGTCCATCCCTTACGAAAAATTAAATGTTAGCGGCGGCGCCCTTACATTAGGTCATCCTTACGGAGCATCCGGCGCCGTTTTGATCACACGTTTATTTTATGAGGTACAAAAAAGCAGGCAGGCAAAGTATGTCCTTGCGGCTATTGGAAGCGGCGGGGGAGTTGGGGTTGCCATGTTGTTTGAGAAGGTGTAAGAGTCAAATAGTTTTTTAAATAAAAATATAATAAATTTCTCACCTTATATTCATACCATTAAATTTTTCTGCCGTATCATGTATACTTATCGGACAGTACAGATAAAGGTGGAGCCTCATGATTCGAACTTTCCTGTTTTCCAACCGCTTTGTGTTTAAGATTATACTAGTTTTTCTATTTGTTATCTTATTGCCTACCTTTATTCTAAGTTGGGCTTTTAATATGCAATCTGAATCTGTTGTAAAGACAAACGTACGTGAAAATACGATTCAAACCACTAAACAAACGGCGGATTCTCTTTCTTTTATTTTTAACTCGGGCAGCGACACATCGGATTTTATTTTCAGCAATACAGACATTCAAAAAGCGATAATGAACATGAATAGAAGCTCGGCTGAAGAGCAGCGTCGGATTTTTCAATACATGAATAACACGTTGAATCAAATTGTTTACTCAAACTCCTTCGTCAAAAATGTCTATGTTTGGAAAGAAGAGGGCAGCGGCTGGGGCGGCAGTACATTTTCTCCTTATATGTATCATCCATCCATGTACAAGCTAATGCGGATTCGTGTGTCTAATCAGGAATGGATAAAGGAAGCCAAACAGAAGGATGGCGAACTGGCTTGGCGGGGGTTGCAGTTTGACCGTTTGATCGGAGGGGGTGCCAATACAGACCTGATTCTTCCTATCGGGAGAGTTGTTAAAAACTTCAACGATATGAATCACATAGGGTTTATGCAGGTGAATTTAAATGGGCATTCTATCTTAAACATCCTCGAGCAGCTAAAGCTTGGGAAGACAGGAAGATTTTTTGTTGTAGATCAGCAAGGTAAAATCATGATCCATCCTGATCTTAATCTGATTAACAAGAGTGTGGAAACTCCGGATTTACTCAAAAAAATTGTGGACAAAGATGTTGTAGAATTCGAATATACCTTAAATGGAAATCCGCATTATGGGGTCAAGCAGCCCTTGAGTAACGGATGGATGATCGTGGGAACTGTGCCGGTTTATGAAATTACCGGACAATTGGATCGGTTGCAGACCTTTATTTTGATTTCTTCCGGAGTTCTCATCATGCTTTCTATTGGTATCGGTCTATTAATGGTAAGCAGAATAACAAAACCGATCAAGCAGCTTACTCTGGATATGAGGAAGGTAAAGAATGGGGATTTAAAGGTAAGGACAAATGTAAGGTCCAACGATGAAATCGGTCTAATGAGTCAGCAGTTTAACAGCATGCTTCAAGAAATCGAAAAGCTTATGCATAAGGTAAATGAAGAGCAGGATCAAAAACTACAAGCGGAGCTAAGAGCCGTCATGCACCGGATTCATCCCCATTTTCTTTTAAATACATTAAATATGCTATGGTGGTCGATTAAATCAAATCAGAATGATCGAGCTGCTCTAAGTTTGAAGTCATTAATCCGCCTTTTGGAAGCACATATGGGTAAAAGCGGAAGTATGATTACATTGGAAGAGGAAATAGATTTTCTGCGGAAATATATTACCATTTTAGAGCTTCGATATGAAAAGACCTTTAAACTGGATTTGGAAGTGGAGCCAGAAGCGGAGAAGCTTGTTATTCCTCGTATGCTGCTCCAGCCACTGGTAGAAAATGCAATTTTCCATGGGATTATTCCCAAGGAAACGGACGGACGTATCTTAATCCAAGTTCATACAAGAGATAATTATACAGAATTTCTAGTCACTGACGACGGTATAGGTATCCGTGAGGAGAAGCTGAAAATATTAAATGAACCGGAGAAGGCTAAGGCCAAGGGTGAAATGGGTATTGGTCTGCTGCACGTTTACGATATGCTTCGCTTTTATTATTCTGATTGCTCTGAGTGGACGGTCACAAGTAAACTGGGAGAAGGGACAACCGTCTGTATCTTACTCGGAAATCCTGCGATACCTAATTCCTTAGATAATAAAAGGAGAAACGTTTAATGGCACGGTGGATATCAATTTTGTTGATCCTTGTTATTGCTACCGGATGTGAAAGATCGAAAATCATCACTTCGGATGAGCCACAAACGCATCATGAGAATAAAGAGAATGTAATCGAGTTTTGGCATACATACAGCGACACAGAAAGCAGGATTTTGGAACGGGAGATGATTCCTGCTTTTGAACGCCAATTTCCTAATATAAAAGTAATAGCTGTAAGGAAACCTTATAACACGGGACTGAAAAACACATTGATTGCTCGGGCTTCATCCAACCGCGGTCCTGATGTGGTCAGAATGAAATTGGACTGGATTCCTGATTTTTATCAAAACAGGCTGATTATGCCTTTAAATACTTTTCCTGATTTCCAAAAAGTCCGTCATACGCTTAATCATAAGACGATGTCAGCGGGCTTCTACCAGAATCAATATTATTCTCTTCCCATGGATTTTCTCGTACAGGTGGCTATCTTTAACCGGGAGCTTTTGAATAAAGCGGGGTATTCGGAACCTCCTAAAACAATGAAGGAAATTTTGGAACTTGCCAGTCAACAGCATCATACTATTGGACTTGGAGGCTTGGATACATGGAGAACGCTTCCATATATATTCGGCCTTGGGGGTTCGCTGACCGATGCTAAGTTTACTAAGGCAACCGGGTATTTAAATGGAGAAGCAACAGTACAGGCGGTGGAGAAGCTTCTGTATCTTTATAATAAAGGGCTGATTGATCACATGGTAGGAGAAGAAGGGGGAGACAATTGGGAAGGTGTAAAAAGCGGTAATGTGCTTATAACGGGCGAGGGGCCATGGTTTTACAACATATGGACCGATAAGGAATTGGACAGGTCTTTAAAAAATACTCTACCTATTCCTTTCCCCCATAATAAAGGGCCATCTTCAATCCTGGACGGCGATCATTTGGTTATTATGAAAGGGAGCAAACATCCTGATGCTTCTTGGACATTTCTGAAATGGATGTCCAGTAAAGAGGCTCAGTTGATGATGTCGAAAGTAGGGATTTTTCCAACGAATTTAGAAGCAGCAAAATCGATAAATTCTAATCGGGATTCTTACACTATTCCGTATAAAGAGGCTCTGGATCATGCTTACCATAGGCAATCGGTAAAAAATTGGAGTGAAATCGATGAGGTTTACACTCGCTATATGCGTAAAATATTCCTAGGGGAAATCTCTGTAAAAGAGGGACTGACCCGTGCGGCAAAAGAGATTGACCGTTTATTGGCCGTATAACGTTCAGAATGAAAGCGATCTGGGCATATCACGAGAAGAGAAAAAAAGAGGCCGTCAAATGACAGCCTCTTCGTCAATTTTATCGTCTATTCTTCGACGATTATTTTCGTTTGCTTGGATGTTCCATCAATCGAAAGGTTATATTCTCCAGCTTTATCAAAATGAACAGTAAATGTCTGTTGTTTTTTCTCTCCAGGGGCAAGACGGATATAGTGTTGTTTTATTATTGTGTCATCAACTTTTAATTTCAGTTCATCGCCTAATGGCGTTTGACTGTTGTTCTCAGCATCTAAGCGGACTGAAACTGTTTGGCCGGCTTTTACTTTCTTAGGGGCTTTTAATTTCCCGTAGCCAAGGGTTTTTGATTTGTAGTCAGGATAATTCTTCAAATCTTTTTTTGATGCTGGCTCCAAACTAATGGCATGTCCTCCGCTGCCAACCATGGAAGCCGTAATCTTATCCTTTGAATCTACGATAACTTTATCGATGGATACTTCGGTTGGGTTATTTTCCATGTCCGCTTCAGAACCGTCACTATAAATCGTTGCGACATATTTTTGATCTTTTTCAAGGAATTTAAGTGGTACTTGAATATTTTTCGGATCTCTATCGGTTAATGTTCCGACAAACCATTTATCCCCTTTTTTGCGGGCAATCGATAGATATTCATCGATTTCTGCATCAAGTACTTTCGTATCGTCCCAGCTTGCCGGTACATCTTCGATAAACTTAAATTCAGGCTGGTTGCGATAATGTTCTGGAAGGTCGGGAGCCATCTGCAAACCGCTGAAAATGACAGGGTAATAGGCAAGCTGACGGGCTCTTGTCGTCCATACACGTGTATCTTGATCATTTGGATCATATTTAAGATTGAAGATACCTCCGTTATAATCCATCGGTCCACCTAATCCAGCAGTAAACGGAAGTGTCACCGTGTGTTCAGCTGGATTTCCTGTATCTCCACCGTTGTATTCCATACCACGGAAAGTCTCACGACTCATCATATTCGGATAGGTCCGACGTTCACCGGTATCTTTAATTGTTTCATGAGCATCTACCATCAGGTCATACTTAGCAGCTGTCGTAAGAACCTTACGGAAATGGTTGACCATGAATTGGTCACGGTGATGATGGCCTTCAGGCTCAACAATTTTCGGAGTGCCGACGTATCCTGTCTTAATGGAATGAATCCCTAATTCTTTGTAATAAGCGAAAGTCTTCTCTAGTTGATTTTCATAATTTGTAATGTTTCCGCCTGTTTCATTATGAGCAACGAAATCAACGCCTTTTTTCTTGCCGTATTTAACTACTTCCTCTAAGTTGAAGCGCGGGTTTGACTTGATATAGTTTTGGTCGCTCCAGCCTTCAGGGATTGGACCGTCCCAGCCGTCATTCCATCCTTCAGCCAAAACGGAAGTAATATTGTGTTCGCTCGCAAAGTCAATATATTTTTTCGCGTTTTCGGTCGTGGCTCCAACTTTGTCACCCGGTGCCCAAGTGGATTGCATTTTGTGCATTTCCCACCAGATACCCATGTATTTTTGAGGTTTGATCCAAGAGGTATCTTTAATTTTATTTGGTTCGTTTAAGTTTAACATCATATCGGACTCAATTAGGTCACCGGCCTTATCACCGATCATAATGGTCCGCCATGGTGTTTTATGAGGAGCTTCGACTTTTGCTTTTACACCATCTGGCAAAGGAACGATTGCACTTTTAAAGCCGTATTTTACATCCTTGATTGGTTCAATTGTCATTTCGCCATAGTCAACCAAATCTGCTTCATTGAGAGCTAGATAAGCATTTTTATCGGCCTTCATCGTAATAGGAGTATTTGCCGCTTTCATTTTATCTAACGTGGTTTCCTTATAAAGATGTTCATATAGTTCAAAGTCTTGCGGTGTCCACCATGATTTGAAATTGCCGGCAAAGCGGAATTCCGTATCTTCATTCATAATGTCAAACTTTTTGAGGTTTTCTTGTTCAGGAAAGACATAACGAAAGCCTACTCCGTCATTAAACACACGGAACTCTACATGTAAATCTCGATGGGGAGCAGCTTTTTCCTTAAGTTTCACTCTCAGTTCATTGTAGTGGTTTGTTATTTCTTCTTTTTCATCCCAAACCGGCTTCCATTTTCCATTTTCTGTTTTTACTTCAGTACCGACGATTTCGAAGTTTTCTTTAAGATCCGGTACATCTTTTAAATCAAACCCTAATTGGGAACGATCGATTAAATTTTTATTATTGAATTTAACCTGATAAAATGGTCTTCCCTTTTCTCCTAAGCCAACTTGAACATTAATCTTACTGTCTGGTGATTTAACCACAAGCGAGTTTTTTTGTTCGTCTGCAAATGTATTGTTTGCACTTAATGTCATTAGAACAAGTAAAAGTAAGAGCAGCGTTACGCTTACAATCAGTTTTTGATACCTGTTGGTACGAAAATCAAAAATTTTCATCATTACCGATCTTCCTCCATCATTTAATTAGTCGTCAACTGACGCTACAAACCGGCCACGATAGATAGCCTGTGGCTATAAGTCCGAATTAGTTAGAATTTGCTTGAATTTTTTTGTGTTTCTCTTTTAGCGGGATTTAAACACTTGTTCTTTCTTCGGTTTAACGCTGTTATGTAGCTCCAGCGAGCAAGGCTAGATGTAGTTGTTCTGAACTTTTAATTCTTGTAAACCTCTCTCCTTTCTGAAAACGGAAATTGACATAAAAGCTACTTTAATATAATTAATTGGTGAGGTAGCACTCCCCTTTCTTTTTAAATTCCCTCTTAAAAAGGGGTTACCTATAAAATAAATATTAAAGACAACTGATTCAATGGAGAGTTTGTACCGAAAAAGCGTATAAGCCAGAAATATAGAAAAGAAAGCGTTTTATTGTTTGTGGATAGATAGGTGTTAAGGGAATTAAATACTGACATGATGAGGATTTTAACACTATACACTAAAAAGCAAAAAAATATTTTTATGCGAGTTTCATTGGGAAAATATACAATTACATAGTGCGTAGGTATATGTTAAATGAAGTAATAAAAACCATTAATTTACTTAGATTCTACTATGTTAATATTATTTAAGTAATATAGGGGATTGAATTGCTAAAACCATCTTAATATAGTGATTCAATATTATGTAATATGAATATCTCAATGGATAAACCAAAATTTGTAATAGTGAAAATTGCATTGTATTATGAACCTCAACATGTAAACATTAAGATAGATATTATTGCTGAATTCAGATTTTGCTGATAATGGAGGAGTTACCATGTATCGAGTTGTTATCGTTGATGACGAACCGATCAGTCGCAATGGAATTGAAGCCTATATCGATTGGGAAAAGGAAGGTATGTCGGTAGAAGCTATTTGTGCCAGTGGGGAAGCGGCCTTGAATACAATAAAAAATCGTTCCGTTGATATTCTCATTACAGATATCCTCATGCCTGTAATGAACGGAATTGAACTGATGAAGCAAGCGTTCGAGCTTGAACCTAATCTCAAAGTTATTATGCTTAGTAGCTACAGTGATTTTGAATATGTAAGAGAGGGTCTCAAGCTAGGCGCTGTCGATTACATGCTAAAGTCTGCATTAGAACCGGAAGATCTTCTAGCCGTCCTGCATCGTTGTATTTATATGCTGGAGGAAGAACGAAGAAAAGAAGCGGAATTTTATCATTATCAACATGAGGCAATTTACAAGGAACGGAAATATATCGAGCAGGAAATCAAAAGGCTGATGGTTCAAGAACAATTTTCACATTCATCAATGGATTGGGCTCCTGCATGGTTAAAACAACATCGATATGCTTGTATCTACCTTACGTTGGACCGGGTGAATGAATTAAGGGAAAATCAAGGATATCTGCACGTTCAATTATTATTGGAAGAATTGCAGGAAATGTTTTATGAGCAGGTAGATGAAGGCTGCGCGATGTTGTCAGGTGAAAGAAGTTTATTTATATTAATTCCAGAAAGCGTACGTAATTGGGGTCTCAGGCTTCTCCGATTGAAACGATTCGTTGAAACTGAATTAGACATTTCCATTTCTGCCGGCTATAAGATTGAGCAGGGAATATCCCGAGTTCTAAAGGGATTATTCGATAGCCGCACTGCTTGCCAAAGAAAATTTTTCGAAGGCTTAGGTCGCATATATCGATGGAAGGGACCATCCTTAAACGAGGAAACAAAAAAGCCTGAAACAGAGCCGCCTGATTGGGACCCCTTTTTCGAAATTATTCGTAACGGGGATCCGGTTCACACTGCGGTTGAATTTGCGAGTAATCATTGGGAAAATAAACGATTGGAACCGGAACAAATAAAACAAGAGGCTTACGAGCTTTTTAACGACATGAATAAACTGCAAGGAGAGTCAGGGCAGCTTCTTTCTGAACAGCTTGTTTTGCTTGAAAGGTCAGAAACATTAGAGGAAATAACATTGCTTCTGAAATGTGGATTGGAAGAAATCGGAAGGACCTTTATCCCTAGACTTCCCGATAATGGAAACGGGGGGCAGCTGATTACAAAGGCGTTGGATTATATTGCCGATCATTATAAAGAGAACGTAACACTGCAGAGCGTAGCGGATACAGTGCATGTCAGTAAAAATTATTTCAGCATTCTTTTTAAAAAACAAACAGGCTATAACTTTATCGATTATCTGATGGAAATGAGAATAAGGGAAGCTAAGCGGCTCTTGATTGAAGAGAACAGCCGTATTTATGATGTTGCTGAAACCGCCGGATTCAATAGTGTGAAATATTTCAACAAGCTGTTTAAAAAAATGACCGGACTTACCCCGTTAGAATATAGGGAAAAGCACAAGGAAGCAGGTTCGTATATAGTTTAACAAGTTGGCGTTTAAAATTAGAATTAGCTCAGATACGGAAAAAGGACGTGAATCCCATTGATTCATGTCCTTCTTGTGTAATTACTTTATATCCCGAATAATGATAACAAATAAGTCCAGGCAGCAATGATCACAAGCAATAAAAGACTGTACTTAATCGTCATGCGCAAAAGCGTAGATTCCTGCCCTGTTTCGTTAACAGAAGCCGTGGCAATTGCAATGGATTGCGGTGAAATTAGCTTTGCCATGACACCTCCGCTCGTATTGGCAGCAAGTAGCAGAGAAGAACTTGTGCCGATTTGTACTCCTGTTACCACTTGGAGGTTGCCGAACAGAGCGTTGCTGCTGACGACAGAGCCGGTGATAAATACGCCGATCCAGCCAAGAACAGGTGATAACAGCGGGAACATATCTCCTGTTTTTGCGAGGGCAAGACCAATTGAAGAGGAAAGCCCTGCATAATTGGCAAGGTTCGCAAATCCCATAATAAGACAGATGGTTATGATCGGAACCTTAAGCTCTTTCAGAGTATCCCCTAAACCTTTAAAGCCTTGTTTGACATTCATATTCCTGCTTAGTACAACTGTTATCAAGCAAGCAATAAGGATTGCTGTCCCTGTGGCAGAAATGAAATCAAGCTTAAAGATGGCTGCCAATGGCGCTTCTGCTCCGGCGATCGGGGGGACTTTGACCACTTGGCCGTCCAGTCCGGGAATAGGCAAGAGCATGGTTGTTTTTTGCAAAATGCCGCCTTCAGTGAATAGATCTTTAAACGCAGGGAGACTCCAAATAGCAATCATTCCTGTAAGAATGTAGAAAGGTGACCAGGCACTAACGACTTCTTTAAGTGAGTGGTTTTCCTGAATACCGATGTCCTCCTCAGCGTTTTCGCGATAGATCGTTTTTGGCTCCCATGTTTTTAGAAAGACGGCAAGAGCTGCCATACTCGCTAATGCGGAAAGGATATTCGCAAGCTCTGGTCCCACGAACATCATGGTAACTGTTTGAAGAACAGTATAAACTCCGCTCACCACTAGTAAAGCAGGGAATGTTTCCTTTACTCCTTTCCATTTATCAAGAATGAAGACGAGCAGGAATGGAACGATAAAAGAGATAAATGGCAAGATCAAAGCAAGGGTGCGTGATAATTCAAGTGCTTCGAGATTCCCCATTTGCGCACCGACAATAACAGGTATACCGATTGCGCCAAATGCTCCTGATGCTGCATTTGCTATCAAGCAAAGCATTGCCGCTTTTAACGGGTGGAATCCGAGCTGGGCAAGCAACGCGGCTGAAATGGCAATCGGAACACCAAACCCCGCTGCACCTTCCAAAAAGGCGTTAAAGCTAAAACCGATAAGCAAGACCTGCAGACGCTGATCTCGTGAAATATTTGCAATGCTGCTGCGAATTACGTCGAATTTGCCGGTTTTAACGGCAATTTTATACAGCCAAACAGCCATAATAATAATGTATCCAATCGGCCATAAGCCGTTAGCAATGCCGTGTACTACAGCAGCAATTGCTTTAGTAAATGGCATTTGGAATAGCGCAACCGAAATAAATAAACTGATAATCAAAGTAAGAAGGGATGCAATCATGCCTTTCATTTTAAATAAAGTCAAGGCCAACAAGAAAAAGATGACAGGCAAAGCTGCGATAAGAGCTGATACATAGGTATTACCGAAAGGATTATAATCTTGAATCCACATACTCACTCACACTTTCTTTTTAAGACTTGTTTTCCCGAAAGATTGTGAAGTATTTCACAAATAAATAGTACACCATTTA
Source organism: Bacillus gobiensis (assembly GCF_001278705.1). Classification (GTDB taxonomy): domain Bacteria; phylum Bacillota; class Bacilli; order Bacillales; family Bacillaceae; genus Bacillus; species Bacillus gobiensis. The sequence continues at coordinate 4,068,430 of NZ_CP012600.1, forward strand.
TCTCCATTTAGCAATTGGGGATGTGTAAACAATTTGTCTTTTTTGTTACAAAAAGAGAAAGCCATTTAGGGCTGCAAAAAAGAAGGCGATTCACCGACGAATCACCTTTATTGTAAATGAGTCGCTCCTTTTTTGTTCATTTTTTAAGCACAAAAGTGTTTAGAAATAATGTGAAGTGGGACAGAGTATTACAGGTGATGAAAAATTGAAATTAAATCATATAAATACAAGTCACAGACCATTTCCGCTTCCTAAAGTTCCATGGATACTACAACAAACCTGGGATGATGTACTGTTTTTACATTGGCCCGTTTCAGAGGCTATTCTTCGCGACCATATTCCCGCTCAACTTGATCTGGATAGATACGAAGGAACTGCCTGGGTCAGTCTTGTTTTATTTGAAGTGAACGGAATGAGGCCAAGAGCTTTACCGCCTATCCCATTTGTCCATTCCTTTCTTGAACTTAATGTAAGGACTTATGTGACATACAAAGGAAAACCTGGTATTTACTTTTTTAGTCTCGATGCCAATAGTCGTCTTGCCGTTAGAATGGCTCGTATTGGCTATTCTCTGCCCTATCATCTTGCAAAAATAGAGCTAAAAAGAAAGACTGGCAAAATTGAGTTTTCGAGCAGCCGAATTCATAAAAATAAACCAAAAGAGAGCTTACAAACAATTTATCGACCTACGGCTGAGGGATATTTTGCAAAAAAAGGAACTCTTGATTATTGGCTGACAGAACGCTATTGCTTATGGACGCAAAAAGGCAGAAGACTTTTTCGGACAGATATACTACATGAAAAATGGAAACTCCAAAAAGCCGAGGTAGAAATCCAAAAAAATTCAATGGCTCACTTTTTGCCTGCTTCAAGCTTGAGCAGCGATCCAGTCATTCATTATTCTCCATCGAAACGAGTGTTGTTCTGGCCGCCTTTGCCAGAAGATTAGCGATAATAGGTCAATCTGATGTGTCCTTATCATAAATGGCTTTGCTTCAGGCCAGTTTCAATTAACTAAGACAGCTCGAGCAGCTATCGCTCAGACTGTCTATTTTTTTAAAAAATATTTTCAAAGCCAATTTAGTAAATAAAATGAAATATTTTTAATAATAGCAACAATATCAGTGTCATCCTTAAGAGAAATAGGCCTGCTTCAAATTACAAGCAAATTACTTTTTACACAATCGATGAAATATATGGAAATATAACTATTGCAATGCAGTTTGCTGGTTTTTCAAAAAATTTATAGGGGTATAGCGTTTGTAATAGTCACAAGAAAGGGGTGAGGAAATGACTCGAAAAACATCTGGAGAAAACTCATCGTCAGAAAATACTTCTGAAAATCCAGGTGATGCGAGTGAGAGCCTCAAAGAGAAAGCGAAGAATGGACTGCAAAAAGCAGCTGTTGCATTGGTTAAGAAAGCCCCGAAGAAAGTGAAAGAAACAATTAAAGACGAAACAAAAGACCAGCTGACTAAACAGCTCAAAGCGAATTTTAAAAAAGAGCTTCATTCGAAGGCTGAGAATGCCTCTGAAAAATTAGAAAAAGCAAAAGATCAAAATGCTGAAAATGTACACGAAAAAGCCGAAATGGCCAAAGATAAGGTGCAGGATGTTTTATTCAATGTGAAGGATAAACTTAAAGATCTCAAAGAAGCTGGAGAAGAGTTTCAAGAAAAGGTTTCGTCTAAGAAAAAAGATTCTGGCTTGAAGAGTGTGAATGACATTAAAGGAGCTAACGATATAAAAAGTTCAAATCAATTAAAAAGCTCCAAGGATATCAAGAGCTCTAAAGATATCAAAAGCTCTAAAGATATTAAAACAATCTGTTCGTAATCATAGAAAGGAGAATGTTTCTAATGAGTGTTCAAAAAAGTACGGATAGTTCTAGTTTGGCTGAAGTGATCGACCGAATTCTTGACAAAGGTGTCGTTATTGACGTTTTCGCAAGAGTATCTCTTGTTGGAATTGAATTAATTACAGTTGAAGCAAGAGTAGTCATTGCGAGTGTGGACACATGGCTGCGTTATGCAGAAGCGGTGGGACTCCTTCGAGACGATATAGAAAAAGAAGGCCTTCCTTCACAGTCCAATGAAAGAGGTAATCAAGCGTTCAGTATTTAATCAAAGCTTAGAATATAGGTGACTAATCATGGAAATCCAAAGAATAATGAAAGCCGTCAATGATTTTTTTAACGAGCATGTGGCTCCTCCCCATAAAATCATATCAGTTGAATTGGCGGAGGATGAGGGCTGGAAAGTGATGATTGAGGTCATTGAAGAAAAAGATTATATGAAGAGATATGCTAAGGACGAAATGCTCGGTGTGTATCAAGTGTTTTTAAATAAGGAGATTGAAGTTGCGTCATTTTCGAGAAAAAGCTTTCGTTACCGAAGCTCGATTGGTGAAGAAGCGTAAGATGCGATTAGCGAAATGGCGATGGCAAAATAATAAGGAGTGAGCCGGTTGAGTCAAACGGGAATATACATTTTTTGCGGAATTCAGACCAAGGAAACATCCTCATTTGGTAAGGTGACGATCGAAGGAGAAGAGAGGTCAACCTTTACGATCCATTATAAGGACACGGCAATGGTGGCTGCTGAGGTTCCGATGAAGATCTATCACCCGAACAAAGAAAACCTGATGACTCATCAGAAGGTGATATCTTCAGTCATGGCCCAAAATGATACTGTCATTCCAATTAGCTTTGGAAATGTTTTTCAAACGAAAAGAGACGTGGAGGTTCTTCTGGAAAATCTGTATCCGCAGTTCGCAAAGCTCTTCCCTGAAATCAAGGGGAAAATGGAGCTTGGATTAAAGGTAATCGGAAAAAAAGAATGGCTGGAAACAGCAATCAAAGAGAAGCCAGAAGTGGAGAAAATGAAGCAAACGATGCAAGGAAAGTCACGGAATGCTCAATATTATGACCGTATCCGGCTTGGCGGCATAGCTCAAAATTTCTTTGCTTCTCTGCAAAATGAAGTGAAAAAAGACATTTTTGTTCCGTTAAAAGAAGATTCCATTGCGGCAAAAATCAATGAACCAATCGGAGAGACAATGCTTTTGAACGCTGCCTTTCTCATTGATCGCAGCAAGGAAGAACCATTTGATCAAAAAGTGAATGAAGTCCATGAGAAATGGAAGGATAAAGTTCAATTTAAATATTCCGGTCCATGGCCTGCTTATAATTTCATAAATATCAAGCTTAAAGTAGAGGAAGGCCGATGATCCATAAACTGTTCACTGTCCCGATGAACCTAGTCATTAAGGTCGGTGAAAAAGTGAAAGAAGAAGCAGATCGTGAGCTTTACGATCTGGATTTCATTCAACAAAAGCTGATACGCCTGCAAATGATGTACGAATTAGAGGAGATCCCTGAAAAGGTTTATAAGGAAAAAGAAGAAGAACTGCTCATGCGATATGAGGTCGCAAAAGCACGCGAATTGGAAGAATGGGAAGCCATGACAAAGAAGCAGAGGTGAGGGAAAACGATGTCAGCGTTTTTTTATTTATACGGGCTCATACCCACGGCAGAAAAGAACGAAAAAAGCTTCATTCCCTTTAAAGGAATTGATAAAGAACACGAGTCATATACGATATCGATGGGAGATATCACGGCGATTGGCAGTGATGTTAGGGAAGAAGAGTATTCTGAAGAAGTAATAAAAGACAAAATGAACAATGACATGGAGTGGCTGCAAGAAAAAGCGATGCATCACCATGATGTTTTGGCTGCACTTCAAAGCCAATACACAGTCATTCCCATGAAGTTTTGCACCATCTATAAAAGCAAAAACAGCATGGAACAACAGATTGGAGCCAGTCGGAAGAAAATCAATGATTCGTTTTTAAAAGTTATGGGAAACGAAGAATGGAATTTAAAAATCTATTACGATGGCACAAAACTAAAAGATCATCTTCGTAACAGCCATCTGGGGATTGCAGCAAAAAAAGAAGAAATTAGCAAATTGCCGCCCGGCAGGCAATTTTTCGAAAAAAGAAAACTCGATCAACACCTCGATCAAGAGGTTGAGAGAGAAATAAATAAGAGGTGTGAAGATATTCATAATCAACTGACACAATTCTCTGATTATAGCACAGTCAAAAAGAATTTGAGCAAGGAAGTGACTGGTAAAATCTATGACATGAGCTGGAACAGCGTATATCTTATCCCTCTCCCACAAGTAGAAGCTTTTTTAGAAGACATTCAGGAAAAGAAACAGTCCTATGAGGAATTTGGATTGCAGATGGAAGCTTCTGGACCATGGCCGGCTTACCATTTTGCAAATCTTGCCTAAAGGGAGGAGTTCGATGAGCCAGAGATCAGCCGCGGAAAATAAAGATGTGTCGCTCATCGATATATTGGATGTCATTCTCGATAAAGGCGTTGCCATTAAGGGTGATTTGATTATTTCTATTGCCGGAGTCGATTTAGTCTATCTTGATTTGCGTGTATTAATTGCTTCTGTTGAGACGCTGATAAACGCAAAAGAATTATCATCTGCAGAATTTGATAATGAGAAGGAGGGTTTGGAAGATGCAATCGGACACTCTGAAAAATGGCCGGATTCATCTCGATCCTGATCGAGCAGAGCATGGGTTGGCCCAGCTCGTTTTGACCGTGATAGAACTTCTGCGGCAAATCGTTGAACGGCATGCGATTCGACGGGTTGATTCAGGAAATTTAACCGATGAACAAATCGAGAATCTGGGACTGGCCTTGCAGAATTTAGAATTGAAAATGGATGAATTAAAAACGATTTTTCAGTTAACGGATAAAGACTTAAATATTGATCTTGGGCCTTTAGGAAACCTGCTTCCACGATCAAAATAGGAGTGATTCAAAATGCCGGTGGAAGGTCCAGTACAATCAAGCACAATTGTTGATGTGTTAGAAAAGGTTCTGGATAAAGGAGTCGTTATTGCCGGAGACATCACGGTAGGAATTGCCGATGTAGAGCTATTAACGATAAAAATCCGTTTAATCGTCGCATCGGTTGACAAGGCAAAAGAAATTGGCATGGACTGGTGGGAGTCGGATCCCTATTTATCTTCAAAAGCATCCGACAAGAGTCGCCAGCTGGAAGAGGAAAATAAGCGGCTGAATGAACGTCTTCGAGCATTAGAACATAAACTGGAACGCAATTCATAATGAGGAGGAAATGGTATGACAATCGAAAACAATGTTGAAGGAAAAGAAAACAATGTTGAAGGAAAAGAAAACAATGTTGAAGGAAACGAGAAGCGTGAAAATAAATTAACGAGCAGTCCGGTTAAACGCACCATTTTATATGGAGTCGCAGGAGCGACGATCGGGCTGGTCACCAGCAAGAAAGCAGGAAAGAGGATTTTGGCAGCGGTTGACACAGAGAAATTAAAAGAAAAAAGCTTGAGCTTTGGAAAATCAGCTAAGGAAAAACTAAGTGAATTAAAGGATTCAAGTGTTGAAAAGTCACAGCAGGCTGCAAAGGATATAAAAAATAAAACGACAAATTTCATAACGAAAAGAAAAAATAATGAGGAAGCTGAAACGCAAACAAATGAAACTGAACCGGAAAATAAAAATGATCATTCCGATAACGAGCAATATGAAGCGTTAAAGGAACAAAATAAAAAGCTGAGTGAACGCTTAGAACAGGTAGAACAAAAATTGAAGCAGCTATCGGAATCGACTGAAAGTGATAGTGGGTCAAAAACTGACAAAGCAGAAACATCTGTTTCCAGCAATGACGATACGTCTTCAAAATGAAAGGAGAATAATAGATGACGTCATCACCATCCAAAGACAGTACGCTCGAATTTTTTGTGAAGGCTTCAAATAAACATGAGTTTTCACTGGATATTACATTAAATGTGAATGGGTCGGTGGTTACTGGAACGATCATCTCGGCCCATGAGTATTTTGAAACGGTGAGTGAAACATTTGAAGATGGAAATGAAATTGCTCAAAAAATTAGTGAAGGACTTGTAAAGGCTAGTGAGTCAGCAAAGAATAGCAGCCAAGAAAGCGACATCGGTTTTATTCATTTAAAAAATACACGTATTTATAACGGCGATGGTAAAGGAACACCCTCGAAAGGGGATATTTTATGGCGGGGCAAGCTGGATCAAGTAGATGGATTCTTTCTCGGAAGAATTTCAGAGGGATAAAGTGAACGAAAGGTGACTCAGGATGAAGTCACCTTTTTTCTTTTAAAGTTTTATACTTGATGAAACGAGATCACTTGCTAGAATTCAAAGTCGACGGATCTGAATGTTTAATTTAGATAACGAATAGATGACAAAAAATAGGTAAGTTGGCGGATGAAATAAGTCTGTCCCCATGTTTTCTCTGTTGATGATTCCGCAAATCTTTGTAAGGGGTTGCATAAAAAGTCCTGTTAGGAATCAACTATCCGGCAGCTTTTTTCCACTTCCTTCTTTACATAGCTTTACAGCCTGTTAAAAAATGATCTTTATAATAGTCAGCGAATCGACATATTCATTGAAAAGAGGGGAAAACGTGGCAGAAGAAAGATCATTAGAAGGTTGGATTAAAAAGCTTAGTGACGAGAGCTTTAAGAACAACAAATTTGATCGCCGTCGTTTTATTCATGGGGCTGGTAAGATTGCCGGCATATCACTGGGGCTTACAATCGCCCAGTCAATGGGGGCATTTACCATAAATGCTGCTCCTAGATTCTCCAGTTATCCTTTTACGCTGGGGGTTGCTTCAGGAGATCCGCTCTCTGATAGTGTCGTTTTGTGGACAAGGCTAGCGCCAAATCCTCTTAATGGCGGAGGAATGCCGGAGGAAGCAGTACCGGTTAAATGGGAGATTGCTAAGGATGAAGATTTCCGCAACATCATTAAGAAAGGAACGGAGGTTGCACAGCCTGATCTTGGACACTCCGTTCATGCGGAGGTATATGGACTTGAGCCTAATCAAGTATACTATTATCGCTTCAAAAGCGGGAATGAATTAAGTCCCGTCGGCAAAACAAAGACGATCCCTGCACCAGGTTCAAGCGTTGCATCTTTAAGCTTTGCGTTTGCTTCTTGCCAGCAATATGAACATGGCTTCTACACCGCTTATGAACACATGGCAAACGAAGATCTTGATCTGGTCTTTCATTTAGGAGATTACATTTATGAATACGGGCCAAACGAATACGTTTCCAAAACAGGAAATGTACGTACACACAGCGGTCCTGAAATCATGTCTCTTCAGGATTATCGGAACCGTCATGCCCAATACCGTTCAGATGTAAATTTGAAAGCCGCGCATGCCGCCTTCCCATGGGTAGTCACATGGGATGATCATGAGGTTGAAAATAACTATGCTGATAAAATACCAGAAAAAGGACAGTCGATCGAAGCCTTCGTACATAGGCGAGCTGCAGCTTATCAGGCCTATTACGAGCATATGCCGCTTCGATTGTCATCTTTGCCTAATGGTCCGGACATGCAGCTGTACAGAAATTTTTCTTACGGAGATTTAGCTTCATTCCATGTTCTTGATACACGTCAATATCGCGATGATCAAGCAAATGGAGATGGCAACAAACCACCTTCTGAAGAGTCGGAAGATGCGAGTCGTACGCTTCTAGGAACAGATCAGGAACAGTGGCTCTTTCAAAGCATAGAGAAATCCACTGCCAGCTGGAATGTTCTCGCTCAGCAAATCTTCTTTGCCAAATGGAATTTCGGTACAAGCGAAGCGCCGATTTACAGTATGGATTCCTGGGATGGCTATCCGGCACAGAGACAGCGTGTCATCGATTTTATCAACGGCAAGGAAATGAACAATCTCGTCGTCCTTACTGGTGATGTTCACGCAAACTGGGCTTCCAACCTGCATACTGACCTTCACGATCCGAACTCCCGGATTTTTGGGGTTGAATTTGTTGGAACATCGATCACTTCCGGAGGGAACGGGTCAGATATACGGGCAGATACTGAACGTATTTTGAAGGAAAACCCGCATATTCGTTTTTTCAATGATTACCGCGGTTATGTGCGTTGCCATGTGACTCCTGAGCAATGGAAAGCAGATTATCGCGTCGTTCCATTCGTCTCCGAGCCCGGAGCTGCGATTTCCACGCGAGCTTCCTTTGTGTACAACAAGGATCAGGCAGGATTGCAGAAGGTGGCTTCTAACTCTGTTCAAGGAGGGGTTAAGAAGTCAGATCAGGTTGAAGAGGATCGTTTTACAGCACATACTAACGCTCATCAAAAACAAATGCGGAAACAGCAGGGGAAAGTCCATCAATAATAATCTGATTAAATTGTAGGGGGGAGAACAACGATATGTTGACGAATATCGGAATACCCGGTTTGGTATTGATACTTGTGATCGCATTGATTATTTTCGGGCCGTCGAAGCTTCCTGAAATCGGGAGAGCCTGCGGAAGAACCTTAACCGAATTCAAAAATGCATCAAAATCATTATTGCCATCTGAAGATAATAATGAAAAGAATGTAGAATTAAAAACCGTTGAAAAGAAAAAGGATCAATCAGTCGGATAAATAAACAGGGGGCGGAAGGAGTGGAAACCTCCTTTTGCTCCTTTTTCATTTGAATCATTTGAAGGGCGGTTACGATGGTATGGAAAACAAAAATGTCTCTTTATTTGATCACCTGACAGAATTGAGAAAGCGAGTCATGATTACGTTTTTTGCCTTTTTCTTTTTTCTTATTATTGCTTTTCTTTTCGTTCAGGATATTTACAACTTTTTGGTGAAGGATTTAGACGGGAAACTGGCTGTATTGGGGCCAAGTGATATTCTTTGGGTGTACATGGCCATTTCAGGAATTCTGGCTATCGCCGCGACGATTCCGATAGCTGCCTTTCAGACATGGCGATTTGTTGAGCCAGCCCTGACAAAGGAAGAACGAGGGATTACGTTGGCTTACATACCTGCGTTGTTTCTATTGTTTATTGCCGGGCTGTCATTTGGATATTTTGTGCTGTTCCCAATCGTTCTCTCATTTTTAACTACCTTGTCCGCGGGAAACTTCGAAACAATGTTTACAGCAGAAAAATACTTCCGGTTTATGCTGAACCTGACACTGCCTTTTGGATTTCTATTCGAAATGCCGCTTGTCGTCATGTTTTTAACAAAGCTCGGTATTTTAAATCCGGTACGGCTTGCAAAGGCAAGAAAACTATCCTATTTTTCTCTTATCGTCATCTCCATTCTTATAACTCCGCCGGATTTTATTTCCGACGTCATGGTGATTGTCCCATTATTAGTTCTCTATGAAATCAGTGTTTCCTTATCTGCGTTCGTATATAGAAAGAAACTGGTTAGTGAACCGTCTTCGTAATTTAATTATCTATTCTATCGAGAGCGTTCGCTTTTGATAAAATAAACTAATATTTTGTAATTCCTGATTTAGATTCTAATTTATAAATCCAAATCAGCTAAAGAAAAGAACCTGTCGCAAAACCAGGTTCTTTTCATAGTTCATTCACTGATTAACGTTTTTTTCTTTCCTAGGAGAGATAAAATAACTTATTGCAATTATTAAATCTATACCGAGTACAATAGACCAAATCTTTACCATTCCACTTAATGCTTCCGTTCGTGAAGGATCATTAACCACATAAATCATTCCGGCTAACAGTCCGGCTCCAATAAGGTAAGCGAGAACGTGTTTTAACCAGCCTTTCAATGAATGCTTGGCGTGATTCATCCCGAAGCGTTTCAAAGGTTTTGGGCCCTCTTTTGTAACGTAGTACTGAAACCGTTCATCTGCCCATTCGATCATGCTCTTTCCAAAAGCAATGGATACTCCGATATACACTGCTGCTATGGCATGTGCTGTGGTTGCTTCTGCCCCTCCGTATAAATCAATCCCTGTAATTACTAACAGAATTAAATCAATGACAGGGGTGAGAGCCAAAAAAATCAACCCCAGTTTATTTTGCTTAAGAACATATCTAGTCACTAATCCAATTGCAATCACAACCCAAAATGCGATTTCACAGGCAATAATGATCCATGCAATATGATTCATAGGTTAACCTCTTTCTGATACAGTTGTATTATAAAAAAATTTTACCATGTGTTTTTAAATAATACAAATGTATTAAAAAATTGCACCTCGCATTTTTTCTTGATAAAATATGTCTATGCCAAAACTAGTAGATCATAACAAACGAAAAGAACAAATTGCAGAAGCGACTTGGAGAACTATTTTAAAAAAGGGAATGGAAGGAGCGACCGTACGAAATATTGCAAAGGAAGCCGGTTTATCACTCGGTTCGCTGCGACATTATTTTTCCACTCAGGATGAATTGCTTGTGTTTGCAATGAACCTCGTTGAGGAAAGAGTGACAGACCGTATTAATAAGATAGCAACACAAGATATACCTTTGAAAGAAAAAATCCTGAAAATATTGCTTGAAATCGTACCGACGAATCAAGAAACAATGGCAGAAATGGAAGTGTGGTTTGCCTTTACTTTTCACATGAGACATCGGAATAATAAACTCAAGGATCACGACGATAAAATATTGCTCGGTATGAAAAACATTGTGAATTACCTACACGAGTCGCGCCTTCTTATAGACCATTTAGATAAAGATACGGAAGCTGAAAGACTTTATGCGTTGGTCGACGGTTTGGCGCTGCACGCGATGCTTGAGCCGGAACGCGTGAATCAACAGCGGGTTCTAACTGTATTAGAAAGTCATTTGCATTCGATCTGTACTGATGAATTAAGGGAATGACATTCTCACCGTTTACTTCGGGCAGATTCAGATAAAAATTAGAGTGGCTTAGACCGCTCTTTTACATTTTTAAGGATTTTGCCGTATAGTAGATCTTAGACTAATAATCTTGAAAAATTAAACAGTTATTCATATCCGTTCATTTTTCAGTTGTATATTGATAGAGAACGCAGAGGAGGGTAAAAGTATGCAAAAACAAGAATCAAACCAACAAGGCAAGTTTGGCGCCTTTTTTCAATTAGTAAAAAAGACGAATCCATCCTACGGAAAGCTTGCTTTTGCGATTGTCTTAAGCATTATTACGACGCTTGTCAGCTTAATGATCCCATTAATGACAAAGGATCTTGTTGACGGATTTTCAACGTCGTCATTTTCCGCCGGCCAAATTGCTTTAGTTGCTGTCGTCTTTATTGTTCAGGCGTTGCTAAGCGCTTATGCCACGTATGCTTTGAATTACAGCGGACAGAAAATCATTGCAGGACTCCGTGATTTATTATGGAGAAAATTGGTCAGGCTGCCGGTATCATATTTTGATAATAAGGCATCTGGTGAGACTATCAGCAGGATAACTAACGATACGTTGATTGTAAAAGAATTAATTACAAACCACATTACGGGCTTTATTACCGGGGCGATATCGATAATCGGTTCTTTAGTAATTTTATTGATAATGAACTGGAGGCTGACACTGATTGTCTTCATCGTTGTTCCGCTCGCCGCAGCTATTATGATTCCGATTGGACGCAAGATGTTTCTTATTTCAAGAGAAACACAGGACGAAACGGCACAATTCACCGGTTTGCTTAATCACATTTTGCCGGAAATTCGTCTCGTGAAGTCGTCCAATGCCGAAGCGATCGAATATAAACGCGGCAAAAATGGAATTGATAAATTGTTCAAACTAGGGCTTCGGGAAGCGAAGGTCCAATCGCTCGTTATGCCGCTTATGACTCTAGTTATTATGGCTGCCCTTGTTACCGTCATCGGCTACGGTGGCATGCAGGTTTCATCCGGTGTTATCACTGCCGGTGCATTGGTTGCCTTTATCTTATACTTATTTCAAATCATCATGCCGATCGGACAGATCACGCAATTTTTCACCCAGCTGCAAAAATCATTGGGAGCTACAGAGCGTATGATTGAAATTTTGGGTGAAAAGGAAGAAGATTTGGATAGCGGCTTGCCGGTCACCGATGCTAAGGAATCACTTTTTTTGAAAGATTTATCATTTTCCTATAAATCAGGCAGTCCCGTGATCAAAAATATAAATGCCGAGATTGCTGCTGGAAAAGTTACAGCGATTGTCGGCCCAAGCGGCGGTGGAAAAACAACTTTATTTAAACTGCTTGAAAGGTACTACGAGCCGACCGAGGGAATGATTTCTCTAGGAGATGAGCGCATTTCACGATACTCTCTTGAATCTTGGCGCAAACAAATTGGGTATGTCTCACAAGAAAGCCCATTAATTGCAGGGACCATCCGCGAAAATATCTGTTATGGTTTAGATCGTGATGTTTCTGATCAGGAGCTTGAAGAAGCAGCTAAGATGTCATATGCATTGAAATTTATTCAAGAACTTCCGAATACGTTTGACACAGAAGTGGGCGAACGTGGGATTATGCTCTCCGGAGGCCAGCGTCAGCGGATTGCCATCGCTCGTGCACTGCTTCGCAATCCACAGATATTGATGCTAGATGAAGCAACATCAAGTCTTGACAGCCAGTCGGAGCAATCTGTTCAAGAAGCACTGGACACTTTGATGGTTGGCCGGACTACGATCATAATTGCCCATCGACTTTCGACGGTGATCGATGCGGATCAGCTTTTATTTGTTGAAAATGGTGAGATCACCGGCCGAGGGACGCATGCAGAATTAATGGAAAGCCACGAGCTGTATCGTCAATTTGCAACTCAGCAGCTTAAAATCAATGCCGATTTAGAAGAACGTGCCGGCTAAAATGGGGGTGGTACTGTGACAACGATATTAGTCGTCGATGATGACCTGCATATTCGGGAGCTTGTGAGCACGATGATGAAACAGTCTGGTTTTTCCGTTATTGAAGCAAGCAATGGAAAACAAGCGATTGACCGATTAGCAGATGACAAGGTTGATTTGATGATCGTAGATGTCATGATGCCATACATGGATGGATTTGAAGTGAGTAAGGCAGTTAGGGACTATACCGATCTGCCTATTTTAATGCTGACAGCAAAAGGTGAAACGATAGATAAGGTGAGGGGCTTAGCAGTTGGAGCCGATGATTATCTCGTGAAGCCTTTTGAGCCGCTTGAGCTTGAAGCCAGGGTCAAAGCGCTCCTTAGGCGCTATCACATTACTACAGCCAAACAGCTTAAAATAGGTACAATTACGCTCTATGAGGATTCTCATTCTGCAACGAATGAGAAAGGAGAAACCTTCAACTTGCCGCGGCGTGAATTTGAATTGCTTTACAAATTGGCGAGCTATCCCAAAAAAACATTTTCAAGAGAACAACTAATCGATGATATATGGGGATTTGAGTTTGAAGGGGACGAAAGGACAGTCGATGTTCATGTGAAGAGGCTTCGGGAGAAATTCCCTGAGCCGGCTGTCGCTTTTTCGATTCGGACAATTCGCGGCCTAGGATATAGGCTGGAGATAAGCCAATGAGGGTTCGCCGGTTTGGAGCAAGTATCATTGGTCTCGTATGTGCATCGATCTTTTGGCTTCTTGCCAATGTAATCGTCAGTCAATTAGGGGAATGGCTTTCGATTTCTATGAACAAATATGTCGAACAAATTGGTTCATTATGGCTGATGTTTTTGTTGATGGGACTGACAATCTTTATTATTTCTCGTTCGGCGCGCCATGAACAATTAAAGATATGGAATCAAATGTCTGACACGATTAAACGAATAGCGGCAGGTGATTTTTCAGCGAAGATCCAAAGTGATTCTAAAGATATGAAAAACAGCAGGCATCCCGTCACAAAGCTGGTCAATCAAATTAATCACCTCGCTGTTGAATTAAACGAAATGGAAAAAATCAAGCAAGAATTTATTTCTAATGTTTCTCATGAATTTCAGACGCCGTTAACCTCGTTGAAAGGATTTGCCCATTTATTAAAAAATCCTGATATATCTGAGGAAAATCGTATCTATTATTTATCTATCATTGAAGCAGAAACGATGCGATTGTCGAAGATGAGCGAAAATCTTTTGAAGCTGACTGCGCTGGAACAGCAGGTAGAGCCAATCGAAAAAGCCAGATTCAGCCTAGACAAGCAGCTGAGGCGAATTATATTACTATGTGAGCCTCATTGGACAGAAAAAAACATTGAAATCGATCTTGATACCTCTCCGGTAAATATTGATGGAGATGAGGGGCTGCTTAATCAAGTATGGACAAACATCATTCATAATGCCATTAAATTCACTAAAGAAGGGGGAGTTATTGCCGTACAAGTAAAACAGGCACCAGCTCATGTTATCGTGGAAATCAAAGACGATGGCATTGGGATGACGGAGGATCAGGTGCAGCGGGTATTTGAACGTTTTTATAAGGCAGATAAATCGAGAAACGCCGGCGGAAGCGGTCTCGGCCTTTCTATTGTACAAAAAATTATCGAGCTGCATGAGGGACAGGTAGAAGTAGAAAGCGACTATGGCAAAGGAACCTTATTCCGGGTGAAGCTTCCGAAGGTTGACTAGATAGAATGAAAAGAGCCACCTTTTAAGATAAACATCAATCATGTCATCATCTGATAATTGCACAGTAAACAGAAGGAATTGCACAGATCGCAAAAGTAATTGCGCGATTCCAGGTTAGAATTGCACAGAACATCTGAATAATTGCACAATAACCCTATATTTTTGCACAAATAGAAATGATAATCGCACAAACGCCCAATTCTTTCTTAATCTCTTGATCCTGTTAATAGAAATAGGCAGCAATATCAGCAATTGTCCGGTTCTTTTATTTCTAGCTTGAATATTCTATGTACTATGAGAGATGGAAATCTCTCTCGGCCGCTAAGCTGCATGTATCCTCCACTACATGCATCCTCTGCCTGTCTCCCATAAAAAAATACCTCCATTTTTTACGAAAGAGCTGACTCGTTCCTGAGTCAGCTTCGTTTTTTGACTGTACAACCGATTAAGTGAAAATATCCTATCGATATATACGTTTATCCAATCATTTCTATTAGACAAACATATATTGATGATAGAGATGAATATCTCTTAATTGCTCACGATAGGAGGCGAAGAATTAAATGGGTTATAACTCCGGTGGTTCAAATTTTGCGATCATTCTTGTTCTGTTCATTTTACTAGTTATTGTAGGTGTAGCTTTCTTGAACTAGTAATTATGAGGATGGCTTTACATGAGTGATGGTTTTAGAAGTGCCTTTGCCATAATCGTGGTACTCATGTTTTGCTCGTCATCGTAGGATGTTCGTATTCCTATTAAAGAAATAATCTTTAGAGAAAACGCAGCAACCAGTATACTGATGTGCTGCGTTTTTACATTATATAGTGGATAATAGCATTTAACTAAAAAGAAGATAATCAATGGAATAGAGCCCTGGTCCAATAAGCGTTACCCCTATTGCCACAATAATAATATGAACATTATATTCACAACCGTTTTGGGCATTCCAATAGCCTTTCCCTGCATGTGCGGTAAAAATAGCAACGAGCATCGTAATCGTGATTATCACGGCGGAAAGCGGCATTAAGAACCCTAAGGCGAAAAGTAACCCTCCTGCCAATTCACCTAGTCCACCCAGAACTGCCATTGTTTTTCCAGGTTTAAGCCCCATAGATTCAAAACCTTCCGCTGTTTTGTCTATTCCTTGACCGCCGAACCAGCCGAATAGTTTTTGCGTACCGTGAGCTGCAAAGGTGAGTCCTGCTACAATCCGAATCAATAGTAAACCCAAACTAGCTAATACGGTCATATATTATGTCTCCCCTTATTTTTTGTATCATTTCTTTATACTTTTTACTTTTAGGGGGACATTTAAACCTTTCAATTTGTTTTCGATTTACTAATCATACTATTGCTTGACTAAACAAAGTTACTAAATTAAAATAACTTACATAAAGTAAGTATAAGAAAATCACAAACTTTCTCTTAGATAGGGGGCAATTGCGTAATGAACTACCACAGTCATCCGCATACGTTCGTAAACCAGGTTGACATAAAGGTGCAAAATCTGGAACGGTCGCTTGCTTTTTATCAAAACGTAATCGGATTTCAGCTTTTGGAACAAGCGGACAATAAAGCGTTTCTTACGGCAGATGGAAAAACACCTTTGTTAATCATCGAACAGCCTGAATATGTGATTCCGAAACAGCCTCGTAAAACCGGCTTGTACCATTTTGCGCTTCTTCTGCCTTCACGCCCCGATTTAGCAAGCGTGTTAAATCATTTGATTGAAATCGGCTATCCATTACAAGGTGCTTCAGACCATCTTGTAAGTGAAGCGCTATATTTAGGAGATCCTGATGGGAATGGGATTGAAATTTATGCAGACCGGCCGTCCTCTCTCTGGGATTGGAACGATAAAGAAGTAGTCATGGCAACCAAGGCTTTAGATGCAGACGGTCTTTTGGCAGAGGGAAAAGGGCTGCAATGGGCCGGCCTTCCTGCCGGGACGTTATTGGGACATATTCATTTACACGTGTCCGAGATGGAAAATACGAAAGAGTTCTACACAAAAGGCCTCGGCTTCCAAATCGTCAGCCGCTATGGAAATCAGGTGCTCTTTCTATCGACAGGAGGGTACCACCATCATATTGGATTAAATACTTGGAATGGGGTAGGTGCACAGAAGCCTGCTGAAAATAGTGTAGGTTTGAAATCATTTTCGCTAGTTCTTCCAGACGAGGAAACGAGAAAGAAAACGATCGAACAGCTCACGACTATCGGAGCGGCGGTAAAAAAAGAGAATGACATCGTAATCACGCACGATCCATCTGGAAATCAAATTCAATTAATTGTATGAACGGCGTTGACTTTCCGTAGGTAGCTCGAGAAAGGATTATTTTGGTGAAAAATCAAAACTGAACAGTGGTTATCAAACGTGAAAGCCGTTCCCTTCAGACAGGGAGCGGCTTAAAATTTTTTACATCCGAACAATTACAGCGCCGCCTCCGCCAGTTGTACATACACGGTTTTGCAGTTCCTCAATGGAACGCAGCGTTTCATTTGTTTTTTCTAAGCTGGAAAGAAGTAATTCCAGCCGATGTTCAAGGTTGGCCAAGCGCTGCATGACCTGCTGCTGGTCATGATTTATTTGACGATGATCGGTTTGGTACTGGGAGTTTGGTGAATTCCAATTCGAGTACATAGGATTGCCTCCATCCACAAAAGCTTTAGTACTTTATTTTATGATTACCAGGTGGGTAAGTTCGCCTATTTTATAGGCATCCATTTCTTTTTTAAATTTTCAGGATATATCATTGTCAATTTTGTGGGATAACCTCTATAATAGAATTTAGAATCAAGTATTAGTACCTGGTTATAATTTTTAAGTGAAATTTAATCGAATTTTGGAGGTGTCTTGTGCTTAATTTAAATGATTTACTCCCAGATAATGAATATAATTTAATAGATGAAATTGAGAAATATTCTTCGGAACAAACAGCAATAAAATGGCTGAATGAACAAGGAGACAGGCAGGAGATATCATATGCTCAATTGCTAAAGCAGGTTAACAAGCAGGCTAACGTCTTGACTGAGCTTGAATTGAAAAAAGGAGATCACGTCCTTGTGATTATGCCAAGGTTGATTGACGCTTATGTTACTTATTTGGCTTGCTTTAAAACGGGAATCGTAGTGATTCCGTCTTCTGAAATGCTCCGTGCCAAGGATATTGAGTATCGCTTAAACCATGGAGAAATAAAAGCGGTTATTTCATATCACTTATTCACTGGTGAAGTAGACAAGGTGAAGGATACCCCGGCAACGCTGAAACGGAAAATTTCTATCGGCGGAGAGGTCAGCGGATGGCTGCAAATGGAGGAATTGATGGAAAATGCGGCTGACAGCTTTGATACGGTTCCGACATTAAAAGACGATACCCTTTTGATGTCCTACACCTCAGGAACGACCGGACAGCCGAAAGCAGTGGTCCATAGCCACGGGTGGGCTTATGCACATTTACGGGTAGCTGGAAAGGAATGGCTTGATATTAGTGAAACAGATACCGTATGGGCAACAGCTGCGCCAGGCTGGCAAAAATGGGTGTGGAGCCCGCTGTTATCAATTCTCGGCTGCGGTGCAACCGGATTTGTTTATAACGGGAAATTTAATCCTGAGAAATATTTAGAGCTTTTGCAGGATGAAGAAATCAATGTTCTATGTTGTACTCCGACAGAATATCGCTATATGGCTAAAATTGATGAACTTGAAAAATACAATTTGCCAATGCTTCATAGTGCGGTGTCAGCAGGAGAGCCGCTCAACGCGGAAGTAATTACGATCTTTAAAAACAAGCTCGGCGTTCAAGTAAGGGATGGATACGGGCAAACTGAAAACACCTTATTGATCGGTACGCTTAAAGGAGTCGAGCCCAGACTGGGAAGCATGGGAAAACCGATGCTCGAAGGCTTCGTTGAAATTGTTGATGAAAACGGAGTGCCGTGCGAGGTCGGAGAAACTGGCGACATTGCGGTCCTAAAGAATCTGCCATCATTGTTTAAAGGCTATTTTAAGGAGCCTGAGCGGACAGAAAGAACGATTAGAGGCGATTACTATATCACAGGTGACCGCGCTACGAAGGATGAAGACAATTATTATTGGTTCCAAGGGCGCGGTGACGATGTCATTATCAGCTCGGGCTATACCATCGGGCCATTCGAAGTGGAGGATGCATTGGTCAAGCATCCGATGGTGAAAGAATGTGCAGTCGTTGCGAGCCCGGATGAGTTTCGCGGAACCGTAGTTAAGGCGTTTATCGTTTTGACGCAGCCTGTAGAGAATGAAGAGAAGCTGATGAAGGAGTTGCAGACGCACGCAAAGACGTTAACAGCTCCATATAAATACCCAAGACGTATCGAATTTGTTCAAGATCTGCCTAAAACGAATTCAGGAAAAATCAGAAGGGTTGAATTACGCGAGCAAGAGCTGCGTAAATATTTGAAGTAACTTAAATGACCGGCTTTCCTATGGGAAGGCCGGATTCTTTTGATTTGAGAAGGGTTTGAATCAAGCAGAAAAAACAATGGAAGACTATTTATGATTGGACAATGGTAAGTAACCTCGTTTCAACAAGGAAAAACTCGGGAAATCCGAGAAGAGATTGACCACAACATCCCACCTATGGTTAACCTTAAAAAAAATTCTCGGGTAAAGGAGAGTTTACATGCTTGATTGCGCAATTATTGGCGGTGGTCCTGCTGGATTAAATGCTGCCCTCGTCCTTGGTCGAGCCAGACGAAAAGTGGCATTGTTCGATGACAATAAGCCGCGAAACGCTGTGACGCGTGAGTCGCACGGATTTCTTACGAGAGATGGAGTAAGTCCCCGGGAAATCAAAAGCATTGCCCATAAAGAAATCAGCCGTTACCAAACGGTGGAGCTTCACAAAAGCCGGGTGACGAATGTGACGAAAAATAACTCTTCTTTTGAAATTGAAACAGATAAAGGAGACAGGTTTCACGCCAAAACCATTCTTCTGGCGACCGGGTTAAAGGAGCAGCTTCCTGATATCGATAAGATACAAGAATACTATGGAAGAAGCTTGTTTTGCTGTCCTTATTGTGACGGATGGGAGCTGAAAGATAAGCCTTTAGTGGTTATCTCCCGGGGTGACCACCTGTATCATTTGGCAACCACAGTCTGGAACTGGAGCCATGACCTGCTCGTTTGTACAAACGGAAATGAAAACAATCTTGCAACAGAAGAATTAAATCTTCTGAGAAGTAAAGGAATTCATGTGAAAGAAGAAAAAATCCGTACGCTCAAAGGGGAGAACGGGGAATTAAAAAGCATTGTGTTTGAAAATAGGGAAGAGATCAAGCGAGAAGGCGGATTTATTACTCCGCACGTCGTCCAGGCCGTGAAATTTGGCGAATATTTAGGCTGCGAAACCACAAGGCTTGGCGGGATTCAAACAGATGAGGTAGGCAGGACCAATATTAAAGGCGTATACGCTGCGGGAGACTCTGCCATTATCGCTCCGGCACAAGTAGTCATAGCAGCAGCTGAAGGAAGCAGAGCGGCAATCGGGATTAATACGGATTTAATTGAGAAGGAATTTATGGATATATGATTTTAGAAACGCGAATCTAATAAAGGCTTGGAGGTTTTCAGGTGGCGAAAGAACGTATTGCCATCATTGTAATCCACGAAATTTATGGTGTGAATCAGCATATTAAGGACGTGAAGGTTTTTTTAGAGAAGTCAGGAGCTGCAGTTTATACTCCAGATTTACTTAGTATTGAGGAACCTTTTGCCTATAGTAAAGAAGAAAAAGCATATGCAAATTTTATGGAGAATGTTGGTTTCGAAAAAGGAGCCCGGCAAATCGAGAGGCTTATTTACCAGTTAAAACAGCAGTTTGATCATGTTGGAATCATTGGATTTAGTGTGGGAGCAACGATTGCTTGGCTTTGCAGCACATTTCATGAGTTAAGCTTTGCCGTCTGCTGTTACGGCTCACGCATCAGAAGCTACACAAGCATAGAGCCGAATTGTCCGGTACTTCTTATTTTCCCTGCCCACGAACAGTCATTTGACCCTGAAGCTCTGATCGAAAACCTTAAGCAAAAACGAAACGAAAAAATCACGATACAGCAATTTTCAGGCAGCCACGGTTTTATAGATCCATATAGTGACAAATATGAAGCTTTGGCAGCAGAGAAAGCACTTCGTTTGATGGAAGAGTTTATTTATAGGCTTTGTTAAGTAAAATAATAGACCTCCTCCAAGGAAGGTCTATTAATTTGAAAAAACGTACTTTTATAATTTAAAATACATTGTAACGTTTCTAATACATGTGAGAGCTGGATGTCCTGATCTCACATTAAAGCTTGAACCATTATTTTTGAGTGGGGATTTTAATCAAAAGTGATAATATAAAACCGATTCCCAGTAATAGAGCCAGCATTTCAAAGGTTAAGACGTAGCTTCCTGTATTTAATAATGCCACAGTAATAACCGGCCCGATGGAAGCTCCGATAAATAAAATAAACATGTATAGCGTTACAGCCGCTCCGCGTTCTTTCCCTCCGTGCATGCCGACTAACGAAATCAGTGTAGGAACGACAACTGCAATTCCGGCAACAAATACGACAGTCATCCCAATCAGAAAGGCTAGGTTTGAACCAGCACCAAGCATTGCTAAACCCAGTACTGCCGCCAGTAATCCAGTCTTTAACACTTTGCCGAGTCCAAAGGCAGAAACAAATTTGCCGGCAAAGGGTGACAAAAGTATACCGATAATGCCTATGGATCTGATGTACAATATTTCTTGGCCGGTTAAACCAAAATTCGAGCCTGTTAAGAAGCTTCCTAAAGCGGTATACATTCCTACGAAAGTAAACAAAAGCATAAACGTAATCGAATAACAGAAGATCAATGACCGATTTTGCAATAAACGCGCCATTTTACGAAAGGAGTCAGCGATTGTTGATGTTTGGGCAGCATTTGTTTGTTTAGGTATGAACAATGCTGCGAAGAAAGCGGTTATGAAATAAATAGCACCTAATATAAAAAAAACTGAGTTCCAGTCAGATGCTTGACTTACGATGCTGCTTAATACCTGGCCTGCAATGCCTGCCATTAAAAATCCCGTGGTCACAAAACCAATTGTCGTGACTCGTTTTTCTATAGGAAATCGTTCTGCTATATACGCCAGGGCGGCAGGAGCAAAAGTCGATGCAGCAAATCCTTGTATGCCCCGAAGAACGATGATTAACGCTAAGCTATTGGCTAATCCGGTGAGCAAAGTAACGACAGCAAGCGCACAAAGTCCGTATACAATAATTTGCTTGCGTCCATATCTTTCTGAAAGGGTTCCGAAAAATAACAAACCGACGGCGTAGCATAATGAGAATGAACTGCTGGTCCATGCTGCCTGGCCTGGTTCAACATGAAAAACATCTGAGAAAATAGAAAGCAGCGGCAGCATAATATAGAGACTAGAGAGAACGACTAAGCCGCACCAAAACAAAATTAGTGTTATCAGTGGATAAGATACCCGCGTTTTCGCTTCATTAAGATCTTTTGCAATGTCCAATTGTAATGCCTCCTTTTTCTGCTAATCCTTTTTGCCATTCTTTTTTCTGCTCCTCACGAATCATTGCCATCTCGCAATCTCTCCTTATGGAAATTGCTTCACAATGTTCTTTATCTACATTAATTGTAACTAAGTTACAAACAAAGTCAATATATATCGTAATGATTTGTAACGAATCTCCTTTTCATGTAAAATAGTTACGTTAAGTATTGGAGGGAAGATACCGTGACCGATAAATTTGAATCAATGCCATTACTTGATTTTGACTTACTTAAAAAGCTTGTTGTTGGTATAGGTGAAGTATCTGAAATCACTGGAGTTCCGACAAGAAAATTAAGGTATTGGGAAGAAAAAGCGATTATCCAGTCTGAAAAAGATGGCGAAGGCATTACACGCAGATATAATTATTTAAATATAAAAAAAATACTTTTGATTCAAGAGTTACTCGACGAAGGATATACCTTGGATGCAGCAGCAAAAAAGGTTGAAACAAGAATGAAAACGATAAATGATGTCTTTCTCAAATTGACTGAGGCTGCCTCTGAAAATAAGAATGATGAATAAATTGAAAATGCTTTGAAGGAATCGTTTTTCCTTAAAAGCATTTTTTCTTTTGCTTTTAACTTTTGACACAAAGCCTGGTGCCAAAGTTAGCCTAACTCCTCCCCATAGGTAACAAACGCATAGACAGTGTTTCCAGTTGGTCCAAAGGCAGGGGTGGTAAAACACAAGAATAAGAAGACAACAACCGGTGATTCAAGATAATGGTTTCATCTGAACGGGCAGGATAGAGCAATAGCGACAGGACCTATCCCAGCAGTTCTTTGGCTCCGTTCATCACTAAAGGCATAGTCTGTTTAACGAATGATTCCGCACTTATTAGACGCCCCTCATTGTTCCAAACGTAAGCCGCCCCATACATCCCCCAACTTAACATGATAGAAGCTGTATTTATTAAGAATTGCGCGTTTGGACTCGATAGCATCTTGTCTTTGTCTATAAAGGAAAGAAGTATCGTTTGAATTTTTTCCTTTATTTGAATTTCGAATACAGGTCCAAGCGATGCATACCTTCTTTTGCACATAGTGCTTAGACCCTTGTGAAAATCGCATACACCCAGAAAAATACTCTGAATTGTTTCTTCATTTAATACTTCGTGACCGCTTATTCTACGATTTATGATTGTCATAAATGATTCCATTAGTTTGGCCTCAAGAATTTCGAATTTATCTACAAAGTGCGCATAAAAAGTCGCTCTGTTAACAGTAGCCCGCTCTGCAATATCCCTAACGGTTATCGATTCAAAGTCTTTTTCTTGAATTAATGAAGCAAAAGCGTCTTGAAGGAGTCGCCGTGTACGTATCACACGAGGATCAGCTTCATTCTTTTTAATTGTCATGTTAAGATCTCCCCAATAAAACGACATTATAGAAATGGTGTTGTCTATACAACGGTTTATGGTTATTGATGATTGCGTACCATTCGGTTGTTATTATAGCATATAAATACAACAAGTGTTGTTCAAACAACTAATGTTGTAATGAAACAAAATGCTGAATGCCGCTTTTCCAAAAGGAGGAGAGAACCATGTCGGTTTCACTACCGTCGCAAACAATGGAGCACCAACTTTTTTTTGATGTTATTCGAGAACGCCGGTCGGTTCGTAGCTATGATCCCGAGATCAAGATTTCGCGGAAGGAATTGACCGAAACATTGCGGCAAGCTACGCTGGCTCCTTCAGCCGCTAACCTGCAGCCGTGGCGGTTTCTCGTTATCGACTCGCCGGAGCTGAAGCAGAAGCTGCTTCCGATCGCATTCAATCAACAGCAAGTGGTCGAGGCTTCGGCTGTCATTGCTGTACTCGGAGATTTGGAGTGTTATAAATTTGCCGAGAAAATTTACGGAATGGCGGTCGATGCGGGTTACATGCCTGCAGAGACGGCTAAATCGTTCGTGGAACGCTATACCGGCATGTATTCGAGCATGCCGCCCGAGGCCATCCGCCAAAAAGTTTATACCGATTGCGGGCTAGTATCTATGCAACTCATGCTTGTCGCCCGCGCTAAAGGCTATGATACGGTCCCGATGGGCGGCTATGACCAGGCTGAATTTGTAGAAGCGTTCGATATTCCGGAGAGATACGCTCCTGTTATGCTTATCGCTATCGGCAAGGCGACGAAGCCTGGTCATCCGACGGTGAGACTGGCTGTCGATGATGTAGCTTTCTTTAACGAAATACCTATGGAATAACAAAATGTAAAAGACCTTGGCAGCCGCATAAACAACGGGGAGCTAAGGTCTTTTACAGGCTCTACGCATCAGATTCTAACAAGGCGTCGTACAGCTATATTAGCTGGATGGTGCTAGATTCGATTTGGCGACGGGGTATGTTTTAAATATGTGAACATCAGTTCCGCAATTCCGACATTTTTTACTTTTATGGTTACTTCATCTTCACCGGGAGCCGGATAAGGAACTTCCTTGATGACTGCTTCAAATGGTGTTTCAATTACTAGCGCTTTCATTACTAATCCCTCCAATGGATTACCGACTATAATTTCAGATAAAAATGATAAAACAACAATGGGTTCGCTTACATTAGTAGTTTATCAGCTATCAATCATGTATTGTATCTATGAATTCTAAAGCTTTGGCACGTCATTGCATAACAAAACTTAAGATTATACTTGTGAAACAATAAAGTGAAGCTTCAATCAGCGGGGGGGGTACTGCCCGTTAAAGTGGGATAAAATCAGCATTTTATATCTTTTGCTTGAACGAAATTAAAACTTTTCTCAATGTAGATTAATATTTGTCTGATATTCTTAATATTGAAAAATAGCCGGAGCAATCGGCTGTAAATGAGAGAACAGAGGGAGGAGAATAGAAATGGTACGGAAGTGGCTGGTTCTTTTACTTTTATTTGTGTCGATGATGGTGGTTTCAATTGTCCCGTCGGCTCAAGCAGAAAATGCGCCGTCTTCTGACGAGCAACCACGGGCAGCATCATCAGATTTAACAGAACCTGAATCACTTGTAGGTCCAAGTGGAAAAACTCTTGTAACCAATGAAAAAACGACACCGGTTGGGCCAGGTATTGAATTAACGAGTTTCGAGAGGTTTGATCTGCGGGGGTGGTTAAATGGTGAATTGATGACAATTGAGCTTGATAATGAAAACGTTTTTTTGGACCTTCTTTTTCCGGGTGTCGTTTCGTCAGCAAAACCGTTATCTGAAATGGCTAAAACAGCAGGAGCAATTGCGGGGGTAAACGGTGACTTTTTTGATATTAACAATACGCAGGCGCCTTTAGGGGGAGCGATCCAAAACAATCAGCTGCTGAAAGGTCCAGAAGGTTCCCATACGTTAACTGCTGGTATTGATAGTAACAGAATTGGGCGGATTGCCAATCTATTATTAGAGGGAACCGTTACTCTTTCCAACGGCAGCTTTTCTTTAGATGCTTTCAATCAATACGGACTTCCCGCAAATGGGATCGGCTTATACACTTCCGTCTGGGGCTCTAAACAAAGGTTGTCATATGGAGCCTCAACGTATGAAGTAACGATACGGGATGGAAAGGTTACGCATGTTTCCAGTCAGCCAGGAAGCGGTGATATTGAGGAAAACTCTTACGTATTAGTTGGCCGTGAACAAGGGGCAGATATTTTAAAGACCTTATCAATTGGAGACAAGGTGACAGTCGATTATGCACCAAAAGTCGACGGGAATGCACGTATGTCATTTGCGATTGGCGGTAATGTCAAGCTGCTTGAAAGTGGAAATATTCGAGAAAACTTGGACGACAGCTCAGCAGCTCCCAGAACAGCCGTAGGATTTTCAGAGAATGGCAAAAAAATGTACGTAGTTGCCGTAGACGGCCGCCAAACGGACAGCCGTGGAATAACATATAAAGAATTGGCAGCATTAATGAAGGGATTTGGCGCCTACAATGCGCTGAACTTAGATGGCGGCGGTTCAACAACAATGGTTGCACGTAAACCCGGCGCAGAAAATGCGGAGGTTGTCAATCAACCATCAGATGGATCAGAGAGAGCTGTGCCGAACGGCATTGGGATTTTCGCAAAACCGGGCAGCGGAAAACTTAAAGGCCTTGACGTCACACCTGTTTTGGAACAAAAAAACATTGATCTGGTTTTTCCCGGTTTATCAAGAAGCTACAAAAGTGTTGGTTACGATGAGAATTACAATCCAGTTGAGACAGGTTCTATTAAATGGAGAACACGTCCATCTGATATAGGTACGTTCGAGGATGCCGGGGTTTTTCGTGCAAAAAAATCAGGTTCCTCTTTCGTACAGGCACAATCGGAATGGACGAAAGGAACAAGGAAGGTAACAGTCATAGGCGAATTAGAACGGATTGAAGCATCATCTTCGCGCCTGAGTCTTGAATCGGGTGCACAAGAAGATTTTTCTATCGAGGGGTACGATAAAGACGGTTATCGCACATTAATTGAGCCGCGTGATATTACACTAGACTATGATTCATCGGTTATATCCGTAAAAGAATACAAAGATGGCGGTTTTTCGATTGCTCCAAAAAAAGACGGGGGATCAACTGTTATTACGGCAACAGTTTCTGGTCATAAAACATATCTTCCAGTTACAATTGGTCTTTCAGAAAAAAAAGTATCGGACTTTGAGAGTACTGCAGGATGGTCTTTTACCAAATACCCTGCCGCTGTCGATGGATCAATAGAGACTGTTCAAGGGAAAAATGGACAAGGACTGCAGCTTAATTATGATTTCTCCACTTCGACCGCTACGCGTGCTGCTTATTTACAAGCAGACCCAATGCTAGAGCTTCCGGGAGAGGTGCAAAAGATTGGGCTGTGGGTACATGGAGATGGAAACGGAGCTTGGCTTCGCACGATCATTAAAGATGCTGCAAACACAAGCTATACGTTAACATTAGCAAGCAAAGTGGATTGGAAGGGCTGGAAATATGTTGAGGCAACGGTTCCAGAAGGAGTACGCTATCCGGCTAAGCTATGGCGCATCTATCCGGTGGAAGCGAATAAAAATGCTCAATATGCCGGAAGTCTAATTTTCGATGATCTCGTTGTTAAGGTGCCGCCGGAAGTTGAGGAGGTTCCAAAACAATCTCAGACACCCGATCCGCTTATTATTCAAAACGGGAAAATCCAAAGCGATCGTTGGAAATTTGCTGTCCTGGCAGATAGCCAGTTTGCTGCAAAATCTCCTGACAGCCAACAAGTACGGATGGCTCGGGAATCTCTTCGCCAAATCGTGAAAGTAAATCCGGATTTTCTTGTAATCAATGGAGATTTCGTTGATACGGCTTACAAGGAAGATTTTGAGCTAGCGGAAAAAATTTTGAAAGAAGAAGTCGGGGACAAGCTACCTGTTTATTATATCCCAGGGAATCATGAAAGAATGGGTACAGACACATTGGACAATTTCTTGAACGTTTATGAAAAAAACCGTTATACATTTGACCATAAAGGGACACGAATCATCTTGCTTGATTCATCTGCAGGAAGCTACCGTACAAGTAATTTTGAACAGCTGATCCATTTGAAAAAATCACTTGAGGAAGCCGCTGATGATCCAACGGTCAAACAGGTTGTTGTGATGGCACACCATCCGACCCGTGACCCGCTCCCAACAAAAAACAGCCAGCTGAACGATCAAAAAGAGTCGGAATTACTTGAACAATGGTTAACTGCTTTCCGCCAAGATTCAGGCGGGAAAGGTGCGATTTATATTAGTGGACATGCTCATACCGTTCATAGTGAGCGTGTAGAAGGGGTACCGTATATGGTGGTCGGACCCGCCGGGAAAATTCCTTATGGATCAGCGGATGAAGGCGGATTTTACTCATGGACCTTGTTTGGTGTTGATCCAAAAGCTGGACCTGACAGAGTATTCGGTCCGGAAAAAGCTTCATTAGCCAGTAAAAAAGCTGATCGAAGCTGGATCCAGGCTGAGGTGAGACCGATGCTAGAATCGATTACAATGGATGCGCCATCTGCCATCAATGCTGGCGAAACCGTTAAAATCAGCGCTTCTGGCCATCAAGTTGGAGATCTCACAGTGCCTCTACGTTATCCTGCAACCGTAACTTGGAACGGCAGCGAGAACGTCTTTGTTGGCACAGGTCAAAAGTTAAAACGAGCAGAAGTATCCGGGCGGTACGATGCCGCGTTTAATCCGGAGAAGGGAGAATTAAAAGCTCTTCGTAAAAGTAAAATTACATTGGAGATTGAAGCGAACGAAAAAATGACTGAAAAAGAAATCGTCATTCATTAGGTCGAGACAAATAGAAAAACATACTAAGATTAGCAGCACAGACCACGGCCATGGTCTGTGCTGCTATTTTTATAGTAAAAGTGAAGAATAGGTCGTGACAGCCCCAGAACCTTGAGTTCATATTAAAAAAACTGGTCTACTTCACTGTCAATCACAGGATTCAATTTGTCCAACCAATACAGTGACAAAAGCAAAAAAGAGTAAATCTAAGTGATAAAATATTGTTGGTAAAACATCTCTTAAAATATGGTATTTTTAAGAGGTATTTTTTCAAAACGTAAGTATTTATATTAGTTTTTCATGAGAGGTGCTATTTTCAGGTGCAGAAAACGATTTTGCTTGTTGAAGACGATCCGTCGATTAGTAATATGGTAAAAAAGTATTTAAGTAATGAGGGTTTTAACGTTGTATGTGTTTTTGATGGCGAGGAAGCAGCAAGAGTCTTTATGCGCGAACAATATGATTTAGTATTGCTCGATTTAATGTTGCCAAAGTTATATGGCTTAGATCTGCTTCAAATGGTGAGAGCAAAAAGCTACATCCCGGTCATTATTATGTCAGCTAAAGAAAGTGAAGTGGATAAAGCGCTCGGTCTTGGGTTTGGTGCAGATGACTACATCACAAAACCATTTTCGATGATTGAACTGGCAGCAAGAGTGAAAGCGGCCATAAGAAGATCTACACAGTACATAGAAAGTGATACGCTGGTAAGAAAATCAGTCATTAAAGTACATGAGATAGAACTGGATACAGAGAATCATCGTGTGATAAAGAACGGCGTTGAGATCAACTTAACATCAAAGGAATGGAAGATTCTCTGTCTGTTTTTTGAAAATCAGAAAAAGGTTTTTACAAAAGAACAGATTTATCGTTCCGTCTGGAGCGATGATTACTATAGTGATGAAAATATTATTAACGTGCACATAAGCCGTCTGAGAGAAAAAATTGAAGATACCACATCCAAACCTGCTTATATTAAGACACTATGGGGGATTGGGTACAAGCTGGGAGAATTTTAAATGATCACTATATTAAGCTGTGTCATTATAGCTCTTCTTTTCTGGAATATCTATCAATATCAATCAAAGAAGGCAAGAGATAGGGATATTACTTATATAAAAGATAAACTTGAACAGATGAAAACCTCACAATCAAGTCAGAAAATTCTCGTCGTAACTGCTGATAGGCAACTTATCGACATGCTTGATCTGTTAAATCAACTCGCAGGTCATCATCAAGAAAAAGAACGTCAGTATAAAAAAATGGAAGCCTCGATGAAACGGATGTTGGCAAACGTTTCTCATGATCTGAAAACACCGCTTACCGTGATCGCAGGCTATGTTGAAATTCTTCAGAACCAACCTCAAATTATTGAACAAGAAAGAGCGCGTTTGCTGGAACAAGTACATACTAAAACAATAGAACTCATTACGTTAATGAATACATTTTTCGACTTGGCCAAGCTAGAGTCTGGAGATAAAGATATTCCGCTAGAAAAAGTTAATTTAACTGAGATCTGTAAAAATAACATTTTATTGTTCTATGAATGGATCCAAACAAAAGGTCTGGAAGCTGTTATCGAGATTCCAGAGAAACCTATTTTTGCACTTGGCAATGAGGAGGCATTAAACCGAGTATTAAGTAACCTGATTTCAAATGGTCTTCGCTATGGTGCAGATGGTAAGATGATCGGTTTAAAAGTATTTTGTGATGAAACTCTTGTCTATGTTGAAATCTTTGACAAGGGAAAAGGGATTAATGAAACCGAGCAGGAACGTGTATTTGAACGGATGTTCACGCTTGAAGAGTCAAGAAACAAAGCATTCCAAGGCAGCGGTTTAGGTTTAACTATTACAAAAAAGCTGATTGAAGAGATGCAAGGAGAAATTTCAGTACAATCGAAGTCATTTGAAAAAACGTCATTTACATTTTCATTAAAGCGTCTTAATAAGTAGCTCGCTTATTTCTTAAGATTTTCGTAAGAATTATGACAGAAATAAGCAAGTATCTCCAGGTAGAATAAAGACAATTAGAAAACGAGGAGGGCCATCATGGATTATGTTGTACAGACAAGAAATCTAACAAAAACATTCCAAGGACATGATGCTGTATCTAACGTAACGATGAATATTAAACAAGGTGAAATTTACGGGTTTATTGGACCGAATGGTGCGGGTAAGTCAACGATCATGAAGATGCTGACAAATATGATTAAACCTTCACATGGTGAGATTACTGTCTTTGGGACGCTATTAAAACACGATTCATTCGATTTTTTAAAGAGAATAGGCAATATGATTGAATATCCTATTTTTTATGAAAAAATGACCGCACTAGAAAATTTAGAGCTTCATTGTGCGTACATGGGATATCATAACAAACAGGCGATTCGAGACGCTTTGGATCGGGTAGGTCTGGAAAATGTAGAAAATAAGCGGCCTAAGGACTTTTCACTTGGGATGAGACAGCGTCTTTGTGTCGCAAGAGCGATCATCACAAAACCAGAATTCTTGATTCTAGATGAGCCTATTAACGGACTGGACCCAGCTGGAATTAAGGCTATGAGAAAGCTATTCAAAGAGCTAAATCAAGAGTATGGAATGACGATATTAATTTCCAGCCACATTATTGGTGAAATTGAGCAGATCGCAGACACAATTGGCGTCATTAAAAGCGGCAAACTGATTGAAGAAGCGTCTATGGATACGATAAAGGCGAGAAATACAGAGTACATTGAATTAGTGACAAGTGATCTGAGAAAAGCAGCTATGGTTCTGCATGATAAATTAGGTATTAATAACTTTAAGGTAGCAGGTGATCAAGTCATTCGCGTGTATGCCACAGAAGTACCTCAATCGACCATTTCAAAGACATTAATATTAGAAGATATCAAAATAGAATCTATTGATAAGAAAAGGACAACCTTAGAAGAGTATTTTATAAAAAAAGTTGAACTCGATCAGATTGTGATTTAAGTCTTGGCGTAAAAGAAGAATTTTCATTAGAATAAATGATCAGTTACGGGAGGGTATATCAGTTTGTTTCATTTAATAAAACTTGAGTTAAAAAAGAATAAATTAGGATGGTTCATAAAGGGTGCTATTCTTGCAAATATAATTATCCTTGGCTTTTTATGCATGATTCCGGCAATTGAAATGAGTGAAGGGGAGCAGACATTCAAAAACTTTACAGATTTTTTTACGATAAGCGGGGCTTTTGTGAGAAGTGTGTTTATTGTATTTGCCGCAGTACTCATTTCAAAAATGATTATTGATGAGTTTAAGAATCGAACGATGCTTGTCATGTTTTCGTATCCGATCAATCGAAAAAAAAATCTTGAGTGCAAAATTAATTCTTATCTTCTCAATGACATTTATTACACTAGTAATCTCTAATATAGTGGTGATTACTGGATTTATGGGCTTGAATCAAATTTTTCATTTAACTTCTGTAATGCGTTTAACGATAAATGATTTTTTTGCGGAGATCATTCGCATATTGATGTTTAGTTTGGCATCTGCAGGTGCAGCACTCGTACCATTATACTTCGGGTTGAGAAAATATTCAGCGCCAGCAACGATTGGTTCATCGCTATTAGTCGTTTTAGTAACAAGTTCGAGTTCTTCGGGTTTCTCATTAGCGAATATCATTTATATACCACTTAGCCTAGCAATAATTGCCCTTGGTATTGTTGCAGGGGCGATTCGGAAGATCGATCGGATTGATTTAAATTAAGTTGAGGTTGTTAAGTGATCAGATACTAAGGAGGAGTAATTGCACAGATTACTCCTTAAAATAACTTGCGATTGCACCTTTCTTTCGAATAATGATCCGTTTGTGGAAACCCCCTGTATTGGCTGTGATGTTCCCTCATCCCTATATAGTCTGATTTTCTTTTCATCATTATTTTTTTTAAAACAAGCGATAATTTGTCTGTGATCTGGGCTTGAGCCGCTTAGTTGTTTTCGGCGCTGAAGAAGATTTATACCCTCCTGCATACAAAAGCCCTTTCTTCAAGGAAAGATGGTTTAACACCTCATCATGATTTACCGCGCTAATTGTTTTGCTGATGTGCTGGAAAATAAGCATCGCCGCCTTTGCATCCTCGAGCGCATTGTGATGCTGGAACGAAAATTCTAGTATTTCCGCTATGGTTGAGAGTCTGTGATTGTATAAATCTGTCCAAAACCTGCGTGCCATTTGCATCGTGCAGGAGTACTCAAGCTCAGGGTACTCCAGGTTGTATGTATCCAATGTTTTTCGCAGTACACTAAAATCAAAGCTCGCATTATGGGCGATGACAAATGAGTTTTCTAAGAGGGGACTGATCTCGGGCCAAAGCTCGTCAAACGTAGGTTTATCTTCTACCATATTGGCATTGATGCCGTGAATTGATGTATTAATGGAGTGGAACCAATTGTTTTTCGGGCGAATGTACCATTCTTTCTCCAACACTACTTCTTTCTCTTCGTAAACGACAACTCCTATGGAACAAGCGCTGTCCCTGGCCGCGTTGGCAGTTTCAAAGTCAATCGCAACTGTTTTCAAGTCCATTTCATCCCCTTACTATTCGTCGGCATTTTTCTACTAGTTTACCATATACCAGCAGTCTTTGAATGGACTAAGTCCTTTAATTTGTTAATAACAATTTTTTCAAAAATTACTTTGACAGATAGAGTAATATCCGTTATGATTACTCTATCAGATAGAATAATGTTAGAACGGAAAGGAGCATTATGATTAGAAGCGATATTATTCGCGGGCATTTAGATTCCATCATCCTGCGGCTAATCTTAGAAAAAGACCAATATGGCTATGAAATATCAAAAGAAATCAGTTTGCGAACTGACAATCGATTTCAAATTAAAGAAGCGACTCTTTACGCCGTATTTCAGAGGCTGGAAAAGCGGGAATTAATCGAGTCCTATGTCGGGGGCATCTCACATGGCGGCAAAAGAAAATATTACCGAATCACCACGCTGGGCATTGCTTATTTAAAAGAAACCGTAAAAGAATGGCATGAAACGAAAGACATTATAGATCTGTTTATGGAGGGAATAGAGTGATAAAGCTAAGCAAGCATATCGACCAATTATTTAAAGACGTTCCGGACGGGGAACAAAAGGAAACGATTAAACAGGAAATTTTGCAAAACCTTGAGGAGAAGGTTCATGATTTAATGATGCAGGACAAGGAAGAGGAGGATGCGATTAACAAAACCATCGTTGAATTTGGAGACATCGAAGACATAAAAAAAGAACTTGGAGTCAAGGAGCATATCGAGCAAAAAACTGAAAAAAAAGATATGTCAAAATTGAATTTGGGCTTTTCTCTATGGGGGAGCGCTTTGATCATTACATTTTTCATTTTTCTTAATTTTTACTATTCTCCTGAGACGATTTGGTTTGTTTATCCTACATTTGGTGTATTGTGGTGGCCGCTTGCGATGTTTTTTGCTTGGGAGCGGACAAAGTAAGGGGGAATTAGGATGGAAGAAAAGAATCGCTTAAATGCTGCAACCGCTGGCACTGCATTAATGATCGCATTTTTAATGTTCGTAAATTATTTGACTAGCCCTCATGTCATATGGTTTCTATATCCATCGTTGGTTCTTCTGTTATTGACAATGAGCTTGAGCTTATGGAAGAAAAAGCAGCCAAAACTGCTTTCTCTTCTTAGCAGCACTATAATCATTCTGTTTTTTATTATAAATAATATGTTGTATTCGCCTGAACATCCTTGGTTTTTATATGCGATGTTTCCCGTGCTCTGGTGGCCGATTGTTTTGTATTCAGGAAACTATGCAGAAACGATGCAGTTCGCCCTGATTGGAAGCGGAATAACTATTCTGTATTATACTTTATTGAATGTATTCCTTTCTCCACAGTACCCTTGGTTTATTTATCCGGCATTCGCAGTACTTTGGTGGCCGATCGGACTATATTTTGGGACAAATAAGAAATTTTTTGCTTTATCCATTGTTGGAAGTTCACTAATAATCATTTTTTTCATTGCCGTTAACGCCTTTTCTTCACCTGAAACAGTATGGGCAGTATATCCAATTTTTTCAGTGATTTGGTGGCCGCTCAGCCTTTATTATTTTTCTTTTAAGAAAAGTAAAGTTAACTCGATTAATTAAGCTGTCTAATAGGCTGTCAGTCAGTAGTGTTCTTTTCTATCCCCAGCGACAGACAGCCGCTAACAAAAAAGAGAACAGAGCTCGCGTAAAAAATAAAATGGATGGTGAAATAATCGGCTAAAAATCCGCCGAGTATGATCGCAGCCGCTGAAAAGATAGACGTCCAAAAGTGGTAGTTTCCTATTTTTGTTCCTCTTGGTGCGCCATCGGTCACATCAGCGAGAAGTATTTTTTCTCCGTGTTTTTGCATAGAGCCAAACAACCCTAACAATATTTGAATTGTGTAGACCTGGCCGATCGATTCGATATGGGGATAAAAAAGAAGTAGTATAGCCATACCCCATGCATGGCCGCTTAAAAAATAACGACTGTCCACTCGGTTCGATAGTTTCCCAAGAACCGGATGGATAAGGGCTGCGCTCATTCCGAACAGCCCGTAAGAAAAACCAAATTGAGTATAGCTTGATCCTACATTCTTAAGGAAAAGAATGTAGAACGGAAATATCAAACTGCTTGCAAAAAATATGCCGCTCTGAGAAAGAACGAGCCATTTCAGTCCATTGTGCTTCATTTATTTATACCTCTCGTAAAAATAGTTAGTAAATCGTTCTTCAGGATCGTATTGAAGCTTTTTCTTAAAAAATTCATTCTTTCGCGGATAAGCCTTTTCCATTTGCTCATTTGTCGGATAGTTCATGTACGGAAGGTAGTAGCTTCCGTCATGGTTCAGCGTGACGTCAATCATTTTTTGGACGATTCTTTCGGTCTCGGTTCGTTCCGCGGGTGAAAGTCCTTGATTAATAAGAAGCACGAGCGCAAACATATCCGATTTCGCATAGGAAAGCACAGCATTTTCGTTTTTTTGTACATAACGGATGGTAATATTGACAAGGTTAAATTCTTCAGCTGACAAAGCGGACCTCAGCTCGTCTATGTAGGCTTCAAAATGATCGACCGGCACAAAATACTCTTGAAGTACATCCGTATTGCTTTCATTTTCATATTCCAAAAACTTAGATTCTGATCTCATGACGTTATTTCTCGTCATCTGTTTCCCGCTTTCTTTAATAAAATGGGATTTTTGCAGATTCCAGAAAGCGTCTTTTCCGAAATCGTTATTCCTTGCCAGACCAAGGGAAAACTTAGTTATCCCTGTCAACTCATCCTCTTTAAGCTTGTTGTAATTACCGAGCGCTGATTGATCGGTCAGCACATAGTCCGTAACATACATTTCTTTTAAAAATGAGGATTTTGCTGTAGAGATTCTTGCAAGATGCATGCGCACATCAGGGCGATTCAGCACATTCTCTTTAAAATAATCGGTATATTCCTTGTAATCGAGCTCTCTGCTATTCATTGCATACAGCTCATCGTCGGTTAACTCAAGCTCGACGTCTAAAATGACTCCGAATAACCCATATCCTCCAAGTACGAGAGAAAACAATTCATCGTCTCTGTTCACTGTAATGATTTTTCCATCGGCGTTTAACAGGCGGAAGGAGCGGACCGTGTCAATTAAAGAGCCGTATCGGATATCTCTGCCGTGTGCGTTTACGCTGAGAGAGCCTCCGATCGTAAAGATATTTTGTGATTGCATCACTTTTACCGCAAGGCCGTAAGGGTTTACCGCTTGCTGAATATCATTCCAAGTCGCTCCGCTTTGAACGGTAATCGTTTTATTCTGTTTATCGATCTCGAGAATTTTGTTGTAGCCTGTCATATCAAGCACTATGCCATCTTTATAGTATGTGTGGCCGCCCATGCTATGCTGCTTACCTGCAATCGAAACCTTTAAGTTCTTCTCTTTTGCTTCTTTAATCGTATCTAACAAAGTCGCTTCGCTGCTTCCATCGGTCACTTGTTTTACTTTGACAGGCATTAGGCGGCTGACATCCGTCATGAGAGCCGGATCTTGTACATTTTTTTCTTTCTGTATCGAGTAAAAAAACATCGATAGATAGAAAACCAAGATGATCCCGATTACTATCCATTTTTTCTTCATGTGATCTCACCACTTTCTACCTTTCCTAGTAACTATTGTACGTGACTTTATTAAATTTTTTAAGGATAGGTTTCTATTATTTCAGAATAGTAACTCTTCGTACGTAAGCTTTTGATTTTTGTTATACTTTTGGATAGAACGTTTGTTAAGAGGTGTTTAACTTGAAAGTAAAAAGAAATGCTCCCTGTCCATGCGGAAGTGGGAAAAAATATAAAAAATGCTGTGGGAATAAGGTACTGGAGTTTCCAGGTATAATCGCAGTAAAAGAAGCAAATGAGCTGCAGGATGAGCTTCATCGGTTTGCCCATGCAAATTATAAAAAAGAAATTACTCGTTTTTTTGAAGAAGATGGATTTAAAAATACGATTCCTTCAACTGATGAGAGAGAAGGCTATTATCACATACTGAGTATTTGGTATTTCTTTTTTGAGAATACAAAGCTGGGAAATACCATATTTGAAGAATTTTTGCAGAGGAAAGAATCGCAAATCACTCGCAAGCGTACATACGAGATTATGGAATCCTGGAGGAATATATCCCCCTCATTATTATTGGTAAAAGAGATCAACCAAACCGTTGTTTCGTTTGAAGATGTGATTCAAAAAGACGAGATAAGGATCGACCTGGCAGAATATTCGAACTCCGTTCCTGAAAAAGGGAGCCTGGTTGCCGGATGTCTTGTGCCAATGGGCAATCAATTCGATTTCTTTTTGCAATTCATTGAATTTCCAAAGGAAAAAACGGAGGAGTTAGTTAGTAAGGTATATTCAGATCTAAAGGCATATCTAGATAGTGAAGGACATGCGGACAAATATTTGAAAGAAAAGTTTAACAAGGTACTGAAAATCCTTTTTTCCAAGGAAGAGGAAACTCTTATGCCATTATCTATTGAATGGAGAAATGACAAGGAGTTTCAGACAGCTGAACTCATTAAGTCAAAATTAAAAGAAGACAATATTGCTAAACAGCTAATCCCAGAAGCATTGGCTCTTTGGGAAATGTATTGTCTCAACGCCATGCCGACTATACGCAAACCTGAATCATACGCAGCAGCATTGGAATATTTCCTTTACCTGTTGCCGAATAGTCCTGGGCCGGTCTCAAAAGCATTTATTGCAAAAAAATACGGTGTTTCGGCTCAAACAGTGACAAGGCGTCTGGGAGATTTAGAAGAGGTATTTGAAAAAGCAGTGATTTAAGGTGACTTTCAAACTGGATGATTCGGTTGAAGCAGGAAAAAGTCCTTTTAAAAGAACGATGAAGCTATAGAGCAGAAAGAATTATCCACTTACGGTGGTGTTCCGGTCGGGAAGGAGTCAGGATTGAAATTGGATAGATTCCATACCTGTAAAAAAGGAGTTATTATGTTCAGGAATGTTGAATATTTGAAATCCGGGAATGTAAAACAACGGAATGCTTATCAGGTGATTAAGAATTTAGGAATTATGAAGACTTTATCCCGCATTAACGGGCAGTAAGTCCCTCACCTCAAGGCTTTCAATCATCGAAGAAGTCTAGGTAGGGGATCAACTGCCCGTAAAAGCCCGATTGGTTCACCTAACAATCAGTGGGGATGTAAAAAACCCCACTGATTGAAGGTTCACTTTATCTGATTATCATCCGATATTGTGCGGTACATTGCCAATTGGAATTGATATTGAAGGTTCAGATTTAGATATTATTATGGAAGTGAATGATTTTAATCGATTTGAAAATAGAGTGATAACCTTATTCGGAGATAGAGAAAATTTTAAGCTTAAAAGGGTTGTAATTAGAAATATTCCCGTGATCAAAGCCAATTTTTTATTAGAAGGGTTTGAATTTGAGCTATTCGGCCAGCCGCAGCCTTCCAATCGTCAGTATGCTTATCTGCATATGATCATAGAAAACGCCATAATGGAAAAATGCCCGTCTATAAGAGAGAAAGTGATAAACCTTAAAAAACAGGGGTTTAAAACTGAGCCTGCTTTTTGTACAGTTTTAAGGTTAGATGGTGACCCATATGAAAAACTGATTGAATACGGAAAAGCAAACGGGATGATTGATTAAGACAAAGTAAAAAAGCTTGAGGAATGTAAACTCAAGCTTTTTTTACTTTCCATAAGGACACAATCCTTATCTCGATAAAATCAAATCAGGCAGCAGCATGCTAAGCTGTGGGAAGTATGTCACGATTAATAGAACAACAACGAGAGCCAAATAGTACGGCATCAGAGGTTTAATGACATCCTCCATTTCGACATTTGCGATGCTGCATCCAACAAACAGCGGTCCTCCCACAGGCGGTGTGATATTGCCGATGCAGAGGTTCAGGATTAAAATAATACCGAAATGAACGGGATCAATGCCAAATTCCGTTACAATCGGGAGAAAAATAGGAGTAAAAATCAGGACCGCGGGCGTGATGTCCAAAAATGTACCGATCAGTAAAAGGACGACATTCATAAGCAGCAAAATAATGATGGGATTATCAGAAATACTTAGCATAGCTTCCGTGAGAGCCTCAGGAATCCCGGTAAATGACATAACAAAAGATAGGCTGGCAGATGCTCCGATTAGCAGCATGATAATCGAAGTGAGTTCGACTGACTCTTTAACAATTGAAGGAATGTCTTTCAGCTTTAAGGTTTTATAAAACATCGAGAGTATGAAGGAGTATAGTACGGCGACAGCGGCTCCTTCTGTAGCTGTGAAAATACCTGCGATAATTCCGCCAATGACAATTACGATTAATAATAGGCTTGGAATCGCTTCAACAAATACTTTGAGTCCTTGCTTCACGGTTAGACCGCTTGAAACCGGATAGTTTTTCTTTTTCGCGATGATATAAGACACGATAATTGTCGCAAGACCCCAGAGGATTCCAGGCAGGTATCCGGCTAAAAACAGGGCAGCGATTGATGTTCCTCCGCTAACAAGGGAGTAAATGATCATCGTTCCGCTCGGCGGTATTAACAGCCCTGCAGAAGAGGATGCGATGTTGACAGCAGCCGAGTACTTTCGATCATAGCCTTCCTTCGATTGCATCGGTGTCATAATGCTTCCGATAGCTGCCGCTGAAGCAACGGATGAGCCGGAGATCGAACCGAACAAGATATTACCGATAACGTTCGTGTGATCGAGTGATCCCGGAAGTCGTCCGGTCAACACTTTGGAAAGATTGATGAGCCGAACGGCAATGCCGCCATTATTCATAATTAGCCCGGATAAAATAAAAAACGGGACAGCAAGCAAGGAAAAGCTATCAAGTCCTGAGATCATTTTCTGGGCGACAGTAAAGATCGACACATCAAACGGAAAAATAAACATCATTGTGACAATTGAAGCAAGCCCTATACTAATGGCGATAGGGACTCCGATCATAAGCAAAATTGTAAATGATAGGATTAAAATCAGCCCTGCGATGAAAGCCATGTATTCTTCTGCCCCTTTCGACTAATCTATCAGAATCTCGTGTTCTTTTTCTTCATCCGTTTCGTGATAGATTTCAATGAGATGAATCAAGCTGTAGCCCGTTATTACCAAGCCGGCTAATGGAAGCGCAAAATAAACAACGGACATCGATAATCCCAGAGCGGCTGAGGTTTGTTCGATGGTAAGTAAGACGGCTCGGATCCCGCCGCCGATCATGATGACAACAGAAAATAAGATAATAAAGCACTCAACGACCATTTTTACAGCTTTCTTGATAGCGTGGGGAAACTTTCTAACAATAAAAAGGATGGCAATATGTTTTTTCTGTCCAAAGGCATATGCCCCTCCCAATAAAGAAATCCAAATGAGCGAAAATCTCAATAATTCTTCAGAAAAAGGGCTTGGTGAAGCTAGAACGTATCTGGTAAAGACCTGCCAGAGTCCGACAAAGACCATAAATATAAGAAGCAGGATGCAAAAAGACATAATCATGCGATCCATTTGTGTTTTTAATGATCTCATCATTCATCTCCCAACTGCTGGATTTCTTTATAATGCATGCTTTCATCTTTTGCAAATTCTTGATGGAGTGGCATAACCGCCTGTCTAAAGGCTTCTTTATCGGGATTGTTAAATTGAACGCCCATTTTTTTTGCTGCTTCATGAGCCCGCTTGATTTCTTCCGCCCAAATTTTCCTATGATAGCGGCTTGATTCTTCCGCAGCCTCCGTAATTTGTTTTTTTGCTTCATTTGATAGGCTGTCCCATGTATTCGTGCTGATCAGCAAAACATCTGGAATAATGGTGTGCTCCGTATACGAATAATATTTCGCCACTTCTCCGTGCTTGCCGGCAGTTAAAGCTGTTTCGTTGTTCTCTGTCCCATCAATTACCCCTTGCTGCAATCCGGTATATACCTCTCCGTAATCCATAGGTGTAGGAGATCCTCCCATTAATTCGATCATACGAATTGAGGTTTTGCTGGGCTGTACTCTGAGCTTTAATCCTTTCAATTCTTCAGGCTTAGTAATTGGAGCACGTGTCGTATAGATATTCCTCGTGCCGGAGTCATAATTGGTAAGCCCGACAAATCCAATACTTCTCGTAGAGTGATAGATTTTCTTCATTACGTCACTGTCCATGGTTTTATAATAATGGTCTTCATTTTTAAAGAGATAGGGGAGACTGAAGATGGAATATTCTTTTTTGAAGTTTTCCAGTGCACTTGCATTCACTTTCGCAAAATCAATGGCCCCGGTTTGAGTAAGTTCAATGAGTTCCCGTTCTGTTCCAAGCTGGCCTGAAGGGTAAATTTCGATTTTAATTTTTCCATTACTTTTCTCTTTTACTTTTTCGGCAAAATACATTAGGGATTTATGGATTGGATGATCGAGGTTTTGATTATGGGCAAGCCTTAGAGTAGTGCTTTCATTGTTATTTCCTGCTGCGAGGCTTTGGCATCCAAAGAGTACACCAGCCAGCCCTATTACAAGAATTGTTTTAATGAACCGTTTTTTCATCGGCAGCTCTCCCTTCGTTAGCGGATATAGACATAATTCGCGCTCAAATCCCAAAATACCCTTTTTCGATTGTATTTGAAACCTTTTTGTCATAAAAATTACAAAAGCCATAAAGCGTTTCTTATGATTTTTTTCAGCATGTCTTTTAGTCTTTTTGGGCAGGATGATAATAGTTGAAGCGGTATTTGCAAAATTAATCATACTTGACAACTAGGTATACTTTGAAATAAAATGTTTCACAAATAGTACTCCAAAATCAAAGGAGGTTGCTAGAATGGAAAACGTCTTAGTCATTTCTGATCTTAGACCCAATTCATCGGAAGTCCGTCATTTTTCGCAGCCTTTATATTCAAAGCAAAATCATGTTAACATAGTATCAGTGTGGGACTTTCATCCGGATGTATTGTTTGGCAAGCAGCACAGCCACCCCAACATGCTGTCATTTAAAAGTTTGGTTCAAAAATCACAAACGATCTATCTTCTCACTACAACTGCCGCCATCTATCCTTTCAGTATGCTAACCTCCCTTCTGGAAAATTTGGATAAGAAGTCTTTATCATATAAAGAAATCCAATTTATTAATGTAAGCCAGCAGGATGAACAGAGAATTCATGAATGCAAACAGCTGCTTTCAATCTTACAAGAACTTGGTGCTCCTGATGAGCTGTCGGCTATGTGAAACTGGATGATGAAATAATATAACTAGCAAGGGTGACAATAATGGAAGAATATCAAGTGATACCAAATGCAGAGGAATTTTTTTTAAAAGGAAATGATACGGGTATTCTTCTCTCCCATGGATTTTTAGGAACGCCGCAAAGCTTGCGATTTTTAGGCGAAGCTCTGAACCGAGAAGGATTTACTGTATATGCAACCCGTTTAAAAGGGCACGGGACAAACTGTCTTGATTTGCGGAATGCCAGCCACAATGATTGGCTGAAAGACTTGAAAAGAGGTTTTTCCTACTTGAAAGATAAGGAAAACTGCAAGCGTGTATTTGTGCTTGGACAGTCTATGGGGGGAACTTTGGCTTTGCGGCTCGCTTTGGAGGAGCCGGACGTCTCAGGGTTGATTTTATTGAATACTGCAATAGATATTCCTGATATGGCTAATCTCAAGGAACAGGATAAAACGATCATGGTGAAAGAAAAGGATCCAGATATAAAAAATAAAGCGGCAATGGAAATCACTTACGAAGAAACGCCTACCCATGCGTATCATCAGCTTTTAGAAGTCATGGAGCTTGTACGGAATAAAGTCAACCAAATCACATGTCCGGTTCTTTGCTTTCAATCGACTGTAGACAACGTTGTTCCGCCTGAAAATACAGATTTTCTTCTAGGTGAAATTCGCTCGGTGATTAAAAAGAAAATAAAGTTGTATGATTCCTATCATGTCGCTTCTTTAGATAACGATAAGGAAATCATTGCAGCAGAATCTGGGGATTTTATCGAAGAAATCGTATCGGAGAAAGATTTTGATTCATATATTCATGAGGCATAGTAATATGTTGTAACAATGCAAAACACTCAGAAGCGTTTTTCTGAGTGTTTTTTTAACCTCTAAGACAAAAAAGGATGCCAAAAGCCGTTCATCATAGATAGTTTTAAAAAAATGGCGGTGCCCAGCAATAAAATCGTAAAGATAAAAAAGAGGTAGTCAGCTGCTTTTAGCGGAGTGCTAAAAAACCATGTTCGTTTTTTGCTTCTGCCAAATCCACGTAAATCCATCGCATTTGATACTGTGTCGATTCGTTTTAACGATGAGGATACTAAGGATAAACTTACTTTCGTATAGTTTTCAGCAATTTGCTTGAGACTCGCCTCTCCTTTTTTGAACGCAGCTCCTTTTGCCTCCTGTGCTTGTTTTATCATATTAAATTCATTTTTAATTTCGGGAATATAACGAAGCGCGATATTCACCGAATAGGCGATTTTGTAAGGTACGCCTATGTTATTCAGGCTGCTTGCAAACTGGCTCGGATGGGTTGTGTAAATAAACATAATCGTTACTGGCAAAAGCGTCATATATTTTAATGAAAGAGTCAGCAGGTAAAACAATGTCTCCAACGTAATGGTCCAATAGCTGAATGAAACGAGGGTGTGTGTTGAGCCAGCCAGTTCATTTCCGTAGGCAGGCGTAATCAATAGAATTATAAAGGAGTTCAAAAAATTAAATCCAATCACAAATAGTACGAGCCTCTTTATTTTGGTTAAAGGGATTTTTGCTATCACAAATACGGCAATTCCAACAAAAAGCATCACGGAAAACACCCTTATGTCAAGAAACAGGAACGCGATTGCCGACCACACAAGGAAAAAGATCAGTTTTACAGCGCTGTTCATACGATGGAAAAATGTGTCACGATTGATATAAAAGGTACCGGTATTCATTTTGCGGTTCCTTTCTTTTAGATTGAAGATATTTTTTGATAAACGAGTCAGCGGGAATCGAAGCGGATTCGGCCAAGTGATATAACGAGCTTTTTGTTAGATTTGCCTGATGAAACAAGTCGGGCATCGAAAAAAGCTTGGCTGTTTCCTCCACAGCGAGTATGGAACCGTTATGAAAAAGAGCGGCTCGGTCTGAATATTCCAAGGCAAGCTGGATATCATGCGTGATCAAAACGATTGTCATGCCTTTCTGTCTAAGAAGATGAATAAAATCCATAAATTCCCGATAATGAGAAAAGTCCTGGCCTGCTGTCGGTTCATCCAAAATTAAAATGTCAGGTTTTAAAACCAATATTGAAGCGATTGCTGCCCTTTTTTTCTGGCCGTAGCTTA
The DNA here is from genome assembly GCF_001278705.1 of Bacillus gobiensis. Taxonomy (GTDB): domain Bacteria; phylum Bacillota; class Bacilli; order Bacillales; family Bacillaceae; genus Bacillus; species Bacillus gobiensis. The sequence goes on from NZ_CP012600.1 coordinate 4,112,531, forward strand.
GTGAGTCAATCGGCCAATTGCGAAGTCCATAAAGACCGCTGATCTTGAGGGCAATGCTGGCTGCTTCTGCAACTTGATCCTCCGGCAGGCCCGATTGCCGCAATTTGCAAGATACCTCATCGATAAGTATCTTTTCAGTTATCATATGATTTGCATTTTGAAGTACGTATCCAATATGTCTTCCTCTTTTAGCAATGGATAAGTGGTTGATGCACTCGCCGTTAAGCAAAATGCTTCCGTTTTGCGGACGCAAATATCCGCATATCACATGAGATAACGTCGACTTTCCAGCCCCGTTGTTGCCCATTAAAGCAAGAATTTCTTTTTTATAAACAGTTAAAAAAATGTTAGAAAGAGCCTGTCTTTCATGGTTGTAAGTAAAGGATACATCTTTTACTTGAAGGATAGCCTCTTTATTCGATTTTTCTATGATAGAAGAAGTTTGTTCGGACAGCCAGCTTAACAGATGCGCATGTAATAAAGCTGGATCTAGTTGTTCTAACGGGTACAGCTTCGTATTATCGTCTATTTTGTAAGACGTCTCTTTTAAAGCTTCTAAATATAATGGCTCACGAAGCCCCGCTTTAGGCAGCAAGCCTTTTTTTAGAGCCTCCTCGGGACTTCCTGAAAATAATACTTTTCCTTCAGAAAGGAGAATGAGTTTATCAATCCCGAGCTTTAATATGTCCTCCATTCTGTGCTCAACGATAACGATGGTTTTCTTTGTCTGTTTGTGAATGTCGTTGATTAACTGAACCGCTTTTTCGCAGCTTAAAGGATCCAGATTTGCAAGAGGCTCGTCAAATAAAAGAATGGGGGTATCGGTTGCGAGAATGCCGGCAAGTGAAACTCGCTGTTTTTGTCCTCCGGATAATTCGTGAGGGCTTCGATCGATGAAGGATTCCATTTCCACTTGAAGAAGAGCTTCTTGGACTTGCTTTTTCATTTCTGGTACAGGGGTGGCCTTGTTTTCAGCTGCAAATGCTACGTCTTCACCAACCGTGAGTCCGACAAACTGGGCATTTTGGTCCTGTAAAATGGTTCCGATGGAGCTGCTCATATCAAAAATGCCGGCTCTTGGATCTTTTCCATGAACGAATAATGTTCCCGTGCTCGTCCCCTCGTATGAAAAAGGTATCAGCCCATTGAGGCAATGAGCTAATGTAGATTTGCCTGAGCCGCTCCTGCCGGCAATCAAAACCTTTTCTCCCGGGAAAATTTGAAGAGATATATTTTTTAGCGTTGGTTCGGCTAGATTTTTGTATTGAAACGTAAACTCTTTGATCGAAATCATAGGCAGCATTTTCGAAAGCGGTCTCCTTACTATTGTTCGACTTTTAAATTTGTGCTTCGTTTGTTTACTTTTGCAATTGCTATCAAGGCTGGGAGGGCAATAACGAATAAGACTAACAGGTTGGCAAGAATTGCCCCTCCAACTTGAATAAAGATTTTATCTGCTGGTTCGCCCATGATGAAAATATCAAATAACCCGGCAAAAATAAGTCCTAATAGTATTCCTGTTACACTTGTAGCGATTAAGAGACCGAAATGCGGTTTGGTGAATTTCCCCTCTTTTATGCTAAAGCTTTTTTTGTAGATAATAAATCCAGAAAATAAGCCTGTTATTCCCGAGCTAATGACCCAGCCCCACCAGATTCCAAAGCCTGCAATTGCATCAGTCAGCGTGTGGCCGATTAAACCCACAAGAAGCCCGGTAACCGGTCCAAAAAGTGCTCCGAAAATTACCAATAAAGCGATCGCAGGCTTAATGTACGTGTTTGGAGCAATCGAAAACCCCCAAAGACCTAAAATTCCGTAAAGAGCAGCACCGATACCAATGGCAACAACTGTACGAGTCGTAAACTGGCCCAATGCAAGACCTCCTCATTTTTGTTTTGAAAACAGATAGAATATACGAGACTTAATATCATTCTGAAAGTCGTATCGTGTATTCAAGCTATATGTTCATATGATGGATTTAGAACTGTATTTGATCTAAATTTGATGTTCAATTTATTAGAAATGACAAAAAAAGCTGGCAGCAAATCCGCAAGGACCGCTGCCAGCTTACTTTAATCTAGAGTTAATGTTTTTTATCATCATCTATAAAACCCGATTGTTCTTTATTTTTTCTTTTTATTCTCCTGACAAAGATAATCAGGATGATGAGTGCCAAAAGGACCGTGGTTTGAAGAATTCCGCCTGTGAATAAAAAGAAATCTCGAAGGAAATCCACTTGAGTATCACCTCTTGTATTATGGCTTTGGCGTTACTATTAAACTTCCCTTCTATCCATCTTTTAAACCTCATCGATGTTCTAGAAAAAGAAAAAGCCATCCCAAACCGGGATGGCATAAGTAGGGGGTCAATCAATCGCGAACACTTGTTCCTTTTTAGTATACCTTACTTTTCAAAGCATTGTCAATTTAGATTTTGCTAATCTTATTGGATACCAATCAGCACTGCAACGATGATCGCGGCTGCAGAGATGATAAGCCAGCCTAAAATCAGCTTCCATACAAATTTGATCCATCGTTCATAAGGAATTCCAGCCATCGCCAGGGTCGCCATCAATACACCTGAGGTCGGAATAATAGAATCAGTAATGCCGCTTCCGTACTGATAAGCAAACACGGCTATTTGGCGATTAAATCCTAATAAATCGGCAAGTGGAGCCATCAGAGGCATTGTAGTAGCAGCCTGTCCGCTCCCAGATGGAATAAATGTATTAATAATAACCTGTGTGATGTACATTCCTAGAACGTTCACTGTGTTTGGAAGCGTGCTGATAGCCCCGGCCATGCTATTAATAAACGTATCTATGATTTGTCCGTGCTCCATCACTACGACGATGGAACGTGCAAATCCAACGATGAGTGCGCCGTAAACGACTTCTTTCATTCCATCAATGAAGGAGTCAAACATTCCATTCACACCGAGGCCTCCGGCAAGACCGGCTGCAAATCCCATAATAATAAATGAAGCTGATAATTCGGTGAGAAACCATTTCCACTGAAAGACTCCAAAAATATTTAATGCAAAACCGGCTGTAACGATCAACAAAACAAGCCCATGGCGAAAAGTGAAAGAAGATTCCTCTTTTTCTATAGAGGATTTGTTGGCAGCTGCATTCGCTGCTTCAATGTCAGAAATAACACTATTAGCCGGATTAGCTTTCACCTTTGCTGCATACCTCATCAAATACCATATAGCAAATCCAAGAAGGATAAAGTAAATGATAAAACGATAACCGATTGCGCTAAAAAGCGGAACCTCGGCAATCGACTGAGCAATACCAACGGAGAAAGGATTCAGCATCCCTCCGGTAAAGCCGATAGCAGCTCCTAAACTGATCATTGCCGCACCTGTCATTGCGTCATATCCGAGCGCGCGGGCAATAGCAACACCGATCGGTATGAAAATGATGGTTTCTTCAGACATTCCAATGGTGGCGCCGCCGACTGAAAATGCAATCATAACAATAGGAATCAAAAGAGCGCCTCTATTTTTCAACCGATTAACCAGTAAATGAACGGATGCTTCAATCGTTCCTGTTTTGTTTATGATGCCAAATGCACCGCCAACGAGAAAAATATAGAAGATAATGTCTGCAGATTGTACCATGCCCTCTGGAATGGATTGAAACAGATTGAAAAATGGAACGGGCTCTGCATCTATTTCTTTGTAGCTGCCTTGGACGATAACTGTGCGGTCACCCTGTTCTACCCGGTCGAATTGGCCGGATGGCACAAAGTAAGTGGCCAAAGCCGCAAGAATGGTAATACCAAAAATAAGTGCATACGTATGTGGAAATTTGAGAATGAATTTCTTGGTGTTCAAAACATGTTCTCCTTTGCTGTATCTAGATAAAAATAAATAATTATAAGTTTACTTGTATAAAGATATAGGAATTTTTATGAATGTCAAGTCTGAAAAACAAGATAATCATAAGGTTAATATGAAAGTAAACGATATCAAATGCTTGAAATAAATATTCGTTAAATGTGTATAATTATTCATTATTTTTCTTTTTTTATAGTTGAATAGAGCATAGAAATGATACAATAGATTGGAAAATGATTTAGAAGGATGATCGGAAAATGGACCAAATGAAAAATAATATTCATCAAGAAATAGAAAAAATAAGAACCGAATTATATGGAATCAGCCAGTACATAGGAGAAAATCCTGAACTCGGCCATGAAGAGTTTAAAGCGTCAAAGAAATTGTCAGAGGAACTTAAGAAACATGGCTTTGCTGTTGAAATGGGAACTGCTGGATTGGCGACTGCCTTTACGGGAGTATATGACAGCGGAAAACCTGGTCCTTCCATTGGCTTTATGGCAGAATATGATGCTCTTCCTGAAATCGGCCATGCTTGTGGACACAACCTGATTGGGACGATGTCTGTAGCAGCTGCAATCGGACTAAGTAAAGTCATCAGCGAGATCGGCGGCACACTTTACGTCTATGGAACTCCAGCAGAAGAAACGACAGGTGGAAAAGTGACGATGGCAGATCTTGGCTTGTTTAACCATTTGGATGCAGCGATGATGGTTCATCCGTACTGCCGTCACGAAAAAAGCGGGACGTCGCTCGCCATGGACGCGATTCAATTTGATTTTTACGGAAAAGCTGCTCATGCAGCAGGAAGCCCGCATGAAGGGATTAATGCTTTGGACGCTGTTATCCAAACGTTTAACGGAATCAATGCGCTTAGACAGCATATTCTTCCTACTGCGCGGATACACGGGGTGATTCCTCATGGAGGTTCTGCGGCAAATGTCGTCCCGGATTATGCGCAGGCTCAATTTTACGTGCGCGCAACCGAACGAGCTTATTTGAACGAGCTTTTGGAAAAAGTGAAAAACTGTGCCAAAGCAGCGGCGCTTGCCACGGGTGCAAAATTGGAAACATCCTTTTACGAGCTGTCTTACGATGATCTAAAAACGAATGAAGCCTTATCGGAAGCTTTTACTGCAAATATGATCGAATTAGGCGTCGATCCTCAGGAAATTCATGAGAAATCAGACGGCGGCGGTTCCGTAGACATGGGAAATGTCAGCCAGTTTGCTCCTTCAATCCACCCTTATATTCAAATCTGCCATGAGCCTTACGCGTGCCATACGGTTGAATTCCGCGAAGCAGCGATGAGCGATATGGGCTTTGGAGGCTTAATGCTTGCGGCAAAATGCATGGCCTATACTGCATATGATTTATTGACAAATCAGGAATTGTTGGGAAAAGTGAAGGAAGAGTTTGCTTTGCTGCAAGGAAAACAGTCAGCAGCTGAAGGCAATAATTAACGAGCCATAACAACCTTCTGATCAGAAGGTTGTTTGTGTCTAGCCAACTTTAGGAGGAAAATTCATGAAACCAGTAACAGTCTACCACTACGATGCGTTCAGCCGTCAGCCGAATATGGGGAATCCTGCAGGGGTTGTTCTTTCAGAAGGCTTGAGCGAAGAAGAGATGCAGTTGATTGCTAAAAAAGTAGGCTTTAACGAAACTGCCTTTCCAATGCTGTCAGAGAAAGCTGATGTAAGAATCCGTTACTTTACCCCGGGGCACGAGATCAATCTATGCGGGCATGCCACGATGGCGTCCATTTACGCATTAAAGACGAGAAATTTGTTGGCTGATAAAAATGAATTTACGATCGAAACAAAAGCAGGGATTTTGCCTGTGAAAATAGAAGCAGGCCATGAAGATGATTTTGCGATTACGATGCAGCAGGCGGAACCTGAGTTCAAGCCTTTTAAGGGATCGAAGAAAGCTTTGGCTGTTGCTATTGGTTTGCATGAAGATGACCTTCATCCGGAGCTCCCTATCGTATACGGTAGCACAGGCGCATGGACCTTGCTTGTTCCAGTCATGAATTTATCTGCTTTTGAACGAATGGTTCCGAACAATAATGTATTTCCTGGAGTATTAACGGAAATGCCAAAGGCGTCGATACATCCATTTTGCTTAGAAACATACGATCCACTGGCTGATATGCATGCGAGACACTTTTCGTCGCCATTTTCCGGAACGATTGAGGATCCTGTCACTGGAACAGCTTCAGGGGTAATGGGCGCGTACTATGCCAGCCATATCAAAGAAAACCCTTCTCTTGAACTGCTCATTGAACAAGGACATGAGTTGAATCGAGATGGAAGAGTTGCAGTATTCGTGTCAAAAAATGACTCGTCCTGGAAAATTGAGATTAGAGGACAAGCGTGTTTTGTGAAGGAAATGATGGTATAAGAAAGGGGATCGCAAAATGAAGGGGAATTATCTGAAATCGATCGAACTAGTAAAGGAAAAGGTTCTGTCATTTGACGAATTTCCCTTTTGCCTCCCGATTATTAAAGACATGGGAAAGTTAGAATTTCGCAGTCAAGTGACGTATATCGTCGGTGAAAACGGAATGGGAAAATCAAACTTCTTAGAAGCGCTTGCTATGAACTTGGGATTCAATCCTGAGGGAGGCTCGTTTAATTTTAATTTCTCTACCTTTGATTCCCATTCGAAGCTTGGGGACTATATTCGGCTCGCGAAAGGTGCAAGAAGGCCGAAGGATGGTTTTTTTCTCCGAGCTGAAACTTTCTACAACCTTGCTTCAAATATTGAGGAACTCGACAGGGAACCAGGTAGTCCTCGTGTGATCGATTCCTATGGAGGAGTTTCCCTGCATGAACAATCCCATGGTGAATCGTTTTTTTCGTTGTTTATGCACAGGTTCGGAGGCAATGGCCTTTATATTCTAGATGAGCCGGAAGCTGCACTTTCTCCGCTTCGGCAGATTTCCATGCTCTCAAAAATTCATGAACTTGCCGGACAAAATTCTCAGTTCATCATTGCAACCCACTCCCCAATTATTATGGCTTATCCTGATTCTCAAATTCTCGAGCTCACCGAAGAGGGGGTTAACGAAACCTCACTGGAAGAGACAAATCACTATCGCATGATGAAGCAATTTTTCCTTGATAAAGACCGTCTGCTTCATCATTTATTTGAAAAATAAGGAAAACCTCCTATTGCAGGGACATAACGGACTATGCTAAACTTACCGTAATTATAATGATCGGAGGGTTGCTTAAAATGTGTGGAATCTTCAGAATCCGTTTTTCAATTTGTTCCGCTAACTGAATAGTGAACAAAGACTCTGCCTGTGTGCAGGGGTAACGGGATTCGTCTGCCCATTTTAAGAAACTCATATAAGCTGCTAATGAGAGGGTAGGGACAAATCTGCCCTCTTTTTGTTATGCTTAAAAACTCAAACTTGTAGAAAAATCCAATGAAGAGAGCACGTCGTTATGTGCTTTCTTTATGCCGTTTGCTTTCTTTTTTCGTTATGAAAAATCATCCTTTCTTGTGGGAATTCGCCAAGAAGGAATGGTTTTGTTTGGCAAACATTCATACGTTTACTCCTCACACAGGCAGATCAGCCTGTGTTTTTTTTGTATAAAAAATCCTAGGAGGAGAACAAGTGATGAGAAAGCAAAATAAAAGGCATCGTAAAATTCGCAAATGTATTGAGGGACCTAATTTTTCCGGACAGCACTTGCTTCATAACAAAAAAATTGTTGAAGATGTGATCAATAGAGCGCAGATCACTAAAAAGGATACAGTAATGGAAATCGGCGCGGGGAAGGGCGCATTTACGCTCCCTCTCGCGGAAAAAGCAGGAAAGGTTTTGGCGGTTGAAAATGATAAGGAATTTGTAGAAATTCTTAAACAGAAAACAGAACCCTCTTCGAATGTGAAAATTATCGCGGAAGATTTTCTGAAATGCTACCTTCCGAAAGAACCCTTTTCGGTTGTGGCTTCTATTCCTTATGCGATTACAACACCGATTATGGAGAAGCTTCTTCATCATCCGGGAAAATCTTTTAAAAAAGCCACCATTGTCATGGAAAAAGGGGCGGCCATGCGATTTACAGCTACCCCAATTACGAATCCAAAGATATTAAAATGGAGAATGTGGTTTGATCTAAAGGTTGAACGATTCATTTCCCGAACCAATTTTTCGCCGCCTCCGAAGGTTGATTCTGCCGTTTTATGCTTGCGGAAAAAGACACAGCCATCCGTTCCCCAAAAGCATCATCAGCGGTTTCAAAGATTGGCCGATTATGCATTGCAGCACCCTAAGCTTCCTTTTCATGAAGCGTTAAAAAGTGTATTTACATCAAAACAGATAAAGCATATTACCAGGGATGCCGGGATCGAACGATTTCAGCCAATTAGCAGCTTGGATGAATACCAATGGGGAACTGTGTTCTACGCAATGATTGATCATGTGGAGCCGGTAAAGTGGCCAAAGAAAAGAAAAACAGGGAGAAGAGGACGCGGGTAAGAAACTATATAATAATGAAAAGAAACAGACAGGATGGAGTGATGAGTTGGAAATACTGGACAAAACGGTTAACGGTTATAATGGGCTGCCTGTTCAAATTGCTCATTTCAAACAAAGAGCGGCAGATACTCTGGCAATTTTGCTCCCTGGACTGGGATACACCAATCAGGCGCCGCTTTTGTACTATTCCTTACGTGTATTCCTTAATCGCGGTTATGATGTTCTTCAAATAAACTACAACTATCAGTCTAATAGCTACAAAGCATTGTCAAATGAAGAATTTGATTCGTCTTTAAAATTTGACGTCAAAGCTACGGTAGACGAAGTGCTGGAGAGCAATGTCTACCAAAGCTTTTATCTTACAGGGAAATCGCTGGGGACGATTGGATTAGCTTCGGAATTAGCGCACAGGGAGCAATTTCAATCGGCAAAAGCAATTTGGCTTACTCCTTTAATTACTAGGGAAGAAGTGTTTCAAGCTATGGCACACGGCAAAAATAAGGGCATGCAGTTTATCGGAGACCACGACCCTTACTATGTAAAGGAGCGATTTCATAAGATCTTAGAAAATAAGAATATATCATCAAAGCTTATTGAAGGGGCGGATCATAGTTTAGAGGATGCTGGCAATCTACAGCGGTCCATGCGGCTATTAAATGAAATAATTAAGGATATAGAAGGCTTCTTAGACCTTCAATAATGGTTCTCCGTAGTTGGGGAACCTTTTTTATGTGGGCATCGATGTGAGTAGGCGAATAAATTCGCATGTGGGCACAAAAAAAAACGAATGTGGTCGCAATAATTTTGGATGAAGGCACAATAAAGCGAAAACTGGTCGCAATCTTATCCGAAATGGGAAGAAAAACTCGGAATGCATGTCATTAAGCCGCAGAACTACTTCCAGCGGCTGCTTTTCATATGTAGCACCGATGAGAAGCGGAAGCGCCGCAGGTGAGGCGAATAAATTCGCATGTGGGCACAAAAAAAACGAATGTGGTCGCAATAATTTTGGATGAGGGCACAATAAAACGAAAACTGGTCGTAATCATTCACGGAATGGAGAGAATACCCGTCCGTGATAAGGGGGGAGCAGAACTATTTTGCCGTTGTGGTTTTTTCATATTTTTTCTCTTTTAAAAAGTAAGGAAAAAGTAACAAAAAAATATGTAATGTCAAAATCTTCTGTGAGATAATGGGCTTAATGCATGGTTTTTGGTGAACCATGTCGGGAACAAAAGAAAAATGAAGCAGCAATGGCAGATAATAAAAGAAAAAGCAGAACAAATGAAACCTTTTGCTAAACATGTACGTACGTAAGGAGAAGATCTTTTTAATCACCGGGCAGGACCATATTGATTAATGTTTGCTGTCGAATCATGTATAATTAAATAGATTGAAATGGAGTGAATACATAATGGCAATTTCATTAGAAAAAGGACAAAGAATCGATCTGACAAAAGGCAACGCTGGGTTAACGAAGCTTTTGGTTGGACTTGGATGGGATCCTGTATCTAAAAAGGGAGGCGGCTTCCTCGGCGGTTTGTTTGGCGGAGGCGGCAGCAATATCGATTGTGATTCCTCTGTTTTACTGCTTGAAAATGATAGATTTACAGATAAAAAGAATTGTATTTTCTTCGGCAATTTAAAAAGCAGTGATGGAAGTGTTGTTCATACTGGCGATAATTTAACAGGTGAAGGCGCCGGAGATGACGAGCAGGTTATGATTGATCTTAAAAACGTACCGCAGGCAATTAATAAACTGGTATTTGTCGTAAATATTTATGATTGTGTATCTCGTAAACAGGATTTTGGAATGATCGAAAATGCATTTATCCGAGTTGTTGACCAATCTAACAACAACGAGCTGGTGAGATATAACTTAAAAGACGATTATAAAGGAAAAACGAGCCTGATCGTCGGTGAAATCTATCGAAACGGAGCGGAATGGAAATTTTCCGCGGTAGGCAATGGAACAAACGATACAAGTATTACAGAAGTTGTTAAACGTTATCAATAAGCAATTAAAGACCACAAAGAAAGGGAGTATGAAAAATGGCAATTTCACTTTCAAAAGGACAAAAAGTTGATTTAACGAAAACAAATCCAGGGCTAAATAAAGTAATTGTTGGACTCGGCTGGGATACAAACAAATATGATGGCGGCAATGATTTTGATTTGGATTCGAGCGTGTTTTTATTAGATTCAACAGGAAGATGCGCTTCTTCAGCTGATTTTGTATTTTACAATCAAACCGAAGGAGCAGGCGGCGCAGTTGTTCATACAGGTGACAACCGTACCGGCGAGGGATCAGGCGATGACGAGCAAGTGAAAATCAGCCTGAACGATGTACCTGCAAACATAAGCAAAATTTCATTTGTCATTACGATTCATGAAGGGGAAGCACGCAATCAGAATTTTGGTCAAGTGTCAAACGCTTATGTGCGTGTCGTAAATGAAGACGGCAATGAAGAGCTGATTCGCTACGATCTTTCTGAAGATTTTTCGATTGAAACGGCGTTGATTACCGGAGAGCTTTATCGCCACGGAACAGAATGGAAATTTTCTGCTGTAGGCTCCGGATATCAAGGCGGACTTGCAAGAATTGCAACAGACTATGGTTTGGAAATTGGCTAAGTAACGAACGAAGCATCTATTAGCGGGAGGCGAATATTTATGGCCATTCAACTTTCCAAAGGACAAAGAATTGATTTAACGAAATCTAACCCAGACCTTACACGTGCGATTATCGGTCTGGGTTGGGATACGAACAAATACTCAGGCGGAGAGGCATTTGATTTAGATGCCTCTGCGTTTTTGACCGGCTCTGACGGAAGATGTACAGAGGATCTTGATTTTGTTTTTTACAACAATCTCGAACACCCGAGTAAATCGGTGATTCACAGTGGTGACAACCGGACGGGCGAAGGCGCCGGCGATGATGAGCAGCTGATCGTCGATTTTAGCAAAATTCCTTCGACTATCGATAAAATCGCGATTACGGTTACGATTCATGATGCGGAACGAAGAAACCAAAATTTTGGACAAGTTTCAAATGCTTTTGTACGTCTTGAAAGTGCCGATACTAATGAAGAATTGCTTCGGTTTGATCTTGGTGAAGACTTTTCCATCGAAACGGCAGTCGTATTTTGTGAATTGTACCGCCATGGCCAGGATTGGAAATTTTCCGCTGTAGGGAGCGGCTTTTCCGGCGGCTTATCTGCATTGTGCAAAAATTTTGGCCTCGAGGTATAAACCCAGCAACCATTAATTAGCAGACATAGCTTTATAAGGAGGAAAAAGTGTGGAAGAGTTTTTTTCATCATTACTTTCAACGTATGCCTCGTTTTTTGACTGGCAAATGTGGTGGGAAGAGGTTATTACAGATCCTGTTGCATGGGGATTGATAGGAACCTTGGTAATAATGGAAGGGTTGCTTTCAGCAGATAACGCCCTCGTGCTCGCAGTCATGGTTAAGCACCTTCCTGAGAAACAGCGGAAAAAAGCGTTAACTTACGGTTTGTTAGGAGCATATATTTTCCGTTTTCTTTTCATAGGTATCGGTGTGTATTTAGTAAATTTCTGGTGGATCAAGCTGTTGGGCGCCGGATATCTTGCCTGGCTCGTCATTAAGCATTTCTGGTTAGGGGAAAAAGACGACGAGGCAAAGGGAATGAAAAAAGACAGCTGGCTTGTTCGCGTATTTGGCGTGTTTTGGGCGACGGTCATTGCAGTCGAAATTATGGATATTGCCTTTTCGATCGACAGTATACTCGCGGCTTTTGCCATTTCCAATAAGGTGTGGGTACTCCTTTTAGGCGGTATGATTGGTATTCTAATGATGCGTACGGTTGCAAAATTATTTTTGGTGCTTATCGACAAAATTCCTGAGCTTGAAGGAACAGCATTTATTCTTATTGGTCTTATTGCGATTAAAATGGCTTTAACAATTGTTCATGTTGAAATCCCGCACGAGATTTTCTTTCTTATTATTATTTCAGCATTTGTCGTTACTTTTATTATTCACAATATCAATAAAAAAAAGCATCAGGGGGAAGAACAAGCTGCGGCATCAAGAGAAGAATAGGAAGTGCTTTTCACAGAATGAAAGAAAATACGTCTCGTTCTCTTAGGGGAGCGAGCGTTTTTCTACTAAAAGGGGGTGGACTCGGTGCAATACTTTCGTTTTTTAAATGATTATCAAAAGGATTCGATCTTTTATAAAAAACCGGCATCTGTTTCTAAAGATTCGGATAAAAGGAAATTGGAGTACGCGTTAGGGGCGACGCTTTATATGCCCGCCACTCGAAAAGACGTAGCAGACATGATCATTCAAAGAAAGTACAAAGAAATGTGCAGCATGGTATTATGCTTAGAAGATTCCATAGGTGACTCTTTCGTTGAAGAAGCGCAAAAACAGATTGTCATAGAAATGAAAAAAATCACCCTCGCGTTGAATGCTGGCCGGATCTCTTCGGATGAACTGCCGCTGATTTTTATCCGTGTCCGAAACTCTGAGCAATTGACTGTTCTCGGTAATGAGCTTGGCCAAGACTTACATTTGATCACCGGCTTCGTTTACCCGAAATTTTCTTCAAAAAATGCTAAGGCTTACCTGTCTGGGCAAAACGCACTGGCACAAGCACATGGTATTGCGCTGTATGGTATGCCCATTTTGGAGTCAGAGGAAATCATCAACAAATTAACGAGAAGCGAAGAGCTGTTTAAGATGAATGAGATTATGGACAGCTATAAAGAGTCAATTCTGAATATTCGAATTGGCGCTACAGACCTCTGTGGACTCTTCGGCATAAGAAGAAGTCCGTCTATGACCATCTATGATATCAAAGTAATCTCGGATTTAATCATTGATATTGTCAATTTCTTCGGTAGAACTTTCTGTATTTCAGGTGCCGTATGGGAATACTTCGAAAATCCTTCAAAAATAGTAAAACCACAGCTTAGACCGTCTCCCTTCGACCATTCTCTAGGAGAAATAGGATTAAGAGTTCGCACCAGCAGGTATGATGATGGATTGATAAAAGAAACCATTTTGGATCTAGCGAATGGAATCCATGGAAAAACAGTCATTCATCCGACTCATCTGAAAATTGTTCAAAGCTTGCTTACTGTCTCAAAAGAGGATTATTTGGATGCAAAATCGATTGTTGAACACGCGAATGGCACGTCAAGCGGAGGAGCGATCAAAAGCTCATTTGCCAATAAAATGAACGAAATTAAACCGCATTTGAAATGGGCGCAAACGATTCTTATCAAGTCGGACATATACGGGGTGTATCATGAAAATCGCAGCTACATCGACATGCTTACAGAGCAAACACATGCTACAAATCTTGGATAATATAAAATTAGAGCTGGTCATCTCGGATAATCCCCATTCTATACCAATGGATAAGCTGTTTCTTACAGCTGCAAGAGTGAATAAGAACAGAGGCTTTTTATTTGTCAGCACAGTGCTCGGGAAGCATATGCCGGTACATCCATTGAAGCCGCTAATCTTGTCTGGACTATTGGCTATGGAATATTTCGAAAAAACAAAAGCTCGCATTCCTGATAAGAAAAAAACGATCGCAGAGAAATTTTTGCAAAATGATCATGCGATTTTGGAAGAGGGCTATTCTTTGCTGAAAAATAAGAAGCTGCCATTTCCTGAACAGCCGATTGTAATTGGTTTTGCGGAAACAGCTACTGCACTTGCCCACGGAGTTTTTGATTGTATGGAAGGGGCTTCATTCATCCATACAACGCGGGAACGAATGGAGAAGGAGCCTGTACTTGCCTTTGAAGAAGAGCATTCCCACGCTGTCAGCCATCAGTGCTTTGCCAGCGGCTCCTTCTTTTCGAATGATCGTCCGGTCGTGCTGGTTGATGACGAAATAACGACGGGCAAAACGGCGATTAATATTATTAGGGATATTCAAAAAAAGTTTCCGAGAAAAGAATATGCCATTCTCAGCATCTTGGATTGGCGTTCCGATGAGCATAAAGCTGCATTTAGAAGACTGGAGGAAGAGCTTGATATCAATGTCACAACCGTGTCTCTTCTTTCTGGAAACATCAAAGCAATCGGAGCTCCGCTTGAAAAATCATCATATAACTTTCATCCGAACGAAAGACAAAATGAGATTAAGATGATCAAGCATGATGCTGGAGATCAATTTACGTTTTTCTCCTCATCGTATATTAAAGAAACCGGAAGATTCGGCTTGGTTGATGAGGAGACATCTAAGATTGATCAAGCTTGCTTGTCGACTGCAAAGCATCTTCGCGCACATAGAACAGGGGCGCGGACGCTTTGCATAGGTACGGGTGAATTTATGTACATACCAATGAGAATTGCTGCTGGAATGGGGGGAGGAGTGCTCTATCAATCCTCTACCAGAAGTCCGGTTCACCCGAACGATAGAGAAGGATATGCGATAACAAGTGGGTACACCTTTAAAAATCCCGAGGATCAGGAAATTCAGCACTTTTTATACAATATCCCTTATGATGCATACGATGAAATTTTTTATTTCCTAGAAAAAGACGCAACGGATGCCGCCTTGGAACCATTGCTCAATATTTGCAGCGACCGTGGTATTAAGGTGCTGCACGTCGTTACCTTTTTCGGAAGGGGAGATGCAGATGTCTAATTTAACGGTGAAATTCGGGAGCTATGCTGAGGAAGATGTCATTTTTCTTTTAAAGGATTTATCTGGTATTCAAATAGAAAAAAGCACCCAAGAACGGGAACAATCGATTCAAAAAGGAGTCCATTACTCTGAGATGCTCCCGGTTGAATACGAGCCAACGAAAGAATATTTGGAGTTATTTTACTCTTCCCTAGAAACAAGCAAACGAAAAATTGCTGAAGCAGCAGGGATTGTCGCCGAGCTTCTAATGAAAAAACGAGGGAAGCGAACTGTGCTTTGCAGCTTGGCGCGCGGAGGAACCCCGATTGGCGTTTTGATTAAACGGTACATTAAGCTTGTCTATAACGAAAGCTTGCCCCATTACAGCATTAGCATTATTCGCGGTCGCGGAATTGACGAACAGGCGTTGACCTTTATTAGGGAAAAGCATCCTGAGCATTCGATTTCCTTTATTGATGGCTGGACCGGCAAAGGGGCGATCACGCAAGAGCTGCGTCAATCGATAGAGTCGTATAACGAAAAACATGGTACAGATCTTTCTGCCGAGCTTGCTGTTTTGGCAGATCCCGGACACTGCTCTGCCCTGTTTGGAACAAGAGAAGACTATTTAATTCCTAGTGCCTTGTTGAACTCAACCGTATCCGGGCTAGTCAGCAGGACTGTCCTGAATGCAAAATGGATTGGGGATGGAGACTTTCATGGTGCGAAATATTACAGCGAACTAACGGATGAGGACGTATCAAACGTATACGTTAATACAATTTCCGCTGAGTTTCCAGCTATTATCGAATCGGCGAAACAAAAAGCATCAAACTCTTTCAATGAGGTAAATTGGAACGGACTGAATTCCGTAAAGAATATCCAAAGGGATTTCGGAGTGGAAAATATAAATTTTGTAAAACCAGGTGTTGGGGAAACAACGAGAGTTCTTCTGAGAAGAGTTCCTTGGAAAATCCTGATTCAGCCCGGTTCCGAGGAAGAAATTAAGCATATTCTTCTTTTGGCAAATGACAAGGGAGTGCCGGTTGAGGAATATACGGATATGACTTATAAGTGCTGTGGTTTAATCCGCCCATTGGAGGACAAGGCATGAAAGCATTTGCTACCGATTTAGATCGTACTCTCATATACAGCAAGCGGATGCTCGAGACGTACCCGCCAGAAGACGCCTATGAGCTCGTTGAAATGTTTGAAGGAAAAGAGCGTTCCTACATGTCCGTTCAAGCGAAAAAGCATCTTCTGAAGATTCAGCAAGAGATGCATTTTATTCCGGTAACGACACGTACTACGGAGCAATATAATCGGATTTTTCTGTTTCAAAATGATATAAAGCCAAAATTTGCAGTGACAACCAACGGCGCGTGTATCTTAAAAAACGGAGTACCATTGCCAGAATGGACAGATCTCATGGAAAAAGAGATCGGCATGTGTCAATCGATTGATGACATGATTCAAGAAATTCAGTCGTTGGATTTGATTCCGCATATTAAACAGATAAAAACCGCACAGCATTTTTTTATCTATTTAATTATAAAGGATGACAAAATCCCTTTTATTAGGCTGAAGGAAGTCATTCAATGGGCGGAACAAAGGGATTGGCGGGCTTCTTTACAAGGAAGAAAGCTGTATTTTATCCCTAAAGCGTTGAATAAATGGAGAGCAGTCAGCTATCTGAAGGAACTACTCAGTCTAGAAAAGATTTTCTCGGCGGGTGACTCTCTGTTGGATTATGAGCTGATTCAAGAAGCCGATTGTGGAATCGCACCCGCCCATGGAGAGGTACTTGCCAGTTATCCGATGCTAGCCGCAACAGCATCGGAAGGAATGAGGGCATCAGATGAAATTTTGGAAATGATTATTAGCAGCTTCACACCTATTTTGGAAGTTTAGTAAAAAGGAGGGGGACATCATGATCACAGGCATCCATATCCATAACGCAGCTCCGCAAAATGAGGAATGGAAGCAGCTTCTCATACAAACGTTGCCGGAACGATCCCCCTTTGAAAATGGAGACACACTTGCTTTTAGCCGGCTGTCCGGCAGGATTATGGGGACGCCATCCGATGAAACGGATTATTACATTTACTTGTACGAGCTTAGTCAGATGGAGAATATGCATATTCTGAGTGAAACCTTGGATAAGACGATCGCTTCCGATAAGTTTCAGGCGGTACAAAACATTCATATGTTGAATCAAAAAGAGAACGGGTTATCTGTGAACCGCTTAGTTGCTTTTTTAGATCGTGATCAGTTAATTGCCGGGCATAGCAATCCTGCCATGCATCGCCATATCAGGCAGTCCTTGATGAAGGTTCTTCAGACGTTTATCACCTCTCATGCCCAAGGAACAAATGACCCCGACTTCAGAAGGCTTTTACTTGATATCGTCAAGTGGTCGTTGAATCATTTGCATCCTTGGATGGAACAAGCAGATATATCGAGGCAAATGCCGCGCGTCATTTGGTATGGAAACGGGACAAAAAGCAACATTTATTTTTTGTATTATCTCATGCTGATCGGGTGCGATGTTTTGCTTTTTCATCCGGAAGGAAAAGATTTAATGAAGGAAATTGATCCTGAAAATGAGCATTCTTTCGTGTATACGTATCCTGCAGTTTCCTCTTTAGAGCCGTTTCCAAATGAGAAGCCGGAGCGTAAATCAACTGTAGCCTACAGATCAACAAAGGAATTGGATACCATTTTGCATCATGAAGGATCGCAATTATATAAACCGTGGCAATTCAGAGGGCATGAACCTGTAGCGATTACGTTAAAAACAACATATGATGAGTTATTTTTACTAGCGAAAGAAAAGGCTTTTATTCGCCCTAATTTTCTTGTGGATCGCAAACGAGTTGAAATCCCGAACCTTTTTGCAAAGGTCAACGGAATCTCCGCCAATAAAAAGGAATATTGGGACAGGCTGCATACACTTGTTGATTATGAAGAATCACACGTGGTCCGCAAATTTCCTTTTACAAACGAAGTCACCGCGAATTATCAGTTTCATTATAGCCATTGCTTAACTAAGGAAGGGGATATCGATCCGGAAAAACTGGTTATGAGCAACGTATGGCAGTATAAGCATCTTCCGGAAGAGGTGCAGGCTAGTATGGCTCAAAGGATTTCCAGCATGGTCCGGAATCCAAAATTTCTTACTCAAGGCACTGAGACACTTGAACAGGTTCAGCTTTATTTATTTACCCAAGCTGTTCATCTTCAGCCGGAGCTCCTCAGGCTGATTCAAACGTTTGACTATTCACAAACGATTCCAAAGCTGATTTTATATCATACGGAAATGAATGGGGAATTAACCAGGTCAGATGCCGCAGCGATTTATTTTCTAAATGAACTGGGAATCGACATAATACTTTATAATCCGCCTGGACACAGAGATATCGAGCTTTTTATCGAAGAAAACCAATTTGATGTCCATTGGCTTGAGAACATGGTCTTTCAACAAGAGTTTATTGAACCGTCCCCTCTTCGAAGGTTTTTCAATCGTTTCACTAAATAATAAGGAGGAAAAAATGATGACGAATTCAAATGATCTTACAACACTTGAAAAAATCGACGAAGCACCGGTAATTACCGAAGAGAAAGCAAACGATATTCGCACAAAGCTAAGGAATGAACCAGAAGTTCAAAATCTTGCAAAGCAAATTGACGCAAAAAATCAGGTTGCATTATTGGAATACGGAAAAGAGCCTGCTGTACAAATTTCTCAATTTTCCGATCGGATTCTTGGCATGATGCGGTCATCAAGCGCTACGGATTCAGGGGAAATGCTGAATCAGCTTGGCAAACTGATGGATCGATTTGATAAAAAGGATTTCGAAGAGAAAAAAGGATTCATGTCTAAGATCTTTAAACGCGGAAATGATTTTATTGAAAAAATCTTTAGCAAGTATCAAACGCTTGGCGGCGAAATTGAAAAGATCAATGTTGAAATTTCAAAGTACAAGGACGAGATGACGACTTCCACAGTCACTCTCGATGAAATGTATGAAAACAATCTTAATTATTATATGGAGCTTGAGAAATATGTGGTTGCCGGCCAGCTGAAGGTAGAAGAATTAAAACAAATGGTTCCGACCTACGAGCAGCAGGCAGCTTCCGGCAATCAACTTGCTGAATTGGAGCTCAATTCTCTCCAAAACGGGATTGAGGCACTCGAAGAACGTGTCTATGATTTAGATATGGCCAGAATGGTTGCTCTGCAGACGGCTCCGCAAATTCGTTTGCTCCAGCGCGGAAATACGAAGCTGATCGGTAAGATCAATTCGGCGTTTATCATTACGATCCCGATCTTTAAGAATGGAATCATTCAGGCGGTTACGGCGAAGCGGCAAAAGCTTGTGGCGGACAGCATGAATGAGCTTGATCGCCGGACGAATGAAATGCTGAAGCGGAATGCCGAAAACATCAGCAATCAAAGTGTAGAAATCGCCAGAATGGCTGGACGGCCGAGCGTAAATATTGAAACGATTGAAGAGTCATGGAATACAATCGTCAAAGGGATGCAGGAAACGAAGCAAATTGAAGATGAGAACAAGCGTCTGAGAGAAGAAGGCACCCAGCGCATTTTGCAGCTGCAGGATAATATGAAGGAAGCTGTAAGGAAAGCCAGAACGTAAAACAGACGGAACCGGAATGGTTCCCTCTGTTTTTTCTCATAATTGCCATCATAAGCTCTTCATTTTTCTCATTATTCCGATGAATCAGTTATTCAGGGTAATAGATAAGGAATGTTAAATATTACTACAAAACAGGAGATGAACTATGGGAGAAAACAACGTGCTGTTCACACTGCTATCCAGTCTCTTCTTTATCGTGCTCATTGGAATATGGACGTATAAAAAATCCAAAGGCATCAACAAAACAACGGAAGGCTATTTTTTGGCAGGAAGAGGGATGACCGGAAGTTTTATTGCAGGAGCTTTGATCTTAACGAATCTTTCAGCTGAACAAATGGTCGGGCTAAACGGGCAATCGTACGGCGGCAATATGACAAGCATGGCATGGGAAGTCACTGCCGTTATTGCAATCATTATTATGGCTTTATTTTTGCTTCCGCGTTATTTAGGAGGCGCGTTCACCACTCTGCCGCAGTTTTTGCGTGACCGTTTTGATGAAGGAGTTAGAAGATTAGTCGTATTGTTATTTATGTTCGGCTACGTGTTAGTAACCATACCGTCTACTTTGTATTCCGGTGCTTTAGGTGTATTAAAGCTGTTTGATGTACCGGGATTGACCGGGCTTGATTATTCTCAATCCGTTTGGCTGATGGTTTGGGTCATTGGGGTTATCGGAGCTTTGTTTGCTGTATTTGGAGGAATGCAAGCTATTGCTGTTTCCGACAGCTTGATCGGAATAGGGCTCATCGTTATTTGTGCAATTATTCCAGCCGTCGGTTTATTCCAGCTTGGTGATGGAAGTATCATTGAAGGCGTTAAAATAGTTACGACGAATCATACAGAAAAACTGAATGCGATAGGTTCAAGTGAGGATGCTGTCCCGCTAGCAACGATTTTTACAGGGATGATTTGGGCAAACCTTTTTTATTGGGGAACGAATCAATACGCGATTCAACGAACGCTTGGAGCGAAGAATTTAGCAGAAGGCCAGAAGGGTGTTCTATATACCGGTTTTTTCAAGCTGCTTGTCCCAATCTTTATGATGCTGCCTGGAATTATCGCATTTCATTTGTATGGGGGAAATCTTCAATCAGTAGATCTTGCCTATCCGACACTGGTTTCACAAGCTCTTCCTTGGTACATGCAGGGACTCTTCTTAGTTGTCTTACTTGGTGCTGTATTTAGTTCATTTAATGCGTTAATTAATTCGGCAGCGACCATGTTTGCACTTGATGTGATTCAGCCAATAAAAAAAGACCTTTCAGATGAAAAGCTGCTGTCATTAAGCAAGTGGTTTGCCGGGGGACTTGCCTTGATCAGCTTCTTCATTTCTCCATTATTAATGTATGCACCAGAGGGTCTTTGGGATTTAATCCGCCGCTTCACCGGATTTTTTAACATCCCTATTATCACGATAGTACTCGTAGGAATCTTCATAAAAAAAGTGCCGCCTTTAGCAGCGAAAGTTGTCATCTGGTTTCATGTCGTGACGTACTATATGATCCTGTGGGGGACAGAGCAGCTATTCGGTATACCTCTTCATATTAACTATATTCACGTTTACGGTATCTTGTTTCTTACGGAAATAATCATTATGCTGGTCTTTGCGAAAGTAAAACCATCTGAAAAAGAATGGAAATTAACGACGAAACATAATATAGATATGATGCCTTGGAAATATTCGCTTCCGATAAGCATCATTTTACTTGGTTTAATGTCAGGGTTTTATTTAGTCTTTTCTCCGATTGGTTTGGCCTATCCAGAAGGAATCGTTTCTCCTTATTTTTGGATTTCGTTTATAGCTTTAGGAATAGTTACTACGGGGTTGGCGATATGGTCTGTGAAGAAATGGAATAATATGTACTTGGGTATTGTAGAGAAAGAAATGAACATCAAATTGAGAAAAACGAATTAAAAGCCAGAAGCTTGAATTGCTTCCGGCTTTTCCTGTTAGTTTGCCTGAACAGAAGGGGGAAATTGGACCGTTTGTTTCTTGTCCGATTACTCCGTATTTCAGCGGAAGTACCCCGCTGTTTTAGCTAGCTTGTTGGAGTATACCTATCACTTGCTGCTCTCCCGTATAACTAACTCTGTCGCCAGTACGACGGTTTTTGCAACCGTACGCTGGTCGAAAATTCTCTCTTCTAATAAGGACACGGCTGTCTCGCCCATTAATTCCGTAGGGACTCTTACTGTACTTAAGGAAGGGGAGATATATTTTGCCACACTGGAGTCATTCACACCGATAATGCTCACTTGGTCGGGGACGCTGATTCCATGGTCTCGAAGCGCACGCAATGCTCCCACAGCTATGGAGTCGTTTGCGCAAAAGAAAGCGGTAGGCAAGTCATTTTTTAACTCGCGAATGGCTCTGTCCATCATGTGGTAGCCTGACTCTACCGAAAATGAACCAACGCTGCAATATTTTTCTTCAAATAAACCATTCTTTTTCATGTAACTTTGGAAACTTTCATACCTTGGATCCACAAGTAATTCAGTTGAATCTGAAAAATGTTCTTGTCCTGCCAGCATTCCGATTTTCGAATGGCCTTGAGCGATTAAATGTGACAAAGCACTACCCGTCGCTTGGTTGAAGTCAACGATGACATAATCAGAGGTTGTCATGGAGCGTACATCATCGACGTAACAGATCATGGAACTCCACTCCTGCAATTGCTTCTTTTGTTCATCTGAAAATTTACCAATTGCAATGATTCCGTCAATCTTCATGTTGTTTTTTTTGTCTACATTTTGAAAGATGCGGGTATACTCATGTTGGTTGCGTTCGATTTTTTTTTCTGCCCCTTGTCTGATCGAATAATAATACATATCATTTAGTTCTTCTGACTCCGTATACCATTGGACAATGGCAATTCGCAGCTGTTTTTTTGCAATTTTGCTGATATGTTTTTTGTAATTAAGGTACTCTGCAGTTTCAAAAATTTTTTTCTTTACCTCTTCTCCTACGGATAACGTAGAATCATGATTCAGAACCCGCGAAACGGTAGCAATCGATACATTTGCTTTTTCAGCAATATCTTTCATGGTTGCCATTTTTCCACCTCCAATTCTTTCTATAAATATGAACAATTCGATTCTTAAGGGTCGGGAATAAATGAGATGTAAAAAGAGGAGTGAACAACTTTGTTTTACTTTCTTATGTAAGAAATAACAGTTTCCATCACGGGAAAATTCCCGTGATGGAATGAACTCTTCTATTATAACTCAACCAGTCGTACGGTGTCGCAAATCTGCCTCAATTTCCTCAAGGCTGCGTCCGCGGGTTTCCGGCAGGAATTTCATCACAAAGATAAATGCAGCAATCCCAAAGGCGGCAAAGATTAAAAATACTTGTCCAATACCAATCGCGCGAGAGACCATCGGAAAGAATTGTGCAACGATCAGGCTTCCGATCGATAGAGCAAGCGCAGCAATGCCTGTTGCAGCTCCTCGGGCACGCATCGGAAATAATTCAGGAATCATCACCCAGAGAACAGGTCCCCAGGTGAAAGCGAAGAAAACGATAAACAATGTTAAGCTTGCAACGATAATCCATGCTCCAAAGTTAGTATTCATCCCGACTGTCCATATAAGTACAGCCATGATCAACAACGATAAAACCTTCCCGATATTTCCAATCGCGAGTAATTTTTTGCGATCAATTTTGTCCATGATCATAATAGCAAAAATGGTGATGATAACGTTTACAGTACCGATTCCGACAGTTCCTAAAATGGCAGTAGCGTCACCTAATCCTGCTTCGCTGAATATGGTAGGTGCATAATAAATAATCGCATTAATCCCAATAATTTGTTGAAATAAAGCAAAAACACAGCCGATGAGGAGTGTAGGTCGCAGCCAGGAAGAGGACAAGACTTTCCAAGTTCCTTCAGAGATCCGGTTAATCTCTATCATTTCACGTATTTCAGAGTCAACTTTCTCCGAAGAACGTGTCAACTTCATTACTCGGTGCTTCTTCGCTCCGATGCTCAAGCAGCCATCTCGGACTTTCCGGCATAAACGTAACGCCGATCATCAAAATGAGTGAAGGGATGACAGCAAGCCCAATCATCCAGCGCCAGCCTTCCATATCTGCAAACACATAGTTCACAATATAAGATGAAAGAATACCGACAGTAATCATAAGTTGGTTTAGCTTAAGGAACCGCGTGATTCGGTTGGCGCCATTTCCGATAAGTAGACCGGAACAATCGCAGTTGAACCGCCGACTGCGACACCAATAATGAATCTTCCAAGGACAAGCATTGCCATATTTGGTGCGAACGCAAGGATGAGTGATCCAGCAATAAACACAATGGAAATCATAAATACCATTCGCCGCCGGCCGAACCGGTCTGAAAGAGGACCGCTTAGGCCTGAACCTATGATCGCTCCAATTAACATCGAGCTGACAACGAGTCCTTCAGTAAAGCTGGTTAAAGGAATGTCGTTTTTAATAAAAAGTAATGCCCCCGAGATGACTCCCATGTCATAACCGTAGAGTAATCCTCCTAACGCTCCGAAGAAAAAGATTAGTTTTTTACTAAGTAATTTACTCATGGTTTCCCCCCAAACCTTTATTGTAAGTGTTTTCACATAAGAGTGTACGCTTTCAAAGATTTTATGTAAAGTTTTTTTAACTTAGTATACTAATTTAATAGATTTATTTATAAATGAAATTTTACTAAATTTTTCAATTGTGTAACTGTGATTTTAACCATTATTATCGTTCGAATATTAAACATTTACATTGTCTATCCTTTTTTTTATCCATGCATATTCTAATATAGAATATTTGTATTTATAACTCCTTGTGGCAGTTACCTAATGAATGGATAATACCAGAGGGATTATGCTCGATTCATTATCATCTGCGATTAAATAACAGATGGGGGTGTCCTTACACAAAGCGGAGTAACTTCTCGTTAATGGAGTTTCAAAAAAAGGAGTTAGGAGAGATGAGTTATGGACAATAAAAAAAGGGAAGACGATTTGGAACGGATTATAAGATATAAATTACCACTTTTTGATCAAAAAGTACCAATCATTCTGTTTTGGACTCCGAAAAGCGGGTGCACAACAATAATAAAATGGTTTTTCTTTCAATCTGAAGAATTAGAGAAAGCCTTGGAATACAATTCGTGGGTCCATGAATACTACAAACTTAAATATAGTAATAATGCAACACATAAAAATCTGGTATACTGGCACCTTTTACATGCAAAAAAAGACACTTATAAGCTTGTTCGAAACCCGTATAGAAGAGCAGTTAGTGCTTTCCTCATGCTTGTTAATGATTTTGAGCCTTATTGGCAGGAAGTATGGGGCACCATTAGGGAGCAATTATTTAACAACCGGAACAGTACACAGGGGCTTTCTTTTAGAGAATTTTTATTATATCTCAAAAAAATGGGTGCGGATTCGCCATCCCTTGACCCTCACTTTGGCCAGCAATATATTATGGGTGAAGAAAAGTTTATTAACCAATATATATATATAGAGAATTTCAATGAACAAATCGCGGCAATAGAAGATAAGTATGGGTTGCGTAAATCCAATAGTGGAGAACTATCTGACTCGCCTCATAATTTGAGTTCAAGTATGGTGTTTGAAGGAGATTATTCAAACGTTAATATACTCGATCAGTCGTTCCCACTGTACCCCAGTTATAAAAGTTTTTATAACTTGGAAACCAAAAGGCTTGTCGAGGAGATATTTAAAGACGATTTTGAAAAGTATGGGTATAAGATGGATGAATGAACAAAGGAAACGAACAAGCAGGAAGAAATCATACACCTGTTTTTCATATCGAAACACAAAAAAGCCAAGTGCTCATAAAATGCATTGGCTTTTTTAGTCGACTGAACATGTTATTAAAGAATCATGGCAAAATCGAACATGCTCTGCACCGCTTTTTCTATAACTTAAGTGAATTTTTTACGGAATAGTCACTTGGCGGAGCAGCATATAATAACGACTCATCCACATTTATTTTTTTCATTAATTTATTACCGCTTTCCCTAAGGCTCTTAATGTATGGCATATATATCAAGCTGCGAACTTCTTCGCTAAATGGCAAAATCTCTAATTTCCATAATTCAAATTCAAGTTCATTCAGGATAAGCATACTCCCGAAATGATACGCAACTAGTTCGGAATCATCTAAATAAACTCTGCCATCCTTTTTCCAAACCTTATGACTATTGTTCATCACTAGGTTCCATGGAGCCGCATTGATCCCTATATGCTCGAGTATTTTAACAGAAGGGAAAAGGTGAGGGATGCGATCTAAATATTTTTGATCTCCCCAGCTCGTTTCTTCATAAACATCAAAGCACTTTTCGATACACCGGTCGTTCCACCAATGCAGAATTGTCATTCCTTGCTCGTTTCTTTTAAAGCCAATTAAACCGGCCTGGTATGAGCCATGAAGACGTTCCAATTCATGGCTGCCTCGTTGTCTGCACAAAAAAGCGGGGTGACTGCCCCACTCTGTATGAATTGGTTTAGGGTCTAAAAAGAAGTACATATCGGCGTCGCAATAAATGATATGGTCGATTTCTTTATAATGCTCCAGCACATAAATACACAATGGAGCTTTGATTGTCCAACAGTATTCGTTAAGCTTTCTGCCGCTTTTCACTTGTCGAAGCTCTTCATTCTCAATATCAGCAAGGTGGATGAGAGTCGCTTGCTCAAGCTCCATTTTGCTTAATGTATCATAGCTGGCATCATCCATGCAGCAAATCCAGACATGGAAATTCTGCGTCTGATTTCTAAGGGAATCATAGAATGATAAACCTTTGATCAAATAGTCTTTACTGATGATTGTAGCGAAATAGAAGAACGGATCCGATGATTTCATTCTAACTTCACACGTCCAATCTTTAAGTGATATCAAGTTATTAATCTAATATGATGGATAACGATAGTAATTCTTGACCTGATCTCCTCCGTAATAGGGGGCTAGTGTTGCAAGCCAAGTATTCTCGTCAATCTCTTTAACTTCCTTCATGACTTCCCTTATCTTTGTCAAATATGGCACGTAAATATGATACATAATAACGTCACTTATGTGTAAAGGTGTAATTGTCCACAGATCAAAGTCATCCTCGCTAAACATGGATATACTCGAAAAGTGAAAGGCGACCAGCTTCGAGTTATTGAGATAAACCTGATTATCTATTACGTGAATGTGAAAGTAATTATCACCATAAACGCAATTCCACGGGGCAGCGTCTACCCCGATATGAGTGGATACCTTTATATTTTGGAAAGCTACAGCCAACGTATCCAGATATTTTTGATCGCCGAAACGTTCTCCATCCGGTTGAGCAGAGCACCACTCCAGACATCTTTCCTTCCACCATCTCAAGCCTTCCAACCCGTACTGATCGTTTTTAAATCCAATCAATCCTGCCTGGTATTTTCCATACGTCTGTTCCACGTAAGCATAATCCCGTTGGGGGCAGAGATAAACAGAGCTCTCTCCCCAATCATCAAATATATCCTTTGGATCGGAAAAAAAGTAAATATCCCCGTCACAATAAATAATTGAATCGATATTATTCTCTGTCAGCAAATGTTCAATTAAAATCGATTTGAGCGTCCAACAAAACTCAGCAACATTCCGTTCATTTCTCATTTGATGCACACGTTCATCTGAAAAAGCGTCTAATCGAAACACCACAACATCCTGGAGGTCCATTCTTAATAACAAATTGTAACTAACATCATCTATACAGCAAATCCACAGCTTAAAATGTGCCGCATGTCTTTGTAAAGAATGGTGTAAGGCAATAACTCTTACGACATAGTCCTTTCCCGTAAGCGTGCAAAAGTTGTAGCATTCCGATTTATTGTTTGAAATAGTTTTAGTATCCAAATTGTCGCCCCCAGATTTTGAAATAATCGTTCATACTTTACTCCCAAAGTTTTTGCCATGCTTTACGAATTGATAACATGGTTTTCTGGAAAAACCCAAGTTTGGCAGGTTCACTTGTAGTACTGTTAATGCCAGGTGCAGGTTTACCTGCAGTACTGTAAATACCAGGTGCAGATTTAGTACCTCCGCTCTTATTTGCAATGTTGTTTTTAATTACTGTGTAGAGTATATCGTTTGCGGATAAACCGTATCTAAATATATCCAACAGTCTGCTGTCCCCAAACGTTTGGACTAAATTAATTGGCACAACTGTAAATCCGGACTTTTCCAATTTTTTCACGAAGTCTTTTCTTCGATAAATTTTAACTGTACTTTTATTGCTGTTATTAGCATGGAGAGCAATCGGAGCCTGCATTATGGCCCAGCCATCATTTCTCAGAACACGATGCAGTTCTTTCATAGCCTTTTCATCATCCGGGACACGTTCTAGTACATGACTGCAGATGATTACATCGAATGTTTCGTCTGGATAGTCCAAGTTTGTCAAATCGAGTTTTCGGCTGCCGGATTCAGAAGTCACATATCCTCCCGAATATTCTACATTTGACATGTCTTTGAGCCAATTTCGCAAACTTGGTTCAAGCCCAATATGAAGAATACGGTTGAGGCCTTTTTTGAGATCTGTTTTCTCTTCGATATACAATCGGTACATTCTTTCTCGGTCCATTGAAAAACAATGGGGACAAATGGCAGTATTCTTGTTCCACACTTCTAAAGTCGCATCGGAATATTCTGATTTATCGGACCATGGAATGAACTGTTGAAACTTATTCTCACAAAACTGGCATTCAAAAGCAGTCGTGATCTCTTCCGTTTTATGTTCAGTATTAGGATTGTTATCCATACTACTTCCCTCTCCCCTTAAGAAAATTCTCATTTTTATTCTCATTATTTTATGGGGAATCCCCCATGATTGTGAATCGTACAAAAGCCCACTCACGATAAATTTGCAATATAGGCATTTCAAACAAGCAAGTAATCCACTAGTACATATACATAAAAGCAATCGTGTTAATTAACCAGAATTTATGACCAGCCATTCAGTTGATGATCTACCATTCGATTAGTTATCCGTGGAAGAGGCAGAACCAACTGTTCTAAGAGATAACGCTTCTTAAAGTAGATAATCAACATTACTGACACAAAATGTCAGATTCCAAATTCTGAGGAGGATAAGTAGAATGAAGGTAGTAATTTTAGCGGGGGGATTTGGAACGAGGATCAGTGAGGAATCACATCTCAAACCAAAGCCGTTAATCGAGATCGGAGAAAAACCCATCCTTTGGCATATTATGAAGATCTATTCTCACTTTGGATTTAATGATTTTGTTATCTGCTTGGGATACAAGGGCAACAAGATCAAAGAGTATTTTGCCAATTATTCGTTGTCTCAGTCCCATGTTACATTTGATTTTCATAATGACAACAAAGTGGACATTAACCAGCATTCGGTAGAACCTTGGAGGGTGACCTTGGTAGACACAGGACTGAATTCGTTGACCGGGGGCAGAGTGAAGAGAGTAAAAGATTATTTGGATGGAGAGCCGTTCTTGCTCACTTACGGTGATGGTGTAGCGGATATTAATATCAAGGAATTAGTCGAGTTCCATAAGAGCCATGGAAAATTAGCGACTGTGACCGCTGTACAGCCCGCTGGAAGGTTTGGAGCTCTAGATATTTCTGATGAAAACGGATCAGTTACGGGATTTCAGGAGAAGCCGCAAGGGGATGGAAATTGGATTAATGGAGGATTTTTTGTCATGCAACCCGAGGTTTTAGAGTATATAAAAGATGATCGAACAGTTCTGGAGAATGAACCATTAGTCAACCTTGCACGAGATGGACAGCTTAAGGCATTTAAGCATACTGGATTTTGGCAGCCGATGGATACGTTGCGTGATAAAAACTACCTGGAGAAGATTTGGAAGTCTGGCGAAGCTCCATGGAGGAGGAATGACGGAAATTGATGGACTCAGCATTTTGGAAAGATAAACGTGTATTTGTGACTGGTCATACAGGTTTTAAGGGTTCTTGGTTATGTTTATGGCTTTCTTCTCTCGGTGCAAAGGTTACAGGTTATGCATTGGAGCCTGATGTTAATCCAAGCTTATATCATCTTTGTAATCTTGATGAGTTAATCACATCCCATATTGGAGATATCAGAGATGAAGACAAATTGCGTGAGGCTCTCCTGCAAGCCGATCCAGAAATCGTAATTCATATGGCTGCTCAGCCTTTAGTTAGAGAAGCCTATTACCACCCAGTAAAAACCTACCAGACGAACGTGATGGGGACAGTAAATCTTCTTGAAGCTGTAAGGGTTGCTGTACAAAACGGAAAAGAGATTAAAGCAGTGATTAATGTCACCACCGATAAGTGCTATGAAAATAACAACTGGGTATGGAGTTATCGGGAAAGTGATCGTTTAGGAGGCTATGACCCATATTCCAATAGTAAAGCTTGTTCTGAACTTGTTACCTCTTCTTACCGAAATTCATTTTTTAATCCAGAAAATTTTGAGTCCCACGGGGTATGCATTGCATCGGCAAGAGCAGGAAATGTAATCGGCGGGGGAGATTGGTCACTTCATCGCCTAATCCCGGATTGTATAAAGGCTCTGTTAAACCACGATGAAATCATCATTCGAAATCCAAATTCGACGAGGCCATGGCAGCACGTATTAGAGCCGTTAAGCGGATATTTAATGTTGGCACAAAAGCTATACGAAGCTGGTCCAGACTACGGGGAATCATGGAATTTCGGGCCGGATGACATTGATGCTAAGCCTGTGGAATGGGTCGTGAAAAAAATGTGTTCTTTATGGGGAGAAGACGCAGGATACAAGGTTGAGAATTTATCCAACCTCCATGAGGACCATTTTCTAAAGCTTGACAATTCCAAGGCTAGAGTGGAGTTAGGATGGCAGCCGCGATGGGATATCGAGCAAAGAATTGCAAAGGTTGTGGAGTGGACGAAAGCTTATAGAGAGAATCAAGATGTCCTGAAAGTGTGCTTGAATCAGATAGACGAATTCAACGGTTTACATGAGGTGATCACACCATGACAGAAAATAAGACGACGCAGCTTACGGTGTTAGTGACTGGGGCCACAGGTTTTGTTGGCTCCCATGTCGCACGTCGTTTTGTGGAAAGAGGGTGGTCGGTCCATATTCTTGTGCGTCCGAATTCGAGCTTGGCACCGATTCATTCTATTGAACAGTCTGTAACGGTATACGAGCATGACGGTACAATGGAGGGGTTATTTGACATCGTAAAGGCCTCCAAGCCTGACATCGTAGTACACTTAGCTGCATTTTCATTTGTTCATTATGAACCAAAGGATATCGAACCTATGATTCGAAGCAACGTGCTTTTCGGAACGCACCTTGCAGAAGCAATGGTGGCAAATGGGGTAAACCATCTGATTGCTACCGGCACCTACTCTCAACATTATGAAAATAAGCCATACAGTCCCAGCTGTCTGTATGCATCCACTAAGCAGGCATTTTCAGACATCTTGCAATATTATACAGAAGCCACTCCCCTACAAGTGATCACCTTAAAATTATTTGATAACTTTGGCCCCAATGATCCTAGGTCGAAAATTATGAACCTGCTGCACAAATCGGCTGTAGAACAAAAGCCTTTGGCAATGTCTCCTGGTGAACAATTTATCGATATTCTATATATTGATGATGTGGTTGATGCATATGAAATGGCGGTCGAGCGGTTTGTTTTAGAACATGCAGGGAAAAACGAGGTTTATGCTGTATCCTCCGAGAACCCTCTTCGTCTGAAGGAATTAGTGGCTGTTTATGAAAAGGCATCCGGGAATAAATTGCAAATTGAGTGGGGAGCCCGTCCATATAGGGAAAGAGAAGCTATGGTTCTGTGGAATCAAGGGGAGCTTTTACCCGGTTGGAGAGCGAAAACTTCACTTGAGGAAGGAATCAAAAAGTTCATTAACTCTTAAAAGGAGAGGTCCTATATGATTGTTTGTTCAGTCGTCACTTCTGCTGATATACCGAAAGCGAAGGTAATGGCAACGTCGGTAAAAGATCATTTACCAGAGAGCAAGGTAGTGATCTGCCTTGTTGAAAAATTCATGGATCCTGCAGCAGAGGGGTTTAAACACTTTGACAAGGTTTTGCTTGCAAACGAATTAGGTTTCCAGTGGCCCAAATTTGACAGGATCATCTTCAAATATAACGTGATAGAAGGAGTCAGTGCGATTAAAGGTCAGTTGTTAAAAGACCTTCTATATATTTATACCGAAGAAGATTATTTTTTATATCTTGACTCAGAGATGAAGGTCGTTAATAAGTGTCCCGAGATGTTTGAAGAACTTAAGAACCACTCTGTCTTGCTGACACCTCATCAATTATACCCTTCTAAGGATATTGAACGGGAGCATCAATTGTTAAACGAGGGGACATTCCATAGCGGTTTTATCGCTATCAAACGAACGGAGAATTCGACAAAGTTTATTGAGTGGTTTGCAGATCGGCTCAATCAATTTTATGAAGATCCTTACAAGAGCCAGGAACTCGATAAAAAATTCTTAAATCTGGCGATGGGAGGCTTCGATATCCGTGTTTTAAAACACCCTGGTTATAACGTTGCTGCTTGGAATCTTCATGAAAGAATGATGGTAACGGATAAGGATGGAGCAACGCATGTACTTGGGCAGCCTTTACGAATTATCAATTATTCTAATTTGGAGAGCTGGCGACAAGATGGCGAAATTCAAGGGTATGGATCGGATAAAAATAACTGGAGCTACAATTTCTATCAAAGCGGTGAAAGAATATCACGGGAAGTAAGGTTCAAATATAGAATAAATCCAGAGGCATATGATTCCTATGAGGATCTTTTTGCAGAATCAAACAGCAGTCTTTTACAAATAAATAATAAGTAAGGGAGGTTCGTTCTTTTCCGCATATAAAGCATCTATGCGAAAAGAAAACAAAATGATCATAATTACTACGACCAGTGCGGGCCATTTATACAAAGCTAAGGTTATGGCAAGGTCGGCTAAAACTTATATGCCGGATGCCAAGATTGTGACATGTTTGATTGAAAAAGAATTGCATCCCTTTGATACTAATGCATCCGCGACTTCAGATACGCCGGAAGGCCAGGCTGCAGACCTAAGAAGATCCACCCTTCTCAAAGGTTTTGAATACTTCGATGAAGTGGTGCTTGCCAAGAATATGGGCATTCCAAATTTTGATAAACTGGCGTTCAAGCACAGCGCACTTGAATTTTCGTGTATTTTGAAATATTACACTATGATCTATGCTATGAAAAAATATCCGAATGAAAAGTATTTTGTTTATCTTGACTCAGATATGAAAGTGTATGGTCCTTTTGTAGAAGTAATGAGCGGATTTGAAAATAACTCAATTGTACTCACACCCCATCGTGTCGATCCGGACCCTTGGGAACACTTTTTGAAGGACGGCACATTTAATGGCGGTTTTTTTGCAGTAAAGAGAACAGAAGATGGAGAGAAATTTCTTAATTGGATGACAAGCAGATTGTCAGTGAAAAACTATATTGATGAGGAGCAGGGACTATTCGTTGATCAAAAATGGCTGAATCTGGCTCCGGCATACTTTGATGTACACATCCTCAGACATCATGGTTATAATTTAGCGGGATGGAACTTACACGAACCCGAAAGAAAGCAAATAAATAATATCGGCGGAGCTTACAGAGTAAAGGATAAATATTTACGTTTGATCCATTTCTCAGGCATAGGAATCTTTTTAGAGCGGGTAATAAATGATTGGTTTCCGACGAATAAGACCCATCCTTTATTCTCTTTACTTGATGAATATAAAAATGAATGGGATGAGATGGGGAGAAGCGCCATCAAAAACTTGCCATGGAGCTACGATTTCTTTGAAAGCGGTGAACGAATCACCTCTGAAACCCGTGGGAAAATCAAATATCAGCCAGAGCTGCTAGATAGGCATCCTAATCCGTTTGCCAAGTCAAATAAAGATTATGAGTTTCAATAAGATCTTAAATAATCGCCGTAAACTGCCATCTATCTAATGGCAGTTTTTTTCGTATCCTAAACCCATGGAGCGATGTGTCATAATAGTTTTTTGGTAACCTGAATCCATTATGAAAGAAACCTTGATAACAAAAAAGGAGAGAACTTCTCCCCATTTCTTCACACATTCAATTCCCCATCAGATGAGGTGATTGTTTTATATAATTCCGGCCGGCGGTCACGAAAGATTCCCCATTCAGTTCGTTGATATTCAAGCTGATTCAAATCAAATTCGGCGATTAGAATACTTTCCTCCGTCCTCCCGGCTTCTTTGATCTTATTGCCTTGAGGCCCGGCGATAAAGGAGGAGCCGTAGAATGTAATCGTAGAATCATCATCACTTTCAACCCCGATACGGTTAGAAGCAATAACCGGCACAAGGTTTGATGCTGCATGCCCAAGCATGCAAGCCTGCCAGTGATCCTTGCTGTCGACCTGCGAATCCTCAGGCTCTGAACCGATGGCTGTCGGGTAAAGCAATAATTCGGCTCCCATTAAGGCCATCGCGCGCGCTGCTTCAGGGAACCATTGATCCCAGCAAACACCTACGCCGATTTTGCCATAACGCGTGTCCCATACTTTAAAGCCGGTATCTCCAGGATTAAAATAGTACTTTTCTTCATACCCAGGACCGTCCGGAATATGGCTTTTTCGATAGGTGCCAAGCACTTTTCCATCTGCGTCTATCATCGCGATCGAGTTATAGCGCGCATTGTTTTTCTTTTCGTAATAGCTGATCGGAAGAACGACTTCAAGCTCCCTGGCAATTTCTTTAAAATAATTGACGGCTTTGTTATGTTCAAGCTCTGTCGCGTAAGCATAATACTCTGGTTTTTCTTTCTGGCAGAAATATGGTGTCTCAAACAGCTCTTGCAGCAGGATGACTTGAGCTCCTTGCTCAGCTGCTTTGCGTACGAGTATTTCGGCCTTGCTTATATTTTCATCGATATTCGGTGAGCAGCTCATTTGAGTGGCTGCAACTTTAACCTTTCTCATGTTATCCCTCTCCATTTCTAGTAGATACAGCTGGCATTTGCTGCGTTGTGCAATGGACATTCCCGCCTTCTTTTACAACGGCCATTCCATCGATCTTACGAATTCTATAGTCCGGAAATACATTTTGCAGCGCTTCTTCCGCCATTTTGTCATATTCTAAAGCATCACCGCCGAAAACAGGAAGGATGATCCCTCCGTTAACAAAGTAAAAATTTAAATAGCTCAGAGTTAATCTTTTTCCATTATAGTGACGGGCAGGAGGCTGCTGTATCGGTATGATTTCGATCGTTCTGCCTTTAGCATCAGTTGCATTTCGTAATATCGCTAAATTTTCCTGGCTGATTTCATAGTTTTCATCCGATTGGTCGTCACAAACCTGAATAAGCACCTTTCCTGGAGCGGCGAAGCAGGCGACATTATCTACGTGACCGTCCGTTTCATCTCCGATAAGTCCGCGATTTAACCAAATGACTTTTTCGATATTTACATGCTTTTTTACAATCGATTCAATCTCTTCTTTTGTTAAGTCTGGATTGCGATTCGGATTTAGAAGACATTCCTTCGTCGTAAGCAAAGTGCCATCGCCGTCGACATGAATGCTCCCGCCTTCCAAAACGAGAGGCGCATCGAATTTTTTTGTGCCAAAATGCTTTAATAGCTCTGGCGCCACTTGGTCATCAAGATCCCATGGCTCGTATTTTCCGCCCCATGCATTAAATCCCCAATTAATCCCGGCAAGCTCGTTATTTTTATTGATAATAAATGTTGGACCGTTATCTCTCAGCCAGGCGTCATTATGAGGAATCGCCAGTATTTCTATGTTTTCAGCAGAAAAGCGTGAAGCGACTGCTTCTTCGTCGCCTGGATTCACAATCACAGTAACAGGTTCAAACTCGGAGATGGCTTGAATCAGTTCAGTATACCCTTTACAGACGTTATCGTAATCATCCGGGTAAATCATTGAATCCTGAATGGGCCAGGAAATTAACGTACGCTCATGCTGTGCCCACTCTGGAGGCATTTTATATGTCAAATCACTAGGATTCATTTTGTCATCACTCTTTTTCTATATAAACTTTGCAATCTTTTTCAAGCTATATCATATATCAATTTACCTGCAAGCTCAATTGGTAGGTTTTATATAAGGGGAATTTACTAAAAGTGCCATGGGATTGCATGGGCGCAGGTACGTGGTAAAATTGCACGGATAGGCCATGGAATTGCATAGAAACAACGGTTTGCCTCTGCATTTTTGCTGCTGTTTCCCTGCTGCAAGCATGTAATGCAGCTTCCCGACATTCGAAAGAAGTGAGTTGTATCAAAACTGTCATACCAAATATAAATTTTTTAAACTTCCACTTAAATATTTTCCATTTTACAGTGTGATTTACTATAATATAGTAATGATGGCATAGTAGAGCGAAAATGTGAGGATAACATGTGACTAATCCGAATTTGAGTAGAATATTATAATGTCTGCATAGTTTTTTCGGTATTTTAGTACTAACCAAGTGTATAGATTTATATATTTAATAGTTAAATGTTCCAAGTAGCTATTTTTAAATTATAGAAAGAAATAAACACCTATACTCTAGAAGGAGAGAATTAAAGTGATAAAAATCACAGGGACGCAAACAGAAGCGAGAGTATTTTCAAATCATCCTCAGGATGCTGCGATTGAGCAAATTCAAGAACTATGCAATCAACCTTTTTTAAAGGGCACGAAAATTAGCATTATGCCAGACTATCATGCAGGCAAAGGGTGTGTGATAGGGACTACCATCCAGCTGAAGGATAAGGTCGTACCTAATTTAGTAGGTGTAGACGTCGGCTGCGGTGTTTTAACGGTCAAGCTTAAAGAAAAGGACATCGATTTTGACAGATTGGACAAAGTCATTCGTACATTCGTTCCAAGCGGACAGGACGTTCACTCAGATCAGACTGTATCTTACATAAGCACGAGCTTTCCGGCACCTGAACTATTTAAAGCGAATCACGTATTGAGTCAAGAGAAAAGCGTGCATAGCTTAGGTACACTTGGAGGCGGCAATCATTTTTATCGAAGTGTCTGCCGATACCGAAGGCTTTCACTATTTAACAATCCATACAGGCAGCAGATATGTAGGTGAAAAGATTGCTAATTATTATCAAAAGACAGCCATCTCAAACCTGCGTAAACGGGATGTGTCCACTCTGATTAAACAATTAAAAGCAGAGGGCAGGTACAATGAAATCGAAGCAGCGATAAAAAACTATAATGAGAAAAATCCGATTATTCCTGATGATTTAGCGTATTTAGAAGGTGAGTATTTTCATAATTACATTCATGACATGAAATTGGCGCAAAACTATGCTAAAGCAAATCGAGAAGAAATTGCCAGAGCGATCATAGAGAATATGGGCTTTGTGGAGCTTGATCGCTTTGATACGGTTCATAATTATATTGATACGGATCAAATGATTTTGCGAAAAGGAGCAGTGTCTGCTCAAAAGGGTGAACGGCTCATTATTCCTATTAACATGAGAGATGGGTCGATCCTGGCTGTCGGTAAAGGCAATGAAGAGTGGAATTATTCTGCGCCACATGGTGCTGGTCGTATATTGAGCCGCAGACAGGCGATGAAAACCTTAAGCATGAACGAATTTCAAAGTACAATGAGAGATATTTGGACCACCTCAGTATCTAAAGAAACATTGGACGAAGCACCAATGGCCTACAAGCCATTAAATGAAATATTAGAGAAAATTGAAGAAACAGCGGAGATTGCAGGTTTTATCAAGCCAATCTACAACTTCAAAGCCAGTGAAAAGTTTGTTCCTTTTCATAAAAGAAGAGCGTAGAAAGAGAAAAAGCTAATCCCTTTTATTGTAGCTTTAGAATTCCTTGAACAAAAGAAAAGAGCGTGTTTTGGAAAAATTGATCAAAACGCGCTCTTAATATATTAAAATTGAACCTGAATCTTACTCTATTAAAGTGCTCCATTTAGTTTATGACCTTTAGTGAAGCGCTATTATTTATACTTCTTTGAATATATGTACTCTGTAATCGGAAGTGTAACAAATGTAAGACCAACCACAGTAAGCAAAGGATAATTCTTAATATCATTAAAATTAGATACACCTTCAGAAATGAACAGAACTAAACCTGCCAAAATCATTAACACAAAATACCCTATCTTTGCACTCTGGGTTTCAATATGTCTGTCTAATTCGTCTTTCTCTCCATTGCCTTCACGGTTACTCCAATTAAGCCAATTAAAAAATTGTGAAAAGGAAAGTAGACTTAAGAAAACAGAACCTCCATCTATAGTCCCGAAGCTCACCCACTTGTATAAGGTAAATCCAGCTAACGTACAAAATACAGCAAAGGCTATTACAGGGATGACTTTTTTTGATTTATTCATTCCTTTTCCCTCCGTTTTCATAATGTATAAATAATTCTTCCATTGTGATTCCTAACTTTTTGGCAATATCAAATGCTAACTGTAAACTTGGATCATATTTGTTGTTCTCAATCGCGTTAATCGTTTGCCTGCTTACATTACATAGTTCTGCTAATTTGCCTTGTGAAAGACTATTTTTCTCTCTGTATTCCTTAATTCTATTTTCCATTTCATATACCGCCTCTACACTCAGGTGTAAAAAATCTTTTACACCTATATGATAAAATATACCAAAGAAGGTGTCAAAAACATTTTACACACTTCATTGGCTAAAGATTTATTCCATATAAACTGTAAACTTTGAATTAAATCTTGTTTTCCGAAGCATTACTGCTTTTCAATAGGCGAACGTCTTCGTTTATGGTACACTTCTTCATAATAATGAGAAAGTGGAGGAAGTTTTAATGGAGAAAGCAACATTTGCTGGCGGCTGCTTTTGGTGCATGGTGACGCCGTTTGACGAATTACCTGGAATTGAAGGAATTGTATCAGGATATGCGGGCGGCGAAACTGAAAACCCTAGCTATGAAGACATAAAAACAGGAACCACAGGTCATAGGGAAGTGGTTCAAATTACATTTGAACCGGATATTTTTCCATATGAAAAGCTGTTGGAGCTATATTGGCAGCAGATTGATCCGACAGACGTGGAGGGGCAATTTCACGACCGCGGGCCGCAGTATCGTACAGCGATTTTTTACCATAATGAACTCCAGATGGAACAAGCTATTGAATCTAAGAAAAAATTAGAACAGAGCGGGATATTTAAAAAGCCAATTGTGACAGATATTCTACCTGCAGCGCCTTTTTACCCGGCTGAGGATTACCATCAAGACTTTCACAAAAAAAATCCGGATGAGTATAAGCTTGATCGAAAAAAATCCGGCCGTGATGAATTTATAAAAGAGCATTGGGATTAAGTTTAAGAAAATAAGGCTGTTACGCTCTCCATTGGGCAGCAGCCTTTTTCAAAATAGATGGGAGCTCCGATCAATGAACTTAACCGAGGCAAAACCAGAAGTTGGCCACATTATC
The DNA here is from genome assembly GCF_001278705.1 of Bacillus gobiensis. Classification (GTDB taxonomy): domain Bacteria; phylum Bacillota; class Bacilli; order Bacillales; family Bacillaceae; genus Bacillus; species Bacillus gobiensis. The sequence continues at coordinate 4,151,644 of NZ_CP012600.1, forward strand.
GGTTCTTACGAGAAAAACGTCTCTCTTTGCATCTGTACAGATGATGGTGAAATCAATATCAATGACAATCAGCGAATGGCAGCTGCAAGTGTGATTAAGCTTCCAATTTTGCTTGAAGGATTTCGCCAGTCTAATGTAAATCTGCTCAATTTGGAAACAAAAATAGAAGTAACGGATCAAGATCGAGTCGGCGGTTCAGGCGTTTTAAAGAGTTTTCGTGGAGTGGAGCAGCTATCGGTTAGAAATCTGATGGCACTTATGATAACGGTTTCCGACAATACGGCTTCCAATCTATTGATTGATCTTATTGGTATGAAGAATATCCAATCCTTTGTAAACAGTGTTGGATGCTCAAATAGCTTTCTAAGGCGGCATTTCATGGATACGCAAGCAATGAAAGCGGGAATAGAAAATGAAACAACTGCACGTGATATGGTCGGGTGTTTAAAGCTGATTGCCGAAAAAAATTCTATTTTTACGGAATTAAATAGAGAAGAAATGCTGAGTATGCTGTCAGGTCAGCAATTTCACAAGCTGATAAACCAACCTGTAGGTCCGAATATAGAGCTGTATAACAAAACAGGAGACCTGCCTGGAATTGACCACGATGTAGCAATTCTAAAGCACAAGGAACGACTCGTATACATTGCGATGCTGACGAAAGGATGGAAGGATAGGGAGACTGGTCTCAAAATAATCAAGAGAATCGGACAGCTGATGATGAGATACATAAAGGAGGCAGCAGCAGATGAAAATACTTGCTAGTCACCGTTGTTTCGAAGTTCGCCAGGAAATCGGCTGGGTTGAAAAACGAACGGTTGAATCTTCTTTTGATATTAATCTATTTGAAGATGGTATTGCTGTTAAAGCTGACAAGTATCCTTTAGAATCTGTTTGGGATGTTTCCTATCGAAAAAAAGGAAATTTCGGATTTCTTTATCTGCATACATCAAGAGGAGTACGTTCATATTTAATAAAGGAAGCTCCCGATGATTTTATCAATGCCTATAAAAAACTAAAAAGCGACAATCCTGATCTTTTTTAAAAAGACCAGGATTTCTCTTGTTTTAGGATGTGGAGAGTTGAATAACTATTACCATATATAATCCTAGTATTATTGATGAAAAGTAATAAAATACTATCAATTGTGTTATAAAGGTGAATCTGCTAATGGTTATGTTACTAATCAACTTTTCTCATTTTTAGCAAGATCGAATGCTTTATTTACACGATGCAATAATGATGGATCTGTTAAAAGGCGGTAGCCGGCTCTTGCGAGAGCTTTGGCACCTTTGATTAGTGCTTGATTACCAAGTTCAGACTTTGCGGCTTCTCTGAAATCGTTTGTGTGTGCAATTAAGTCATCAGGGCCAATTCTTATATAGGGGTGCGCAGTAGGCACTTCATAGCTAATATTACCGGCATCTGTTGAGCCTTTACCAGTAGACTTTTCTAAATTGACCGTTTCTCCTACTGACTCTAATTCTTTATGTAAAATTTCGTCTAATACTGGATTTAGTATTAGATCTTTTACTTCATTTTGGAATCTTTCTATTTTTACAGTCGTACCAGTTGCAAGTGCAGCTCCTTCTGCAACGGAGCGGACTTTAGCAGAAACTTCTTCTGTTTTTTTCCAAGATTCTGCTCGGATATAGAAACGAGCCGCTGCGTATTCAGGAATAATATTTGGCGCATCGCCGCCATGTGTAATAATTCCATGAATACGAATATCATCAGGGAGCTGTTGGCGAAGTGCATTAATGCCATTAAATAGCTGGATAACGGCATCTAAGGCATTAATTCCCTTCTCGGGGGAACCAGCTGCATGAGCAGCCTTTCCATAAAAATGAAAATCAAGTGGATCAACTGCAAGGGATCCGCTAGTTAAAGAGGTTTTTCCGGATGGATGTATCATTAATGCGACATCAACGTCTTTTAAATAGCCATGTTTAACAAAGCTGCCTTTTGCACTTCCGTTAGGACCGCCTTCTTCAGCTGGTGTTCCTAACACAACAACACGTCCGCCTGTTTCTGCAAGTGTTTGAGAAAGGGCAATTCCAGCAGCAACGCTAGTTGTCCCAATGATGTTGTGGCCGCATGCATGCCCTAACCCTGGCAAAGCATCATATTCTGCAAGAAAAGCGATGGTTGGACCTGAAATTCCACTGTCTTTTACAGCATAAAAGGATGTTTCGTGTCCTGCTACTGCAGTATCTACTGTAAAACCAGCATTTGTAAGAATGTTTACATGTGTTTTACTTGCAAAAAACTCTTGGTTCCCAATTTCAGGTTTTGCGTGAATAGCTTGGCTTGTTTGTATATATAGCTCTTTATTTTCATTGATAGAATTTGTAATCAATTCTATGCCAGTCAATGTTTCGCTCATGATAATCCCCCTCTTATAGGTCTTTAAATTGTTTTATTAAATCCTCTTTTGAAGTGTCTACAACAATAGATCCACCATTTGTATCTGCCTCAACGGCTTTTATCACATCTGCTTCATGATATAACTCAACAATTCGTTGATAGGTTTTATTATTTTCATCTTCTGCACGTGCAGCAAATACGTTGACATAAGGAAGAGCATTTTTATCACTAGCGTCTTCTAGAAAAATCGGATCTTTTACAGGGTCTAATCCGGCTTGTCCTGCAACACCATTGTTAATGACGGATGCAGCAACATCTGGAAGAACACGTGGTGTTTGTTGTGCCACAACGGGAAAGATATCTAGATTTTTTGGATTTTCAACTATTTTTGATGGATCGCCGAAAAGTCCAAAATCATCCGCTAATTTGATTAACCCAGCTGATTCAAGGAGCTTTAATGCACGAGCTTGGTTAGAAGGATCATCAGGAATAGCAATTCTTTGTCCATTTTTGATATCATTAATATCTTTTATTTTCTCGGAGTAGATCCCCATAGGTGCAATGACAGTTGCGCCGATAGGCACTAAATCAGCATTGTTTTCTTTTGTGAATTGGCTCAGAAAAGCGATGTGCTGGAAAGAGTTAATATCAATTTCTTTATTAGCTAATGCTTGATTAGGAAGGGTGTAGTCAGAAAACTCAATAAGCTCAATTTCTATTCCTTCTTTTTTAGCTTTTTCTTTTAAAGTGGGCCACACTTCTCCATCTGTACCAGTAACCCCGATTTTTACTTTAATAGTTTTATTGGAGCCGCCTGATGCTGAGTCATTGCCGCAAGCAGCAAGCACCCATACTGCCAATAATAATAAAAATAATAGTGTTATTTTTTTCATTTTAACAATCTCCTTTATTCTGTTTGGTTTTTATCCCGCATTAACGGTCAGATTGAAGTTTCACTTTATCTGCGCATTATTTTTCGAGACAATGTATTCCCGATCCATTGCGCTAGCTGGACAAGCAAAATTAATATGACAACGGTAACCAGCATGACGCTGCCATCAAAACGTTGGTAGCCATAAGTCATGGCAACATGACCTAATCCACCGCCTCCGACTGTTCCGGCCATGGCAGAAAAATCTATTAAACCGATGGTTACAAAAGTTAATCCAAGGATAAGAGGCCCTAAAGCTTCAGGAATTAATACAGTAAAGATAATTTGAAGAGGGTTTGCTCCCATTGCCTTTGCTGCTTCAATTACGCCAGGATCAATGCTGATTAAATTATTCTCCACAATTCTTGCTATACCAAAAGATGCTGCGATGGTCATTGGGAAAATGGCTGCCCAAGTTCCGATAGTTGTCCCAATAATGGAGCGAGTTAGAGGGCTAATAGCAACAAGAAAAATAATAAAAGGAATAGGCCTAATGATATTAATTAAAATGTTCAATGCCTGAAATAAAATTTTATTTTCTAATATATTTCCTTTTCTAGTGATAAAAAGCAATAAACCAATGATGATGCCAAGAATGGAACCAAATATTAAAGTCGCAATTACCATTAGAATCGTTTCTCCTGTTGATTCCACTATCCTTGGCCAAAATGTTGTCCAGTCCACTCTCATTAAATGATCACCTCCTCTATTTCAACGGTTTCTTTTAACTCGGAAATTACATTGTCGATAGCTGCTTGATGCCCTTCAAATGATACCAATAAGTTTCCGTAAAATTTTTCTTGAAGCTCTTTGATAGATCCATAAATAATATTTATGTCTATATCATGTTTTCTTGTAATCTGGGATAGAACGGGATTGTTTGTTAATTCGCCGCTGAAAACAATCCGATATAAATTTTTCCCTCCATTTTCCTTCCATTGAGATAGTAATACTTCAGAAGGACGATCCTGCTGAACAGATTGAATAAACCGTTTAGTTGTCAAATGCTGTGGTTTTGTGAAGGTATCAAAAACTGATCCTGTTTCAACAACTGTGCCATTTTCCATCACAGCAACCCTATCACAGATGGATTGAATTACATGCATCTCATGTGTAATGAGCAAAATAGTGATCCCTAAACTCTTATTGACCCTTTTTAAAAGGCGGAGAATTTCTCCTGTTGTATCTGGGTCTAAAGCAGATGTAGCTTCATCACAAATTAGGATATCTGGAGAGGTGGCAAGGGCGCGCGCTATTCCTACCCTCTGTTTCTGCCCGCCAGATAACTGCTCCGGATAATCATTTGCTTTATCAGTTAAGCCTACAAACTGCAGCAGCTCTGTAACTCTAGCCTTTATTTCCTTTTTGGGGAACCCAGCAAGTTTAAGAGGATAAGCTATATTTCCAGCTACTGTCCGAGAGGAAAATAAATTAAAGTTTTGAAAAATCATGCCAATTCGTCTGCGGAGACTTCGAATCTCTTTTTGGGAAAGGCTAGATATGTCCTCTCCCTGAACCGTAATAGAACCGTTAGTGGGATTCTCCAACATATTAACAAGTCTCAATAGTGTGCTTTTTCCAGCGCCACTAAAACCTATAATTCCAAAAATTTCACCTTGAGAAATAGAGAGAGTAACGTCTTTTACTGCGTGAATTTCCCTTTTTCCTAATGTGAAAGTTTTTGCTACTTGCTTAAATTCAATCAATGCACACACTCCTTAAAAAAATTAGAACAAAAAGCCCCACTATTTTCTTATTCAGAAGAAAATAGTGGGGCTCTCGGAAATAAGCTACCTCATTCTCATCTTCCAATGCAGAAGCATTTGCAGGAATTGGCACGGTGTCATAAACCCGTTGCCGAGACTTCATTGGGCCTGTCCCTCAGTCTCTCTGGATAAGAAAAAATTAATATTAAGTTATTGGTTAGATTTGTTTACAAATATATTGTTATAATTAAAAAATGTCAAGGGTTTCTTTTCTATAAAATTTTAATGGGATTTTACTTTTGAAAGAATATCAGTTTATGTTTAAATTATATTGAAAAAATATAAAGTGTATTATTTATAAATAAAATACGATATAATAATTATATCAATTTAATTATAAAGAGAGTAATGAATGATCAAAACCTATTAAATAGGGCGGAATTATATTGTAATAAAACCTTCTTTGTTTTGTTCATCAAAATAAAATTTATGAATTGTTGGGGTAGAGATTGGCATAGGGATGATGGAAGAACTTGTTAGTGAGAGTCAATCAGAGGATATTGAAAAATTATCTATAACTGTAAAAATAAACATTGAAAAAACTGCACTGATCAATTTTTTCTCAATGTGTATCAACAAGGTTCGCTAATTCATACTTGACAGGTAAGGAAACTATGGATATTATAATGGCAGAATTTATCGATATCTTTCCGCTTAGCAAGTGCAGTCCGGACTGCAAAGCCAAATTGAACCTCTTAATTTAGTTTGTATTTATGACTGTAGTGGTAGAAAAGTGGCAATTGTGGATGAAGTCAAGATTTCTTATATTTTTAGTCTGCTAGTATGGTTCAGTGTTAATCACCGTTAACGATGAATAGATTACACAAATTGACAAGACAGAGAAAAATCATTTCTTGCTAAATAAGAATAAATATTGATTTATAAGAAAAGTTTTCTTTAATTTCTTCCAAATCCAAATAAATGGTCGACTGGATAACCAGAGACTCTTATCTTACGTAAAGACGTAAATTGATAAGAGTCTTTTTTATTTTCTCTTAGAAGGAGTGTTTTTCTTGCTTAACAATACGAAGGTTAGTGAATCAATACTATGACCTGCTTCTAAAGGCGGATATTTTAGTTATTGGTGGGGCTCCCTCCGGAAATGGGGTCTGGTATATCCCTCCAGCGAACCCTAAATTTTATTTATAAAGGAAGATGTCAAATGGAGAACAGTCATACGTATGGAAAGCACAATTTGATAGTGAAAGGCATTTCCTTAGCCAGTGTAATCATTTTATTCATTGTGTGGACAATCATTACAAATTTGAAGTGGGTAGATCCATTTTTTATTCCTACACCACAGGCTGTATGGGCTTCATTTATTGAACTTTTCACACAAGGGTATAAAGGAGCTTCGCTGCTTTCTCATATTTCTAATAGTATGTATCGTCTCTTTTCCGCGCTGTTTCTTGCATTCTTAATAGCTGTCCCACTAGGGCTATTATGCGGATATTCAAAATATATACGTGCTGTTTTTGATCCGATTATTGAATTTTATCGTCCTCTGCCGCCACTTGCATATTATGCAATTCTAGTATTATGGCTTGGTATCGACGATAAGTCAAAAATTGCTTTATTGTTTTTAAGCGCTTTTGCACCATTATTTATCACCATAGTATCAAGTGTCCAAAAATTACCTAGTGATCGTATCAATGCGGCGCTTTCTCTTGGGGGAACAAAAAGCAAAGTATTATGGCATATCATCTTGCCCTCTTGTCTGCCTGATATTATTACAGGATTACGGACAGCCATTGGTATAACGTATGCAACACTTGTTGCGGCTGAAATGGTTGCGGCAACAAGTGGAATTGGCTGGATGGTTCTTGATGCGAGTAAATACTTACGAAGTGACATTGTTTTTGCGGGCATCATCCTAATGGGGGCGATTGCGATTATCTTAGACAGTTTGATTCGTCTTTATCAGCGTAGTCGTTTTTCATGGGTAGGAAAATAAATAGAAAAGAAGGAATATAAAATGAACCTATTAAAAAGAAATGTTTTGTTAATCATCCTGTTAGCTTTTACAGTTAGTGCGGCTTGTTCAAATCAAGTTTCATCTAATTCAGCGTCAGAAAATAAATCAACATCTTCATCCGAAAATGTACCAGAAAAAATTGTTATTGGATATCAAGCATCACCAAGCGGAGAGTTGCTTGCAAAGGCGCTCGGACTGCTTGAAAAAAAATATCCCGACACCAAGGTTGAATGGGTGAAGTTTGATGCTGGACGTGATGTTAATAATGCGATCGCAAGCGGAAGCATTAACTTTGGAACTGTTGGAACACCGCCAACCTCTATTGGTATTGCGAATAAACTCCCGTACAGTGTGTATAACTTGCACGACATAATTGGAGAGAGTGAAGCTCTTGTCGTAAAGGATGATACCGGAATTCAGTCATTACATGATTTGAAGGGGAAGAAAATTGCAACAACTTTCAGTTCTACTTCTCATTATAGTTTGCTTGGTGCATTGAAAGAAGAAGGACTTGATCCTGTAAAAGAAAACATTACGATTTTAGACATGACCCCGCCTGATATTTATGCCGCATGGCAGCGTGGAGAAATCGATGGAGCCTATTTATGGCAGCCAATGCTGGAAAAATTAAATCAAGACAAAGGAAAGGTCATTGTGAACTCAAAAGAGCTTGCAGAAAAAGGAGTGTTAACTGCAGAACTAGGTTACGTGCATAATGATTTTGCTAAGAAATATCCGGAAGTTGTCAAGGACTACGTAAGCGTATTGGATGAGGCGGTTAAATATTATCGTGATAAGCCGAAAGAATCTGCTGATTTGCTTTCGAAAGAACTTGGATTGTCGCCAGAGGAAAGTTTAAAAACAATGAAACAACTTATCTGGCTTGACGCATCTCAGCAAAAAGAATACTTCTCAGGACCCTTAGCTGAAACGTTAAAAGAAACAGCCGATTTTCTTGTAGAACAAAAATCCATTTCAAGTGCACCCGATTTAGAAGTATATCAAAAATCACTATTGAAAGAAATTCATGAATAAAGTGAAACGGATGGTGAAGATATGAGCGGAGTCACAGCAACAACTTCTCCACATGAAAATGAAGTCAATCATCTGAAAAGAAAAGTAATTGAATTAAAAGAAATCTCTCTACAGTTTTCATCAAATCGAGCAGTACAACCTGTATTGGGAAATATCAATTTAGATTTGCACCAAGATGAGTTTGTCTGCATTCTCGGACCATCGGGATGCGGAAAATCAACATTATTAAATATTCTAGCAGGCTTTCAGAAACCAACAACCGGTCAAAGGTTTATAAATGGAGAAAAATATTCAAAACCGAATGCTGACATTGGGGTTGTTTTTCAACACCCAAATTTATTTCCATGGTTAACGATTCAAAACAATGTAGGCTTTGGTTTAAAAATGAAAGGTATGTCAAAAAAGGATAAAGAACGAATTATTGCTCATTACTTACAACTTGTCCAACTTGAATCATCTGCAGATCTACTTCCCCACCAGCTTTCAGGAGGGATGAAACAGCGAGCTGCCATTGCTAGAACATTAGCTGCAGAACCTAAAGCTATTTTAATGGATGAGCCATTTAGTGCACTTGATACATTAACGAAAGAAACAATGCAAAATCATCTATTGACCATTTGGAAAAAAACAAAGAAAAGTATATTTTTTATTACGCATGATGTCGAAGAGGCGCTTCTTCTTGGAACGAGAATTTTGGTTATGTATCCTGCACCTGGAAGGATAGCGATTGATATTGCGAATCCATTAATAAAGCAAAATCAATCGAATTCAGAGTTGAAAAATACGAAAGAATTTCTGGATTTGCGTACGTATTTAGTTTCCGTCATTAAAAAAGCTAAGGAGGAGTGAGTAAAGATGTCAAAAGAGTTAACGAATTATCCTAGACCACTTCATTTTGAAGGACGTACAGATAAGGAAGGACCACGCATAATACGGCGCGGAACAAATGCTGAGAATGGGTATAACTATACTAATTTTCGCGTCAAACCTTTAACCCCTATTATCGGTGCGGAAATTGAAGGAGTGGATTTAACAAAATCTCCAACAGAAGAGTTAAGAGATGAATTAAATCAAGCATTGCTAGATTGGAAGGTTATTTTCTTCCGTAATCAGCCGATTACAAGTGACCAGCAACTGGAATTGGGACGTTTATGGGGAGAGCTTGAAGTCCATCCTTTTTACTCAGTTCCAAAAGACCGATCAAATCATGTGATTCAGTTTGCTCGAAATCATAAACAAAGCGGCCACGAAAATATTTGGCACGCTGATGTAACTTTTCGTGAAAAACCAGCTAAAGCATCTATTTTACGGTTAATTGATGTACCGCCCGTTGGTGGCGACACCTTGTGGGCAGATATGGGTGCTGCATACGATAACTTACCCGAGGAAGTAAAAAAGAAGATTGATGGATTGCAAGCTTTACATGATTTTACTCCTTCATTCAGTCATTTATTGAGCCCTGAGGAATTACGTGAAAAACAGTCAGAGTTCCCTGCAGTTGCACACCCGGTGGTCCGTACTCATCCGGAAACAGGACAAAAGCTTTTATTCGTTAATCCTTCTTTTACAACGAGAATAATAGGTTTAGAAGAACAGGAAAGTGAAGAGCTTCTTCGTTATTTATTTCTTCAAACGCACGTTCCTGAATATCAAGTGCGCTTTAAGTGGGAGCCTAACTCTATTGCTTTCTGGGATAATCGAGCTACGCAGCATTATGCTGTTTCTGATTATTTTCCACATAATAGAAAAGCTGAGAGGGTAACGATTGCCGGTGATCAGCCGTTTTGATGGACAAGTCAAGCATTGACGTTTCATTTATTCTTTATCAGTTCAATGAATGTATAAGGAGAAAAGTAGATGAGCTGGATTTATTTAATCTTAGGTATTTTTGCTGAAATTATTGGCACAACGTCAATGAAGTTTTCTGTTGGTTTCACAAAATTGATTCCATCTTTTTCAATTTTTATATTTTACGGGCTCAGTCTAACACTTGTAACGTTATCACTTGAAAAAATTGATGTGAGTGTAGCCTATTCGATCTGGTCTGGTGTTGGAACAGCTATAATTGCTGTGATTGGAATAATCTACTTTAAAGAACCTCTTTCCACGATAAAAATCTTATCAATCCTGCTCATTATTGCGGGTGTCATTGGGCTAAATTTAGATGGAAACCTTATGAAGAACGGCCAACAGTAGCTTTATCTGTCAATATAAATAAATTGCATTTTAAAATGATGAAGAAACTCTGTTTAAATAACCGGTATTATTTATAAAACCCTTTTTATTTAGGGTTTTTTCTGTTCATTGAATACCTCGATCTGTGTAGGATACGTCAAATGTTTGCTTGATCCATTCACGAACTAAGAAGGACGTCCAATTCATTTCGGCAGGAAAACCAACGTCGGAACATGGTTATCTTTAAGGAAGGTATTTTTCATCATATTCGTTTGTTACCTAATACCCATAAATTTAAAGCAAACTATAAAACCGAGTTGACAGGTAAGAAAAGTTTGAATATTATTGATATATCTCATGAAGAGTTAAAATTTAAGATTTTCCAGAAAAAATAAGAATTGTAGGGGGAAATACTATGAAACTTTTTAAAACTTTAACTATCGGATTGACTGCAATCTTTTTGGCTGCGGGATGCTCTTCGGGTAATACATCCTCTGAAAGTGAGAGCAAAGATCAACCGGTAGAATTGCTTAACGTATCCTATGATCCTACACGAGAGCTTTACCAGGAGTACAATAAAGAGTTTCAGGATCATTGGAAAAAAGAGACAGGTCAGACAGTTACGTTTCAGCAATCTCATGGAGGTTCAGGGAAACAGGGACGATCGATTATCGATGGACTGGAGGCGGATGTCGCAACACTGGCTCTTGCTTACGATATTGATAGCATTGCAGGTGCGGGTTTGATTGATGAAGGGTGGCAGAAGGAGCTTCCTGATAATTCATCACCTTATACTTCAACAATTGTGTTTCTCGTAAAGAAAGACAATCCGAAGAATATCAAAAGCTGGAATGATTTAATCCGTGATGATGTTTCAGTGATTACGCCAAATCCGAAAACCTCGGGAGGTGCACGCTGGAATTACTTAGCTGCTTGGGATTATGCGGATAAGAAATATAACGGTGACGAAAACAAGATCAAACAATACATGAAAGAGTTGTTCCAAAATGTAGAAGTCCTTGACTCAGGGGCAAGGGGGGCAACCACTACGTTTGTAGAACGAGGAATCGGTGATGTCCTGCTGGCTTGGGAAAACGAAGCGTACTTATCTATAAATGAACTTGGAAAAGATCAATTTGAAATCGTTTATCCAGAAAGCAGTATTCTTGCTGAGCCATCAGTTGCCATTGTTGACAAGGTGGCAAAACGAAAAGGCACAGAGAAAGTAGCTAAAGCGTATTTGGAACACTTATATTCCGATGAAGGGCAAAAAATAGCTGCCAAAAATTATTACCGCCCTCGAAATGAAGACATTCGTAAAGAATATAGCAAGACATTTCCTGATATTGATCTTGTAACGATTGATGATGAAAAATTCGGAGGCTGGAAAAAAGCTCAGGAAACACATTTCAGTGACGGCGGGACATTCGATCAGATTTACTCAGGTAAAAAGGGGGAGTAAACGATTAAACCTGCAGCTGCAACAAGACAAAAACGATTACTTCCAGGCTTTACGATCAGTATGGGAATTACGTTGTCCTATCTGAGTCTTATTGTCATTATTCCATTATCGATGATCTTTGTGAAAACAGCTGCTCTCGGGCCGGGCGAATTATGGGAAATCATTAAAGATCCAAGGGTGCTGGCGAGCCTGCGTCTTACTGTGTTAACTTCCTTAGCCGCAGCTGTTTTTAATGCAATATTCGGCCTGTTATTAGCTTGGGTACTTACCCGCTACAGCTTTCCGGGAAAGAAAATGATTGACGGTTTAATTGACCTCCCGTTCGCCCTGCCTACTGCTGTGGCGGGTATTGCTTTGACGGAGCTGTATGCGCCGAATGGCTGGATCGGCCAGCTGTTTCATACAAAAGTGGCTTTTACTCCGATCGGAATCATTATTGCCCTTATATTTATCGGGATACCGTTCGTTGTAAGGACAGTGCAGCCGGTCATTAAAAGCCTAGATAAAGAAATGGAGGAAGCCTCTGCCACACTCGGTGCCAGCAGAGGCCGCACATTTATTAGCGTGATTTTTCCACAGCTATTGCCATCGCTGATCACAGGATTTTCTTTGGCATTTGCGAGATCCTTGGGCGAATATGGCTCAGTTGTTTTTATTGCAGGAAACATCCCGCTGAAAACAGAGATTGCACCACTCATTATTATGTCAAAGCTTGAACAATATGATTATAATGGAGCAGCCGCGGTTGCCTGCATCATGCTGGTCATTTCATTTATTCTCTTGCTCCTCATTAATCTGTGGCAGTGGAAAGTTTCAAGAAACGGGCTGTAGGAGGCAGAAGAAATGAACACGATCGCACAAAAGAAACAACAAGAATCAGTGAAAGCACATAAATCTATCCGACGTCATGAACCATCATCCGAATCAAGATGGGTCAAGGTTAGTTTGATCTCTCTTTGTTACTTGTTTGTCGCTTTGTTTTTGCTGCTCCCTCTTTTTTTAGTATTCATTAAAGCCTTTGAAAGAGGATTTGGCACTTATCTGGAGGCGATTACGAATCCGGATGCAATTGCGGCAATTAAGCTGACTTTGCTTGTCTTAATCATATCCGTCCCTTTAAATGCCCTGTTCGGCGTAGCTGCTGCATGGTTTGTCACGAAATACGAGTTTAAAGGGAAACAGGTTTTGACAACTATTTTGGACATTCCATTTGCCGTTTCTCCAGTCATTGCCGGTTTAATTTTTGTTCTTTTGTTCGGGTCAACCGGAGTTTTTGGACCTTGGTTAATCGAGAATGGCTTAAAGATCATTTATTCAGTACCAGGCATTATTTTGGCTACGTTATTTGTGACCTTTCCGTTTGTTGCACGTGAGCTGATTCCGTTTATGCAGAGCCAGGGAACGTCAGAGGAAGAAGCGTCTCTTACGCTCGGAGCGGGCGGCTTTAAGACATTTTGGCTTGTGACTCTTCCTAATATTAAATGGCCGCTGCTATATGGGGTTATCCTGTGCGGGGCAAGGTCTGTTGGTGAATTCGGCGCCGTTTCTGTCGTTTCCGGGCACATTCGCGGATTGACGAATACGATGCCTTTGCATATTGAAATCCTTTATAACGAGTATCAATTTTCTGCAGCCTTTGCAGTAGCATCCCTACTATCAATTTTTGCCGTTTTGACCCTAATTATCAAAGGATTGTTAGAGCGAAAAGCAAAATCGGCCGAAAAATCGTTTTCCAAGAACGGAGTGTAATGATGGGTATCACCATTGAACAGATTGACAAGTCCTATGGTACGTCTACTATCATAAAAGACCTTAGCTTAACCATTCAGAAAGGAGAGCTGATTTCTCTGCTGGGGCCTTCTGGATCGGGGAAGACGACGCTGCTTCGCATAATTGCCGGGCTGGAGCATGCAGACAGAGGAAAAATTCTTTTTGAAGGAATTGACCAGACAAATACGCATGTGAAAGAACGTAATGTAGGGTTTGTTTTTCAGCACTATGCCCTTTTTCAAAACATGACTGTATTTGATAACATCGCATACGGATTACGGGTGCGGCCGCGAAAGGAAAGGCCGACCAAAAAACAGATTGCAGAACGTGTGAATGAGCTGCTCGAAGTGGTGAAGCTGACCGAATGGAAAGACCGTTATCCTGCGCGGCTGTCAGGAGGACAAAGGCAGCGGGTGGCTTTGGCCCGCGCGCTTGCTGTTAATCCCAAAGTGCTCCTTCTCGATGAACCATTCGGTGCGCTGGATGCGAAGGTGAGAAAAGAGCTTCGGCGCTGGCTGAGGAAAGTGCATGATGAGTTTCAAATTACCAGTGTTTTTGTTACTCATGATCAGGAGGAAGCATTGGATATTTCGGATCGAGTGGTCATTATGAATGAAGGGGAAATTGAACAAATCGGCACACCTGAAGAAGTATATGACAGACCAGCCACGCCGTTTGTTTATGATTTTCTCGGAAATGTAAACCAATTTAGCGGAAAGATTTCTGACGGCTATCTCCTTGATGGAACAATCAAAATCGAAATCCCTAAAGAGCTTGATAAGAGTCCTGGTTCAGGAGTAGCCTATGCGAGGCCACATCGTTTTTCCATCAGCAAAGAGCCGGCAGGTGAGCATTCTATTCACTCAGTTGTGCTGCATGTTCAAAAGCTCGGCCCCATCGTTCGATTAGAATTACAGAGAAAAGATACCAATAGACAAATTCATGTCGAATTATCCGAGGATGAATTCGCAGAGTTAAAGCTTGAAGAAGGCGAAGAGGTCTTTGCAACAGCAAAGGAATTGACGGTTTTTTCATCTTAAATATTTTGCCTTATCTCTATTTGCCAGAGATAAGGTTTTTTATATGTATAATTAAGAAGTAAATCAATATCTGGGCGACGGCTTTTGTACAATTATCATGGTGAACTGTGCAATTCTGTCACGTTTTTGTTCGATTATCTTGGTGATTTGTGAAATTCCGTCCCTCTTCTGAGCAATTGACTCAGTAAATTGTGCAATTCCGGCTGACATTTGTGCAATTAAGCAGGGTATTTCATCCGTGCATGTGGAACGAGAATTTTGGTTATAGATTAGGAGTGAAAATCTTGAAAAAAATCATAGATGCCCATATTCACTTGGATCAATATAAAGAAGAAGAGCTGACTGCTATTTTTCAAGAGGCTTCCTTGCTAGAAGCGATCGTTTCAGTCTCTTTTGACCTCCAATCGTGCAAAAAGAACCTATCGCTATCGAAAGCGCACTCGAAAGTGAAGCCTGCGTTTGGCTTTCATCCTGAACAACCTCTCCCATCTGAAAGCCAGCTGCAAACACTTGTGGCCTGGATTGAAAAGAACCGCTATGACATGGCAGCTATCGGGGAAGTGGGGCTGCCTTATTACCTTAGAAAACAAAAGAAAAATGGCAGCTTTTCATTAAACAAGTATATTGAACTGTTGGAGACCTTTATCGTTCTAGCAAAAAAATGGGAGAAACCAATTGTCCTGCATGCCGTTTATGAGGATGCTCCTATTGTGTGTGACCTTCTGGAGAAACATTCCTTATCAAAAGCACATTTTCATTGGTTTAAAGGTGATCCGAAAACGATTGAACGAATGATACAGAATGGTTATTTTATTTCCGTAACTCCCGACGTCGTTTATGAGAAAGAAATTCAAGATTTGGTCAGGGTGTATCCTATGGAGCGATTAATGGTCGAGACAGATGGACCTTGGCCATTTGAGGGACCATTTAAAGGAATAATGACGAGTCCATTGATGATTCACCAGTCCATTGAAACCATCGCGGCTTTAAAAAAAGCTTCAATAGAGGACACATATCTAAAAATATTAGTGAATACAAAAAAATTCTACAGGATTTAAAAAGGGCCCTGCGTTTCAGGGCCTTTAAATCTTGCTCAGCTTGCCATATGAAGTGTGTTCGATTGTAGAAATCGATGGAACAATGATTGGGAAAGGTGTACCAGGCAGCTGTACGCGCCGGATTCAGTCTGAATTTAACAATCTTCTATTATCTTTAACATCGCATTAAGTTCCTTTGCCGTAATATAACCTCACAAATGGAGTGTAGGAATTATCAAATGATTTATAATGAAATGATAGGTGAAATGTAATCTTAAAATTGGGGGTTTTATCAATGCATCAATTGACGGAATTTTCCTTCTCTAAACGTTTTCCTGAATTGCCTTTAATATCTGCTGCTCTTGCAGAAGAGCATCCTGACTTTGTCCCTCTTTCATTCGGATTTCCCGCTAAGGAATCTTTTCTTATTCCTTTACTTTCGGAAGCAGCAGTTTCCGCTCTCCAAACGCAGGGTCTGGAATCACTCCAATATACTGGGGGGACAGGTCCTAAGAAGGTAAATGAGTGGATTAAAAAACGTTCTGAATTACGTTCGATTCAATCAGAGAATGAAAATATCTTAGTCACTTCTGGGTCGATGCAAGCCATTGATTTAGCGACTAGAACACTCGCTGATCCGGGAGATCATGTCTGGATTGAAGCCCCTTCTTTTTTCGGAGCGATCCGCCAGTTCTCCCTAGCTGAAGTCGAGCTAACCTCTTTTCCTATTGATGAGGATGGATTGCGAGTCGATCTCGTGGAACAAGCACTGATTGAAGCAAAGGTTAAAGGCAAACCGATGCCGAAAATGTTTTATGTGATGCCGAATTACCACAACCCGACAGGAGTTAATTTGTCTCTTGCAAGAAGAAAGAAGTTAGCTGAGCTGGCCTATGAATATAATTTTTATGTGCTAGAAGATGATGCGTATGTTGAATTGAGCTTTAGCGGAGGTTTTGTCCCTTCCATTTACTCTTTCGGACCCGAACGAGTCATTTATATAAGCACATTTTCTAAAATCATTGCACCTGGTATACGTATGGGATGGGCCATTGCAGGTGAACAAGTCATTAATAAAATGAGGATGCTGAAATCCGATGGCTCTACGAGTGTGTTTGTTCAAGAGATAGTTTCTCAATTTCTAGCAAAAATAGATTTTGAGCAGCACGTCCAATATTTAACATCGATTTATCGCGCTAGAAAAGATGCGATGGTTCGAAGTATTCATGAATATTTCGGCAATGAAGTTTCCTATCAAATGCCTGAGGGCGGCTTTTTCCTTTGGCTCACATTCCCTGCTGAGGTAGATACGAGTGAGTTTATGGAGAAGTCACTTAAAAATGGGGTGGGTTATCTTGACGGGAAGCATTTTTACTTGCAGAACGATGAGTTAAACCATATCCGTCTTAGCTTCACCTTCTGTGATGAAGAACAAATTAGACGGGGAATTCAACGGATTGCCGAATCCTACAATGATTATAAAAACAATCGTGAGGTTTTAGAGGAGGCTTTGTAATGAGTGTTTCAATGACTGAATCTAAAAAAACAGCTCCAGTCATTTATATCAGACTGGATATCTCTGAAGAATACGTTAAAAAATTTAAAGAGGTATGTTCAGAAGTGATCATTGAACCCTGGAAGTTGGGCGAACCTGAACCTGAGTCGACTATGGATGTATCAGACTGTGAGGTACTCTTTACTTTGGGGCTGCACGATAACCTGAACATTCTAAAAAAAGCGCCAAACGTCAAATGGGTTCATTCGGTCAGTGTTGGATTGGATGCGATGTTACATGAAGAGATCCTTTCTAACGATCTCATCATCACCAACTCAAAAGGATGTACGTCTGTTCCAATTGCGGAGCATACGATCGCTCTTATTACTTCATTTGCCAGAGGCATCCCCACGATGATTAAAAACCAAATGAATAAAGAATGGGCAAGTCTTCCGTTAACTGATCTCTCCTATTCTACAGTAGGAATCATTGGGTATGGCGAAATCGGCTTTGAAATCGCCAAACGATGTAAAGCGCTTGGCATGGGAGTGATCGGCTGCCGTAAAAATCCCGGCAAAAGAAGGGAAAATGAGCCGGCTGATTCAGTAGTGGGAATGGATCGAGTGGATGAAGTTCTGTCACAGTCCGATTTTATCGTCTTAGCTCTTCCGTCCACGAAAGAGACACAATCTTTTTTAAATAAAAAACGGTTAAGCAAAATGAAAAAGGATAGCTTCTTAATAAATATCGGCCGTGGAAATACAGTGGTGGAAAATGATTTAATAGAGTTCTTGAGCGACGGACGAATAGCCGGAGCTGCGCTTGATGTGTTTGAAGTTGAGCCATTGCCGAAGGACCATCCGTTTTGGGAGCTCGAAAATGTGATCGTTTCTCCACATAATGCCTACAACTCCGCAAGACACCATGATCGTGTCATGGACTTATTTTTGCAAAACTTAAAGCGTTATTCCGAAGGCAAGCCACTGTTAAATGTGGTGAATAAAGAAACGGGATATTAATAAAAAAGGTGGTCAGCTGATGCTGGCCGCCTTTTTGGTATGGAAGTTCTATTTTCTTTCTTGATTGTAGTGCCCAGGTTTTACAAAATAAGGATAGAAAAGTGTTGGGATATATTAGAGTAGAGCAACTTGACCTTGAAGGTACGAGACTTAAAGCGAGGGTTCTGAGTCGGGAGAGAGTAGGAGATTTATAATGAATAAGGATAATTTCAAACGAATAGCAAACATCTTTGGAGCTTTTGTGATCCTATCTCTTTTTGTGTATGATTTTTCACCTGAATCGATTAAGGTGTATGTTAAATTTTTTTCTTTTGGGATGTTGACCATATCATATGTTTTTTTTACTTTGAATTCTGGTGAAAAATGGGTGATTCTTCTTTTCGCTGTTTCTTGGTTTATTATTGTCTTTTATGCTTTTTAAATGAAAGAGCTGAAGCGTTTTATATGCTTCAGCTCTTAATTTGTTTCAATTGTTAGAGTCAAACTGTTCGGCAGTTTAGTGTTCGTGTTTTCTAAAAAATAGGTATCATTACCTAAGTGTTCCTATTATAATAAAGTCGGATTTATTTTTATTCAAAGGAGAAACACATATGAGAACTTCTATACCTTGCCCTAGTTGTGAAGAAGCACTTACTATTGAACATTTCGAGGACTTTTCTACCCCATTTACTATGAAATGTCCTCACTGTCGCGCAAAGCTTAAAGAAACGAAGATGACTCCGTTATTGCTTCTAATAGCAGTAATCGCAATTCCTTTGTTAGTTTATCTGGGTATTGCAGTACAGAGTTTCCTGGCTGGTTACTTTCCTATCATAGAAAAAGTACCTACGATATTTGTTTTTCTAGCATTCTGCTATCCTATTTATGCTTTATATGAAGCTTTTAATGCTGTTGTCATATTTAATAAAGGCAATTTACAATTGAAAAAACGCCAGTAATACATAAAAACCCCTTCATCAGGGGTTTTTTTTAGGTGCAGTTTTTAAGTCTGCTGCATCCGTATTTTCTTGGTTTTCAACCACGTGCTTAAGAATGGATAGTTTGTTATCCCAAAATTGTTCATAATACGAAAGCCATTCTTTCAATTCTGTTAGGGGCTCTGGATTCAGCCAGTAGCGTTTTTCTCTGCCGACCTTCCTCCCGCTGACCAGGTTTGCTTCTGAAAGAATGACAAGGTGCTTGGCAATGGCTGTACGGGTCATTGGAAAATGCTCCGTTATTTCTGAAATTGGCAGTTCTTTTTCAGAAAGCAGTTTTAGCACTTCTCTGCGTGTTGGATCAGCAATCGCTTGAAAAACATCATGCTTTTTTGCTGATTCCGCCATTAATTTTCAGTAACCTTTCTAAGGCTTTCAACAATTTTAACCCAGCCGTGATCCATTCTGTCACGAATAATTGAGCTTTTCTCATTTGCTTTCGGAAGAATGTCATCAGGATGCTTCCATCCGCCATGGATAAGCGTAAACTCAGTCTTGCCGTCCAACTCCTTTAAAAGAAATGACACAATCCAGCCGTCGACATCCCACGTAAAAGAGAGTCGATG
The DNA here is from genome assembly GCF_001278705.1 of Bacillus gobiensis. GTDB lineage: Bacteria > Bacillota > Bacilli > Bacillales > Bacillaceae > Bacillus > Bacillus gobiensis. The sequence continues at coordinate 4,171,259 of NZ_CP012600.1, forward strand.
GGGAGGATCGAATTCTACTACTTTACATGGAGATGGTCCAAAAGGTGTTTGTAAATGGAACTCGTGTCCTTCTTCCGGTTGAAAATCATTTGACATGAACCATGATTCGATACCTTCTGACGTTGAAACGGTGTTCCACACTTTTTGAATCGGCGCGTCAATAAGAATGGTCTGCTTAATGTCCTCCAGCTGAGTTTGATTATTATTTTCCAAAGTGATTCTCCTTTTAATATAAAATATGAAACCATTTGGTTCTGTTTCGGATTATATAACACCATTTGGTTTCGTGTCAAACTTATTAGAGCGAAAAAAATCCAAACAGGTAACAATAAATTATAATGTGGTCACAATTAATCGCAAACCGGGCAGAAAAAAGCAAAGGTGGGTAGAATAAATCGTAGCAAGGTAAGAAAAAGCTTTGTGAAACACCAACAGAATACCAAAAAAGCTCCGATTGGGAGGATTTCATCCCAATCAGAGCGTCGTTTGTCTCAAGTAATAGCAGAAACAACTACCTCCCCACAGCCTCTCCATCACTTCTTGGATCAACGCCGGCGTGCAGAAAGCCTTGTTCATCAATTAAAATGGCATGGGCATGGCCCATGACTCCGTCGAATTCAGCGACTCGATTGACGATATGGCCGGCTTTTTCCAACTCATCAGACACGTTCTGGCTGATCCTGCTTTCGAGTTTTAATTCCTGTGTGGCTTCTCCCCATGTTCTTCCCCACAAAAATCTCGGTTCATTGATGGCTTGCTGAGGATTCATGTGATAGTCAAGCATTCTTGTAATTATGGCTGCTTGAGTTTGCGGCTGTCCTTCACCGCCTTGCGTGCCGTACAAAATATACGGCTTTCCGTTTTTACACGCCATCGCGGGCATCAGCGTATGGAAGGTGCGCTTATTCGGTTCCAAACGATTCACGTGTGAAGGATCGAGAGAAAAGAAAGAGCCTCTGTTTTGCATAATGATCCCAGTATCCCCTGCAACGACGCCTGATCCAAATTCAAAGTAAATGCTTTGGATAAAGGAAACACAATTGCCTTCCTCATCGACTACGGCTGCATAAGCCGTGTCATTTCCAACCGGTTCGCTAAAACTATCTTTCGCTTTGCTGAAATCAATCGACTGTGCCATTTCACTTGCATAGGACGCGCTGAGTAATTTTTCAAGCGGGATCGGATGAAAATCGGGATCCGTTAATACGGCATTCCGGTCTTGGAAGCTTGCTTTTATCACTTCTGTCAGCAAATGATAATATTCGTAAGAACCGTGTGGTATTGATGCGAGATCATAGTTTTCAAGAATATTCAAGATCATCAAGCCAGCGAACCCTTGAGAATTAGGGGGGACTTGAAACATCGTGCAGTCACGGTAGGAAGCGGATATTGGTTCTGTCCAATTTCCGGAGTGCCCAGAAAAATCTTCGAACGTCAATAACCCCCCTTTTTCTTGCAGGCTTGTTACGATCCGTTTCGCAAGCTCGCCCTTATAAAATTCATCTCTGCCTTTTTCTGCAATCTGTTTTAAGGTATTTGCCAGATTTCGCTGTACAAATCGTTCATTTTTATTTGGAAGCCGATTGTCAGGCAGGAAAATAGATGCTGTATCGGAATCTTGGCGTAACACGTCAGCTCTTTGGACAGTATTTTCATATTGGTCGTTAGAAAGCGGAAAGCCCGAAGCCGCGTATTCGATAGCTGGTGCAAGTACTTCAGCTAATGTGAGTCTCCCGTACTTTTTCAATATTGCGTCCCAGCTGTCTATCATTCCGGGTACAGTGATAATACTTTTGATTCCTCGGTAAGGAATTGAGTCGAGTCCGCTGAAGAACTCGCGGTCAGCTTTTGATCCAGCTCGTCCGCTTCCATTATATGCACGTGCTTTTTGCTCCTTCGAGCAGTACGTTAGCCAAAATGAGTCTCCTCCGAGCCCGGTCATATGGGGATAAACAACTGCTAAGCAAGCACTCACAGCGACCGCTGCATCAAAGGCATTTCCTCCCCGCAGCAAAATTGTATTCCCGGCTGAAGAGGCCAGATAATGCGGACTTACAACCATCGTTTTTGAACCGACTAGCGATTGATTCATACTGTTTTTCCTTCCTTAGGTAAATAATCAATTTTCACAGAATCATTGGAATTATTTGCATGTTTATCAGTGAACAGGAACAATACAGAGCCTATGATCAGTAATCCACCTGATAGATAAAAACCAAACTCAAGGCTTCCGGTCAGATCGGCAAAGTATCCAGTAATATATGGGGCAAATACCGAAGAGAGCATGCCGCTGAAATTGAAAAATCCGTAAACTCTTGAATACATTGAAGCGGGTGTAATATCTGCCATATATGAGATTAAAACTGGATCCAGCGCCAGTTTTCCGAGCAATCCGTACATCACCAATCCGACGATCATTAACGAGTAGTTTTGCGTATAAGGAATGACAAATTGAAAAAGTGCTCCAGCTATGCCCAAAAATACGATCAGAGGCTTTTTGCTTTTAATTTTATCTGATAAATAACCAAACAAAATGGCACCTGGAATTGAGGCCCACGGAACTAGGGAAGCGATGATCCCTGTTTGTGACCCTTCTATTTCTCTTACGGTTTGCAAATAATACGGTAGCCAGGTCAGCATACCGAAAAATCCGTATAAGGAACAAAAGATAATAATGTAAACAAAGATATGATTTTTGGTAAATAGGAGCTTCACATTTGGTTTTTCTTGAGGCTGCTCCGCTTCATTGTTTTTTGGGGTATGGTTGTTATCACGTACAAAAATTCCAATCAGTATGGCGATAATGACTGTTGGAATCGCAAATATATAAAACGAGAATTGCCATCCATGATTTAGCGTATAAGTGAAATGGCTTGCCATAATAAATCCGAGCGAGATACCAAAAGCCATTCCGCTATTAATAATGGCAGAGACAAGTCCCCGATATTTTTTCGGGGTCGTATTGGAAGAAATGGCGTATTGAGTTCCGTAATACGTCCCTTCTCCTAGTCCGGTTAACGCGCGCATAAGCAAAAACATTCCAAAAGTTGCAGCGATTCCGCTTAAATAAGTGGCAACTCCAAACAGAAGATAACCGGCAACCAAAATCTTTACGCGGCCGAATCGATCAGCCAAAAAACCAGTGGGAATCTGCATCGCTGCATAAGCAGCAAAAAAGACGGTAGACATCAACCCTAATTGCGCCTTATCCAAATTCCACTCTTCCCCAATGCTTCCCATTACGGGTGAAAGAATGTTTCGATCAGCATACATAAAGACCCAGCCTAAAAAGAACAGAAAAATAATAAGTGCAGGATGTGTTTTTTTCATGAAATATTCTCTCCTTTTATTATCTGAATTTTGAATCATTATAGCAATGAATCATTTGGATTTATCTGATGTTGTTAGAAAACCTATCGTATTTTTTAAAAATTCGTAATTATTTACCATTATTTTCTTTCGTTATGAACAGAAAAAAATAATTTGTATTTCGAAATGAAATCGCTCTGATTTTCCTCACAAGAAATTAGTTTAATGAGAAAGAGGAAAACATAATATTTTCAATACATATAAAAATAATATATAATATATTTAGTTTATAACTTAATGCAATTAAAATTCATCGCTTCAAACTGAATCTAACTACTCTAGGAGGTTTTTTCATGCAATCTGTCGTGGTCACCGGTGTTTCCTCAGGTATCGGATGGGGAACAGCCAAAATCTTGATTGAAAAAGGGTTCCATGTTTTTGGAAGTGTCCGTAAGAGTGAAGACGCTGATCGGCTGAGTGCCGAATGGGGAGAGGCATTTACTCCGCTTTTCTTTGATGTTACTGACGAGGAAGCCGTTCAGCGGGGAGCCGCCGTGGTGCGGGATCGTCTTCAAGGAAGAACCTTGTTTGGGTTGGTCAACAATGCTGGTATCGCTGTTCCTGCTCCGCTGATCCATCAGCCGATTAGCGATTATCGCTGGCAAATAGAAGTAAACCTTATCGGTCCGTTAATCGTAACCCAGGCATTTGCCGAGCTGCTCGGAGCAGACGATCAACTATCGGGCGATCCAGGCCGGATTGTTAATATCAGTTCAATTGGCGGAAAGATAGCAGGTCCATTTCTTGGAGCGTACCATGCATCGAAGTTTGGAATCGAGGGTTTTTCAGAGACCCTTCGCCGAGAATTGATGATCCATGGAATTGATGTCATTGTGATAGGGCCTGGATCCGTTGCGACAGCGATCTGGGATAAGGCAGAACAGGATGATTTCTCTTCTTACCAAAACACCGAATATGCCTCAGCTATGGAGACATTTCGCCAGTACATGATTGAAAATGGAAAGAAAGGATACACTGCTGAACGACTAGGAGAGATCGTATGGAAGGCTTTGACGGCGACCAATCCTCCTGTTCGATACGGGTACAAGGCCGTGCAGCGTCCGATAAGTAATTGGGTCATCCCTCGGCTGCTTCCTAAGCGGATTGTTGATATGTTTCTGGCAAATAATTTAGGATTGAAGCGCAAATCTAAGGAAGAGAATGCTCATTATAAGAAGGCACAGAATAAAGAGGTCTGAACTAGCTTTGTAAAAAAGGCGACTTACTATTAAATAGAGATTTTTCCTGAAATTTGGTATGATATTCGTATTATTCTTACAATTATTATGGATACAGGAGAAATTATGGAAAATAAGAAGAAAATAACGATTACTGATGTGGCTGATAAAGCTGGTGTTTCGAAAAGTACAGTCTCCCAATATCTTAATAAACGATATCAGTATATGAGTTCAGAAACAAAAAATAAAATAGCAAAAGTAATTGAAGAGCTGAATTTTCGCCCAAATGACAACGCACGAAATTTAAAAGTGAAGAAAACGAAAGTTGTGGGGATCGTTTTAGCGAATCTGCTTCACCACCTTTCAACAGAAATTGTTCGTGTTGTAGAAGAACGGCTCCAATCTCATGAAATTAAAGTGTTTATTTGTAATTCAGATGACAGCCCTGAAAAGGAATCCGACTATATAGACTTATTAATTTCAAAACAAGTGGATGGCATTATTATTTTTCCAGTTGGGAATGACCCTAAAGTTTACAATTACGTGATTTCATACGGAATTCCACTCGTTTTTATTGACCGGATCGTGGATGGTGTGACGACAGATTGTATCCTTTTGGACAATAAAGCGGCTTGTCGCCTGGCTGTTTCTCAGCTGCAAAACAAAGGCCATGAAAATATTGCTTTCTTGACACTGCCGACAGACATCCCGGTGTCAACAAGGAGAGAAAGAATTGAAGGGTTTAAGGAGGCAATGTCTTTTTATCAATTGGAGGTACAAGAGAACAATGTGTTTTCTGTTCCGAGAGAAGAAATACAAGGAGTTTTGGAACAACGGTTTCTGCAGGAAAATAAACCGACGGCGATCGTTGCGGGAAATGACCTGGTGTTGCGCGAAGTACTTTCTTTTATTAATAAGGTCAGCTTGTCTATGCCGAACGATTTGGCATTGGTGAGCATCGATGAAGTAACATACTCCAATTTGTATAATCCCTCGATTACGACCGTTAACCAGCCCGTAAAAGAAATGGGAGAAAAAACCGCAGACATTTTGTTGGACAGGATTAACGGAAAGACAGATGACCCGTTTCGTGTTTACCGATTTGCGCCTGAGTTAATCATTAGAGGTTCGTGTTAATTATATCGGAAGCAGAGCTATAATGGCTTTGCTTTTTTTGTGTCTTTGTTTTAAATCAAAAGAATTGGGGAAATTTATTGATAGCATTTCAGAAATGGAGGAAGTTAAATGTATACCGATTTAGCAGGAAAAACAGCAATTGTTACAGGCTCTTCCAAAGGGATTGGAAAGGCGATTGCCGAACGATTTGGCAAAGAAAAAATGAACGTAGTGGTCAACTATCGCAGTGATCCTGAAGGCGGGGAGGAAACTGCAAAAAATATTGAAAAAAGCGGCGGCAAAGCAGTTGCGGTGAAAGCGGATGTTTCTTCCGAAGAAGGCATCTCCGCGCTGATAAATGCAGCAGTCGAAAATTTTGGAACGATAGATGTTATGGTGAATAATTCTGGATTTAACGGGGATGAGGTTCTCCCGCATGAAATGACGCTTGAACAATGGAGAAAAGTAATAGATGTCAATCTGACAGGAACCTTTTTAGGAGCAAAAGAAGCAATCAGTTATATGCTTGAAAATGATATCAAAGGAACGGTTTTGAATATTTCAAGTGTTCACCAGCAAATTCCGCGTCCAGGCAATGTCCATTATTCTTCATCTAAGGGCGGAATGAAGCTGATGACCGAAACGCTGGCATTGGATTATGCGGAAAAATCAATTCGTGTCAATTCACTTGCACCGGGTACAATTGCGACAGAAAGCAATCCCGATCTAGAAGGTGAAGCGAAAGAGGCACAGCTGAAAAAAATCCCAATGAAAACGTTCGGGAAACCGGAAGAAGTAGCAGCTGCCGCAGCATGGCTTGTATCTGAAGAAGCAAGCTATGTAACAGGAGCAACTCTCTTTGTGGATGGCGGAATGACCTTGTATCCTTCTCAACTAGAGTCGAATTAATTATAAAGTCTTTAATAAAGGAGAGCACATATTGTTATGTACGATATGTGCTCTCCTTTTGTATTTTTTTCTTACCCGTTATTTGACTATCAAATTTATTTCGACTAGCTCTTTACTATATAGTTCTAAATCAATTTTTTCTCCGGTAGTTAACATGCTCATTAGCGATAGCTCCTTGTATCACAATGAAACCGCTGCACTTGTCAAAGAAATTTTACCTAAAAAACACGGCAATACTCAAAGGAAATAGACAAATAGTCTGATTTATCGGGTTGATTTGACATATGGTCAAGATTGTAGGTTATCTGGTAGAATAAATCCTAGAAGACGGTTCATTCTATTATAATCAATAAAGGAGTCGTATTATGGGAAAAACACTTATCTTTGGTCATAAAAATCCAGACACAGACACGATCTGTTCTGCAATCGCGTATGCAGATTTAAAAAACAAATTAGGCATGGATGCTGAACCCGTCCGTTTAGGTACGGTCAATGAAGAAACACAATATGCACTTGATCAATTTCAAGCGGAAGTTCCCCGCCTCGTAGAAACAGTGGCGGATGAAGTTGAACAAGTCATCCTGGTTGATCATAACGAACGCCAGCAAAGTGCGGCTGATATTCAGAATGTCCGCGTCATTGAAGTCATCGACCATCACCGTATTTCAAATTTCGAAACAAGTGATCCGTTGTATTACCGCGCTGAGCCTGTTGGATGTACGGCAACCATTTTAAACAAGCTGTACAAGGAAAACGGAATTTCAGTGCCAAAAAATATTGCGGGTTTAATGCTGTCTGCAATTATTTCTGATTCACTCTTATTCAAGTCGCCAACGTGTACTGAAGAAGATGTTGCCGCGGCAAAAGAATTAGCTGAAATTGCAGAAGTCGATGCTGATAGCTATGGTTTAGAAATGCTTAAAGCAGGTGCCGATCTCAGTGGCAAATCGATCCAAGAGCTGATTACTCTTGATGCAAAAGAATTTCAAATGGGAAGCTACAAAGTGGAAGTTGCTCAAGTAAATACAGTAGACACGAATGAAGTGCTTGCCCGTCAGGAAGAACTGGAAGCTGCATTTGCGAAAGCGATAGCCGACAAAGATTTAAATTTATTCTTATTTGTCATTACAGATATTTTAAATAATGATTCTGTTGTCCTCGTCTCAGGTGACGCTTCAAATGCAGTAGAGGAAGCCTTTGACGTAAAGCTTGAAAATGGTACAGCCCTTTTAAAAGGAGTCGTTTCCCGCAAAAAACAAATCGTACCGCCGCTAACAGCAACGTTAAAAAATTAATAAAAATAGGCCATTCTGCTCAGCAGGGTGGCCTTGTTTTTTCATGTGGGCCAATTATGCGGCTGTGCAATGATCAGTGTAATTTGAGCAATTAATTGGTATAACAGTAAATTAATATGTTGTCTATTCAGTTAAATGGGTATTAGTCATTAAGTGATGCCTAATTGAGTCACCAGTACAAAGAATGGCGCCGAAACAAGCTCCGTGCGTCTTCTGCTATGGCGATCCCGTGGTAATAAATACTTAAAACTTGACATAAAATCTAACCATGTTACGATTAATATCGTTGTTATTAACATACGAACAAAACAGGGAGATGTTAATTATTATTAACAATAAGAACATTGCATTTATCGGAGCAGGTTCTATGGCAGAAGGAATGATCTCAGGCATTGTCCAATCAGATCAAATCCCTGCAACACAAATTTATGTAACAAACCGCAGTAACAAAAACCGCTTAGAAGAGCTTCATCAAACGTACGGTATTCAAGGTAAAGGAAATGAAGAGCTGGATTTTGACCAAATCGATACATTTATTTTAGCTATGAAACCTAAAGACGCTGAGGCTGCATTATCCGCCTTGAAAAATAAAGTGAAACCCCATCAATTGGTCTTGTCAGTACTAGCTGGCATTACGACTTCCTATCTTGAAGATTTATTACACGATCAACAGCCTGTGATACGGGTTATGCCCAATACCTCAAGCACAATCGGGGCTTCTGCGACAGCGATGTCGTCCGGACGTCATGTTTCTAAAGAGCAAGAACTCATGGCAAAAGAAATCCTGGGATGCATGGGCGAAGTTTACGCAATTGAAGAAAACAAAATGGACGTTTTCACAGGGATTGCAGGCAGCGGACCCGCTTATTTCTACTATTTAATGGAGCATATAGAAAAAGCAGGAGAAGCAGCTGGCCTTGATAAAAAAATGTCGTGTGCGATTGGCGCGCAAACCTTGCTTGGAGCAGCAAAAATGTTATTGGAAACTGGTGAAACCCCAACTGTTCTAAGAGAAAAGGTTACTTCTCCGAACGGTACGACTGCAGCAGGATTGCATGCATTAGAGCAATTCGGAGGCGGCGAAGCAATCGAGCAGGCGATTAAAGAGGCCGCAAAGCGTTCAGAAGAAATTAGCAAAGAAATGAACCAATTAAATCTTATACGATAAGAAAAAACAAATGGAGTGATAAAATGACCCCCGAAACAAATAAAAAACGGGTTGTCGTCAAAATAGGAAGCAGTTCATTAACCAGCTTACACGGAGAAATCAGCAGAAGAAAACTTGAAAAATTGGTCGAACAAGTGGTACGGCTTAAGGATAGCGGACACGAAGTCATTCTAGTCTCATCCGGAGCTGTAGCGGCAGGATATCGAAAACTTGGATTCATTAAAAGGCCTGAGTCGCTGCCTGAAAAGCAAGCTGCAGCATCTATAGGCCAAGGTCTTTTAATGGAGGCTTACTCAGAGATCTTTTTATCTCATGGCTATGTGGCGTCCCAAATTTTGATAACAAAAAATGATTTTTCTGATGAAAATCGCTATAACAACGTCAGGAACACGTTGAATGTATTGCTGGATCGCGGAATTGTACCAATTATTAATGAAAATGATACAGTTACCGTTAACCGCTTAAAATTTGGCGATAACGATACCCTTTCTGCAAAAGTTGCAGGATTAATAAACTCAGATCTTCTTGTGATTCTATCTGATATTGATGGTCTTTATGACGCAAATCCAATGAAGTATCCTGATGCTAAGCGAATTAAAAAAGTGACGGAAATTACCCCGGAAATAGAAGCTGCGGCCGGAGACGCTGGAAGCTCAGTCGGCACCGGCGGAATGAGATCGAAGCTGGATGCTTTTAACATCACTATGGCATCTGGAATCAACGGGTTTTTAGGTCAAGCGGACAGTCCGAACATTTTGCAAGAAGTAGTGAATGGGAGTGCGAGTGGAACCTATTTTGAACCGAATTCAAGCGCGTATTGCCTTTCTCAAAAAATGCAGTGGATTGCTTTTAATTCCGGACCTGAAGGTGATTTAGTTATTGGGAATAAGAAGAAAGAAGATATAATAAACAACGGAAGCAGCCTTCATCCTTCAGAGGTTTTAGAAGTGAGAGGCGAATTTCACAAAGGCTCAGTCGTCCGAATCATCGACTCAGAAGAAACGGAAATCGGCCTCGGCATCGTGAACTATGCATCTGACGAATTTCAGCAGATAACAGAAGAAGATGGAGCATGTGAAGAGGCGATTGATAATGAGACATTTGTATGTCAGTTGGACGTAAAGATCCCCGTTTGTTAACAAACATGGAGGAGGATAACGATGAGTAAATTGGTTGAGATAAGTCTGGTTGAAAAACAAGCCATACAAGCTAAAAAAGCAGCAAAATCTTTAAGCCTGCTGTCCGAACAAGAAAAAAATGAAGCCTTATTTACTTTGGCTGATCATTTAGAAAAAAATACTCAAACAATTCTTGCTGCTAATGAGAAGGATTTAGAAGCAGGAAAACAAAAAGGGTACGATGCGGCATACCTTGATCGCTTATCCCTTACGAAAGAGCGAGTTTTTGACTTTGCTGAAGGGCTGCGAACGGTTGCAGCATTAAAAGATCCCGTCGGAGAAACGTTGTCAGAATGGACGCTTGAAAATGGGTTGAAAGTGAAAAATGTCCGTGTCCCTCTCGGGGTCATCGGAATGATATACGAAGCAAGGCCAAATGTTACCGTTGATGCAACCGGCCTTGCCCTTAAATCAGGAAATGCCATCGTGCTAAAAGGCGGGTCTTCTGCAATTTCGTCAAATAAAGCAATTGTATCCGTCATGCACGAAGCGCTGGAGAATACAAAAATCTCGCGAGATGCTGTTCAATTTATTGAAAGCACCGACCGAAGCGCCACAAAAGAGCTGTTTACGATGAAGCAGCACATTGATGTGTTAATCCCTCGCGGCGGAGGGGCATTGATCCAGGCGGTCGTTGAGAACGCTACGGTTCCCGTACTTGAGACGGGAGTTGGGAACTGTCATTTGTATATTGATCGCGAAGCAGACACAGAAAAAGCTATCAATATCATGGTGAATGCCAAAACTGACCGGCCTGCTGTGTGCAATGCGTTGGAAACATTGATCGTACATGAAGACTGGCTGAACGTAAACCATGAAGCATTGGCGAAGGCGTTCAAAGAGCATGGTATTCAGGTACATGGCGACGAAAAAGCTGTAAACGTGTTTCCTGAGGCGATTCCTGCTGAAGAAACAGATTGGAAAGACGAATATTTAAGCCTCGATATTGCAGTAAAAGTAGTGGAGAGCCTTGAAGAAGCTGTTGCCCACATTGATCAGTATGGGACAAAGCATTCGGAAGCGATCGTAACAGAAAACGATCAAACCGCTCTTTTCTTCATGAACGTTGTAGACGCAGCAGCTCTTTATCATAATGCTTCTACCCGATTTACTGACGGAGGAGCGCTGGGCTTTGGTGCAGAAATCGGCATTTCTACGCAAAAGCTTCATGCCCGTGGTCCAATGGGATTACCGGCGCTGACAACCAGTAAGTATTTAATGGTTGGAAACGGACAAACGAGATAAAGTGAATCAGTGGGGGTTCATCTCCCGCTGATTTTGTTAATGGGAATTGTTTTTTTAGCTCCGAATAGGAATTCGGGGCTTTTTAAATTGCTAATAAACTTTAGTAAAGTTGTAACAAAATGAAAGGAAAATATATGAAAAAATTTTCACGCTTACTTGTTCTTATTTTACTTGGAATTTACTTATGTGTTCTTACAAAGGTAATATTAATTAAATCCTTACACCTGGTAGACTTTTCCAAAGTCATTTTCAGTTTTCATACAAGAGGGACAGTAAATCTAATCCCTTTTCGTACAATTTCTAATTACCTGTTTGCAGATATCAACTTAAATATCATAATTGAAAATCTTGTGGGGAATATTCTCGCTTTCTGTCCTCTTGGTATCTTATTGCCTTTTCTTTCGAATAGGTTCCATAAGTGGAGGACGATATTGCTTTCAGGCCTAGCCGTAAGCTTGTTCTATGAGATAATCCAATTCACTACCGCCTTGGGAAGCTTTGATGTTGATGACTTGATTTTGAATGTAACGGGAGCCGCACTGGGCTTTTTGCCGGTGAAAGCTGTCCTTTCCATCCGTCAGAGACAATCGAAATAGTGAATCCCATTTATCCCGCATAAACGCGCAGTAAAACCCCCAGTGATTGTAAGTTTCACTTTATAGACAAAATGTAATCGGAGTGCTAAATTAAAGGATATTGTATAAAATTTAACAGTAGGGGTGCTGGAAGTGGTTGAGCAAAAGGAACAGACTGCAGGGGTCATCGCCGGCTCACTGGCTTATTTGATTTGGGGAGTATTGCCGATTTATTGGAAGCTGGCGGGCGGTGTCGATTCAGCGGAAGTTTTGGCAAACCGTATTGTTTGGTCATTTGTTTTTATGATTGTCCTGCTTTTATGTCTGGGCAAGCTGTCGGGTACATATAAGGAATCAAAAAGTGTGTTTTCGAACAAAAAAAGATTCCTGGCAATAACTGCGGCATCGGCTTTGATTACGTTAAACTGGTTTATTTTTATTTTCGTTGTTCATAGCGATCATGTCATAGATGCGAGTTTAGGATATTATATCAATCCGCTGATGAACATTGTTTTGGCAACAATATTTCTTAAAGAGCGATTGACTAAGGCAGAAACAGTTTCAGTCGTTTTAGCCACAATCGGTGTCATTATTCTTTCGATTCATCATGGAGCTATACCTTGGTCGTCATTGGCTATGGCTTTGACTTTCAGCCTTTACGGATTAATTAAGAAGGTACTTCCGATCGGTGCGTGGTCGGGATTAACGATTGAAACATTATTAATTACTCCGTTTGCCCTTCTCTATTTGTTTATCGTTCCAAGCCGTGGATTTATGGCTTATGACACTGGGACACTATTCGTCTTAATAGGTGCTGGTATTGTAACAGCAGTACCGTTATTGCTGTTTGCCCTGGGTGCAAAGAAAATTTCGTTTTCCTTGATCGGGTTTTTGCAGTATATTGCACCGACTATGATGCTGGTATTGGGTGTTTTTCTATTTCATGAACCGTTTGACGAGACACAATTGCTTGCTTTCATATGGATTTGGGTTGCACTCATCCTTTTTACTGCTTCGCGTACGGCTGCTGCTTCCAGATTGAAGAAAGAGGCTGGAGCTGTAAGACAAAACATGGGTGGATAGAAAGAAATTACGGCGGATATATTCTCGAGATGATCGGATCAAATCAACCATACTGCAGATAAAAAAGGAGCATTAATTTGCTCCTTTTTGCATGGTCTTCATTATTTATACTCAGGCAGCCAGTCACCGTGGGCTGCGAATAAATCGTCGCACATAGAGACGATATCCTGAAGCGAAAGCTCGGCGCTTGTATGTGGATCGAGCATGGCCGCTTGGTATACGTGCTCTTTCTTCAGCGTAACGGCAGCTTCAATCGTTAGTAGTTGGGTATTAATATGGGTGCGATTCAGGGCGGCAAGCTGTTCAGGGAGCTCGCCGACATAGCACGGCGTGATTTGGTTGCGGTCTGCAAGGCACGGGGCTTCCACGACCGCTTTATCCGGAAGGTTCGTGATCAATCCTGTATTTAATACGTTTCCTCCGAATTTAAAGGGAACATTGGTCTCCATCGCTTCGATAATCCTTGAGCCGTATTCCCTCGACCGTTCATGGGTCAAACTGCTGTTATTCGTAATTTCGTCCCGCATCGTCTCCCAATCGTTAATTTGTTTTTCGCATCTTCGCGGATATTCATCTAAAGGAATGTTTAATTTCTCAATTAGATCAGGATAATTGCGTTTGATAAAATAAGGGTGGTATTCGGCATTATGCTCTGAGGATTCGGTGACATAATAACCGAACTTATCCATAAGCTCGAAACGGACCATATCGTGATGTAGTGTTTTTTGCTTTTCTTTTGCACGCTGCTTAATTTCCGGATATAAGTCTTTGCCGTCCTTTTTAATGTCCAAAAGCCAAGCCATATGGTTGATTCCGGCAATTCGTTCCTCAATTCCTTCACGATCCATGTCCAGCAGTTCAAATAATTCCTTCGTGCAAACCTGGACGCTGTGGCAAAGCCCGACTGACTTAACGTTAGTGTATCGAAGCATGGCTCCGGTTAATGCTGCCATTGGATTGGTATAGTTGAAAAACCATGCATCGGGACAAACCTCCTCCATATCTTTCGCGATATCGAATAAGACAGGTATCGTCCGCAGGGAGCGAAATATTCCTCCGATTCCCACGGTATCCGCAATTGTCTGCTGCAGCCCGTATTTTTTGGGAATCTCAAAATCTATCACTGTACTAGGCTTGTAACCTCCGACTTGAATGGCATTGATTACATATTTCGCCTGATGCAAAGCTTCTTTTCGATCATCGTAAGCTTTGATCGAAATGGTTGGATTATATTTTTCTTTTAAATGAGTCAGCATTTGTCTCGATTCATTTAAGCGTTTGGCATCAATATCAAATAAGGCAAATTCAAATCCGTTTAGTGCTTCAACCATCAAACAGTCACCAAGTACATTTTTTGCAAAAATTGTGCTTCCAGCCCCGATAAAAGTGATTTTTTTCATCTTTTTGATACCTCCTGAAATGTTAGCCTTTAACTGCCCCTGAGGATAGCCCGGCAATAAAGTACTTTTGTAGAAACAAGAAAAGCAGAGTCATTGGCAGCATTGCCATTAGTGAAGCAGCAGCGACCAAGTGTAAATTGTTTGCATTTTGGCCAAAAAAGCCAGCGATGGCAACCGTCAACGTTTGTACTTCCTTGCTTTGCAGGAAGAAAATCGCAAATTGGTAATCATTCCAGATAAAAACGCTTGATATAATACAAACGGTTGCTGTGATTGGTTTTAATAACGGAAAAACGACTCGGAAAAAGATGCCGATCATACTTGCTCCATCCATTCGCGCCGCTTCCTCCAACTCTTTAGGCACGGATGAGCGGATAAAACCTGCGTAAAGAAAAATTGTCAATGGCAAAAAGGAAGCCGCGTTAACTAGTACAGCAATTAAATGAGTGTTCATGAGCCCGGCATCGACAACCATTCGATACAAAGGAACCATCGATGTCAAAGGAGGTATGATCATTATTGATATGAACAAAGCATAAACCATTTTATTGAGCTTTGTTGACCTTCGTGCCAACGGATAGGCAGCGAGCGAACCTGCAAAGACTAAAAGAAGAGCGGCGGCCGCGGTTATGATGATCGTATTGACGAATGATTGGCCGAGTCCAGCTTTCTCCCATGCCTCCAAGAAGTTACTGAAGGAAAAATAGTCGGGAAGAAGCCATTTTGAACTGTAATCACCCTTCGCTTTTAAGGCGGTCGTAATCAAAATATAAAAAGGGATAAAATGAACGATTGTAACTGCCGCAGCAAGAATCGCGAACGATATTTTTTTCTTCTTTTTCATCAGGCCTCAATCTCCTTCCTCTTAAAGTAAATAAGAGCCGCGAAACTGATAATCAAGATGATGAACGCCATAAAGATACCTTGAGTTGCTGCATAGCCAGCATCCTGCCTTCTGAAATAGAGGTTGTACATAAACGTTGACATCGATTGTGATGCATTGCCGGGACCGCCGCCTGTTAAAGCAAAAATTACATCAAACAATTTCAACCCGCCAATAATATTAATAACCGCATTGATCGTAATCGCTGGCATTAACAACGGAAGAGTGATGTTCCGAAATTGCTGAAACGTGCTTGCGCCGTCAATTTGGGCTGCCTCATAATAATCCTTCGGAATGCTCTGCAACCCGGCGAGATAGACGATCATAGCGATGCCCACATATTGGTACGTATTAATCATGACGATGATAAGCGGATTTGCTTCAGGAATGGCCAGTGCGTTAATCGGACCCAAACCGAAAACTTGCAGCAAATCATTCAAGGCTCCTCCGTCGAAGGAGAAAAAGAAATACCAGATATAGCCCATTATTAAGGGGCTGATAATGACGGGGAGGTAAACGATCGTCCTGGTAATCGCTTTCATTTTTAGGCTTTGATTGAGTAGAAGGGCATAAAGCAATCCAACGGCATTTTGTAAAATTGTGCTGCCTAATCCATAGAGAAGTGTATTTTTTAAAATTAACCAGGTATCACTATCAGTTAGAAGCCTTTTATACTGTTCAAGTCCCACCCACTGGTATCCTTGGGAAAAGCCATTCCAATTTGAAAAGGAGATGCTTACACCTTTTAAAAAAGGATAGATCATAAAGACAATGACCAAGATCAAGGCGGGCAGATACATCCACCATAGAGAGGACGTTTTTGGAAACTTCACTTGGTATTGTTTCTTTGCCGAAGAAAGCTTTTTCTCAGTGATGATCTGACTCATTGCTCCTCACCTCACAATCCATACATATTATTTATTTCTTAATCTGAGATATTCTTCACGCATCTTTTTTGAAACATCTTCAGGTGTTTTCATCCCTGCAAGAAGCTCCTGTCCGGTGGTACCCATGACATCCCACATGCCGTTCGGCAAATAAACACGGTCAAAGTAAGGCTCTACACGTACATGTTCATATCTCTTATAAGACTCAGAATAATAAATTTCTGCCTCGACATTGGTTAGCGCAGAAGGAAGGGAAGTAGCTTCCGCCATCTTTTTTGCATTTTCCGGTTCAGCGATAAATGCTAGAAACTGCTTTGCTTCATCCAAATGCCGAGAATCCTTCCAAGCGGCTAATGTGTGTCTTTCTCCTCCAATCCAGCTTGGTTCGTCTCCTTCGTGTAGAGCGGGGTTCGGCATGATTCCCAGCTGTACTTCTGGATTCACGTTCGCAACATCTTGTCCCAGAGAACCTCCGCTTATCGTAAATGCAATCTTGTTTTGCGCCATTAAATCAATCAGCTGTGAAGGTTTGGCTGTAACAGCATCAACATTTAATAGTTTCTGATCGTTCATTTCTTTAAGGATAGCAGGCAGAGCTGTATAGTTGGGCCAATCAAATGTACCATTCTTCAAGCTCTCCCGACGGTCATGTTTTTTGTCAGTAATTAATAGAGGTGTCGCAAATTGATCAAAGAATTGGGCAATTGAACTTTTATCGTAGCCTGCAAACCAAAAGGGTACAACTTCACCATTGCTTTTTTCTTTTACCGATTTCATCGCTGTCATAAATTCGTCGATGGTTTCTGGAGGCTCAATGTGGTACTTATCCAGCAATGTCTTGTTGTAGGTGATTCCGTCTTTCGCTTGATTTAACGGCAAGGCATAGACTTTACCGTTCTCATCCTTTAAGATTTGATCGAGATTAGGATCCAAGTTTTGCACCCAATCCATATCCTGCAGGTCGGCGGTGTACTCTCCATAACGAAGCTTTCCCCAGCCGTGGGTATCAAAAAGGTCAGGTAAATCGTTTGCTGCCATTTTGACCCGAAGCATATTTTCATACTCTTCTCCCGGAAAATTCATATCGATATGGATATTAGGATGCTCTTTTTCGTAATCAGCCACAATGCTACTAAGCATTTCTCGTTCGCTATCATTGACGATACTGCTGTAAAGAGATAGAACAGTTTTTCCTTCCTGTTCACTGCTTGTTTCCTGTGAACATCCTGCAGCAACGCCTATACATAAGAGCAAGGCCAGTAAAAGCGCAATTTTTTTCATTGGTCATCTCCTCCCATAATATTAAGCGCTTACAAAATGATGATACAATCACCTCCTTAAATGGAGAGAACGGTTAGTCCGTCCTCTTGCTTCCACAGCTTTCCCGGATAATTAAATTTGTCGCTACTTTTACCTGCAATGGAATCGTTCTACCGTTCATTCGGTCCAGCAAGAGTTTGACGCCGGTTCTTCCCATTTCTTTCATATGCACATTCACAGTCGTTAACGGAATGCTTGCAAACTCAGCTGCATCAATCCCGTTGAAGCTGACGATAGCGAGATCCTGCGGAACTTTTATTTGCTGTTCGTGCAAGGCTCGTAGTGCGCCAATTGCCATCGAGTCGCTTCCGATAAAAAAAGCATCAGGCAATTTTCCTTTTTCGATTGCCTTTTTCATTAATCCATAGCCTTGAAACATATTGTATTCACCAATATGGATATGCTCTTGGCTGTCAATCTTTTTTTCTTTGGAAAATTGCCGGAAAGTGGTCAGTCGTTTATCCTCAATGATTTTTGTCGTTGTTTGATTATTTTTAGTATAAAAATGCTCTTTCTCTTTACCGCCGATATAGCCTAACGTTTGATAGCCGATAGATAGAAGGTGCTCCAGAGCCTGCCTGGTAGCCGTTTCAAAGTCGATGAAGACAGAATCGCAGCTATCGTCTTTCGTCGTATGATTGATAAAGACAATGTTATTCAATGAAGAACTGATGCGAGCCAAGCTTTCCATACTGATCCTTCCGATAACAATCAGGCCGTCGAGGTCACGGATCGCCTGATTCATAAGGAGCGTGCTTAGATGGATGGTTTTCGTAATAAAAATACCATTTTCATAGCATTCCTTTTCGATTCCCTGTCTTATGGAATAATAGAATGGATCGTTAAGCTCTTCTTCCTGGGTCATACTAACGACCATGCCGATCCGTAATTCACTGGGGACCGAAGTTTGGGAGTGCTTTCTTTTCCCGCGTGCTTTTTCATAGCCAAGATTTTTAGCTGTCTTCAAAATTCGTTCTCTTGTTTTTTCTGTAACTGATAGGGAACGATCGTCGCTAAGTACTCTTGACACGGTGGCTGTGGATACATTGGCCATAGAAGCGATATCTTTTATTGTAGCCATACAAGCGCCTCCTCTCATGAATCATTTACTAAAGATAAACATAACCGCTTTTAAAAGAATAGAAGTTATCCGAAAATTTACTAAATTGATAGTAACATTTTTAGTAAACGTTTTCAATATTTTTTGAAAAATAGATTCCTTTTAATAAATAATTCACTTGCAATATTGTATGTAAGCGCTGTATTTGCTACTATATATTTAGTAAAAATTTTATTGAATAAGGGAGAGATGGTCATGCTTCAAACAGTTATAAGAGCGTTTAGAGATATATTTCCTGAATCAAATGAAGAGACGAAACTATTTTTTTCTCCGGGAAGAGTCAATTTAATCGGTGAGCATACCGATTATAATGGCGGACATGTATTCCCATGCGCCCTTAATATAGGAACTTATGCTGCAGCCAGATTACGACAGGATAACCAGGTGAATTTGTACAGTACGAATTTTCCGGATCAGCCAGTTTCTTTTCTGCTTGATGAGCTTTTTTACAAAGAAAAGGATGGCTGGGGGAATTATACGAAAGGTGTTCTGGCTGCGTTTATCGATCAAGGCTATAAAATTGGAAAGGGGCTTGATCTATTATTCTACGGAAATATTCCGAATGGAGCCGGTCTATCGTCCTCTGCTTCGTTAGAGCTCGCTGTTTCCGTCGTACTGAACAACTTTTTTTCATTGTCGGTCGACCCGGTACACATGGCGAAATTAAGCCAAAAGGCGGAAAACGAATTTGTAGGGATGAATTGTGGGATTATGGATCAATTCGCTGTAGCCATGGGAAAGAAAGACCATGCGGTACGCTTAAACTGCCAAACGATGGAGTATCAATACAGCCCTCTTACCCTGACGAATGAGTCTATCATCATCGCAAACACGAATAAGCGCCGGGAACTCTCCGATTCGAAGTATAATGAACGCAGGGAGGAATGCGAACGTGCACTAGCTGCCTTGCAAACCAAGCTGGATATCCGTTCGCTTGGCGACGTAACGATCGAGCAGTTTGAAGAGAACCAGCACCTCATTGTAAATCCAACAGACCGTAAGAGGGCAAAACACGCTGTTTATGAAAATATCCGAACTATTCAGGCGGTTGATCTTTTAAACAAAGGTGATATTCAAGGATTTGGACAGTTAATGAACCAATCTCACTTGTCACTTCGAGATGATTATGAAGTGTCAGGGAGGGAGTTGGATGCTCTTGCAGAGGCGGCATGGATGCAGGATGGCGTTATCGGATCGCGGATGACAGGAGCAGGATTTGGCGGCTGCACAGTGAGTATCGTGAAAAATGAGAAAATTGAATCATTTAAAGAGAATGTTGGTTTGCTTTATAAGAAGGAAACTGGGCTCGAAGCAGATTTTTATCTCGTTGAAACCGGAAACGGCGCAGGAGAAATTTTCAATACCGAAAATAGTGTACTTTAGGGGCTGTTAGCTATGAATATCGATATTTACCAACAAATTGAGAAGCTGATTCAATACGGTATCAACAAAAAATTAATTACGAAATGGGATATAGATGCAGTTCGCAATACTTTTTTAGATGTTCTGAAGCTTGATGACTATCAAGATCCTGCAGACGTAGTGCCTCCGAAGGAAGACAGCCCTGCTGAAATTCTTGGGAGCATTCTTGATTGGAGTGCGGAAAATGGTTTGCTCGAAGCAGATACTGTTACTTATCGGGATTTGTTCGACACCCGCCTGATGGCTTGTTTTGTTCCGTTTCCTTCTGAAGTCAACCGCCGTTTTTTTGACACGTATGAGAAGGAAGGAGCGAAGGCAGCAACGGCATGGTATTATCAGTTTTCTAGAGATATTAATTATATTCGGACCGACCGGATTCGAAAAAATCAAGACTGGACCTCACAAACGGAATATGGAGATATGCAGATCACGATTAATTTATCAAAGCCGGAAAAAGACATAAAAGCAATAGCTGCCGCAAAGGATATGAAGGAGGTTTCATATCCAAAGTGTCTATTATGTAAAGAAAATACCGGCTACGCGGGAAGAGTGAATCATCCGGCGCGGCAAAATCTTAGAATCATTCCAGTGGAACTTGGCGGGGAGCAGTGGTTTTTACAATTCTCCCCGTATGTCTATTACCACGAGCATGCTATTATTTTTGCTGCTGACCATGCTCCAATGACGATAGAGCGAAAAACGTTCGACCGGTTATTTGAATTCGTCAGACAGTATCCTCATTATTTCATCGGATCAAACGCCGATTTGCCAATTGTCGGAGGCTCCATTTTGTCCCACGAACACTTTCAAGGCGGGTATCATGAATTCCCCATGGCAAAGGCGGAAATAGAAAGAGAATTTACTTTTAAAGGATATCCAGGAGTAACAGCGGGAACAGTGAAATGGCCAATGTCTGTGATCCGTTTAAGGGGAAAAGACGCAGGCGAGCTCGCGAAAATTTCAGAGCTCGTATTGGAAAAATGGAAGAATTACAGTGATGAACAGAACCACATTCGGGCCTTTTCAGGAGAAACCCGGCACAACACCGTGACACCGATTGCCAGAATGCGTGATGAAGAATTTGAAATTGATCTTGTGTTAAGGAACAATCGCACGAACGAAGAGTATCCATCCGGTATTTTCCATCCTCACGAGGAAGTCCATCACATTAAGAAAGAAAATATCGGCTTGATCGAAGTCATGGGCCTTGCCATCCTGCCCGGCCGTTTGCTGGATGAAATGGCGCTGCTTGCGAAACATATATGCGATGAAAATTTTGAAGAAAAAATTGATCCAAGCGTAGAAAAACATCTAACGTGGGCAAAAGAAGTAAAACGTAACCACCCTGAACTTAAGAAAGAAAACGCATCTGCTATTTTAAAAGATGAAATCGGAAAGGTATTCAGCACCATATTAGAGCATGCCGGCGTTTTTAAGCGGGATGAAGAAGGACAGAAAGGATTTGCGCGATTTATAGATTTTGTGACTGAGGATTGAGATGTATCCCTCTGCATGTGGTGCAGGGGGATTTTATTTTTGTTTGGGAAACTATAATAACTGGACCTGTGGATATTTGTTCTGTGGTCGATTTTTCGGAGAATTTGTCGAAAAATCGATATATTGTTATTTTCGCCGATATATCGAAATTATCGCCGATAAGATAAACAGCCATCATTTTGCTTTCGATGGAATGTGGAAGACGTCAAGCAATGTAATTTCGTCAGGCTTTCTTGTGAAGCGTATGCAGCCAATTTGTTCCTTGAAAATAATGTAAAAAGTGTTTGACATAACAAATTGCTAAGGATACGATTGGAATGTAAAAAGTTTTTTACATAATAAGAGGTGAGAGAGATGAATTTGTTGCTTTTCTTTCTAATTCCGCTTTTATCAATTGCTATTACTGCATGGTGTACAGGATCGAAAGAATATGGATTTGGACCCAATGATGATGAAAGAAAACAAAAAATTAAACAAAAATCAGTTGTTCAAAGCTGGTCTGCATTAGTCCTATTTTTCATAACAAACTTCCTAATCGATTTATTTCACCTCAGAGATGAACGCCTCCAAGATATTCCCTTTCTTTATCCCGAGCTATTATATTTAATCATTTTGATCACAAGCTATTTTCTTTTCTATATTATCAACACCAGAAAAATGAGCGCATAACAAAAGGCAGGATGGTGTGTGTTGGAAAATCAGATAAAAGCATTGAGGAAAAATCAAGGAATGTCCCAAGAAAAACTAGCGGAAAATTGCAAAGTTTCCCGCCAGACGATTAATGCCATAGAAAATAATAAATATCGTCCCTCTTTAGAATTGGCATTTCGTATGGCAAAAGTTCTTGGAGTCAAAGTAGATGATTTATTTTTTTATTAGAGAAAATAAGATTGCAGAAGACGAGAAGTTGGCCGAAAAGAAGGGGAGCATACTTCTATTTTACTTGCAGGTATTTTGATTTTTGTTTTTTTATATATTTGATTGATATGGGTTTTCTTCTGTAGGATGATACCTCTTAAACGATTTTTACAATGGTAGGTATAATGCGTGTTTAAAGCTTGGTTTAGTTACCAACTTTATTGTCAATTCACAACACTGAGGGGGACTGAAGATCTTGTCAATAAATACAAATAGACCTAATTGATTTCTCGATTTTTTTGAAACGTACTGAAATGCTTCACAAGATGGACATTTTAACTTATTACTTAACGTAAACATTTTTACAAAAGTTTCTCTCCAACTCCACTTATAACCACAATTCTGGCAGGTTGGTATTAATACCGCCTCCATTTATAATCTAACGTTGCCGAGATTAATGAATTGCGCCCTATATGAATAATCAGACTTAACGTGAATTATATTACAGCTTCAGATGTTGATTTTTTATTAAAACACTCTTCACATATAAATTTTCCTTCACTTTTTAAATAAGCTTGAATTTCTGTCATGCCTTTATGCTTTTGGATAACGCATTCTTATAAAAACAATGTCATCACCTTTTATTTCTTTTTCACATATTGAACATTTTGCTTTCTCTCCAAACATTTAAAGCACCTCCAAGCTCTTGAAGTACTATATTTTAATACGATTAACTTTCATAAAAGTTTCCTCAATTAAATGGCCATTTCGTATTATAAGTCAATCTGTTAATTCTGGTTGGCCAATTTTTTTATAGATTATTCTTTAAGTAGCTGGGGTAGGACGAATCTGGCTATTGGGACTTGATCCCGTCCATTATACTGTCCATCCCCTACTCATTTGTGACATTAAAATATTTCTAAATATACATAATATTCTACCTCTCGAAAAAAGTTATATGAGTGTTTTGATCATTATTAAGTCCATTTGTTCTTC
Source organism: Bacillus gobiensis (assembly GCF_001278705.1). Lineage (GTDB taxonomy): Bacteria > Bacillota > Bacilli > Bacillales > Bacillaceae > Bacillus > Bacillus gobiensis. The sequence continues at coordinate 4,194,758 of NZ_CP012600.1, forward strand.
ATCACCCATATAAAAAGAGTGGGCTCCAGTTTGAACAAACCCCATTTTCTTATAAAAAGCAATGGCATTTTCATTTTTTTCCCATACGCCTAGCCAGATTTTCTTTTTATTACTTTCCATCGCAATTTCCTTAGCCTTATTTAGAAGATATTTACCAAGCCCATGTTTTTGAAATCTGTTCTTTATATAAATCCTCTCGATTTCAAGTGATTCATCCCCCATTTCTTCAGACTGAGCATCATTGGTATTGACCTTTAAATATCCAGCGACTTCATTATTAAAATAAACAAAAAAGAATTGCGAAGAAATATTGGATAATTCTTTTTCTAATTGTTTTAAGTTAAATGCTCTTTCCAAATAGACATTCATATTTTCGGGTGAATTCTGATGCTTAAATGTCTCATTAAATGTTTCATAACTAATTTCTTGAAGTTTGCGTGAATCTTCAAGGGTACACTTTTTTAAATTTATAGTCATATAAATATGAAGCTCCTTTATATAATCAATAATTTCTCTTGTTTCCCTTTTTTACAAATTCCCAGTCTTTTTCTATATTTTTTCTTACTCTTTGAAGAAGATTGAAAATGGTTTCTTCTTCTCTTTCGGAAAATCCCTCTAACGCAACGATATTGGAATAATCATTTTCTCTTTTTATAAAAGAATATACATTTTTCCCAGTCTCTGTTGGAAAGAGTTTTTTAATTTTTTTGTTATGTTTATCTTCTTTCTTTTCAATAAAGCCATTAATTTCAAGTTTTTTTATAGCTCGGGCTGCTGTTGTTCGATCTACTTTTATCATCTCAGCTAACTTTTCTTGAATGATTCCTGGGGTTTCACATATTCGAACAAGGTACAAATACTGCCCTTTTGTAAGGTCATATTCTTTAAATTCTATATTACTTATAGAATCTAATGCCCTTGCTATCATTCCAATTTCACGAAGAATTTCCTTCATAATTAACTCCTTAGTATGTATTTTTATTGCAAATGCAATATTAATGACATGTATTAAATTTAACCTAATTTTGTTGCATTTGCAACAAAAATTGTGTTTGTAAAACCAGATGTATTGTTTTACTGCCTCAGTGAAAATAAAAAACCCTGAATTCGGTCGTTTGAGCCGATATTCAGGGTTTTTTAGTTACTTGCTTGGCTTCATGCGGATTAAAGCAACAATAACTTAATAGAGAATTACTGGTGGTACTAATGGTTGCCCCCCTATTAACCTAAAGAGGAATAAAAAACGCTGATCGGGCTAGCTCCAGGCCAGCCATCGTTTGTTCACAAATCATATTCCGTTCAAATTCTTCCCAAACTGATAGCATTCCGAATTTGCTTGTAACCAAAACGAGAGTTATGGAAGGATTTCTTGTTTAAAGGGTGAGGATAATTGAAAAAAAGATTTCACCTTTTCTAACTTTAAAACGCTTTCAATGGTATAATTAGTAATGAATATAAATTGATATAGTGAGGTGGTATTATTAATGGAGACAGGTGAAAAATTAACAATAACGGTAGAAACCACAGTTCATGCACCAGTTAATAAAGTGTGGGAATATTGGACAGACCCACAGCACATAATGAAATGGTCTTTTGCTTCTGATGATTGGCATGCATCAAATGCCGAAAATGATTTAAGGGTTGGAGGAAAATTCCTTACAAGAATGGAAGCAAAGGATGGAAGCTTTGGATTTGATTTTGGTGGAGTTTATGATGAAATTAGAATAAACGAATTTATTTCTTACACTCTTGGTGATGGAAGAAAAGTTACGATCACTTTTATTACTCAAGAAAACTACACTAAGGTAATTGAAACTTTTGAAGCAGAAGACACCCACTCCATTGAGCAGCAACAAGCAGGCTGGCAGGCGTTTCTAGACAATTTTAAAAAATATAGCGAACTTTCTCAAGAAAATTAAACTGTCGATAGACAGTCTTTTTTTATGCTTATAAGTGTCAAGCAGAAATATGTGACCTATACATATAAAATGTGATTAAATCGATTAAAATTAAATGTAACAAAAACGAACCTTTAAAAGTGAATTTTTTAAAAACATAATGTTCATTCAAGAAATAAAGAATCCATTTTGATCAGCATAAGTTCATCAAACAAAAAAGCCCAACCCTTTGGGATTGAGCTTTTTTTATGAATAAAATATAATTGAGTTTGAATCTAAATCTGAAGCGTCCTTTGCGAACGCTTTAATTACACCGATTCTAGACTCAGAAGCTGTTTTTCATTTTAGTAATTTCCAGTTCTAATAGAAGAGGTTTCGTCATTGGCATATGAAGGTAGATTCCACCAAACATGAGAACTTGTTAGGTTCCGATATCCGACCATAAAATTGTCATAACCATTATGTTCATACAAATTGACCCAAGACCAAGGAGCTACACTTAAAGAAGAAAATCTGTCATTCCAAAAAGATCCCCAACGGACACCTGTAGCCCATACATTTGTTCCAGAAGACAATCTTACAAACCTACCACCCCGGTTAGCATGCTCAAAGAAATAATCTGTTCCTGACAATATACCTACATCTGCATTCGGTGAAAGTTCTTTAGCTTGTTGATGATATGCTTCATATTTTTGCGAGGTTGAGAAACCAAGTACCCTTTCTCCTTGATTAGTTTTTTCAACCACAATCCCAGCAATTTTTTTATGTTCATCTGGTGAATATTTTACTCCATCTACTGTGTCAATTTTTAAATCTTGAACGGAATTCGATGTTGGACTAGCTGCATTTATTTGGCCTTCAAAACTAAAAACCAAAGATAAAACTAACGCTAACACAAGCGCAGGAAAAAACAGATAATTTTTCTTGATCATTAAAAAACCTCCCTAACATTATTATGTTTTTTCATATAGGCAACAGCTCTAATCAATATCCGAACCTACATTTAATAACAACTGAATATCTCTACTATGTAAACAATCACCCCTTTCTATTTTTTCCAACGAAGGAAACCCAGTTGTAAATAAATAGATATTATGCAACAAAAACGAACTACCTTACCGGGCCGGCAGAAGCCAAGGGCGTTCCCGGATTGCTAATCAATCATATTCTCATTCTAATGTGTACACCTTTGCTTTTACATGCATCGGTGAAAAAGTTTACTCCCATTTACTTTAGTGATGAAAGAATGTACTTTAGTGATGAAAGGATGGTTGACATGATTGATCACATCGATATGGAGATCATACGCTGTTTACAAAGCAACTCAAGAATGCAATGGAAACAGATCGGGCAGCTTGTCCATCTGTCTGGTGTGGCCGTAGCCAATCGAATTCAGCGTTTGGAGGAGATCGGGGTCATAGAGGGGTATACGGTCCGGCTGAACGAAAAATTGCTGGGGAACATTTACTGCATTTTTATTATCGTTAAGATGAAGGATTACAGGCATACGAAGTTCCAGGAATTTATTCAGGAGCGAGATGAAATTAAAGAAGCTCACCGTGTCAGCGGGGAGCCGTGTTTTATTTTAAAAGCCCAGGTACCTGACCAAGATCAGCTGTCCAAGCTGTTGGATGAGATTCTTGTCTACGGCCATTATAAAATCAATATTTCCATCGGGCAGTATAAATGAACCTCCTGATAGGTAGTCGCATTAAAAACGACATTTTCAGACGAAGAAGGGGTTTTTATTTTGGAGTAGCTATCGGATCTGGTCTCGATATTAACTTTCTTTTACAATCAACCACATATGAATTCTAGATGATGGTGAATAAGACCACAATGTGCTAGAACGAAGTAAAACAGTCATAACATTTGTGTGTCAGGATCCATTTGTACTACATATATGTCTTCCAATGGATCAGTAGCGTATCCTGCACTAATAACCTGTTGATTTGCTCTTCCATCATACCTTTAAAAGAATTTATGAATAATTGGCTATATGGAATGAATAAAGAACGTTTGTTAGTTGGTGTTAACTGGAATGTAAAGTTAATGGGGTTAGAAGTCGCATCTTATGAATTATTTAAAGAATTGGAAGAAAGATCGGAAAACTAAAATGTCTAGATACTCCATCTATTTAGATGCACATTTCTCCAGTCAACATATGTTTAAGGGGATATTTTTTATTTGCGTTGGTGTCAAAACTTAGTGTCGTTACTGAAAAATGAGGCTATTACTATCGAAAAGAAACGACATCAGACAAAAAACGGATGCCGCCTCCAAAAGCTGCTACTGAATTATTGTGTAGCCTCGATTCTGTTGGCTTGAAAGACTTAATGCCTGAGCAAGTCGTTATTTTGTCTTTTAAGGTGTTCGGCTGTTCATTCCGCTTAGTTATCCCACTCTTCTGGACCAGAAGGATATAGTCGAACCTCATCAGATATTTTTGAAATCTTCGGTTTCGAAACAGCATCAGACGAATAATCTATTGCTCCATCGTCTGGTCCATCATTTTCTACAACCGGATTATTGTCATCACCGTCTTCCCAGCCAATTTGACTTCCTATAGGGTCGAGATTGTGGTCTTCAGCTTTTACAAATTCACCAAGCCCTGTTGCAAAAAATCCTACAACAATTAAAGCGCTTAAAAAAATCCATTTTTTCACCTATTACCTCACCTCTCTTCATCAAAATACATTGTTAGCTTCTAATATAAAATGAATCACCTTCTCCCGTTTTGGCGGCGGTAACAGCCCTACTTGTTCATAGTAGCGTATAGCTGAGGGCTTAAGGTTAACTTTAAGTATTATACTTTGATTATAAATCATAAAGGGAGATGGAATTAATGAAATTACCTATTGCTTGTAATTTTGGTGCATTGCATCCTGATCAACAAGACAGATACAAGGACATCCAAAATCATTTAAATAAAGCCGTATTAAGAATAGAAGAATTCGCACATGGATACACATTTGTTTACCCTAATGAAGATGAAGTGATTGTGACTCTAACTGAATGGATTTTACTAGAGCGATTATGCTGTCCTTTCCTTGAATTATCCCTAACTATAAGGAGCGATCACCCTGTTACATTAACCTTGAGTGGTTCTGAAGCAGCCAAGAAGGTATTGAAGGAAGAATTAGGGTTGTAATTGTAACGAGATGCGGATTCATCTTGTTGACTAGAAATTTAGCAGCTATATAGAGAATGAACCGAATCATGAATTGGTCTGGTTAATGCAATCATCCGTCTTTTTAGACGGTTATTTTTTTGCCAAATTTTAAAAATTTGGGCTTTACATTAAAAAATCACGGTGTTATAGTTAGTTACATAAGTAACTAACCAAATAACTAACTAAGCTGTATCACTGTGGAAGGAGGTTTTTGATTGAAGCCTACGTTGGATGAATCACAACCGATTTTTTATCAAATTGCTGAAATGATAATGGAAGATATCGTGAGCGGGCGACTGCAGGAAGGAGAGAAAGTGCCTTCAACGAATGAACTGTCTCGTTTTTATAACATTAATCCAGCTACGGCGCGCAAAGGCTTGCAAGCTCTTGTAGATAATGAAGTGATTTTCAAGCAAAGAGGAGTAGGAATGTTTGTTAAGGAGGGGGCAAAATTGAAGCTGCTTCAGGAAAGAAGGCAAGATTTTTTTGAGCAGTATGTTAAACCAATGCTTGAAGAAGCTGAGCGCCTTAAAATGTCAAAAGAAAATGTCATTGATTTAATCAATGGGAGAACGGGGGAAACCAATGATTGATTTGCAAAATGTCTCATATTCTTATGAATCAAGCCCTGTATTGAAGAATCTTACGCTGCAAGAAGATGAACCTGTGATCATGGGGCTGTGGGGGAGAAATGGAGCGGGAAAAACCACGTTAATGAAGCTGATCGCGGGACTGTATGCACCGGAAGTCGGCAAGGTGGATGTAAATGGATTGAAGCCGTATAACAATGATAAGGCTCAGGAATCGATATGCTTTATGCAGGAAGATCATCCGTTTCATCCTATGTGGAGAATAAAAGATATTTTACAGTTGGCAGAGCACTTTTATCCTGATTGGAATAAGGAAACTGCCGATCATTTGATGAGAGTATTTCAGCTGCCGGAAAAGAAAAGAGTCGGCAAGTTTTCAAAGGGAATGAAAACAGCCGTTCAGTTGATCATCGGTATTTCCAGCCATGCTAAAGTGACGATATTTGACGAACCGACGAACGGCCTTGATGCCGTCATTCGCAAAAAATTCTATCATGAGCTGCTGCAGAGTTATGAAGATCATCCACGTTTGATTATGATTTCTTCTCATCACATTAATGAGGTGCAGCCTTTATGCGAGTCGATTGCAGTTGTCTATGATAAAAAAATCAAGCTTTATGAACCGATGGAAGAATTGCGGGAGCGAGGCGTCTTTTTAACTGGCGATCAAAAAGCAATCGATCAAATAACTTCAGGAATGGCTGTTATGGAAAAAGACCAGCTTGGTTCGACGGCAAAAGTAATGGTCGATGCTGCTTATAGAAAAGACATCATTGAACGTGCCAAGTCGCTGAATATTTCGGTGGAAAAGCCGAGCCTGCAGGACTACTTGATCAACATTACAGAGCCGAAAAAGGAGGAGTTGTTATGGGAGGGACGTTAAAAGGAACTGCGATGCTGGTCTACAGAGACATGAAATACCAGTTTGTCATGTTTTCACTTATTACTTTGTTTGTTGCTTTTGTCTTTCTTATGATTGGATTATTCATTGAAACCCCTATACAAGCAGGTGTCATATTTGGCCCCTTTTATGGGTTAATTTCTGTTTTTGGTGCCAGCGCTTATGTTACGAGTTTTCGTTATGCTATGGGATTCGGCTCTACTCGAAGTCTTTTTTTAAAAGTATTTTATACGTTAGGAATTCTATTTGTTATAGTCGTCATGCTCTTCCTTAATATCCTCTATTTTATAATGGAAGGTTTGTATGATTTAGGTATCACCCGTGTCAGCCTGTTTCATATCGGGAATGTGACCAGCTTTCAAAAAGGGTTCTTCCCATATTTATGGGTAGATATAATGATTGGGATCTGCCTTCTTGGACTGGTATTTTTCGTCACTTCGTTATGGTATAAATATGGATTTATAAGGATTTCGATCGGATCGATTATTTTAGGGGTGATCGCATTTTTGCTCCTTTACAATATAGGGTTTCAGGCTGCGTTTCAATGGATGGCTCACATCAATCACTTTACGCTCTTTACCGGAATCGGACTCATAGGTCTTATCACTCTATTTAGCACCTACTTTTTTATGAGAAATGCCCCGCTGTCTTATCGTTCGAAAAAAGGGTAATAATAAAGCTCCCCACCTGATGTGAGGAGCTTTTTTTAGTCAGTTTCCGGGATCATTTGCAAATGAGGGTAATCCTTGAATCCGCTCCAGTCTCCGCCCCATTCGAAGCCGAGTTCCTTGGCAATCTTGACAACCTCCATCCAGTCAGATGTTCCGTTTTTATTACCGTCATACTCCATGTCCCAACTCACATTTCCATTGTTTAATCGAAGCGCAAAGTCGATGGCGAGTCCGTAATTATGGTAGGATTCTCCGCCTTTTGCATAGGTAACAATCGATCCTTTTGTTGTCCTTCCTTTGGCGTAAAGCTTGTCCTGCTCCTCAAACGAACGGAAGTCGTCGGTAATCACGATAGATATGCCGATCTCTTTCGCACGATTGGCCAGCTTGTCCCGATTTTCTGCGACAACGGGATGCAATTCAGTAGGGAGCGGTGCATCCTTTACATCTTGAAGACTAGGTTCAGTAGAATCTTTTGCATAAATAAGTGTGCTGGCAATAAAAATCAAGAGGCTTCCTACGAAGAGAACTTGCAAAAATCGTTTCACTTATAGAGTGCTCCTGTCTTTTAAACTGTTAATCTAGTATGAGAATACCACAAAATCCGACATTTCAAAATGAGAACACTTTTGGTAACATTTACAAATAAGAGAAGGGGGGTGAGCTAATATGATTGATGAACTGAAAAAAGCAATTATCAGGCTGTCCGAGGAGGAAGCGAAGAGCTTATTATTCACCGTACTTCTCCAAGGGGACTTATTGAAAGACCTCAATGAGGAATTGGCAAAACAGCTCAATAAAACAACCGAAAGTCTTTTAAACTATCATAAACAGAAAAATCAGAAGGAAAAATACAGCAAAGTGCATGTGGCGTTTAGTCATTCAACCAGCGGCAGTTTAAAGGCAGCCCTCAATCATCCAAGAGATGAAAAAGTAAAAGTCATCCCAATAGACGACCAATTCTCATATGGACCAATTTGGCAGCTGCATCAAGAAACAGGGAAGGAATGCAGATGGGAATGGCTGAATGACAACATAAATTACGAGGAAGGCGAATTAGACGATCAAATAAGGGACAACAAAGAAAAAATCAACGAGCTTCTCCAAGTCCCAGAAGGAATTCCGATCTTCATCTGGACCGGAAGCAATGCCCACGAACAAATCGGCGTTCGCTATGCTCTTTATCATTTACGAGAAAAAAGAAACGACGTCTATTTGATGAATGTCGATGAAAAATATAGGAGAACTGGTGAGGTATCAGCAGAAAAGTTGAAAGAAATGTATGAAAAGCAATTACGGAATAAACCTTTGTCTAATGAAGAAAAGCAAGCATACATCAATGAATGGCTGGGGCTTGCTAATACAAAGGATGTATTGCGTATTTGGAAAAATGGCGAGATTCAACTTGCTGATGTCAGCAGGTACGATCGTTTCATTATCAACTTAGCCAAAAAGCTTCACAACGAGCGAGGAGAACATTCATTTATGAAATCAGCTCGGTTGATCGGAGAAGCCATTGGCCAAATCGATCAAAACCTCGATGATCTCTTTTTTGAATACAGAGTCAGAAGTTTGATTTTGCAAGGAGTGTTCGATATAAAAGGCATTCCGAAAGCGATGAGGTTTTATTCGGTGAAACTTAGATCGGATTTGAAGGGAGAAAAATGAAAAGAACATCAAAATATCTAATCTTGTTACTATTAATCATTTTTTCTGTCAGAGGTTTTATTCTTAGCATTGAATACGAGTTTCATGGGAATCCTAAAAAAATTAAAGAGTCAGAAGAGATTATGATTAGTCATTTGGATTCAAAGGGTTACGGTAGAGGGGATATCTTAGCTATTAAGGGAATATATAATTTTACAGCTCCAGGTGGAAGAAAATATGGCGGTTCTTTTGTCCTCAAGGACACCCTTGAATATTATGAATATGAATTACATAATGGCAAAGTGTTTGAGCTCGATGACATTCCTGAGAAGTAAATATAAAAAGGAAGAAGCACACATATTCGTTAAGAGTACTTCTTCCTTTTTATCAATTGAGTAATAATTAAGAAACCTAACATACCACCAAACGTATTTAAAATAACATCATCGACATCAAATACACCTAACACAGTTATATATTGTGCTATTTCTAAAGATAAGCTGACAAGAAATGATAGATACATCATTTGTGTAGCATGTTTTATATCGGCAAAAACAAGCGGGATCAACAATCCAAAAGGGATGAATAATAGTACAAGCCCAAATGTGTTATTAAACCAAGTTCTGAAATTATATTTCTCAAAATTAAACAAATAATTTGTGATCGTCTTAAACGGCATAAGATTTTGAGAAACATCATTATAAGTATGTCTAGGGAGAAACATACTAATTCCCCAGAAGCTAACCGTAAGCAGCATGGCCAAATAAATTATGAAAATAATCTTAACGTATTTTTTAGTATTTAATTGAATAATAAACGATTTCATTACATCAACACCTCTTACATTACGGTTAAGTGGTTGCCGCTTGTTTACGGCTGCCGTCTATAAAATAAATATACGTTCACGTTTCAGATTTATCCGTCCTTATTAAGAATATATCCTCCTATCTCAGAGATATATCCGCCCGTAATGAAATATATCCTCTCAATCTCGCAATATATCCGACTTTTTCTTATTAATAAAAGATTTGCCGATTTCCATCGGGACAAAATTAACGTAACTATTGATTGAATGTAAGCGGTTTATCACCTAAGATATAGTCTGTAAGAAATTCACCTTTAGAAAGGAAGTAGTCACCATGGCTCAGAGCAGCTTAAAAGTAGGAGTTCAAAAGTTTGGGAACTTCTTAAGCAGCATGGTTTTGCCGAATATCGGTGCATTTATCGCTTGGGGATTAATTACTGCACTATTTATTGCAGATGGCTTAACGCCTAATGAACATATAGCATCTTTAGTTGATCCTATGGTTACCTATTTATTGCCGCTGCTCATAGGGTATACCGGAGGTAAGCTTATCTATGATCAACGGGGCGGAGTTGTTGGCGCAATTGCCACAATGGGTGTGATCGTCGGCTCGGATATTCCGATGTTTTTAGGAGCCATGATCATGGGTCCTTTTGGAGGATATGTCATTAAGAAATTTGATGACATGATCGAAGGAAAAATCAAAGCGGGCTTTGAAATGCTCGTCAACAATTTCTCTGCTGGAATTTTAGGAGGACTACTCGCCATCCTTTCGTTATTAGGAGTAGGCCCAGCGGTGGAAGGGCTAACTGCTGTGCTTGTTGCGGGAGTAAACTGGATGATCGGGCTCGGCATCCTTCCGTTAACAAGCATCTTGATCGAACCAGCAAAGGTATTGTTTTTAAATAACGCAATTAATCATGGTATTTTATCACCGATTGCGTTAGAACAAGTGAAACAGCAAGGGCATTCGGTTTTGTTTCTTTTGGAAGCGAATCCAGGACCGGGGCTTGGGATCTTGCTTGCTTATACGTTCTTCGGGAAAGGCTCTGCAAAAAGATCTGCACCGGGGGCAGCACTAATTCAGTTTGTTGGGGGAATCCATGAAATTTACTTCCCGTATATCCTCATGAAGCCCTTGCTCTTTATTTCCGCAATATTAGGCGGAATGAGCGGTGTCTTTACATTTGTACTATTAAATGGCGGATTAAAAGGGCCGTCTTCACCGGGAAGCATCCTTGCCGTACTCGCGGTTACTCCGCAAAGTGCAGGTGCTTATCTTGCTAACATAGCCGGTATTTTCATTGCTGCCGCCGTATCGTTCCTCGTTTCCGCCTTTATTTTGAAAACGAGCAAAGCCGAAGACGGCGACATTGAAGGTGCAGCGCAGCGTATGCAGGAAATGAAAGGAAAGAAAAGCAGTGTTGCCGGTACTTTCTCAGCTCAGAACGGAGAGTTTCCGAAAACGGAAAACGTCGAGCGAGTGATCTTTGCCTGCGATGCGGGAATGGGATCCAGTGCTATGGGCGCGTCAATTCTTAGAAAAAAATTCAAAGAAGCAGGCCTTGGCATAAAATCAGTCAATATGGCGATCAGCAATCTGCCAAGTGATGCGCAAATTGTAATTACCCAGGAAGAGTTGACACCGCGTGCGAAGCAAAAGGTTCCGGGCGCTTATCATATTTCTGTTGATAATTTCCTTCAAAGCCCTGAGTACGACAAGCTGGTTCAAAAGTTAAACAGTGGCGATACTACTGAAGATAGCATTGAAGCAGAAGAACCGTCTGAAGGACCGTCGTCTGGAGATGTGCTCGTTGAGAAAAATGTCTTCTTAAACCAGAAATTCAATTCGAAGGAAGAGGCGATTCGTTTTGCCGGCCGGGTTCTTGTTGACGGAGGATACGTCGAAGAGTCATACATTGATGCTATGATCGAGCGGGATGAAATGACTTCGACCTATATGGGCAACGATGTAGCGATTCCGCACGGCACAGAAGAGGCGAAAAAAGCGGTATTAAAATCAGGCGTAACGATTTTGCAAGTCCCTGACGGCGTCGATTTTAACGGAGAAAAAGTCAGGCTGCTATTCGGTATTGCCGGAAAAGACGGTACTCATATAGAAATTCTTTCGGGGATTGCCGTTACCTGCTCGGATATGAATAATATCGAGAAAATGGCAGCTGCTAAAACCGAAAAAGAAATTTTAGATATTATCGGATCGTTAAATAAGTAAGGCGAAGGTGCTTCTAAAAAGCTCCTTTCGTCTTAATATACAAATCAAGACCTCATGGTGCGGTGTGCAGCGTTGATTTGTATGGCAAACTAACCATTAAAGTGAGTGAAGGGTATGTTTATCACTACCAGAGAGAAAGCGATTATCGAGTATATGATCAGAACATCCGGTTTGCATACCGCACAGTCGATCAGCCATTTTTTAAACGTAAGCGTCAGAACCGTGAATCGTGATTTGAAAACGATCGAGCATCTACTGAATCGTTTTAACCTTAAGCTTCAGAGGGTAAGCGGACAAGGACTTGAAATAGTAGGAAGCAATGAGAATATTTTTCGGATGATGCAGGAGCTAGCCAAAGTAAAGCCGACAGATTTGCCCGCGGAGGAACGGAAGCTATTAATTTTAATCCGATTGTTTCATGAAAAAGAAGCAGTGAAGGTGTTAACCCTTGCCAATGAATTAAATACGAGTATAACAACGATCGGAACAGATTTGGATGACTTAACGGAATGGCTGTCTGGTTTCGGCATAAAAGTGTTGAGAAAACGCGGAGTTGGCGTTGTTTTTGATGGCAGGGAGATTGCAAAAAGAAAGGCGCTGGGGAACTACCTTTTGATGTTTTACAATCAGGAGCTGTTTGAAAAGCTGTTTCTTCTGAGCAAACGGGATATCGCCAGTGAAAAGTCAGTGATCTTACATTTCTTAAAGCTTGAGTATCTTAAGGCCATCGATGATATTCTTTCATCCAAAACAAAAATGAACAATAGCTTTATGAAGCTGGCGGACAGTGACTATATTGGTCTATTAATAGCAATTTGCATTTCAATACAGAGAAATGCATTGGGGTTTCGAATCGAAGAAGGCGTTTTTGAAAATGGCAGTAAGCAAACTGCTGAGTCCAGGCTCTTGAAGGAGATAAACGTTGATCTTGACGAAAAGCTGTCAGATGAAGATATCGATTTTTTAACGGTCATTTTAAAAGGCTCAAAGCTACGAGAAGCAGAAGCGTTTTATTACGACAGCGTCATTATCGGCAGGGCTGTCAGAAAAATGATCCAGGATGTTTCATTTCAGCTGAACATTGATATGACTGCCGATTTTTCACTGTTCCAAGGGCTGCTCGCCCATATGGAGCCTGCAATATACAGGATATCTCAAAATATGGGCTTATATAATCCGTTAACAGCAGATATAAAAAAGAGCTATCCAGTCTTATTTATGGCCGTCAGCAATAGTCTGGAAAAGGCATTTGAAGAAATTAATTTTCCGGATGATGAAATTGCTTATTTGGTTCTTCATTTTGGCTCGTCTTTAGAGCTAAGAAAAGAGGAAATGGCGATAAAGGCACTGATCGTCTGTCCAACAGGAATCGGTACCTCAAAAATGCTGGCAAGCCGAGTTAAAAAAGAGGTAAGTGAAATATCTTCAGTTGAAATCGCGTCTATCAAAGAGCTTCGGAGCTTTGCATTAAAAAATTTTGACGTCATCATTTCGACCGTAAGGCTACCTTTTGACGACTACGTGCTGGTCAACCCGCTTTTGAGTGATGAAGATAGCAAATCTATCAGAACATATTTAAAGAAAAATATTAAAAAAATGATCGACAAAAAAGAATATTCACATACAGAAGAGCAAGAAACCTTCCGCTCATCCGGTGAACAAAGACCTCTTTTATCGACCATAGAGGAAATTGAAAGCACATTGCTCAGCATGAAATCGATTCTTTCAAATTTTGAGCTTTATCCGGTTGAAAATGAAGGAGACTATCAGTCGTGTATACGTGATATGGTAGAAAGATGCAAAGAAAAAGGGTTTGTTAAGAATGTCCAGGATGTTCTGGATCAACTGCTGGAAAGGGAGGAGCAGGGGGGCTTGGGCATTCCCGGTACGAGTATGGCTCTGTACCATTGCAGGCATGAATGTGTCAATGAAATCATATTTCACATTGCCCATCTGAACAGCCCCTACCTGCTGAAAGGTATGGGAGGAAAGCCGGTTGAATGCAGAAACCTACTTTTAATGCTTGCTCCTGAACACATTAGCCCTCAGCAGCTTGAAATCATAAGTATTGTCAGCACAAGCATTGTGGAAGATCAAGAGGCCATATTAATTTTTTCATCGTCTAATGAACAAATGGTTAGAAAGAAGCTCGAGGAAACGTTTTATGAACATTTACACCATATAATAAAGGAATGATTTGAAATGAAAAGTGTTGTTCATTTTGGAGCCGGGAATATTGGCAGAGGATTTATAGGCGCACTATTTTCACAATCAGGCTACCATGTAACCTTTGTTGATATTGCTGATGAGCTAATAAATAAATTGAATCAAGAAAAAGCCTACAAAGTAAAAACGGCTGCAGATCCGCAAGAAGTAACGGATATTTACAATGTGTCGGGACTCAATAATCTCAAACAGGAGAATGAGGTCATTGAAGCAATTGGTCAAGCAACGTTTGTGACAACTGCAATCGGTCCTTCAATCCTGCCAAGAATTGCTCCATTAATTGCAAAAGGACTAGCGGAACGCATAAAGACAAATGATAATCCTGTTTATATTATTGCCTGTGAAAACCAAATTTCTGCAACAGACCTATTAAGAGGGCACATTCTTGAAAGCATCGATGAAAAATCCGTATCAGAGCTGAAAGGAAGAGCATTCTTTTTCAATTCTGCTGTGGACAGAATTGTGCCGATTCAGGATCAAAAAGGCATGGATGTACTCGTGGAAACATATCATGAATGGATTGTAGAAGCCGACCAAGAGGTTCCTGAGGTAAAAGGAATGACCATTGTTCCCGATTTGGCTCCTTACATTGAACGGAAGCTCTTTACAGTAAACACAGGACACGCAGTGACCGCTTACTTTGGTTATTTATTCGGCAAAAAAACGATTGATGAGGCGTTAAACGATACAGCCATCTATGAGCAGGTCAAAAAGACGCTGGAGGAAACAGGAGCATATCTTGTGAGTCAGTATGGTTTAGATGAACAAGCTCACCAAAACTATATTGAGAAAATTATCAGCCGTTTTCAAAATCCGTATTTGAATGACGCTGTGACACGAGTTGGGCGGTCACCGATCCGCAAGCTTGGACCGGAGGATAGATTGGTACGTCCCGCATATGAAGCGAAAAAAGCAGGTCTAAGCTTTCAGCAGCTGTCAAAAGCAATCGCGGCTGCTCTTGCTTTCGACAGCCAAGAAGATCCTGAAGCAGTTCAGCTTCAAGAAATGCTTCAAGCTCATGGTGCATCCTACGTACTAAAAGCTATTAGCCATTTAGATGAATCGGATGATTTGTCAATTGCTGCTGCACTCCATTATGAACAATTGAAAAAATAACGAAAAAAACCTGCAGAAATTATCGACTCTACAGGTTTTCTATTCTCCTCTGGGATACTTTCCCCAACAAAAGAGGATATTTATTCAAAAATGAGATGCATGGAATCATAAACAATAAAATCGAGACGGTATAAAAAAGGGTCCAAGCTGCAGTATCCGTATCCTTGATATCGATTTCCATCCCATAGTAGATAAAGGTTTTTACAATCGGAATCGCTACAAACTGAAGCAGCAGAATGACGATCGAATTTTTTCCCAGATAGGTGAGAAAAGCAACTCGTTTTAGCTTGTGGCTCAAATAAATGGTTCCTGCAATTCCAAGTAAAGACGCTAGGTAAAAGACTAATCCATTGCCGTAATCATTTCCTCGCATATCAACTCTAATGTTATACGATTCAACATAAGCGGTTACTATAAATAACAAAACACAAGTGATCAGCGTTCTTTTTGGTTTATGTTGTGCCAGGTGATTTTTCATAGCATAGCCGAAAGCATAAAAAGCGATTGCCGTAAAGACAACATCCACATTCCATGGAAGGCTGCCATCCAGTTTCAGCGATCCATAATAACCGATGGCCCCGCATAAGGCTGCAAATAAGACAACGAACCTTCCCTTCGCAACCTTTGTATATAGAAAGAAGGCAATTTCAACCAAAAATAAAGCAGTTAAAAACCAAACAGCAGGGTTATAAGTCATCATGTGATTATCTTCGATTGAAAGAAAAATGCCCATAAATGGAGTAAAAGGATCCACGTTGCTGTCTGAGCTAAATGGGAGATGTCTTTCTACAGTAAACCAAAACAAATAAGTAATGATCGCAAAACAAACATATGGAAATAGCAAACTTCTTGCTTTTTTTTGAATAAAGCTTTTTAAACCGAGGTCTTTTGATTTAAAGACAAGCCCTGATAAAAAGAAAAATAACGGCATATGAAAGGAATAGATAAACTGCTTAATGGGATCAGTCGTTGGAACGTGTCCTGCTACAACCAAAATAATTCCGATTCCTTTGGCCGCATCAATCCACTCGATTCGTTTCCCCATTACATCCCCTCCTTTACATCTTGTTGAAGCTTTCTAAATATCACTATAAACCAGAAAGGCTGTAAACGAGTTTACAGTTCTCTAACGAGTCAATGATAGACTATTGCAAAGATGACATTTGTAACATTGGAGGAAATAAAAGGTATTTACATGGTGGGGGTTAAAGGGTAGAAAGCGGTTTCTTTAGATAATCCAGTCAGCGGGGTATCGTTCCCACTGACTGTTGCACGCGGGAAGCTAACTCCCGCTAGAATCCATCGCTTAATGCGGAGGTCTTACAGCTTGTTGCTGCGAGATAAAAATCTTTCTTCTTAATCTCGGAATATCCCATAGCAAGAAAATGGAGCGCCCTAAACTAAACAAAATAAATGCGATCCATAATCCATGATTCCCAAGACTTGGCGGGAGCAAAAATAAAGCTAACAAATATAGAATACAAGAATAAATCATCGAGTTCCGTATAGAACCTGCTTCTGTAGCGCCAATAAAAACGCCGTAAAAAACGAGCCCGATACAAGCGCATATCGGAAACAAAATGAGCCAAATGGCATAGTCATTAGTCAAATCCAAAATCCGTTTAAGCGGGGTGAAAATTGAAATAATAAAATCCTTTGTAAGGTAAAAGCAGCCTGCAAGGGTAAATGAGGCAATTATCGACCATAGAATTGAAAGTTTAATCGTCATCAAGTAAGAATCCTCACTCCTCTTTCCGACTGCTTTACCTACTAATATACTTGAAGCGTTTGCGAATCCGTCAAAAAAGTAGGCCATTATATAGTGAATTTGAAAGAGAATTGCATTTGCAGCCAGGACTTCTTCCCCAAAGGAAGCACCTTTTGCTGTAAAGGTGTTGTACACGATAAGCAAGCATATCGTTCTAATAAAGAGGTCGCGATTTACAATCATCATTTTCTTGAAGGGAAGCGGGTCTAGCAGCTCCTCTTTCACCTGTTTAAATGAAATATGAAAAGAATCGTTCCTTCGCTTATTGATCATCCAAATACCGACAAAAAATGCGGCAATTTCGGAAATCAAGGTAGAGGATGAAACCCCTAAAATTCCCATGTGAAACACGTTCACAGAGAGTAACGCGAGTGCAATATTGAGGAAATTCATAGAAAGCTGCAGAATCAGCGTATCCTTAATGCGAGCCATCCCCATCAGCCAGCCTAAAATGACATAATTCATTAAAGTGAAGGGAGCTCCCCATATTCTCACATAGAAATACTCTGCTGCAATTTGACTAACGGAAGCATCCGCACCGATAAATACTAAAGAATACTGCAAAATCGGCGACTGAAACAGAATGAATATAACTCCAACAATGAGTGCGATAAAAAAAGGCCGAATGATTGCCATCATACTGTCAAAATGGTTGTTTGAACCAAGCGATTGGGCCGCAAACCCAGATGTGCTTACCCTCAGGAAGCCGAACAGCCAATACATGGTATTAAAAATGATCGTACCTATCGCAACTCCGCCAATATAAGAGGGATCAGGGAGCTGTCCGATTACGGCTGTATCTACTGCTCCAAGTAATGGAGTTGATATCGTTGAAATAATAAGAGGAAATGCCAAAGATAAATAAGTCCGATGATTCATGTAAAACCCCTGCCCTCTAAATGCTTTTGCCTTCTATTTTACCAGCATTATCGTATACAAAACTATAAAGATTATCCGCGTTTTAAGTGTTTCCAGCAGTGGAATAAATGGATTAAGGAGGCGAGATAAAATGGCAGAACGAAGAATCGATACTCTTTTGTTTGAAGATGACGGAAAGATTCCAAATAACCCAACATTGCCTTTATTAATCTATACGCAAGTGTTAGATGGGCGTACTGGGGAAGCTAAGTCAATTTTTGATCAAAATGATTGGAAAAACAGCTGGGTTGGAGGAGTTTTTGGCTATCATCATTATCACAGCAACACCCACGAAGTATTGGGCGTTATCAGCGGAGAAGCGCTTCTCCAATTTGGAGGAGAGGCAGGAAAGCAAGTGAAGGTAACAGCAGGAGACACTGTTGTTATTCCGGCAGGCGTAGGGCACAAAAAAATTCAGTCCAGCAACGATTTCAAAGTGATAGGTGCATACCCTGGCGGCAGCGGCTTTGATTTAAAAACGGGAAAAGCAGAAGAAAGGGAGGAAGCGATTCAAAATATAAAAGTGGTACCGCTTCCTAAAGCGGATCCTCTTTTTGGGGACGATACGATTTTTACCCATTGGAAGGAAGATTGACTATTTCAAAAAAGTTCAGCTAATCGTTCGAATGACCTTCTTTTTTCTTCAAAATCATAAAGGTTGGTGACTGCCATCACTTCTTCAATTTGATAGCGATCGGACAGTTCAAGCAGCTTCTGTTTCACTGTTGAAGGAGATCCGATAATCATGCGGTTACGATTTTGGAGCACTCTCTCTTTTTCCGCTGCAGAATAAGTATAGGACTTCGCTTCACTAACACTCGGGATCCTGCTGTCCAATCCCTTTTCTACTCGCAAAAGCCAAAGATCCTGGCTAAGGCATAGTTCTTCCGCCTTATCATCTGTCTCAGCACAAACTATGAAAATAGCAGCCAGCGGCATCGGTTTGGAAAAAAACGTAGAAGCCTGGAAGCGATCTTTGTACATGGCAAAAGCGGGTTCCCCTCTTTCAGGATTGATAAAATGGCCTTGAACATAGCCGATACCATGTGTTCCCGCTAACTTTGCACTGTTTTCTCCCAATCCTAACAACCATAGTTCAGGTGAAGCAGGAACGGGAGGAGAAGCTTGTATCCCGGCATATTCATGCTCGGCTGGAAGGGTATCCGTTAAATAATAGATAAGATCCTGAAGCTGTCGGGGGAACTCGGTCAAGCTTTTTTTTATGCCGTCAGTAAGGGCAAGTCTTGTTTTTGTTGTTCCGCCGGGAGAACGGCCGATTCCTAAGTCGATTCTTCCTGGATAAAGAGCTTCCAGCTGTCTGAAATTCTCTGCGACCTTCAATGGACTGTACTGAGGCAGGAGTACTCCGCCTGATCCTATCCGGATGGAAGACGTATTGGCAGCGGTATGGGCGATCATGACTTCCGGTGAAGTGCTGACAAGTCCTTTTGTACTATGATGCTCGGCGAACCAGTAGCGTTTATAGCCAGATTTGTCTGCCAGTTTGGCAAGAGTGACTGAATCCTGTAAAGCGGAAGAATGGTCTTTTCCTTTTGGAACGGGAACCTGATCTAATATGCTGAATGTAATCATAACCTTGTCCTCCCAAATAATTAGGTCTAACAGTCTATATGAAGAATGTTACGCTATGATACTAAAATGAAATGAAACTGTAATATAATTTGGCGTCTTTTGTCGATATAATAACCAATGTACATTAAATAATCAAAAATAACGACATAAGATTACACTTCTATATAATATATTGTCAATTTTACATACTTTGTCACGTGAATTAATAATTGAAAAGAATATGGTATTTTTTGCTGGTATTTAGTTTTTTGGTTTAGTTTTCGGGTATTAAGTCTTAGTTTTATCGAACTAAAAACATTGCAGAACTCTTTCACTTGTAATCTATTTGGATTAAATTGTTAGTGGAAAGTGTAGTTCAGAAATGGAAGAGAGGAAAATGAACGTGAAAAAGAAAATCATCACAATCGGTCTGGTTTCCGTTATCGGGACAAGCGGCCTCATACTCCCTTTTGGGAACACAGCGTCTGCAACAAATATTCAAGAGAAGAAACAGGAAATCGAAAGAAAGAAGTCTGATGTAGACAACAGCATTAGTGAGAAAAAAGCTGAGATCGAAAAATTTAAAGAAGATCTGAAGAAAATTCAAAAAGAAATCATGGCACTCGATACGAAAGCACTTGATACGAGCAGCAAAATAGAAAATAAGAAAGACGAAAATGAAGAAACAAAGCAACAAATCGAAAAATTGAAAGCAGAAATTAAAGAAACAGAAGAAAGAATCGAAAAGAGAAATAAAGTTTTACAGGAAAGAGTCCGTACGATGCAAGAGAATGGCGGGTCTTTAGGATACATAGATGTGCTTTTAGGATCTGAAAGCTTCGGAGATTTTATTAACCGTGCGAGTGCGGTAACAACGATTGTTTCCGCGGATAAAGATTTGCTTGCAGCTCAGGAAGAAGACAAGAAAAAGCTTCAAGTATCTGAATCAGATTTGAACTCAAAATTAGAAAAAATCCAAAACACGTTATCGGAGCTTGAAGGTCTTCAAGCAGAGCTAGACAAACAGATGGAAGACCAAGATGCGTTGTTTGCTAGTATGGAAGATAAGCAGAAAGCAGCAGAAAAAGAGCTTAGTAATCTAAATAGCAAATCTAATGCCCTTGCAGATCAAGCTGCCTCCGTTAAGCAAGAAGAACAGCAATTAAAAGAAGCGCAGAAAGCTGCACTGGCAGAGGTCGAAGAAGAAACAGCTGCTGAGGCTTCAGCAAAAGTAACCTCAACATCTTCTGAAAAAACGAGCAAACCTGCTGCTAAAACTGCGAGTGCTCCAGTGGTTCAAGATTCTGCACCAAGCGGAAACAAATCACAAATAATTGAGAATGCGATAAGCTCAGGAATGAGCATTGTCGGCAGAGCCCCTTATGTATTTGGCGGCGGACGCTCGGCTTCTGATATTGCAAACAGAAGATTTGATTGTTCTTCTTTTGTAAGATGGGCTTATGATCAAGGCGGTCTTCAATTAGGCAACGGTTATGCAGCTACCACGGACACTCTTGTTGGTAAAGGCAGATCCGTAAGCACATCTGAAATGAAACGCGGAGACTTGGTTTTCTTCGACACTTATAAAACGAACGGTCACGTTGGAATCTATCTAGGAAACGGTAAATTCTTAAACAGCAATTCATCTGACGGCGTATCAGTAGACTCTATGAGCAGCTCCTATTGGGGCGGACACTTTAGTGGTGTCGTGAAAAGAGTCGTTGAATAGTAATTAATTTCCCATAACAGCAATCTCTTAAACACTGAAATTAGGAGATTGCTGTTTTTTTAATTTCTGAATTGTAAACCCGAAATGAGAGTGTTGGGAGCCAGTATATAATAGGTATACTGGTTCAGATTAAGAAGTGAACTACTTGTTCATTCTAAGAAGAGCTCCAGTGCCAATAAGGCATACATTCGGTGCAAAAAAGGTGAGTATCGGTGCAATAAAGGTTACACCGGTGCAAATAAGCTGTGCATCGAAAGTTGAACAACGGTGCAATAAAAGCGAGCAACGGTGCAAAAAAGGCGTACACTAGTGTAATTATGAATGTTATCCGTGCAATTAATAGAGCCGAGCCAGTCGATTCAACTAAGCAAGTCTCTACAAATACATAGTCAGAACGTAATAAATCAGATATTCAACTAACATCCGCCAGAACAACAAAAAAGCTGCCGAGACATTCTCAGGCAGCTTTTCGTTATTACAGTAAAAATGCACCATAACCAAGTGTAAGCACGATTACAAAGGCTGGGTGAACCTTAAACCTTTCAAGCAGAAGGTAGCTGGATGCAAGCAGGAAAAGCGTGTGCCACAAGCCTGCTTTTTCCCATGCACCTGTTACAAACTCATAGCACATCATCACAAGGAGGATGGCAATGGTTGGCTTGATCATTCCGGTCATTTTTTTGATACGGGGGGAATTTTTAAATTTTAATAGAATTCCCATTAAGACAATCATTACGATGAGGGATGGGGCGATTGTTGCAAATAATGCAACTGCAGCACCTGGTACGCCGCCAATCTCATAGCCGATATAACCGGCCATTTTTGTTGCTATTGGTCCAGGAAGGGCATTTCCTAATGCCAGTGTATTTGCAAACTCACTATTCGTCATCCATTCATAGTGATCGA
The DNA here is from genome assembly GCF_001278705.1 of Bacillus gobiensis. Classification (GTDB taxonomy): domain Bacteria; phylum Bacillota; class Bacilli; order Bacillales; family Bacillaceae; genus Bacillus; species Bacillus gobiensis. Next base: position 4,216,910 of record NZ_CP012600.1, read on the forward strand.
CAACCTCATATTGTATAAGAGGAATCGATGGGGGACCGCCCCCGTAGCCGACGATGCCAGGTACGAAAAATGCTAAGAAAAGATGCCAGTAAATCATCATACGCCTGTCGACTCCCCGCGTGTGATCGATTTCTCTTTTTCTTTACCGGTCACAAAGCTGTAAAGCAATATGGCACCGATTAAGATCGCAGGATGCAGGCCTGCAAAGAATAAAAGAACAAAACTAATCACACCTAAAAAAATGGTCTTTTTCATTCCTTGACCCTTCCATGATTGCTTCATAAAGCTGTAAGCCATGACAAACAGCATGACAGCAATCACGGGTTGTACAGCCGTAGTAATTCCGTTTACCCAGCCGGAATCCTTAAAGGCATATAGATACTTAAGAAAAATGCTTAATAAAATGACGGTTGGCATGACTGTCGCGATAATTGCAATAAGCAAACCAATGATTCCCGCAACCCGGTAGCCGATATAACCGGCCATTTTCGTCGCAATTGGTCCTGGCAATGTGTTTCCAATTGCGAGTGTGTCAGAGAATTCTTCATCTGTTAACCATTTAAAACGATCAACAGCTTCCTTGTATAAAAGCGGTATGGAGGAAGGTCCACCGCCATAGCCCAGCATACCGGCACGGAACATTCCGATAAAAATTTCTACATATCTTTTTAACAACGAATACACCTTCTTCGACAAAAACAAAGCTTGAATATCAGGAAAGCTTTGTTATCTTATTTTTTCTACCATGAAGCAATCGCTCCGTCTGTTCGTGACTCGGTTCCGCCTGCTAAAACCCCATTTTCTTGGCGAATAATCATTTGGCCCCTTCCGAACGATCCTGAATCGAGCGCCCATTCAATCTGATGGCCTTTCCTTGCAAGTGCGTGGGCGATATGTTCTGGGAATGATGGTTCAAGCAGAACCTTTTTCCCTTTGACCCATTGCCAGCGGGGCGCATCCAGGGAGACTTGGGGGTTCAGAGAAAAATCAATCAGATTCATAACGACTTGTAAATGACCTTGCGGCTGCATGAATCCTCCCATGACACCAAATGGACCCACCGGCTTCCCGTCTTTTGTAAGAAATCCGGGAATAATCGTATGATAGGTTTTTTTGCCGGGTTCCAAGCAGTTATCGTGATCTGGGTCCAATTTGAAGCCATGGCCCCTGTTTTGCAATGAAATCCCTGTTTCCGGCACGACCACGCCAGAGCCGAATCCCATGTAATTGCTCTGGATAAATGAGATCATATTTCCTTCATCATCGGCGGCTGCAAGATAAACGGTTCCCCCTTTTGAAGGCTTACCTGGAAATGGATCGATCGCTTCTGTTCCAATTAAGTCTCTGCGTTCTTTCGCATACTGGCTGGACAACAATTGTTCGACCGCCACTCCCATTTTATCCTTTTGCGTAATGTACTGAAGCCCATCTGTAAATGCAAGCTTCATCGCTTCAATTTGTAAATGGAAGCTTTCTGCACTATCTCTCGAATGGAACGTATCATCTTTGAGCATATTCAGTGCCATCAGTGCAATAATTCCTTGCCCATTAGGGGGAATTTCCCACACATCATAGCCTTTGTAGGACACAGAGATTGGTTTCACCCATTCCGGAGCAAAGACTTCAAGATCTTCTTTGCGAATAAATCCATCGTGTTTTTTTGAAAAAGCATCGATCTTTTCGGCGAGCTCTCCTTTGTAAAAGGCTTCAGCATTTGTTTCTGCGATTAGTTCCAGTGTTCTTGCGTGACCTGGAGATTTCCATATCTCGCCGATTTCGGGAGGCTTGCCATTTGGTGCAAAGGTTTTAAACCAGCCTTCAAACACATCATCCGTTAGTGTGTCTTTAAAAGATTGATAGCCTTTTTTCCAAAAGTGCCCGAGAGTCGGGGATACCGGATATCCTTCTTTTGCATAAGTAATGGCTGGCTGCAGAACTTCTTTTAAAGGCAAACGGCCGAATGTTTTTGAAAGCTCAGCCCATGCAGCAGGAGCCCCCGGTACAGTCACCGGAGTTAATCCATATTTAGGCATTTCCTCGTGTCCTTGGTTTTTTACAGCATCAATGCTGATACTATTTGGAGCAGGGCCGCTTGAGTTTAACCCGTGCATTTCGCCCTTTGTCCAAACGATTGCGAATGCATCGCCGCCGATCCCATTTGACGTTGGCTCCACCACGGTTAAGCAGGCTGCTGTGGCAATTGCAGCATCAATGGCATTGCCGCCTTTCTTTAATATCTCGAGCCCGGCCTGTGCAGCAAGCGGCTGCGAGGTGGCAACCATTCCTTTTTTTCCGTATACTGTGTTTCTTATAGAAGAATAAGGGTGATACAATGGATCAAATTTTATCATAGCAGCTCAGTCTCCGATCATTATACAGTAGCTTTTTAAGTCTTTCCCAGCTAGTTCGGGCGTAGGAATATAGTCAGAATTATAGCATCTTTAAGAAAAAAGAAATAGGGTTTTTAACGAAAAAAATTTCAAAACGTAATGAAAAAAATAATAATAATTGATTAGATAAATTAAATATATAAATATACAAACGAAAAGATTTAAAATGTTATTAATTGATGTCGTATCGAAAGTGTATAATATTGGTATTGTTTTCTGTCATAATCATTTATTCTTTTCCAACTTGGACATATAAATGATATATTAGTTTCTAAATGAAGATATAAATCTGTTTTCCAAAACATATCGAAAGTGAGTGAGCTCAAGTGGCAGAAAACTATTTTATTCCGGATTTGACTTTGGATGAGACGGATAAAAAGATCCTTTCCATCCTTCATGAGGAAGGCAGGATTTCTTATACTGATTTAGGAAAACGGATCGGCCTCTCGAGAGTCGCTGTTCAAGCTAGAATTAACAATTTGATGGAAGAAGGAATCATTGAAAAATTCACCGCAGTTATCAATCCGGTGAAGGTGGGCATTCATGTTTCGGTGTTTTTTAATGTGGAGGTAGAGCCGAAGTATTTAGAAACAGTGGCCGACCAGCTGGAAAGAGAACAGGCTGTGACAAGCCTTTATCATATGACAGGGCCGAGCAAGCTGCACATGCACGGGATTTTTTCAAACGAGCAAGAAATGGAAAACTTTTTAACTGGAAAGCTGTATCCTCTTCAAGGAGTAGTAAGCGTCGATTGTCAAATGCTGATTAAGCGTTATAAAAGCCGTATGGGGATGAAGTTATAGAAAAAATAAAAACAGCAATCTCGGGAGATGCGAGAATGCTGTTTTTTGCTTTAGGCAAAAAGACTGATGAGGTTACCGTCCGAGTCTTTGACAATTGCGTAGCGCTGCCCCCAAAACGCGTCCCAAGGCTCACGATGTGCCTCATATCCACTCTGGATTATTTTTGAATACAACTCATTAAGTGCATCGCTGCTGTCACACTTAAAAGCTAATTCAACCCGGTGCCCGTAAGGTTCTGCCCAGCTTCCGTATACGCTTTTTGCAATTTCCTGTGTATCAAAAGCCAGTCGACAACCTGCTTGCTCTACTTCTGCGTGCGGCTCTTCGTTTGCGCTCTCAGGAATTTCAAATCCTAGCACGCGGTAAAAATCCAAGGCTTTCTTCATGTCTTTCACTACAATACCTACCATGTCCAGTTTAATTCCCATTTTGATTGCCTCCTTCTGCTGTACTAATCTCTTTTTGAACTTTTTTCGTTAATTTTTGAAAAACCAATGTGTAAGAATGTATGATTAGCTTCTCCCATAGCTCTTCTGGAAGATCTGAATCGATATAGATTGAATTCCAATGTGTTTTATTCAGATAGTAGCCGGGCATAATCCCTTCATAGCTTTCTCTTAATTCTTCTGCGTATTCTGGATTGCATTTTAATGATAGAATGGGCTTTCCTGTCGGGTGACCACCGATCATAGCAAACATTTTTTCGCCTACTTGAAAGCGGTCAGCTTTCCAATCCGCTTGATAATCATGTACGGCACCCGGTAACTTAAGGCAATAGGCTTCTAAAGTTGAATGGTCCATAAAAACCTCCTTCATTCATCAGCATAACTATTTATCTTTTTTATGACTTGGAAAAAACGGACAGATTATGAACCGAAAATGTCAGAAGGTGATAAACCGTAATAGCGTTTAAAACTGTTAATCAAATGTGGTTGATCATAGTAGCCGGAAGTAAGAGCCATATCAACGAAACGAGAGTGGCTGCCTTGTTTCAGATCCTGTAATAGATATTGAAACCGAACAATATTTAATAGTTCTTTTGGACTTATTCCTAGTTCGTTTTGAAATGTTCTTCTTAAACTCCTCTCACTCCAGCTGATTTTTTCTGCCAGTAAACGTATTTGAAGATTTCCTTTGTAAGCATACATATAATTCAGTGCCGTTTGGAGAAAACCATCTGATTTGAATTCATGCTTTTCAAAACGGTTTTTTAATTTAGACTCAACTATCTGAATAATTTTCTCAATTCTTTTTGCATTTAAAATTTCCTCCCAAACAAAAGCTGTTTCATGGCCCCATATATCTTCGAGAAATACCAGATTGCCAGTAATCGAAGAAATAGGATGACTCAAGGCAAAGTGAGCGGTTTCGATATAAAATCGGATGCCAAATAAAGACTGGTCTTCCGAGCAATACGTGACCATGTATTCAGGCATAACCCCTGCTGCAAAAGCTCCCTTTGAAACAGAAGTGGATCGCAGGTCGAAAATAATATCAACACAGCCATCAGGGATGACACGATGCAGCTTATTTTTATCTTTTGCCCGAATGTTAATTGTCCAATAACAAGCAATATATTTCTCTAAATTCTTGCTTGGCGCATATTCTTGATAGCGATAACATGGATCGAAGAATTCTTGTTGAAAGGCAGGTGGTTGGAGTGGTCGGAAAGGGTGCATCGGAATGTCACTTCCTTTTTAATAAACGTGTTGTCTTTTTTAACTTTATCATTATAGATAAAATAGCTCTAGCTCTTGTATCATATCGACGGAAAACCCGATCATTCTCCATCACCAACTAAAAGCCTGTCCATTTCTAAGACAGGCTTACTGAGCTTACAACTCCTTTAATGCATCTGCTATCGGCACATTCCCAGAAACCAAGTCAAACGCTTTCCGGTAAGTATTTTTCTCATTAAGTGCAACTAGCGCTGTTTTTGCTACGTCTTCACGCGGGATGCTGTTTCTTTCAAGATCTGCCGCAGCTGAAATTTGGCCGGTTCCAGGATCATTTAATAATCGCCCCGGGCGGATAATCGTGTAATTCAGGCTGCTTGCTTCCAAAATCTTATCCGCATAGTGTTTCGCTGCGTAGTAGGGCTTAATCGCTTCATTCCAGTTCTCTCTTACGTGGGATTGCAGCGCGCTGATCATGATGAAACGTTCAATTCCTGCTTTTTCTGCTGCTTCAATCGTTTTCGCCGCGCCGTCCAAATCAATGAGTAGCGTTTTGTCGTAGCCGGTTGTCCCGCCGGATCCAGCGGTGAAAATAATCGCGTCACTGCCGCCTGCAGCCTCAGTCAAGCTTTCTACACTTTCTTCAAGATCGGAAATCACCGTATTAATTCCTGATTGTTTCAGATGTTCAGCTTGTTCTTTTTTTCTGACCATTGCAGTAACTTGATGTTCCTTGCTGTTGTGCAGAAGCTCTGTTAGCTGACGGCCGATTTGTCCGTTTGCCCCGATTATCAGTACGTTCATGTATAAAACTCCTTTCTCTATTCATCTGCTTCTATTATTTCAAGCCGCGAATTTTTTATCAAAGATCTTGATTGATAATTCTCACATTTCGATGTGCTATGATAGGATTAAAATCGGATGGCAGGGGGATATATATGAAAAGAGAAGATGCATTATCTGATGGACAGCATAGAAAATTGGCAGTTGATCAAATTAATTAAACATGGGACTACATAGAAAAACCAACTCGAACTAAAGAAGAAGACACCACGATGCTCCATATGGCACATGCTTCCCGTTTTCATTGGGGAATCGCGGGGCAGCCGGTTAATTTCTCTCGTGGGGAGTGGCTGTTGTCCAGACTGTATGCACTCTTAAGTAGAGCTGAACCCATTCTTTACCATGCGGAAGTGAATATGGATTTGATTCAAAAATATAAGATCGCCGATTTTGACATGGCATTTGCTTGTGATGCTTTGACCGGGCGTATCGTGTTGCCGGAGATATAGAAGCTGTGCAAAAGAAAAAGGCACTGGCTTTAATAATGAGCGAGTCCATTTCGAATGAACAAGGTCGTAAATTATTGCTTGCCGATGTTGATACAATAGACTGTTAAATATGAAGGAGAGCTGGATTGATGACAAATCATATTGAACACGTAGAATATTTAGACGAAAAGGCGGTTAAATTAAGCAGTTCATATTTGGACGCGATACTTATTCCATCCTGGGGAAGCAATCTTATTTCTTTACAATGGAAAAAAGAAAATGTAAACGTTTTGAATGTGCCGAAGTCATCAGAAGAGTATCTCTCAGCTCCATTTTTCTACGGAATACCGATTCTCTTTCCTCCTAATCGAATCGATCGAGGGAAAATGAGCTACGCCGGACAAGATTATCAGCTGGAGGTTAATGAAACAGACAAAGAAAACCATCTTCACGGCTTTCTGCATGATAAACCTTTCAGCTTAAAAAGTGCAGAATTAGAGGATGGAAAAGCGGTCGTAAAAACCGAGCTGCAATCTAGCCATTTCCCCGATATTATCAGGGTTTTTCCACACTCTTTTAAAATAACAATGATTTACACGCTTGATGGTTCAAGCCTTCGTGTTGGAGGCGAAATGAAAAATCTTGGTGATAAACCAATGCCCTTTGGCTTCGGCTACCATACTGCTTTTCCATTTCCGCTGAATAACAAGGGTGACAAAGAAGCTTGCACGTTCACACTTCCTGTCAGCAAGCAATGGATCCTGAATGAACGCTCCTTGCCTACGGGTGAATTAAAATCGAGTGAGCACAATTACAAAGAAGAGACGAGCCCGATTGGCAGAGAGCTTGATGATATTTTTCTTGCTGATATCGATCAGCAGGGTAACAGTATCGCCGCATTAACGGATCATGCCGCGAACTTGAAGGTTGAATATCAGTGCGATCACTCGTTTAAGCATTGGGTTGCATTTAATGGAGCAGAGGGTTTGTTATGTCTTGAGCCCTATACGTGGGTAACGAATGCGCCAAACGTGAATCAGTCAGCTTCATTGACAGGATTGAAAGGTTTGGATCCAGATCAGACCATTACTTGTATGTCTACATTTACAATCTCAAGCCTTTAGCAGGATGGCTAGTGCTTTGAATAGTAAAAATCCATACATATCCCTTTATTTCAATTGCGAGGATTGGTATCTTTAAATTAAGATAAATTGCATTAAAATTAGGAGGAAGCAAAGATGTCTTTAAGAGAACAGATTATAAATGCCCTAAATGTGCAATCAGAGATTGATCCAAAAAGCGAGATTAGAAAAAGAGTAGACTTTCTGAAAGAGTATAAGAAAAAAACAGGTGCTAAAGGTTTTGTCTTGGGAATTAGCGGGGGACAAGATTCAACGCTTGCAGGAAAGCTTGCGCAATTGGCCGTTGAGGAATTAAGAAACGAGGGTGAAGAAGCTGAGTTTACTGCTGTCAGGCTGCCACATGGCGCACAGGCCGATGAAGCTGATGCCCAGTTGGCACTTCAGTTTATTCGCCCCGATAACTCTATAGTCTTTAATATTCAATCTACGGTCAGCGCATTCGCTGAACAGTATGGAATTGAAACGAATGAGCACTTATCCGATTTTAACAAAGGGAACGTAAAGGCGCGTGTCAGAATGATTGTCCAATATGCAGTTGGCGGGCAAAACGGGCTGCTTGTCATCGGTACGGATCATGCAGCAGAAGCGGTGACAGGGTTTTTCACAAAATACGGAGACGGCGGTGCCGATATCCTGCCGTTGACGGGTTTGTCAAAGCGTCAAGGCAAAAGTTTGCTTATGGAATTAGATGCTCCTGAACGGCTTTATACAAAATCGCCGACAGCTGACCTTCTGGATGAGGTTCCTCAACAGGCGGATGAAAAAGAGCTTGGGGTTACTTATAACGATATTGACGACTATTTGGAAGGGAAGCCTGTCCGAAAAGAAGTCGAAGAAGTGCTAGAAAAGCGCTATCTGCTTACCGAACATAAACGTCAAGTACCTGTATCCATGTTTGATGATTGGTGGAAGTAAATTGCAGGATAATCGTACGGTTCAAAGTGTGAGTACAGTGATAAATGATATGAACATACGATATTTTACAGCCGGTGATAAAGGATCTCCGGTTGTTTTTATACATGGATCCGGTTTAGATTCGGCTTCTATCTCGTGGAGCAGAGTGCTGGGGGAGTTAGCAGAAGAATTTCGCGTATTTGCTCCTGATCTCCCCGGATATGGACAAAGCGAAAAGCCTGAGGTCGACTACACTGTCGATTACTATGTTGCGTTTTTAGAGCAGTTTTTAGACCACATTAATGAAAAAGAAATTTGTATAATTGGGCTGTCAATGGGTGGGGCAATTGCGCTTTCTTTTGCTTTGAGACATCCTGCTCGGACAAAAAAATTGGTGTTGGTCTCCTCCTATGGACTTATGCAGAGACTGCCGTTTCACCCTCTTACTGCTTTCTCGATAAAGACAGCGGTAATGGAATGGGGGTATCTGGTGCTGCAAAAAAGCAGAAGCCGCTTGTTGACGAAAAGGGTGCTGTTATCAGGATTAATTTGTGCCAAGGAAAAGCTAAGCGATGAATTGCTTGAAGAGGTTTATCTGGCTTCGCAGGATCCTCAGGCAGGAAGAGCCTATTGCTCATTTTTACGAAGCGAGCTAATGGAAAAGGGGCTCAAGTCAAATTTTCTTGAAAGATTATCTGAAATCAGGATGCCGACATTGCTTGTTCAGGGTACAAAAGATAAAACGATCCCGCTTTCCTGCGCGATCTCAGCTAATGAAAGCATAAAGAATTCGAATCTCTTTTTATTTGAGGGGTGCAGCCATTGGCCGCAAAATGAAGAGACGGACAAATTTAATCAAACAGTGAAGCAATTTTTGTTATATGGCTGCTGACTTTGAACTTAGGAGTTTTTCTATCGGAAATATCGGTCCTTTTTTCAAATCAAGTTCCCCTCCTGGTGTAGTTAGACAATCCTTCTTTAACGACAGGGCAAGGTCGATAAAGAAGGATTTAATCTATTTGATCCCATACATTAGCTTCTTCGTAATCCCTTCGCTCTTTTGATTTAAAATCTCAATGAACTCGTCAGTTGTTTTTTGTAGTAAGCGTTGTTTAGGCCCAGATACGGATAAGGAGCCTATCGCTTTTTCTTCAAAAAAAACAGGAACAGAAAAACACAGTAATCCTTCGCTTAATTCTTCATCATCGATCGCATATTTTGAGGATCGGATATTTTCAATTTCCTGTCTTAGCCTATCAGGGTCTGTAATTGTGTGAGAGGTATATTGATGTAGCTTCTGATCTAAAACACTATCTATAAAATCCGAATTTGAATATGATAATAACATCTTGCCAGCAGCTGTTGCATGCAAAGGGCCGCGCCAACCGATATAAGACAGCATTCGAAATGGATGAGGAGATTCCTTCTTAGCGATATATCCAACATGGTAGCCATCTAATACAGAAAAATGACCAGTTTCACCAGTGATATCTGATAGAGAAACAAGAAAAGGATAAACTGTTTGCTGCAATGACGGGATGGCTAACGCGGCGTTTCCTAATTCCATCAAACGTAATGTAAGGCGATATTTTTTGTCATCCCCCTGTCTCACTATCTGTTGAAGGCTTAACGTTTTTAACAAACGATAGACTGTTGCTCTTGGGATTCCTGTGAGCTTGCTAATTTCTCCTGCACTCAAACCCGCGCCATTTTTAAATTGTTCTAAAATTCTAATCGCATGTACGACACTATTAACACCTTCTGTTACCGGCATTTATTGTACCCCCTTGACAGTTTGCAACACAAATTTTATTCTAATTGTATCATTATTGATACATAAGTGTCCATTATTGATACAAAATTGAAATGAGCTAGAGTTTGGAGGATAAGTTTTCTATGAAACGCGGAATTTTTCTATTAGTACTTGCTACACTTCTATGGAGCGGCAATTTTATTTGCGGACGTTATTTAGCAGATGCGTTGCCTGCACCGTTACTGAACACAATTCGATGGGGGATATCGACTATTCTGCTTTGGGGATTGCTGGCTATCAATAAAAAGAAATTCCCGATTGTTTCAAAGTGGAAGGAATTTATGATTTTAGGATTTTTCGGTGTATTTGCATTTTCAACGTTAACTTACTTAGGGCTGGGATCTATAAGTGCATCTCAAGCTGGTATGATCTCGGCAGGAATTCCGATCGCAATTTTACTATTTACTCCTTTTCTTTTGAAAGAAACTATAAAAATGAAAGCTTGGATTGGTGCTGTAGTATCAATAGCAGGCGTTATTATTTTAGTACAAGGGAAACACTCAGCATCTTCTGAAGGCTCTATTGTTGGAGAGCTTGTAATTCTTTTATCCTGTTTGGCGTGGGGATTGTACACTGTGCTCGGAAAACGATATGGAAAGCAATTGGATCCACTGACGATGACAGCAGGGGCGGCTTTCTACGGAACGCTTTTTAGTGCCATAAGCTGTATAGGAGCGGTGAAGCCAGATATGATACATATGACAGGTAACGCATGGTTAAGTGTCATTTATGTCAGCACGTTCGCCTCTGTAGGTGCTTACTTCTTATGGAATACGGGGGTTAAAATAGTTGGAGCGGGAACAGCAGCTCCATACATCAACTTGCTTCCTGTTTGGACAGTAGTATTAGGTGTCCTGCTATTACATGAACAAATAACTGGCATCACGCTTTTAGGAGGTATTATTACGATCAGCGGCGCCTTTTTAACAAGTTACAGGAAAGCTTCTGAACGATGAATTTTCCTTCAAGAATATCGTGACAGAAAAAACCTTGGCGAGAAAATAATTTCTCACCAAGGTTTTTTATAATCGTCTTGCTTTATTGTCCTTCTTTTTGACTTTTGCTTCCTTCTTCACTATTTTTATTTCCGTAGTGATAAAGGGAAGGATTCACTTTTTTGAAATCTTCAAGGTCATGGAAGCGCAGCAAATCCTGATAAAGAACCTGATCTGAGAGCTTGAGCTGCTGCTCCACCCTTTCTTTAATATTTTTTGTTTGTTCGTTTGGTTCCAGCGTATTTCCAGAAGCCGTATCGTAAATGGTATTATCAACAGAAGTGTACTTCGGTGTGATAAAGTCTCCGTTTCTTAAGGCAACTGTCTGGTCATGTTCTTTCGAGAACAAGTCGGTCCCGAAGTTAATATAGTTCCTTTGATCAATCCCTTGCAAATGAAGAAGTGTAGGCATGACGTCAATCATACCGCCGTATGTGTGATTGACTCCGCCTTCTTTGCCAGGGATATGAAGCATCAACGGCACCCGCTGGTTCTGCATATTTTGATAAGGCGTAATCTCTTTTCCTTGAACCTCTGCCATGGCACGATTGTGGTTCTCTGATATTCCATTATGATCACCGTAAATCATAATGATGGAATCATCGTATAAACCGGAAGCTTTTAGATCATTGATGAACTGCTCCAATGCCTCATCTAAATAACGCGCCGTTTGGAAATAACCATCAACCGTGCTATCACCTGTTGTTCCCCTGTCAAGTGACGCATCCTGCTCATTGAGAATAAACGGATAGTGGTTCGTAAGCGTCAGTAAATGAGCATAAAAAGGCTGCTTTAAGGACTGAAGCATCGGCATTGACTCAGAAAAGAACTCCTTATCCTTTAAACCAAGATTAATTAAATTTTCATTTTTCATGTTGTAATAGCCGGCATCATAAAATTTATCGACGCCAAATTGCTTGTAAATCTGGTCACGGTTCCAGAAGGATTTATAATCGCCGTGGAACACTGCGCTTGTATATCCTTCTTTTTGATTAAGAATCGCCGGAAGCGACTGATACGTATTTTGTCCTCTTGTCATAAAAGCAGCGCCTTCAGGGAGACCAAATAAGCTATTATCAAGGGACAGTTCCGAATCTGCTGTCTTTCCTTGCCCGGTTTGATGGAAGAAGTTATCAAAATACGTCATGTTTTCTTCTCCGCGGGCAAGCTTATTAAGAAATGGAGTCACTTCTTCACCGTTTAATTTGTAATCAATTAAAAAAGATTGAAAGCTTTCCAAATGAATCTTAATAATATTTTTTCCTTTTCCGACACCGAAATACTCTGGATTCGGTTCGGCATAATGAGCACTTGTATAGTTTTTGGCCGTCGTTAAATCATCACTTGTCGCATAAGCTCTTTGAGACTCAGACTTGGCTGTCTCAATCCCGTTATAAACGGTGAAATTGTATGGTCCCAAATATTTGACGATGTAGTTCCGGTCAAAGGTTCTTGATAGCAGATCAGGGCGATCCTTCTCAGCTAGTCCCAAGTTAATCATAAATAACGCAAGGCCGCTAACGATAACAAGCGATGCCATTTTCTTGCTCATTTTAAACGCTTTTATTTCCGGTCTCCAAATCATAATCGCGATGAGAATCAAAAAATCAAGAAAGTAGATGACATCGTGAAAGTTCATAATGTCAAATACACCGTCTTGCATGTTACTTAGATTGTCTCTTTGGATAAAATTTGAAAACGTCAAGAAATCATCAAAGAATCGGTAAAATAGGATATTTGCGTACAAGATTAAGGTCATGACAGCATCCATGATCAAAATGATGGCCGCGGAAATCCTTCCTTTTGCAAACAGTGCAAGGCCTAAGAACACAATTATTGCACTGAATGGATTAAGGAATAATAAAAATTGCTGAAATCCGCCTTTTACACCAAGATTAAATTCCATAAAATACGAGGCATAGGTTTTCGCCCATACCAGGACAACAGCTAATAAGAAAAAGCTCATCTTATTTGAAAAAATTTTTTTCATTCATTCCTCTTCCTTTTTTAAAACATTTAAAAAAAATTTACATGGTTCCATATCTCTATTTACAATTCTGTGAATCGAAGTTTGATTCACCTATCCATTTTATTTTTAAGTCTTCATTTTTTCAAGTGAAAATAGTCTAGTTAAAATGTGGAGAGTTTCTTCATTACCGAAAATCTCTATAATTTGTGAGAGGTAATAACCGTTGGAAATGCCTTCATATCAAGGAAAGTAGGAAATAAAAGCAGAATATATGAACCGGAAAAAAATGTCGTTATTTGATTAAATTTGGTGATTTAAAAAAGATTAAATTTCTATGACATTTAGGCATTGATGGAAATTTTGGGATATCCGCTCTTTCGAGTGAATATGAGAGAATGGCTAGTGTTATTTCTATAATGGTCTTTCGATCGTAAATTTTTTTCCGAGAGCAGCGTAGTCATTTCCTGCTAGCCTGCAGACTGGCGCCAAGTGTTCCGAAAGTATGTAGCCATTAGCAGGATCATACACCTGATTGTGTAAGTGATAACAAAGCACTCTGCCGATTATCAAATCCGTCGTTTCTTCATTATGATCGTTTGCAAAAGTTAGATGCTGCTCAAGTCTGCATTCAAATCGAATTTTTGCTTCTCGAATTCCCGGCACTGAAATTTTTTCACTATCCACTAAAGATAGCGATGTTTGCTCCAGCTCACTTTCGTCTTGCGGGAGGGAGGCAGCTGTTTTATTGATCTCCTCGATAATCGATTCATCACTCAAGTGAATGACGAATTCTTTGCTGTTTGTGATGTTTCTTGCAGTGTCCTTCATTTCTCCGTTTATTCTTTGAACAGAGATGGAAAGGAGCGGGGGATTCGAGCTAACAACGTTAAAGAAACTGAAAGGCGCAGCGTTTACAACTTGATTTTCTAAAGAGATGGAGCTGACGAAGGCAATCGGTCTAGGGATGACACTGCCTGACAAAATTTTGTAGTTATCCTTAGCAGAAATATCATTTGCATCAATTTTGTACACACAAATCCCTCCTTGCTTCCGTTTAGTATATCACTTACAGTTTGATTAGAGAGAAATTTTGCTCGGCCTAGAAGCATTTCTTTTGCCCCATGGTTTAATTACAGAGAGCCAGAATGTCAAAATCAAAGACAGAATCTGCAAAATCACACCTGTGAAGAGCCAGCCTTGATTAATCATCTCTTTGGCTGCCAGTCCGTTTGCAGATGAAACGTTGAAAGCATTTAGGCTGATGGAATAGATAGCAACGAGCCCTAATCCCATCATAACGAGTGAGAGTACCTCTTTTGCAATGATCCAGTAATGTTTAAACAGGCCCCAGTTAGTGAGGACGGATAACAGAATTCCGGTAATTACCGTGCCGAAAATTGAAACTCTTCCGCTTGATGAGGCAAGTAAATACATTGCTGTATAGGATGAGACAAGAGTTTGCTCATTCTCAGTTGCGGCCGCATTAATGCTCAGAACTAGAAAAACAACGGTTGTGCCAAACCATATGGCGGCAAATAAGATATGAAGAAGCAAAAGTGATTTTCTTTGGTTGAGGCTGATTTTTTTCATTTGAGCTTCCTCCTTTTAGAGGTCAGGCTTTAAAACGATAGCCTGCGCCCCAAATCGTTTCAATAAATTTCGGTTTGGATGGATCAGTTTCGATTTTTTCTCTGATTTTACGAATATGGACAAATACTGTGCCCACATCACCCATGCTATCCAGACCCCAAATTCTTTCAAACAAATCCTCCTTGCTAAACACCTGGTTCGGATTCACAGCTAAAAAATAGAGCAAGTTAAACTCTTTTGAGGTAAAAATGACTTCTCGTTCATGGACAAATACTCTGCGGGACCGTTTATCGATTCGGATGCCGTCGATATATAATTCATCACTAGGTTCCGCATGGTTCGTCAGCCGGCTGTATCTGGATATGTGGGCCTTCACTCTTGCCACCAATTCACTCGGGCTAAACGGTTTAACGACATAATCATCAGCTCCGATTCCAAGTCCACGGATTTTATCAACATCTTCTTTTTTGCAGATACCATGATAATCGGGATGTTTTTCGTATTTCTAATCTTCTTGCAGATTTCAAATCCATCGATTGCAGGCAGCATAAGGTCGAGAATAATTAAATCATAATTCCCAGTCATGGCTTGATAGAGTCCGTCATCTTCTGTACCCGATATATCAACGGAAAAGCCGTTTGCTTCAAGGTAGTCTCGCTCAAGATTTGCAATGGTTGCTTCATCTTCAATTATGAGTATGTTCTTCAGATTGCTCACCTTCATTCTTTCTATTTAGAGTAAAGGAAATAGTCGTTCCTTCTCCCATCGTACTCTCTGCCCAAACTGAACCGCCGTGCCCTTTTACGATTTCCTTTACAATCGCCAGTCCAAGTCCGCTGCCGCCTTTTGCTGAATCCCTTGAAGGATCCGCTTTAAAAAAATTGGTAAAAATATGGGGGAGAACATCCTCTGGTATTCCTGAGCCATTGTCGTTTATTTGGATGATCAGGTGATTCGTTTTCGGAATAATGCTTAGTGTAATTTTCTTATTTTCCTTATCAAGATATTTCAGGCTGTTTCCAACAATGTTGATAAGGACTCTTTTTAGCTGATCTCTGTCTACTTTTACCAAATAAGGGTCCTTCGCCTCTGCCTTAAGTGTAAAGGTTACACCATCCTTTTGATAATCAAAGGTAAGTTCCTCGATAAAATCCATAAGATAAGCGCGAATATTTATTGTTTCAAAATGGAAGGTAATTTTGTTTAAATCAAGCTTTGAGTATAAAAAGAGCTCGTCAATTAAATGATCTAATTCCTTTGATTTTGCAAAGATAACCTTAATGTATTCTTGTGTTTTTTCTGGTGTATTGGCGACCCCGTCCATGATTCCTCCCTAATTCATCGTTTTTATGGGATGTGATGGTAAAATCTAATTCTCCTGTGCTTATCTTTTTAGCTGCCCGAGACAGCTGATTCACCGGTTTTATGATGCTTCTTGATACGAAATAAGTTAGGAAACCGTTTGTAGCAATCAACCCAATTAGAATGACTCCTAAAAGGATAGGAATAAAGGTTTTGAAAAAACTTGAAAATACATTGGCATCTTGAATTAAAAAAATCGAACCTTGCTCCCCATCTGGATAATAAAAATCCAGCTGTTTTAATGAAAAGAAGTCATGCCCGATCCTTGTAAACGGAGGGCCTGTTGCACCAAAAGCCGGCAGGTCACTGCTCTTCACCGATGAACTTCCCGGGGAGAGATAAATCGTTTCATTTCCTTTTAGAATCGCAAGAGTGGTTTGTTTTTGATTTAATTCTTCATTGATTTCAGAAAGAAATGCAGAGTCTGTAAGCTTATCTGGTGTGAGATTCGCCTGTTTTAGCAGCTTGGCAGATACAGCAGAATGATCATTTCGCCAGCTTATATGGTCACCGCTATTGAAATAAAAAGCCTGTAAACTAAATACCGCAATTACAAATAATAGGAATGGAATAACGACCATCAAAATATTGGAGATCAGCAGTCTTTTTCTTATTGACGACGTACGAATCGATTTCACCAGCTTTCTATGTGAATTCCGTGTTCTAAAAACAATCATAACCCAGCATAAAAAACATTACACTGCAAGGATGAACAAGAAAATTATGCACTTTTATTTCTTAGGCACTTTTAGAATAAATGGGGATGTTTAAATTTTTTTAACTTAATGTTTAACTTTTTTTAAATACATGATTTGTTAAATCTTAAATTCAAGAACGGGACTTCCAAAAGTGGAAGCCCCGTTCTTGAATTCTAAAAAGTGACCTATTGTATCTATTTTAAAAGTTCAAAGAATTCGTGTTCTGGTTTCATCATTTTTGTACCTTTTTCTGATTGTAAATAAATTTCTTTATCGCTTTCAAAGAGAACCTTTATTTCTAAGTTTCCAAGTTCAATTACCTTTGATTCATTGCGAGGTTCTATATCTTTATTCCAATCAGTCGCTTCGTTAATAAAACGAGTAATTTCTTCCATTTTGTTTTTATCATTTATTTCAGTACAGTTGTTATCAGACGGTTTTTGGTAGATACAGATACGTTCTGGAACTTTATCTATCCAAATTGTTGAATTATAGATTGGAGTTTTATCGAAAATGACCTCTGTTTGATCTTCTAATTAATTGTAGTGGGCTAAAATCAATAACTCAGCATCAAATCCTTTTTTTATCCATCGAGAATTAAATCCGCTCCAATCATTTTCTGAGTCATCATCGTTAAGTGCCGAGTCCTTATTTTTAACGACCCACCCATATTTAGGAAGTGCTTTCGAGTAAAATTCATAGATATCAATCCAATGATTACCTTCAATAATATATTGATGTTCAGTTGGTTTTAACCCTTTGAATAAAGGGATGTCTTTGTGCTCTTCTGGAATAATGGTCATTCCCTTATAAGTATCGTCTGTAATTTTTTGATATGCAAACCCACTTAGGATAATGAAAATTACAATAATTCCATATAGAAGCCATTTTATTTTTCTCATTTAATTCCTCTCTATTTACTATATTTGTTGATTGGTTATTTTAGCCTATCATAAATAGCATTTGTTCAAAATAAGTAATTGTCAACTTGATAAATTTCAACAGAGTTAATGAAAAGAACCCAAACAAAAAAGCCAAGCATTATAGAGAATGCTTAGCCTAATGAGCCGGATGTGATGCTTTTTCAGCAAATTTTATAATGATAAGTTCTAACAGATGCTTTGACTGCGGCAAGGAGTAGCTCAAAATCGTACCGGTAAATAGGGCAATGATAATCGTGCCAATCCCGATTGGTCCTCCAAGCAGCCAGCCGATAGCTAAAACGCTGATTTCAATCATGTTTCTGACCTTTTTCACGTTCATACCGGTTTTTTCGGAGATTAACATCGTCAGTGTATCTCTTGGGCCGGCTCCTAATCCAGCTGATACATAGATGCCTATTCCATAGCCAATAATTAAAACGCCGGTAATAAACGTAATTGTTGATACGATCAGACTGTGCGGTTCTGGAATGATCATTGTAAAAAAGTCTATAAGCAGCCCGATCAGCAGCATATTAATTAATGCGCCGAGCTTGGGCAGTGATTTCGTAAACAAGCATGTACCAAATATAATAAATGCTCCGGCAATAATCGACCATTGACCGATCGTTAAACCGAAATGTGCAAATAATCCATAATGAAAGGAGTCCCACGGTGATATTCCTAAAGCTTTTCCTTCGATTGTCAACGACACGCCGAAAGCGAGAATAAAGAGTCCCGCAAAATAAAAAAGCCAGCGTATAAGCAACTCGTGTTTCAATACTGTCCCTTCCTTCTATTATTGTCCGTGAAATAATATAACACACTAACTAATAGGTTTGAACCCTGTATGTAAAAATTTATAAAAAGTTTTTCATTAGTTTTTTGTAGTAAGAAAAATAAAAAATATGTGAGTTTTCTAACATTATTTGAAATGATCCTTCTGGCAATTCTTTAGGATAATAAAAAAACCGCCCCATTATGCAATCGGGGCTGACTTTCCATTATCGTACGCCTTTCATAAAAGTTTGTATGAAAGGAGAGAAAAACAAAAGTAAGAAACCAAGTAAAATTGAAACCAATCCAATCGCTCCAAAATAAATCAATTCCGTTTCCGGAGTATAGAGCTTTACAATTTGCGCATTAATTGCTTGGGCTGAAGCGTTTGACATAAACCACAAGCCCATCGATTGTGCCGAGAAAGCTTTAATTGAATGGAAACATTATTTCTTTAGTAAGAAAACACTTTAGAATAATAAAAAAATTATAAAAAGATAAAATATGGGCATGATCGCTTACAAATTACGGCATGAAATATTTTCCCCTCCGTAATTGCTCTTAAACCTGATTTTGTATTTTTTGGTTTAACTGAGGGATTAATGGTGACTATGGTATATTTTCTTACAACAAAAAAACCTCAAAAAAAATGAGGTTTTAATAAGCTGGAACTTTTGAGAAAAATTCTTCGTACAGTGCTTTAACGGATTGTTTTTCCTGGGCTTCTTTTACGGCAAACATCATACTGACTTCAGAACAGCCTTGATTGATCATTTCGATATTGACCTTGGCTTCGGAAAGGGCTCTTGAAGCTCTTGCAGTCGTTCCTACGTTGTGCCTCATTGCTTCCCCAACCACCATAATAAGAGCAAGGTTATGTTCGATTAGTACTTCATCTACAGAAAGCTCATTCTTTAATCGTTCAGAGATGGCTATTTCTGTCTGTTCATCCATTTGGTCCTGCTTAAGGATAATCGTGATGTCATCGATACCGGATGGAATATGTTCATACGTTAAACCGTAATCTTCGAGAATTTGCAAAACTTTTCTGCCAAATCCGATTTCTTTGTTCATTAAGTATTTGCTGATGTAAATGCTGCAAAATCCATTATCGTTCGCGATCCCGACGACAGGTCCGTTTGTAAGCTGACGTTGGCTGACAATCTTAGTTCCCGGTGCAGACGGGTTATTCGTATTTTTAATATTAACCGGAATGCCAGCTCGGAATGCAGGGATTAACGCTTCATCATGAAAGACATTAAATCCGGCGTATGAGAGCTCGCGCATTTCCCGATACGTCAATTCTGTAATTTCTTTCGGCTGATCAACAATGGTTGGATTGACTGAAAAAACTGCATCTACATCTGTAAAATTCTCATAAAGATCTGCTTTTGTTCCATTTGCAAGAATTGATCCGGTAATATCTGAGCCGCTTCTTGAAAAGGTGATGACTTCGCCTGCTTCGTTATATCCGAAAAAGCCAGGGAAAACTACGACACCGGGAATATTTCTTAATTGGTAAAGGTTAGTGTACGAATCAGGCAAAACTTGTGTGTATCCAGGTTCGTCTGTTACAAAAAGACCGGCATCTTTAGGGTTCATGTACGTAGCTTCAATTCCCTTATGCCGAAAAAATGCAGCAATGAGCTTTGCATTATTGTCCTCACCGCTAGCCTTGATTGCATCAATATATCTGTCGGGATTCTTTTTATCTCCATTTAATAAACTGATCAAATCGCTTTTGATTTGTTGGATTATCTCTTCGGATAACCCGATTTCATTGGCTATTGAAGAATATCTTTCGATGATTTTATCCAGAATATCTGGAGTTTCTCCCTTATGCAAGTATGCTTTTGCGCAAGAGATCAATAGATCTGTTACTTTTGTGTCATGACCGAATCGTTTCCCAGGTGCAGAAACTACAACAATCTTTCTAGAAGGATCCGATACTACGATATCTAAAACTTTTTCGAGCTGGTGTCCTGAAGCTAGTGAGCTGCCGCCAAATTTTACAACCTTCATGTTACATCTCCTAAAGTTAAAGTGTCATTCTAAAATTATCTTTCATTATCGCTCTTTTTCAGGGAATAATCAAGAGTTTTCTTTCCTGAATGAACAGATGTATTTTTGATGTGGACTTTATTTGAATAAAATGAATTAACAAAAAAAGATGGGATCTCATCTCCCATCCTTTCACTCATTGTTCTTTGCAACGTAGAGGCCGTTTTCCTCAGACCATTCCGCATAATAAATGTCTTTCATTTTCGTATAGCCGTTCTCCTTCAAAAGACGGATCAGCCATTCTTTGTTTTTGCCTTTGCATTTTAATTCGTCTTCGATGATCTCGCCCTCATTTACGACAAGTGAAGAAGGCTCCGTAACTCTTTCATCATTTCGTAGTACACTAAGTTTTCCGCTTGGCTCTAATTGCGCAAACCTGACTTCCTTAAGTGAAAAAATTCCCTGCTCTCGAAGCATCGTACGGAATTGCTCCATCTCCAGCTTGTTTTTTTCAAATATTTCCGGCTTCACTCGCCCATGCTCCACAAGTATGGAAGGCTCTCCCTTTAAAAACTTTCTGAATCTATCATTTTTTTGTACGGCGAAGTCAAATAAAAATATAAGAGTTCCCCAGAGTGCGATTGCATAAACAAGATGCAAGACATTCACATTATCCTGGTAAAGCGATTCCTCTAAAATTCCCCCTAGAACGATTGCATAAATGAAATCAATAGGTGTGACCTGTGACATATCTTTTTTTCCTAAAATACGTACACAGATTAATAATGTAATTAATCCGATAATTATTTTTAAACTGATGGCTCCAAACATTTATTCGTACCTCCGTGTTAATTCTTTTAAAAAGACACTATTCAATCATTTGAACAGTGTCGAAGTCATTTTAAATGCTATTAGCAATTGCGGTAGCACTCGTCCAATTTGTCAGCTGCAAATAGTCAAAGTATTTTTTTGCATATGGATGCTTTGTTTGTGAGTTCCAAGGTTTTTCAGGTCCGCAAAAATGAACAATCGCCGGATTCAGCCGGGTTTCTATATGCTTTTTCTGGTCGATTAGCGATGCGGGAATTTTTTCCTTCAAAATAATGTGGGATTGCGCGTTCCACCTTGGATGAAGCTGATGCCATTTGTCATGTAAAATAGCGTTTAAAGCATCTTGATCATGAAATTCTAATTCTGGAGATTCTTTCATGAAATTCAGAACTTTGTTAGAAATATCTTTCTTTCTCCATTGAACAAAATCAATGATCATCATTCCAGAATTAAAATATTTCGATGTTTCGCTAATCTGCATCTTTTCTAATCGATGGTGCTGTCCTGCATCTTCAACCGCTGCACACGGATAAGGATGAAAATCATAATCCCATAGCTTTGAGATGTCCTCCAAGACCACGGCGTCACAATCAATGTAAATGGCTTTGTTTACATCTGGGTCAGTAATAAGCTCAGGGATGCAGATCCGATAGTAAGCAGCTTTTGTAATATGCTTGCTTTCATAAGCATGTTCAAACTGTTGTTTATCAATTTCTAAAAATTGAATTGGTATGCCAAATTTAAAAGTTGTTTCCTGTAATCGTTTCTTATTATGCTCTTTAATGCCTCCGTCAATGACGTAAAGCTTAACCTTTCTTGTCTTATCCATATTCTTTAGCAAGGATACAAACATCACTCCCAAATGCTGCGCATAATTGTCATCTGCGGATGATACGATATGCATTGTTTTTCGATTTGTCATGATTATCCTCTCCTTTGTTGTGTATTTTCTATATACCCGATTTTCGATTATTAAACTCTAAAAAGAGCATCTTCAAAACAAAAAGAGCATCGGATCCCTCGACCGACGCCCTTTAAGCAGCTTTGACTTCAACTAATAAAATGTGATGATTTTCAATATCCTTTACTTTGAAAATGTACCCTTCATCTCTAATTTCGGTTCCGGGCTTGGCATCAATACGTTGAGAGAGGATCCATCCCCCGATTGTATCAACATTTTCGTTAGATAAATCAATGCCCAGCAGCTCGTTTACTTCGTTGATTAATAGTTTTGCATTCAAAATATAGTGGTCATCCTTTAATTTTCGGATATCTGAAATTTCATCTTCGTCAAATTCATCTTGAATTTCGCCAACTATTTCCTCAAGAATATCTTCAATCGTCACTAAACCGGATGTTCCGCCATATTCGTCGAACAGAATGGCCATTGGTGTACGTGCCTTTTGCATTTGAATCAATAAATCATAGACAGGAATGGTTTCGATAACTTGGATGACAGAATGAATATAGGGCTCTAAATGCTTTTTATCAGGGGGATCTCCAGAGAGCAAGGCAAACATCATTTCCTTAATGTTGATCACGCCAAGCACTGTATCTTTATCCCCTTTTATTAACGGATAACGTGTAAAATGAGTGTCGTTGATGAATTTTTTCATGTCATTCAGCGGATCATCAATAGATATACAAATCATTTCATTCCGGGGTACCATAATTTCTTTTGCCAACCTATTATCGAATTTAAAAATATTATTGACGTACTGCAATTCTCTCTTATTAATTTCACCGCTTTGGTAGCTCTCGGATAAAAGATGCCTAAGCTCTTCTTCCGAATACGCTAATTCAGACTCTGACGTGAGCTTTAATCCGAAAAATCTGGTGATAAGCCGAGCGGATTGATTCAATAACCAGATGAAAGGAAAGAGAATCTTGTAAAACCAAATGAGCGGTTTTGCAAATAGCATCGTGATCTGTTCCGCTTTTTGAATAGCTGCTGATTTTGGAGCCAGTTCTCCAACGACGACATTTAAAAACGTAACTAGAGAAAAAGCGATTGCAAATGAAACTAGATGTGTAATTGCTTCATTTAATCCAGCTTTTAAAAATAGAGGCTGCAAAAGGGATACAACAGTCGGCTCACCCAGCCATCCCAGTCCTAATGCTGTCATCGTTATTCCCAATTGGCAAGCAGAAAGAAACTCATCAATATGTGAAATGACGTGCTTTGCTGTTAGTGCTCCTTTTGCCCTTTGGGCTACAAACTGGTCAATCCTTGACTTTCGTGCTTTTACAATCGAAAACTCCATTGCTACAAAAAATCCAGTTAAGGCAATTAGTATTATTAATAAAATTAGTTTGATAATAACCAAATCAACCGCCTTTCTTTGGATAAGAAAGGCGACACCTCCTATTCATTCCCCTAAAAACGTTCCCATCCTTTAGTATGTTTCCACAAAAAATTTTGCTGAAACCACCTATTTGTTTAATTTCATCGTAATTTGGGCAAAGAAATAAAAAAAACATTCAGCAAAGAGGAGAGCATTTATGGAAATACATCGTGGTGAGGATTGGGTATGGTATCAATTGATAAATGAAACCGAGGAGGAAGGAAAAAAGTTAACCGAGCAGTTTCAAATGCCGCAATTCCTGCATTGGTATGAGACGATCGACCCGAACAAACGTAATACACTACATATTGATACTGCTTTAAGGAATAAAGAAGCAGTCTATGGATCGTTTCATTACACACAAGATCTTCACGAAGAGGCGGATCACTCAGTGTTTCATTTTTATGTGACACGCGATCATTTGTTTACGGTTGACCTGGATATGTCCATTCTTAAAGGGATTGACCAAAAACAAGTAAATGACCAAGCCAAAAATGCTCCGGATTCGATCGAAGGCTTTTTGGTCATATTAGGGGAGATGTTGAAGGGGTATTTGGAAGGAATCGATATCTTAGAAATGCGGCTTCAGAATTTGAAATGGCAAATTTATGCTGACAATAATAAAAGTATTGTTGATCAAGTTCTTGTGCTTCGCCATGAGATATTAATTTGGAAAGGCCTGATTATGTCGATAAAGAAAATTTTGATGGCGGTTGAGGAAACTTTTTTAATTGACAGCCCTCAAAAAGAAGCGTTCCTTCGAACAAGCAAGAGAGTGGACAGAGGTTTTATTTTTGCAAGTGAATTTGAAGAGGAACTAAGTTATCTGATGCATTCAGAAGAGGTCATCACTTCTCACCGCGGCAATGAAATCGTCAAATCATTAACAATATTTACAGTGCTATTTACGCCAATGACAGCACTAGGAGCGTTATGGGGAATGAACTTTGAATTTATGCCTGAGCTGTCTTTCAAATACGGCTATTTATTTGCGATTGTACTTATTCTTTTATCTACTTTGCTTATCTATCTTTATTTGGTGAAGAAAGGCTGGACCGGAGATATACTAAAGGATAAAAAGAAGAAAATTCTGAGGAAAAGGCGTTCGGACTAAATCGGAAAAGCTGTCGTAAAATTAAAGATAACGAACATATTAATTTAATTGCTGCCCTTGTGGCAGTTTTTTTATTTATTAAACTTATTTCATAATATTTTCGAATTTTACAATAAGTTTACTAATCACTTAATATTCCTTAAAACTTCAGCTATAAAATTTACTTTGGTTCTACAAATTTTGTAAATGGAGGTAAGGGATTATAGTGAAACAATTAAAAAAATGGATTGTTTGTTCTGTCGCGGCAATAATGGTTTTGTCGAATTTTTTTATGCCTGCAGCTGTTTTTGCCAATGAAAAAATAAAAGTGGAGATTCAACCGCAGGAAAAAGCACAGTCAGATACAAAGAATGAATCGGAGAAACCAGCTGAAGATAGGCAGGCCGCCGATCTAAAAGATCTGCCTTCTCTTATTATTACTGAAGTAAACGCGGGTACCGGTAAATATGATTTTGTCGAAGTGTATAACATCTCTGATAAGCCGGTGAATTTAGATTATTATACGTTTTCCTACCGCGTGAATGGAGAAGGCTTGAATGTGACTCTTCCCAAAACAACCATTTCTCCTGGAAAATCAAAAGTGATTTGGTTTACCAATAACGAAGAAAAAGAGAATTTTAATTCGTATTATAAATCCTCACTAAATTCTGAAGACATCGCTGCAAATAAACAAATTCCTGGTTTAAATAGCAAAACTGATTTCTCCATCGTTTTAAAAGATAGTAAGGGAAAAGCTCTCTTGTTCGCCAACTATAAGAAAAATGCTTCAAATCTTCACTATGCATATCCTCCTGAGGGAATTGAGATGAATCAGCTGGCGGATGGGAATGAGCCTTCACCTACACCGGGGACTGCTGAGCAGAATCAGGTTCCGGAAAAGCTTCAGTCAAAAAGAGAAAACAAGCAACCAACAATTGACTACAAGCCGATTTCCGAATGGAAGCGATCAAACGATTTATCGATTGAGGCAAACGTTGCCGATGATCATAAGGATACGTCTGTCTACTTCTACTATCAGGCTGACTCAGAATCAGAATGGAAAAAAGAGAAAATGGAAGCAGTGAATACAGGTTCCGACTATAAATTCGTTCTTTCGAAAAGTGAATGGCAGGAAGGTTATTTTACATACTATATTGAGGCAGTAGATGAAAATGCTCGGACGGTCACAGAGAAACATCAAATCAATCTAAAAGCAGAGGAAACAAAAGAAATTCAGAACACTGGCAAGGAAGAAAAGAAGGATCATGAATTGGTAAAGAAAGATAAAAACATAGATGATACACAAACCGTTAAAAAAGCAAGTTCCAACACTAATCCTTATCTTCTGCTGACAGAAATCGCACCGAATTCCAAAGG
The DNA here is from genome assembly GCF_001278705.1 of Bacillus gobiensis. GTDB lineage: Bacteria > Bacillota > Bacilli > Bacillales > Bacillaceae > Bacillus > Bacillus gobiensis. The sequence goes on from NZ_CP012600.1 coordinate 4,242,857, forward strand.
GGGCGGAACAGATTACTATGAGTATTTTGAGCTATATAACAATTCAAACCAGCCACTCAAGCTAAACAAATATGCTTTTGTTTATCGATATACTGATTCAGGAGCAGAAACAGCGCTGCAAGTGCCGGATGAAACGATTGACCCGGGGGAAACATTGGTGTTTTGGTTTAATAATGGCGGAAAAACGCTGAATGACTTTAATCAACAGTTCGGAACGTCTTTAACAAATGAGCAGGTTTATGAATTTACTGGTTTTAGCGGGTTTGCAAACGGTGGAAATAGAGCTGTTGCCATAAAGGATAATCAAGGAAATGAATTGTCTTCTGCTGCTTATCTGAATGGCGAATCGGATAACAGCGGAAAAGTTATTCAATATTCCTATCCCAAACAAGGTACAGAAATGAACAAGCAGAAGGTGTTTGCTAATCCATCTCCTGGAGTGATCCAATCAGAGCAGGTTCCGGAAGTTCCTGTCGATTTGCCTGAGCAAGTTGACGATACGGAAGCGCCAAACATAACTCACCAGCCAATAAATGAATCCGAAGCTTTTGCACCGCTTACAATCGAAGCGGAAATAACAGATAATATGGCTGCACCTTCTGCCACGTTGTATTATAAAAAATTATCAGAAACGGAATTTACTGCACTGACCATGACTCCGGGAGAAAGTTCATCCTTCACAGCCGAAATACCGGGAATTCAGCTTGAATCTGACATTGTATATTATATCGAAGCATCAGACGGTACGATTGTTTCTAAGACAAACGAGTTTCAAGTCACAATTAAGGCACCGAATGTAGATTATCAAAAGCTGCCTCTTATGCTTGTGACAGAAGTAACGCCTGACACAGCAAATGTAAACGGAGCAGACGGCTACGAATTTATCGAAATCTACAATAATACGAATCAGGATATCAACTTTAAAGATTACAAGCTTAGATACCGTTACGGCACGGATCCAGGGTCTGATGTCATTTGGGAATCTGTTCCGGATGATGTAGTAATTTCGGCTGGTAAAACACTTGTATTTTGGATTATTAATGGTCAAAATGCGGACAAAACCGTTGCAGATTTTAATGCAAATTACGGAACGAACTTAGTGGAAAATAAAGATATTGTAAAAGTCTTTAGCGGCGGCATGGCGAACAGCGGCGCGAGAGGGCTTGTCATAACAACGAATACCAAAACAGAGATTTCCGTAGGATACTACAATGACACGACAAATGATGATACGCAGCCTGATAAAGGGATCGTTTACAAATATCCTGTTGACGGGTCCACACAGTCTATCAAAGCCAGTGCTGGTAAAGAATCTGCTACACCGGGGCGCATCGAGCCGTACCAAGTGCCTAAGCAGCCAGTGATGGTAGAAAGCGACACTGAAAAGCCTTCAGTTGAAAATTTGACAAAAATTACGAAGGTCAATCAGAAGGAGAATATAGAACTGGTAGCTGAAGCCAAGGACAACAAAGAATTAAAAACAGTCAATCTCTTTTATAAAACAGATGGAGAGGAAGACTATAAGAAAGCAACTCTCTCCCAGGACTATAATGATACATTTTACCATCATATCTTGTACTCTCCTGAAATTATCGGGAAAACATATGTAGATTACTATTTTGTCGTTTCCGACGGCACGAATCAAACAGAAAGCGGCAACTACAGAATTGCTGTTACCAATGATCTGGATCATTCCAGCCTTCGCATGAATGTAAAAGATGGAGATATTTTATCAGGTCAATCGATTATCAAGGGTACCTCAAAGGAAGAGCCAGAAAAAAATGTCCAGCTTTTCATTGATGGAAAACAATCGGAGGAGACCTACTCGGCGGTTGAAAATGAAGCTTATCTTGCATTTGAAGTCAGTGGAATCAATACGTGGTTTCAAAACGGTGTAACAATGGGAGATGAAATTCTCCATATTTTTGACGACTGGATCGCCCAATGGGAAACGATTACCGTTCCGATTGAAGCGGACAGGCTAAAAACAGGAGATAACACTCTTACAATCCGGGCAGGCAACAAGGCATCACCATTCGATTTAGAATCTGAAGAAAATCGGGATGACTACAATCTAAGAAACGTTCGCTTGATTCTTGCTGACGGTACAATGATTTATGATTTAAAACATAGTGATCCGGAAAAAGTGCTTGATATGGGAGACGATGGAACGAACCGTCCATTTGAAAATTTCACTTTTTCGGTAACAGAGGAAATGGCCAATTCGAAAGCAATGAAATGGGACACAACAAAAGCAGCGGATGGAAAGCATACCGTTTCTGTCAAAGACGCTAACGAGGAGATCACATCCACGATTGATGTGGATAATACGGCGCCTTCCATTCACCCGAATGTAAAGAATAATCAAGAATTTAAAGGGAAGTTTACGATTGATGCAGAGATTCAAGATGAAATTGCGGGCGTAGCCGAAACAACAGCACTTCTGGATGGCGAGAAAATCACGCTGCCGTATGACACGGCTTCTTCTCAGCTCTCTCCTGGCAGCCACAAGTTAGTCCTATCAGCAAAAGACAATGTGGGGAATGCAGCAGAACAAGTCATTCATTTTTCTGTCGTGAATGAAAATCCGGAAAAACCGGAATTGATAGGACCAAGCAACAATTCCGAGGAGATCATCGATGGAAATCCAAAGCTGAAAGTAAAAGCGTCTGACCCGATGAACGACGATTTGGATGTTACCTTCTATAAAGGCTTCAAATATGATGCCAAGCAAAAGCGAAATGTAGAGATTTATCAACATTCTGCTGATACTGAGCCGCCTAACTCGCAAGCGCCAAATGGAGAGACAAAGCTTTCTGATAACAAAAGGTCGCTTGTATCCGAGTTAGACGGCGAGTATTTGACGACCGATTCCACGACCCAATTTCCTTATCATCGCTTTGATGTTGCGGTCGATAAAGAAGTGGATGAGAATGATAAAGTGGAAGTGGTTTGGCAAGGAAAGTCTCTTGAAAGTAGAAAGGTCACGATGTATGCATGGAACCATACAGCGGATAAGTGGGACATTGTTGATGTTAAAATCGCCGGTGCTGAAGATTTTTCATTAAAAGGGACAGTAGCTGTTAAAGATTTTGTTGCAAACGGCAAAGTAAATGTACTGGTTCAGGATGAGATCCCAAGCACTCCTGATGAATACGACTATACCTTTGTATGGATGTCTGATACTCAGTATTATTCTGATAGCTATCCATATATCTATGACAGACAAACAAATTGGATTGCAGACATGCAGGAAAAAATGAAGATCAAGTACGTTTTCCATACGGGAGACATTGTCGATAATTCATTAGACGAGCCTCAATGGATAAATGCTGACCGTTCGATGAAGGTGCTTGATGATGCCAAGATTCCTTATGGCGTTTTAGCCGGAAACCATGACGTTGATCAGAAAACATTGGATTATACCGAGTACTATAAATATTTCGGACAAGACCGATTTAAAGACAAGCCGTACTACGGTGAATCCTACAAAAACAACCGTGGCCACTACGATTTGATTTCAGAAGGCGGCAACGACTATATCATGATCTATATGGGCTGGGGGATTGACGACGAAGGGATCAAATGGATGAATGAGGTGTTAAAAGCCTACCCTGACCGCAAAGCTTTTTTGAATTTCCATGAATACTTGCTTGCATCAGGAACAAGGCATCCGCTTGGTGAAAAGCTATATAACGAAGTCGTGCTGCCAAATGAAAATGTCGTAGCTGTATTAAGCGGACATTATCATGAGAGCCAGATGCTCGTTGATGAAATTGATGATAATCAAGATGGCACGCCTGATCGGAAGGTTTATCAAATTCTGGCGGACTACCAGGCAGGACCTGAAGGCGGAGAAGGCTATATTAGGCTGCTTCACTTTGATCAGGATAATAATCGCATCATTGTTAATACATATTCACCGTATAAAGACAAGTACAATTACTATGACCGGGAAATTTATCCAGGAAAGGACGAATTTACGATCGATCTTGATCTTACGCCGAAAGAAAAACGCGTCGCTACTGATTACTTTGCCGTTAATGTGTTCACTGATTCTGAAATCGGAAAAGTAGAAAATGTGAAAAGCGGTGAAGTCGCAGAAATGGAGTGGACAGGGCTGAAAGAAGGCGCTGGATACTATTGGTACGCAACAGCAGAAGATGACTACACAGGAGAAGCAACATCAGACATCTGGACATTTACAAAAGGAAAAAATAATAACCCTGATCCAGACGATGGAAACGATGGAGGGAATAACCCGGATCCATCAGACGGCAGTAACAATAGCGGAAATACTCCAAATCCATCAGATGGCAGTAATAATGATGGAAACAATCCAGATCCATCAGATGGCAATAGCGGTGGAGGAAATACTCCAGATCCTTTAGACGGCAATGACAATGGCGGAAATAATGGAGAGGGTGGCAGTGATACATCATCCCTTCCAAGCACGGCTACTGCAAATTATCAATTCCTCTTGTTCGGAATGATCTTGATTATTTTTGGTGCGGCTATTTTAAGTTATCGTAAAAGAAAGCAAGTTTCATAACATCATCCAAGGGCAGTAGGGAATAACCTGCTGCTTTTTTTCCATGCAAGCAGAGTCACATCCCCTATTAAAATGCTTTAGCCTAAGACGAAATGATATACTAATGGAAAAACGGAGGCGAAAATGAACAAACTTCCGCATCAATATCCTTTTCTATTCATTGATCGGGTAGTAGAGGTAGTGCCTGGAAAAAGCGCACTTGGGTATAAATACATTTCCAATAATGATTGGTTTCTCATTTCACAAAACGGAACGATGCCATTTGGACTGATCATTGAAGCTCTGGCACAGCTCAGTGCATATGCAGCAGCTGAAAATAATGAAAACAGCCTTGGTTTGTTATCTTCTATTAAAAACGCTAGCCGGGAAGGTGATGTTCATGCTGGAGACAGACTCGACTTATTTTTTGAGGTCATCAGGTTTAAAAAAGGATTTCTGTTTGGCACGGGGACAGCATCGGTTAATGGCAATAAGATAGCGAAAGCAGATATCGGAATATATATTTCGCATTAATGTAAAAGCCCGATTGGTTTATCTAACAAACAGCGGAGATTGAATCCCTGGATTCACCTCATATTTTCTCGCTTCTTTCGAATGTGCTAAATGACGGCTGTTGATTCATAATAATGTTGTTAGACTTAGAAGAAGTGGAAAAACCATATAAGGAGGAATTAATTTGAGCAAAGCAGAGCAAATGATGAAAGATTGGCTCCAGCACCGCAATGTTCTGGAAGAATTGCTAGAATTAATCGACGACGAACATATTGATTTTAAACCGTGGGCCGATGCCATGTCGCTTGGCGAGCTTGCCTTGCACGTTGCAGGATGGAATGATGTATTCGTTTCTATGGTCAAGACGGAAAAACTTTCTGTACCGGACATACCTAAATGTGAGACGATGGCAGACGTACGAAAAGCTGTAAAGGATTTTACTGAAAAAACGAAGGCTACATACGAGATGTTTACCGACACGGAATTAGAAGCTGAAAATAGTTCGTCGCACCCGAAGCTCCAGGGACCGAAAAAGAGATATCTTACTGCGATGTATGATCACGAAATTCACCATAAAGGCCAACTTTTCATGTATGCCCGCATGGTTGGTGTAAAAGATGTGCCGTTTTTCCGCTAAAGAATTTAGGAGGTAGCTTTAGGCTATCTCTTTATTTTTCTTTAAAAAATGTCCTTTGAAAAAAGGACAGTGGTAATATTTATTAATGGTTCTCTCAGGTCCATATTGAAACGAAATAAGTTTATTTTCGCTTCGTGATAGATCGATCCTTTGTTTTATGCTTTTTCTTTTCATCTTTCATATTTTCTTTTACCTCTTCATCTGGAATTGGATCAACATGGTTGTCATTTTTCACATTCTCCGCCAGTTTTTCTTTTTCTGTCTTTTTTTCTCCCATTTTCGATTCACCCCTTGTTATTTTATTCCCCTATTATGAAAGAAAAAAACTTATATAGCATCCGGTATATGTAAACTGAAAATAAATAGTAGTTAACAATCACTTGTTATTGGATTACACTAAAACTTAAGAAATATCTGGGATTTTTAGTGGAGGAATGGTTCAAATGAAAAAGATGTTTATTTCTATAATTGTTGTAGTCGCTATTATTGTCGCCGGAATTTATTCTGTAAAACACTTTTATGAAACGAAAGCAAATGAAATCGCAGATAAAACTGAACAATATTTAATCAACCATCCAAATAAGAAAAAAGAGGAGATTAAAGAGGTTAAAGGATTAAATTCGAAAGGTGGAGATTATGGAGTATTGGTCAGAGTGGTCTATAAAGATACTCCCAACATTCATCACTTCTATAAACAAGTAGATGGTAAAATTGTCTATGACGGAAATGAAGATATAAGTAAAGCAAAAGAACCAGTATTATAATGTAAGACTTCCGACTTTTTGTCTTAAGAGAATCGATGATGAAAATTTATAGAATCATAGAAAAGTAAATAGAACATTTATTTGTGAAACGCTTTCATATAGATTATAATGAACTAAAACGATTTACTAAATCAGTTTGTGGGGAGGGAGGAGAAAAAAGAAAAAAATTAACAGCTGAAATGAAAGCGGAAACAAACCCCGATGAATAGGATTACATTTACTTAATTAATAGAATGAAAGGATGTAATAAAATGATAGAAACTACTGTTTCACTTGAAGAATTAACAGAATTAGTCGTCAAAAAATTAACGGAGGCAGGCCTTAATGAAGAACATGCCGAGGTTGTGGCAGATGTCTTGGTTCATGCTGATCTTAGAGGGGTAAGCTCCCATGGCGTATTGCGTACGGAGCATTACGTAAAGCGTTTAACGAATGGGGGATTAAATCCCGATCCTCAATTTTCCGTTAAAGAAACAGGTCCTTGCTCAGCTATTTTTGACGGTAACGATGGGATGGGGCATGTTATTTCAAAAGAAGCAATGGAATACGCAATCCAGCTTGCAGAGAAGAACGGGATCGGTATGGTGGCGGCCATCAACAGCAGCCATTGTGGAGCGTTATCTTATTTTGTACAGCAGGCGGCCGATAAAAATATGATTGGTATGGCGATGACTCATACGGACAAAATTGTCGTGCCATTTGGCGGTGCCAAGCCTTACTTCGGAACAAATCCAATCGCTTTCGGTTTTCCGGCAAAAGAAAATAAGCCCGTCATTCTTGATATGGCAACAAGCAATGTAGCTTTTGGAAAAGTATTGCACGCCCGTGAAGCAGGTCATTCAATCCCAGCCGATTGGGGAGTTGATGAAAACGGAAGGCCGACAACAGATGCGGACAACGTTTCCGCCCTGCTTCCATTTGCAGGACCAAAAGGTTACGGCTTAGCGATGGTCGTAGATATTTTGTCTGGTATTTTAACCGGCTCTGCATTTGGCCCGCATATCACGGCTATGTATGGCGATTACAACAAAAAACGTCATCTGGGGCATTTTTTCTGTGCGATCAATCCGAAGGTGTTTACCGATGTAACCGGCTTTTTAACCAATATGGATCAAATGATTAATGAGCTGCATGATATAACGCCTGCTGCTGGCTTCGATAAAGTTATGGTCCCGGGAGAACCTGAACAGATTCGGGAAAATACACGGCGCAAAGAAGGGATTCCTGTAACAGATTCTGTTTATCAATATCTTATTCAAAAGTAAGAAATGGGTCTTCTAACTCCTTTGCCCGGGACACATTCTTGTATTAGAATATGAAGTGGATCAAAATAAAAATAAGCGAGGTAATTTTTACGTGCCAGATAGCAAAGGAAACGAAAAAGATCTAAAGCTGATTGCATTGGATATGGATGGGACTCTTTTAAATCATGAAAATGACATTTCGGAAGGAAACAAGCAAGCAATTTCCGAGGCAATAAAACAGGGGATTCATGTGGTCATTAGTACTGGGCGTACAATTATGACTTGCAAAAAGCTAGTTGAGCCGCTTAAACTTTCATCTTATGTGATTACAACGAACGGAAGTGAAATCTGGGATTCGGATTTTGTTCTCGTTGAGCGCCAGCTGCTAGGCTGTGATCATATCGAGCAAATGCTCAATTTAAGAAATACCCATAATACGAGTTTTTGGGCCGCGAGTGTAGATAAGGTATGGAGAGATGAGATCCCCGAAGACGTTACGAAACACGAATGGCTCAAGTTCGGTTTTGATATTGAAGATGACGAAATTCGCGAAAAAGTATTAGAAGAGCTTAGAAAAAATACTGGATTGGAAATATCAAATTCCAGCCCGACAAATATTGAAGTAAATGCAGTCGGGATTAATAAAGCCGCTGCGTTAGTAAAGGTTACTGAACGCCTTGGGCTTACAATGGATAACGTAATTGCTATGGGAGACAGCTTAAATGATATTGCCATGATATCAGAAGCAGGAATCGGTGTAGCTATGGGAAATGCACAAGACATCGTGAAGGAAACAGCCGATTGGGTCACAGATACTAACGTGGAAGATGGAGTAGCTAAAGCCATCAGACATTGGGTGTTGAATCCAAAGCGATCATCTGTTTAATTTAAAAAGGGCCAAGCGCTCTTTTTTTATTTGAATAAATGACCATAACTTTCATTTCATACGGGGAAAAGCTGAAATTTCTCATCATTTTACCAATCCCATCTTGAGTGATAGAATAATATTGGGAATAAAGAACAAAAATCAGGAGTGACTAAAATGAAGGTATGGCTGACCATTTTTTCTCTGGGAGCATTGTTTATTCTCGGGGCTTGCGGCAATTCAGCTGATGAGAATACAAAGGACGGAGAAAAACAGGAGGCAGCAGAGCCAAAAGCAAAGGATTCGTCCTCTGCTGACCAATCGTCGCAAGGGGAAGAGAACAAGGATCAAAATAAAACAGAGCATAAGGATCACAATAAAGAAGGCGGCAATCAAGATCCAGAAACAAATACAGAAACAAATAAACCAGAAACAGGCGAGAGACAGGAATCAGAAGTTGCGACGATTCAAAATCCGGAGAATGTTGAAGCGATGGTCAATCAAAAAAATGTGCTTCCTTCAGATTATGAACCGAAAGATCTCGTTAAGCCCAATGTGAAATTTTCATTTGCTGAGGATATTGAAAAGAGATATATGAGGAAGGAAGCTGCCGGCGCTTTAGAGCAGCTGTTTAAAGCCGCTAAAGAAAATGGACATGATCTTTTCGCTGTTTCAGGCTATCGTTCGTATAAGCGACAAGAAGAAATTTTAAACAATGCGATTCAAAAAGACGGCGAGAAAAAAGCGAAGGATTCCGTCGCCATACCTGGCCAAAGTGACCATCAAACCGGGCTGGCCATGGATATTTCAAGTCCCGCTGAAGGATATGGCCTAGATCAAAGCTTTGGTGATACACCGGAAGGAAAGTGGGTTGCTGAACATGCATCTCAATATGGGTTTATCATCCGCTATCCTAAAGGAAAAGAAGATGTCACCGGTATTATCTACGAACCATGGCACCTGCGCTACGTAGGGGAAAAAGTTGCTGAAGAAGTAGCTGCAAGCGGTCAGACATTAGAAGAATTCTATGGAGACAAACGTAAATTCTAACACAAACCCCCGGGAAGGATCCCGGGGGATTGACTGTGATAAGACATTATATTTCAGTTAAATGCATCTCATCAGGATCACGGTATTGTCGTTCGTTTTTATCTAACTCATCAATATGTGCTAAATCCTCATCATCGAGAGAAAAATCAAACACGTTAAAGTTCTCTTCGATTCTCGATGGAGTGACCGATTTTGGAATGACAATTACATCGTTTTGAATATGCCAGCGAATAATAATTTGTGCAGGAGATTTCTTGTGCTTTTCGCAGAGAGATTGAATGACTGGGTGGTTGAGCAACTCTCCTCCTCTCATAATCGGGCTCCACGCTTCAATGAAGATATCATGTTCCCTGCAAAATGATTTCAATTCATTTTGGCTGAAGAATGGATGGCATTCCACTTGATTGACAGCGGGTTTTATGCTGCATTCCTTTAATACGCGTTCCAAATGGGGGATTTTAAAATTGGAGATTCCGATCGCACGGATCCGCCCATCCTCATAAAGCTTTTCTAAGGCACGGTACGTTTCTATGTACTTGTCGCTCTTCGGCATCGGCCAATGAATGAGATACAGGTCAATATAATCAAGCTGCAGCTTATTTAAACTTGTTTCAAAAGCTTGTAATGTTTGCTCATATCCTTGATCACTATTCCACACCTTGGTAGTGATAAAAAGTTCCTCACGCGGGAGACCAGACTCCTTAATCGCTTGACCGACACCTGCTTCATTTTTATAGACTGCGGCTGTATCAATCGACCGGTACCCGACTTCAAGTGCTTTTTTTACTGCACGAATCACTTCTGTTCCTTCTTCTGCTTTATAAACCCCTAAACCAAGCTGGGGCATTTTTACGCCATTATTTAAAAGTACGTCCATTGGTACCACTCCTTCTTTTGTTTCGAATCATTTCTGCTTACCCGATGGCGCCGGCCAAATCGTAAGGAGAAAGGTCAATATCAGTCGGTTCGTTCAATGCAAGCTTTGCAAGCTGTGATCCTATGTACGGTCCCATCGTAAGTCCAGAAGCACCTAAGCCGTTTGCAGCCAAAACATTTGGGAAGTTTGGCAAATTGCCGATGACAGGCAAAAATCCTGGTGTGAATGGGCGAAAGCCGACTCTGGTTTCAACAAGCGTGCTATCGTCCAGACCTGGTGCCACTGCTAGTGCCTTATCAAAAATCTCCCGCAGCCCGCCGGCTGTTACTCTGTGATCGAAGCCGACATCATTCTCATGGGTAGCTCCGGCAATAATCCTGCCATTTTCGAAGGAAAGCAGGTATTGGTCATTTGGAGGCATAACGACAGGCCAATTTTCTGTTTTTGCATTCGGGGATTCAAGGTGGACGATCTGTGCTTTTTGCGAAGAAACCAAAAAATTGACTCCAAGCGGCCTTAGAAGTTTCTCTGCCCAAGCGCCGGCAGTAACGATGATTTTATCTGCTTTTATTATCTCATTGTCAACCCGGACGCCAGCCTTATTGTCATGTCCAATATACAGTGATGCCTCACCATTGATAAAATGGACTCCCCGCTTTTTTGAAGCCAAGTTTAGAGCATTTCTCAGACGACGTCCATCGACTCTGGCAGCCCCACTCACATAAACTGCTCCGTAACCGTCAGCTAACGGAGGAAACTTAGCTTTTGCTTCATCGGAAGAAAGCAGAGTGATGCCGCCAATTTCAGGCGCATCCTCTCGTCGTTTTTCAGCACGTTTTATCATTTCGGATAATTTCTTTTCATCCGTATGAATGCTTAGCGCACCAACTTTTGCATAGCCTGTATCTGTTTCTCCGTCAGCTTCTAATTCAGCAATTAAGCTGGGGTAATACTTTGCGCCTCCTTTCGCCAATTGATACCATGCTTTGTTGCGCCGCTGTGACAGCCAGGGGCATACGATACCTGCAGCTGCGTCAGTAGCTTGGCCTTTATCCTTGCGGTCGATCACAGTAACTTCTGCACCGGATTTGGCTAATTTATAAGCGGTAACAGAGCCAAGCACTCCCGCTCCTATAACAATACATTTGTTCACCGAAAACATCCTTTTCATTTTTCCATTTACATTACCATCATACATATCTTAAGCCATCCAGTTCAAATAAATTAAATCCGTTTAAACTGTTACTTACTTGTTAACAATGATGAAAGACATATTTTAGGGGGTGTATTATGGATTATCTACATATAACCACTGAACTTATTATTGGATTTTTTGCTTTATTTCTTGTGACGAAGATATTAGGAAAAACCCAGTTTGCACAAATCACACCGTTTGATTTTATATCAGCACTAATACTTGGAGAAATGGTTGGAAATGCGATTTTTGATGAAAATGTGAGTGTCTGGGAAATATTATTTGCAGTAGCCGTATGGGGAATTTTAATTTATATAATAGAACTATTATCGCAAAAGTTTAAAGGGCTAAGGGGGCTGTTGGAAGGACAGCCAGCGATAGTTATCGGTAAGGGGAAAATTGATTACCAGGCTTTAAAAATAAATAAATTGGATATCAACCAGCTTCAGACGTTAGTCCGTGAAAAAGGATATTTTTCAATAACGGAAGTTGAGTACGCGCTCTTAGAAACGGACGGTTCAGTTAGTGTATTGCCGAAGCATCCCAATTCTCCGCTGACAAAACAGGATTTTGATATCAAATATAAACCAGTTTCTTTGCCGATCACATTAATCCTTGATGGTGAGTTAGTCAAAAACAATTTAACGGAGGCTGGATTTGATGAGGATTGGCTGAAAAAACAATTGGAAGCTGAAAATATTCATGATTACAAAGAGGTTCTTTACTCAGAGTGGCATGAAATCAGAGGGCTTCATATTCAGCGCAGTTAGAGGCATTATCTCGCATTAACGGGCAGTAAGACCCCCATCTCAAGGTTATGAGTGAAAACGTACAATCCTAGGCGGGGATAACTGCCCATAAAAGCTAGGATTGGCTTCAACTCACAATCAGTGGGGATGAATGTAAGAAGGCTAATTACTCAGGCGTCTTGTGCGGGCACCTTCACTAGAACCACTGATTGAAGTTTTACTTTATTATTCGATAAGGGATAAAAATTAATTCTGTGTTGATTTCATGAAAGTATCATGGTATCTTAATGTTACTAACCCTATCAGTTAAATATGAATTCTTCTTATCTTGAGAAGCGGAGGGACTGGCCCTGTGAAGCTTCGGCAGCGGACTTACATGATAAGTACTGTGCTAATTCCTGCAAGCAATAGCTTGAGTGATAAGAATAGGTAATTGAATATTTAGATATTCACAGCCTCTTCTTATGCAGTTTAAAGAAGAGGCTGTTTGTTTTTTTAATGAGGGGAAAAGAAAAATCATGGAGGGATCAGTATGGGCAAAATTTACGTGATTCATGAAAATGATGAATGGACGTTACATTTAACAAAGCGTTTGGACGAACTGAAGCTTCCATATGAAGTGTGGAATTTAAATGAAGGCTCAATTGACTTGACAGAAGAGCCCCCTGAAGGCGTTTTTTACAGCCGAATGAGCGCGTCTTCCCATACGAGAGGCAACCGATTTGCGCCTGAATTCACTGCAACAGTACTCGATTGGCTTGAAGCGCATGATAGGAAGGTTATAAACGGGAGCATGGCTTTAAAACTTGAATTAAGCAAAGCGGCTCAATACGCCGCATTAAGTCGAGATGGAATCCGTACCCCTGAGACAATAGCCGCTGCCGGGAAAGAAGAGATTATTAAAGCGGCGAAATATTTAAACAAGACATCTTTTATTACAAAGCATAATCGTGCGGGGAAAGGATTGGGCGTCCAGCTTTTTCATTCGATTGAGGCTTTAGAAGACTATGTTTATAGTTCAGGTTTTGAAGAGCCGATTGATGGAATTACTCTCGTTCAGGAGTATATTGAATCCCCTGATCAGTCAATTATAAGGTGCGAATTTATCGGCGGGAAATTCTTATATGCTGTAAAGGTTGATACGTCTGGAGGATTTGAGCTTTGCCCGGCCGATGCTTGCCAGATTGGCGATCAAATCTGCCCGGCAGATGGAGAAGCGGTTTCGAAACCGAGTTTTCAAATCCTTGCTAATTTTCATGAAACGATTATTGAAAAATATGAAAACTTCCTGCAGCAGCAGCAAATCCTTGTAGCAGGTATCGAATTTATTAAAGACAAGGATGGGAATCTATATACCTATGATATTAATACAAACACGAACTACAATGCCGATGCTGAAAAAGCGGCAAATGTTTACGGAATGCTGGAGCTGGCAAACTATTTAAAAAGAGAATTGGAAATACCATATTTTTATCACCCTTATGCATTATCAAAATAAACCGCCAATTTCCGGCGGTTTATTTTCTATCCTAAGAAGCAGTTTACTCTACGAGACCTTAACTCTCATTCTCTATTTAAGTCCAACAACTTTCCGAACTTTTTAACGAAGGATTTCCAATTTATAACGTACGATGTTCGCCTTGCTTGATATCATGTATAATAATTTATATCAATTTCAAAAAACAATTTTTAAATACAAGGTGAATACAATATGAAAATAGCTTTTTTTGATTCGGGAATTGGCGGAATTACAGTGCTTCACGAGGCAATGAAGCAGCTTCCTAGGGAGGATTTTGTTTTTTTTGCCGATACCCTTCATGTTCCATATGGGACTAAATCAAAGGCAGACGTAAAAGAATATGTGAAACAATCTGTAGAAACGATCCGAGAGGAAGAGGTAAAAGCTCTTGTTATCGCGTGTAATACAGCAACGAGTATCGCAGTTTCTGAATTAAGAAACACATATGATTTTCCGATTATCGGCATGGAGCCGGCGGTTAAACCTGCTTTGGAAATAAGCCGATCTGCCGGAAAAAGAGTACTCGTTTTTGCTACTCCGCTAACACTGAAGCAATCAAAATATACACAGCTGGTATCTCGAATCGATGATCAGCGTCTTGTAGATTCCCTGCCGCTGCCGGAGTTAGTTGAGTTATGTGAGCGATTAAACTTTGAGAGCCAAGAAGTGATTGATTATTTTACAGAAAAACTTTCATCGTTTGATCTAAACAACTATGGCACAGTTGTTCTGGGATGCACCCATTATCCGTTTTATAAACACGTTTTACGAAGTATTTTGCCAAACCACATTCAAATCGTTGATGGAAGCGTTGGAACTGTTCATCGATTAGCGGTTATATTAAGTGAAGCCGGACAATTGCATGCAGACGGAAATGCAGACACAAAATTTCTTTGTTCAAGTCAAAATCCAGATTACATAAGGAAAATGGAAAAGGCGCTTACATTCATTCAAAACCATGAATGATAAGCCTTATTTGATGCACAGCCGGGCACTTTTAGAGAAGCGTCCGGCTGTTTGTCGTTTTTCAAAACACTTCACATGTTTAATAAGAATTTTCCTGAGGAATAGTGTATTACGTAATCACATAAATAGGAGGAATTCAAAATGAATAATTTAACACGTTTTCCAAGCGGACAGCCTGCACAAGAACAAAACAGGCAACCTGGAATTGAAAGTGATATGAATCCAACACCTGTTTATGAAGACGAGAATCATATAGGAACAGGAAAATTAAAAGACAAGGTCGCTTTAATCACAGGGGGCGACAGCGGAATCGGACGTGCGGTATCCATCGCTTATGCAAAAGAAGGCGCAGATATTGCGATTGTCTATTTAGATGAACATGATGACGCAGAAGAGACAAAAGCGAGAATCGAAAAAGAAGGCGTAAGATGCTTGCTTATTCCAGGGGACGTTGGCAGTGAGGAATTCTGCAACGAAGCTGTGGAAAAAACAGTGAGTGAACTTGGAAAGCTGGACATTCTTGTCAACAATGTTGCAGAGCAGCATCCGAAAGACAGCATTAAAGAGATTTCCAGTGAGCAGCTGGAGAGAACGTTCCGAACAAACTTCTTTTCCTTTGTTTACTTTATAAAAAAAGCTTTAGATTATATGAAGCCTGGAAGCGCGATTATCAATACAACATCAATTAATCCTTATCGTGGAAATCCGTCCCTGATTGATTACACCAGCACAAAAGGAGCAATCAACGGTTTAACAAGATCACTTTCCCAACAGATTGTAAAGGACGGAATCCGCGTAAATGCGGTAGCACCGGGACCGATTTGGACACCATTGATCCCAGCTACATTCCCGGAAGAAACAGTAGAATCATTCGGGAAAAATACGCCAATGGGCAGAGCGGGTCAGCCCGTAGAACACATCGGAGCCTATCTATTATTGGCATCAAATGAAGGCTCTTATATGACTGGGCAAACGATTCATGTCAACGGCGGCGACTTTATTTCCACGTAAGGATTAGCGAGAGAGGATGGGATGGATTTCCCGTCCTTTTTTTCTTTTTAAAAAGGAAAGATTGCGCATATCGGCCTAAGATCGCTTATAACCAGCCTAACATCGCCCTTCCTCACGCAGTTTTTTACTATTTTGCCTATCCGTTAAATTTTTGCCGTTTAAATTTCGAACCTTGGTGGAAAATAAATAACTATGGAGACAATACAAAGGAGTGGCTAAAAATTGACTCAAGAACAGATTAAACAAAAAGTATTGGATGTACTGGAGAATCATAAGGTAGGATCACTGGCTACGGTTATAGATGGCAAGCCTCATTCAAGGTACATGACGTTTTTTAACGAGGGTTTAACGTTATTTACTCCAACAAGCGAAGATACGCATAAAGCTGAAGAAATCGAGGCAAACCCTAACGTCCATGTGCTTCTCGGTTACGATGACAATGGTTTTGGCGATGCGTATGTTGAATTTTCAGGAATTGCAAAATTTAATTCCAGCAAAGAGCTTAAGGATAAAATTTGGAGCGAAAAGCTGGAAAGATGGTTCGACGGAAAAGATGATCCGAATCTTGTCGTTTTGGAAATCAAGCCGACAAACATCCGGTTGATGAATGCCAATGAAAATACTCCGCAAACTCTGGAGCTATAAAAAAACTTGCGTTCATTGGAAATTTATGCTATGATTTACACTTAGAAAACAGAAGCAAATGAGAAAGTAAACTGCTTTTTTCTATTTAAACCTTATTCTTTGTTTTCTAATCTGCCCCTAAATGATTAGAAAAAAGACTTTTTGTTTCACAATTCAAACTGGCGCGGCTTCGGAGCCGCAAGGACGATTGAGAGGTAGGGCTTTCGTTGTCTTGTTTTTTCAAGAATTTCCATGAAGTTTACTTTCGTATAGGATTTTACGGAACGAAATGCTATCCAAGACTCTCACTGGATAAGTGGGATAATGATAAATAAGATTTGCTTAAAGAATAAGATGTAATGTGCGCCTGACTTTGCTGTCAGGCGCTTTTGCGTGTTTGTACTGAAAAAATCAGTTTGGAGAAACCTTATTTAAGGATAGAATCCGAGGCTCCACTTTCATAAATAAAAAAATGAAACCATGCCGAACTTGAATTAGTCTAATGAAGGAACAAGGAGGTTTCCCCATGGAGTTTATAACTACAAACGTAATCATTATTTTCTTTTTTTTATTGCTCATTCATTCGGTCGAAACGCTTGCTTATACTACACGTCTTGCCGGGGCTAGAATAGGCTTGATTGCTTCGGCTTTATCGCTGTTTAATGTTATGGTCACTGTTTCGCGGATGTCGAATATGTTGCAGCAGCCATTTACAGGAGGGATTATTGATCATTCAGGAGAAAATGCCCTGGTTGTGGTCAGTGAACAATTTCGCGTGCTGATCTTTGGATCAACGGCAGGATCGATTATAGGAATGATTTTGCTGCCTACGTTTATCGCTGCATTTTCGAGGGCTATACTCCATTTATCAGAAGAAAACGGTTCAGTCCTCAATTTCTTTCGTAAAGGAATTTCTAATAAATGGTTTGCGCATGTTCGTAGGTACATAAAGCTGCCTTCAGCTCATTATTTTAAAGGATTTCATTTCCGGCTCATTCCGAAGCGGCTTTTTGTCTTAAATATGCTCATTACATCTATCTACACAATTGGTGTTCTCTCGGCTCTTTACGCGGGACTGCTTGCTCCTGAAAGGTCAACGACAGCTGTTACGGCATCAGGCCTTGTTAACGGGGTAGCCACGATTTTGTTGGCGCTGTTTGTCGATCCCAAGATTTCCGTGCTTGCTGATGGTGTTTCAAAAGGCAAGATAAACTACAAGTATTTAAAATGGACTTCGGTTACCTTAGTGTTCTCAAGGGTCTGCGGAACCATTTTGGCTCAAGTTTTATTCATACCGGCTGCCTATTATATCGCTTGGATGACGAAATGGCTTTAATTACTGCCAGTAAAGAAAAAAAACACTGCGAATGCAGCGTCATTTTTTCTCGTATTTACGAAGCCCTCTATCGTAAAAAAAGTTCCCAAAAGGCACAAAAGCAACAATTAAGCCGGCTGCTGTCCATTTTAGTGACCATCTCAATACAAACGTAACATACGCAAGAACAAGGATATACAATATAAACAATCCGCCGTGAATGCTGCCGACAATGGTCACTGCCATCGGAATGTCAGCCAAATGCTTAAGCGGCATAGCAATAAATAATAGAATAAGCAATGACATTCCTTCAAGAAAACCCATCGTTCTCAACCGTCCAATCGGTGTGCTTAGCATGTTTTTATAGCCCTCCTTAAACATCAGTTACTATAATAAATATAAACTATGAATGGGACAACTATGATGGGTTTTTATGAATCGTCAAAATAAATTCATTTTTGGAGCAGTTTTAGTGTTTCCTGAGTTGACAAGATGGTTGCAAATTCCCTGTTCAGGCTGCTTAAATGAACGTCATGAATAAGCTCTGCAGATAAGGTGCTTCCATCTATCCCCTTTCTTTCAAAGGTGGCCGTTGCGTCTGAAACGAGAATCATTTGAAAACCGAGATTGCTTCCCATTCTGACTGTGGTAGAGACGCAATGATCGGTTGTTAGTCCAAGTGTAATCAGAGCTTCGATTTTTTTACCCCTAAGATATTCCTCCAGCTTGGTCCCGATAAATGCACTATTCACGGATTTCGTGAATACCATTTCTGATTTTTCAGGTTCGAGCCCGTCGATAAATTTAGATGTAGGCGAGTGCTCGTAAAAAAGACTCTCATTATTCGTAGAGATATGTTTTACGTGAATGATAGTTTGTCCAACCATCCTTGCCTGCTTTAAAAGCTCGTAAGCATTTTTTTCAGCAAAAGGATTGTTTCTTTTCCCCCATGAAGGATCAGCGAATGCCTGCTGAAAGTCAATGAATAAGAATGCCGTATTCTTCATATTAAACCGTTCCACCAACTGGCTGGAGCTTCATAAGTGCCCCGAAAAATTGCTGTGCGGTTGTAAAGCAAATAAAAGCCACCAGCTCACTGATTTCTTCATCTGAAAAATGCTCTTTCAAAATATCAAACTGTGCATCCTTGACTTGATCTCGTTCATGGAGAAAAACCTCTGCAAATCCCATGGCACAGCTAAGCTTGATATCCTCTGGCGAATGAACGGGCGCTCCCTTTGTCTGGCAATAGGTGCAGCCGTTTCCTGTCGCTAACACTCTCCTTACTTGCTCCTTCAATTCAGGTGATAGCCTTCCTCCGTTGGCAAGCTCGCCATCTAGTGCATTCCATTTCTCTAATATAGAATCAGAGTGACCGAGCAGCTGGGAGAAAGGAGTAGTTCCGTTGGCCGACTTTTTTATTCTTGTCATATTGCCACCTCCTGTCATAATAATAGCTAAGAATGATAAGGTTTTACATCATAGTTGCAATGAAAAAGAACATAATTCTATTAAAATGAAATTTATATAAGGGGAATCATTTGCAAATGAAAATTGATCAAGTGGATGTGCATATTTTGAATGAGCTTTCTAAAGACAGCCGGCAATCGATGAGGGAGTTGGCGAAGAAGGTAAATCTTTCTGCACCTTCTGTGACAGAACGAGTAAGGCGGATGGAGTCATTTGGAATGATTAAGCATTATTCCACTCAATTCGATTATAAAAAAATCGGCTTTCCGGTCAGCTGTTTGATTGAGGCTACGATCAAAAATGGAGAATATGAAAGGTTTAAAGCGCACATTAAAACGCTGCCTTATGTTGAGTTCTGTTACCGGATCGCAGGGGAAGCTTGCTATATGCTGAAAATTAATCGGGAAAGCCTTGAACAAGTGGAAACCTTTATTAACGAAACAGCGCCTTATGCCCAAACGGTTACTCATGTTATTTTTTCAGAGGTGGAAACGATGAGAGAAATTATTATAGAAGACAACTAGATCATTCATCAACAAAATGCCTAAGGGTACCTGCACTTAGAAGAAAACTCCTGGTTGTGGTAAAGTATTAAGCAGTAAGCAAGAAAGGATGTTCATATTGAGCAAAACCGTAGTTCTAGCAGAAAAACCTTCAGTCGGGCGCGACCTTGCCCGCGTGCTGAAGTGTCATAAAAAAGGAAATGGCTATCTGGAAGGCGACCGTTATATCGTCACGTGGGCTCTTGGCCATTTAGTTACATTAGCCGATCCGGATGGATATCAGAAAGAGTATCAGTCTTGGAAGCTTGAGGACTTGCCGATTATCCCCGAGCCTTTGAAGCTTGTCGTCATAAAGAAAACGGGAAAACAGTTTCAAGCAGTCAAATCCCAGCTTTTGCGCAAGGATGTGAAAGAAATTGTCATAGCAACGGATGCCGGGAGAGAAGGAGAGCTTGTTGCCCGGTGGATTATTGACAAAGCAAAGGTGTCTAAGCCAATAAAACGGCTATGGATTTCATCAGTCACCGATAAAGCGATAAGCGATGGGTTTAAAAAGCTGAAAAACGGCAAAGAATTTGAAAATCTTTATGCCTCTGCAGTGGCGCGAGCCGAGGCAGACTGGATTGTGGGAATCAACGCAACGAGGGCCTTAACCACCAAATACAATGCCCAACTGTCATGCGGCCGGGTTCAAACGCCGACGTTAGCGATGATTGCACATAGGGAAGAGGAGATCAAAAAATTTAAGCCTAAGCCATATTACGGGCTTCGTGCCGAAACAAATGGTATGGTACTGAATTGGCAGGATAAGCATTCAAAGCAAAGCAGAACCTTCGATAAATCAGTCACGGAAAAGCTGATGAACTTGCTGAAAGGGAAGCAGGCTGTCATTCACGATTTGAAAAAAACTGCGAAAAAAAGCTTTTCACCAGCGTTGTATGATTTGACTGAGCTTCAAAGAGACGCTTATAAACGATTCGGATTTTCTGCAAAAGAAACGCTTTCTGTTCTGCAAAAGCTCTATGAGCAGCACAAGCTGGTTACCTATCCACGGACTGATTCGAGATATTTGTCAGCCGATATTGTACCGACATTAAAGGACAGGTTAGAAGCGATCGAGATCAAACCATACGCCCCGTTTGCCAGAAAAATTCTAAATACAGGCATCAAAGCACATAAAGGCTTTGTCAATGATGCCAAAGTTTCCGACCACCATGCGATTATACCAACAGAAGAGCCGGCTGCTCTAGGCAGGCTGAGCGAAAAAGAAAGAAAGTTGTATGATTTAATTGCCAAACGTTTTTTGGCAGTGCTCATGCCGGGATTTGAATATGAAGAAACAAAGGTTACCGCACTGATCGGGGAAGAGAATTTTACAGCAAAGGGGAAAGTCGTTCTTTCTCAAGGCTGGAAAGCAGTGTATGATCATTCCTATGACGAGGATGACCAAGACGAGGAAAAGGACCAAACCCTGCCGAAGCTTACAAAAGGCGATACATTAGCCGTCAGGTCTCTTAAGGAAACAAACGGGGAAACGAAGCCGCCTGCGAGATTCAATGAAGGAACCCTCCTGTCAGCGATGGAAAACCCGGGCGCTTTTATGAAGAATGAGGAAAAAGGGCTTGTGAAAACATTGGGAGAAACCGGCGGACTCGGAACCGTAGCAACAAGAGCGGATATTATTGAGAAGCTGTTTAACAGCTTTCTGCTTGAGAAAAAAGGAAAAGATATTTTTCTCACTTCAAAAGGAAGACAGCTGCTTGAGCTAGTCCCTGAGGATTTAAAATCTCCTGCTTTGACAGCCGAGTGGGAGCAAAAGCTTTCCGACATTGCAAAAGGCAAGCTGAAATCTTCTTTCTTCATTAAGGATATGAAAGATTATACGAAAGAGACAGTGAAAGAAATTAAGCAAAGCAGCCAAAAATTTAAACACGATAACGTGACAGGCACCCATTGCCCAGATTGCGGAAAGCTGATGCTGAAGGTTAACGGGAAGCGTGGTACGATGCTTGTCTGCCAGGATCGCGAATGCGGAAGCAGAAAATCAGTATCGAAAACAACGAACGCCCGCTGTCCAAAATGCCATAAGCGCTTAGAGCTAAGAGGTGAAGGAGAAGGACAAATTTTCGCTTGTGTTTGCGGCCACAGAGAGAAGCTCTCTTCCTTTGAAAAACGCAAAGCAAAAGAAAAAACAGGACGTGCTTCAAAACGGGATGTCCATTCTTACATGAAAAAGCAAGACAAAGATGAACCAATCAACAACGCGCTGGCAGAACAGTTGAAAAAATTAAAGCTTGATAAGTAATAGGAGAAACTGTGGTTAGCTGACTGAAGGAATTCAAAGCTAAACACAGTTTTTTGCAGGATTTAAACAGACATCCTCTATATTTTTGCATACAAATTTATTATATAATGAACGTACTGTTTATATTTCCTTTTAGCTTAAGGAGGATTTTGTGTAAGGTGAATTCAAAAAGAGCCATTCCCGTGAGAGAAAGAAGCATTGTGTTAATTGGTTTTATGGGTGTAGGAAAAACAACAATTGGTGAGCTTGTGGCCAAAAAATTATATAGAGACTTCATAGACACTGATCAGGAAATCGAAAAAGCCTTTAACATGACTATTCCCGATTTGTTTAAGGAAAAAGGAGAGGCATTTTTTCGAAAAACAGAAAAAGACGTTATTGTTAACCTATGCGAGCAAACAAAATATAAGGTAATCTCTCTTGGCGGGGGAGCTTTTAACCAAGAGGAGATCAGGAAAAAATGCTTGGAAAACTGCATCGTATTGCATCTTGATCTTTCTTGGGAGAACTGGAAGCAGCGCATGGATATCCTTATTGAAAATCGCCCGGTCATCAATAATCGCTCGATTGATGAGATTGAGCAGCTTTTCATTGAAAGAAAGAGTCTTTATTCCGAGCATAATTCAAGGATAGAAACTGACAATCTCACCCCTGAGGAAGTTGCTGATTATATAGTGGAAACGTTGAAGCTTGGTTGGGAAATTTACCAGCCGGGTAAATGACTTATTTTTGTGATACGTTAAAGAGAGACTGACTTAATCATCAGTCTCTCTTTTGTTATCCCTATTTTTCCAATTATGCTTCATTTTCAACAATAAGCTTGCCGATCATTTTTCCGGATTCGACTTCTTTATGTGCTTTCTTTAATTGTTCAGCATTTATTGGCTGGAAGGTTTTCGTTAACGTAGTTTGAAAGATTCCTTCTTCAAATAAGTCACTTGCCTTATTTAACAGACGGTGCTGTTCAATCATATCTTCCGTTTGAAACATCGATCTAGTGTACATAAATTCCCATACGAAAGTAACACTTTTGCTTTTTAGCACATTTAAGTCCAAGTCTTTTTCATTTTCAACAATTGAACATATGGAGCCTTGAGGTTTAATGGCTTCACCCATTCCGTCCCAATGCCCGTCGGTGTCATTCAGGCAGAAAATATAATCAACCTCTCCAATACCTTCATCATTTAGTTGCTGCAAAAGGTTTTCCCGATGGTTGATAATGACATCGGCTCCCATTTTTTCGCACCAGTTTTTCGTTTCTTCCCTTGAAGCTGTGGCGATGACTTTTAAACCGGCGTATTTAGCAATTTGCGTTGCTATTGAACCGACACCGCCAGCTCCGTTAATAATAAGAATCGTTTTGCCTTTGTCCTTTTCAGTGATCCCAAGTCTTTCATAGATCCCTTCCCATGCCGTGATGGTCGTCAAAGGCATGGCAGCTGCCTCTGCAAATGAAAGGTTTGAAGGTTTTTTCCCGACAATCCGTTCGTCGATTAATTGGTACTCACTGTAGGAGCCTTGACGTGTAATATCTCCGGCATAGAAAACTGTATCTCCGGGCTGAAACAGCTCGCAGTCTTCCCCAACCTCTTCTACGACTCCGCTCGCATCCCAGCCGAGGATTTTCGGTTCCTTTTCAATTGCGTCTTTCGGTGCTCTTACTTTTGTATCCACAGGATTTACAGAGATGGCGTTTATCTTGACTAATAGATCCTTCCCCGTAGCTTTCGGCTTTGGAACCTCTACATCTAGTAAGCTTTCTTCGTTTTCGATCGGCAAATATTGATACAAACCAACTGCTTTCATTGATAATACCTCCTTTTTGTGTCTGTTATTATTATAAAAGGATAAAGCATCTGATTAAAAGAACGCACAATCAAGTGGTATAGTATAAAGGATGATACTTATCGGAGGTGGTAGCATGAGAAATCGTAAAGCCGGATATGGCCCTTGTGAGAACGGCTGCCCTGTAGAAACAACCCTTGATGTCATCGGCGGCAAATGGAAGGGTGTTATACTATATCACTTAATGGAGGGAACAAAACGTTTTAATGAATTTAAAAGACTGATGCCTGGTATAACGCAAAGAATGCTGACTCTGCAGCTTCGTGAGCTTGAAAATGATGGAGTGCTAAGCAGAAAAGTCTATCCGGAAGTCCCTCCAAAGGTTGAATATTCGCTAACAGAATTCGGCTGGACGCTTCAGCCGATTATTAAACATATGTATGAGTGGGGAAAGGCCTTTGAAGAAGAACTCTCTGTAAAATCAGACGTTGTAGCTTCAAATGAAAAATGGACGAACAAATAGAGAGTTCGTCCATTTTTGATCACGCTAAAAAAACTATCCCCATATTTTTCCATAAACAGCCCCTATTTGTTCGATTCTTGCGCCCGTTCGAGGAATACGTACAATCGGTTTTAATGAACAACTTTTATTATAGTGTTACCAACACTGTTTTTAAGTTACCGATTTTATTTTTGTACAACACATCGTCCGCAAACTTATACTTCCACATGCCTTGAAGATGATTTGTTAACACCGATTAATGATAAAACATTCGACAAGATCAAAATGACAACAAAAAAGGTGAAAGCATAACTGAAATGAGAGAATGAGTCTAAAATACGGCTTGATATGGCCGGTCCAAATGACATGCCCATAAAGTTGATAAGATTATAAATCCCCAATCCCATCGCATTTTTGCCTTTTTCTATCGTTTGTGGAATTTCAATATTGATGGCCACAGTCATCATTGTAAAGGCACTATAAACGGCGAACACGCCAAGAATTGCGAATACAAGTTGGCTTACACCAACAGTCGCCAATATTAGGAATCCAATAAGTTGTATGATTGCGGAATATCCAATGAGTTGCCTGCCGCTTATGACATGCAGGCTCTTTTTTACAACAAAACTCATCAAAAAGGCCAGGATTGAGATCACACATAAAATAAGACCTGTGCCAATGGCAGTAAAATGAAAAATCCTCTCGGCTAATAATGGGAATAAAAATACAACACCAACCATACCTGCGTTGTTGACAAAACTAGTCACGAGTAATCTGTTAAAAGCAAAATGTCTAAATACAGACAGATCGACAAATAGAACTAAATCTTTACGTTTACCATGAGCCATTAAACAAAAAACAGACAGGACCGTTAAGATAAGAAGATAGCCATTCAGTTTAACACCCAGAATAAACGACACAATGAACATCAACAAAAACAATAATCCGATGAAGTCAAAAGGTCTGATCTCCTTTTGCCCGTTGGCATATCCGGAAGGCATGACCTTAAATAATCCGATCAGTGTTACAACGACCAGAACCATCAATAAAAACAAAGAATGCCAACCCCACAGGTAGGTAAACGTGCCACCAATCAAAAAACCTATCCCGGAACCTAAGGATAAACAGCCGCCAATTAACGTTAAAGCCAGATTTCTTTTGGATGTTGTCATATATTGATTGGCTGCAATCATGGATAAGGCAATGAAGGCACTGCCCCCGGCAGATTGAATCATCCGTGCAATGATTACAAAAATATATTGATTGGTTATGTAACCAATGATGGAACCAAATACAAACAAACCAACACCAAAGATCAATAAGGTTTTAAGCTGGAAGTATGACGCCAATTTGCTGTAAGTGATAGAACCAAAGGCAATGATCATTGTATATATAATCACGACCCAGCTAATCATTGAAGCCGTTACATTCAGTTCTTCTTTCATATCGATAAGCGCCACATTAAACAAGATCGAGTTCATCACACCCGATAAAACAATCAAGCACAAGGTTAATATCAAACTATTCTCTTTACTTTTCATCTCTACTTTCCTCCTCCACATTGTTAAATAGTCATAAAACTTTATTACTAACGATTAAAAAAAGTGACCACATCAGAGTGTAGCCAAAAATCCTGGTAAATATCTGTCAAACATCTCTTTATTTAAGGTGACATATTTTGTTACACCTTCACGTTCAATCAACACTAGTTGTGCATCGGATAAAATTTTCAAATGATATGAACCATTTGACTTGCTGATACCCAAACTCCTCCCTATATCCGTGCACATGTGTTGACTGTTCTCGTGAAACAACAAGCGAATCATACGAATTCTTTTTTCATCTGCCAACGCATTAAAGACCTTAATACGTTGCTGGTCATCTAATTGTTTTAATGTCATAATACTATTGTACAAATGAGATTAACATTGTCAACCCACTTCCGGCAAACATTTTTACTCATACTACACGGAAGATACGAAAAGGCGCCTTCCTATTCAAGAAGCGCGCCCGATGTGCCAATAACGGACGCATACTTATTCCTGATTAGCGCCCTATAATGGAATAACCGAGTAGCTTCGATTAGCCGGTTTAGTTCAACAAGGTTAATAGTTTTTGTCCATAAGAATGGTATCGACAATCTTATTAACGTGAATTTCTGTTGTATTTAATTGATGGATATTTAAATCCTCTTTTTTAATTAATATAGGGAGCTCTGTACAACCCAATATGATCCCTTGTATATCATCTCTACTTATCATTTGAGTGAAGATATTCAAAAATTCTTTTTTTGTTTCATTGTTCACAATACCATTTTCTAATTCTTGAACAATCTTTTTATGTATGTATTCCTGTTCTGATTGATTCGGCACTATAATATCCTTTTGATTCGAAATAAAAGGTTTTTTGAAAAAATCACTTTCCATCGTGAACTTAGTTCCTAAAAGACCAATCCTTTCTAACCCCAATTCATCTGCTTTTTTATATGTTTCTTCTACAATACTTATCATAGGTATTTGAACTTTTTGTTGAACTTGTTCAAAAACAATATGTGGTGTGTTTGCGACATTACAACAAAATCACACCCTATCTTTTCTAAATTTTGAACTGCCTCAGCCAAGTAATTTATTAACTCTTCTGTCTGTCCATTCATAAGCAGATTAAACATCTTATACATATTAATGCTGTTGATAAAGTGTTCTGGTAAATCTTCTTTACTTCCTATCTTTTCTTGAAATTTAGAAATGATTGACTTGTAATAGTCTACCGTTGATTCTGGTCCCATTCCTCCAACAATTCCAACCTTTTGCATACTATCTCTCCTCTCAGATATGGTTTACTTTTGGGTTTCAAAGGTCTTTTCATATCCCATTAATTTATTTCCGGACAACTAAAATGGTATTCATTCTATTTGTTTTTTCACATCCAGATAGTACGTATTCTGTTTTATCTTCATCTTCTTTCATATCAATTGATTTACAGATAGTAGTGTTCACTTGTTGAACACCAAATTCATCCCTTGTCGTATCAAGGGTCGAAATGAGTTTTTTTCCGTCATATTCTAGATCGTGTAAAAGTGGGTCACCTTCATTTGTATATCTAACTACTCTAATTTTTTCTTTCTTTCTATTACCTGAATTTATACTATTTACAAATTATGTAAATTTATCATAATTAGTAATTTCACCATGTGAATCGATAACATCTTC
This sequence comes from Bacillus gobiensis, assembly GCF_001278705.1. Lineage (GTDB taxonomy): Bacteria > Bacillota > Bacilli > Bacillales > Bacillaceae > Bacillus > Bacillus gobiensis. The sequence continues at coordinate 4,270,491 of NZ_CP012600.1, forward strand.
ATCAGATGGATTATATTCACCACAACCATTTAAAAGAAATGAAGATAAGATAAAAACTATTATTAATTTCTTAGTATATTTCATTGAAATGATCTCCTTTTTAATCATTTTAGAAGAGGAAAAGTAATGATTTCTTTTAACTCGCTTTTTCATAAGAGTACATACGTTTGTATTCTGGCGGACAACCACCATCATACCAAGAGGACTTTTTGTTCAAGCCCCCGAAAAATCTGCTAACAGGAATGCTCCTTTTAAATTCGTTTTTGTTACAATAAAACGCCAGCTTTTTCTGCCGGAACCAGCGAATTGCTGGTTCCCATATTTTAATGCTTTAAAGTGGATAGACGGTTTTCGAATATCATATGTTTTGTTTAACAAACTGTTCATTTGCCCAAGCATTAGGGTAAAAGATCAAGTTTTTAAAGGCATTTATTGCCCTTTAATAGTATCAATGCCTTCGAATAGTGATGTTCTTTCTTCTAAAAGCTTATAAAACTTATTATAAAAAGTTTTTATTTCTTGCAAACATAAGTTTAAAAATTTAATAACGTTTTTCTTTGAATCTTTAAATACAAAAGATTTTTTCTCATATATAAATGTTTTTGCAAGTATCGAAGGGTTAATAGCCCCTCTAATTTCTCCTTCTTCATTTATCTGAAAAATTCCCATAGGTATCCCATTGGAACTGCCTCCTATAACAGTAACACTACTATCGGTCGACGAAATACCGCTATGTCGGTCAAAATCGAAAAGATGCGCTGAAAATGAAAGGCCGATGAATTCGCATGTTTGGATATTTTTGAGATCGTTAAATGCTCGTCTAATATAATAAATGTTCTTCCATAAAGTCGATTTCCTTCTGTAAAGATTCAACCCACTCTACACTCGCTCACACCCTTAATTAGATAGTAGCAATCTGATTTAAATTAATCCTGTCATTTTGTGCTTTGTTATGACAGGAAGGAATATGTATTTCTCGTAACTCCGATTAATCTAAGTAAACCGATACCACTCTCGAGGAAAAGCAACAATAGTATGGTTTCCTACGTTTTGTTCGTGGAATAAAGTGGTATGGGATTATAAAAGGAGGTACGTCTTATGCCGAAACAAACTGCTAGAAAAGTTGCTGCTGAACTGCTGAAACAATGGAACATTGATCACATTTACGGACTTCCCGGAGACAGCATTAATGAATTCATAGAAGAGCTGCGAAAAGAAGAGGATGCAATACGCTTTATCCAGGTTCGCCACGAAGAAACAGCGGCGCTGGCTGCTGCGGCAGAAGCAAAGCTGACAGGGAAAATCGGGGTTTGCCTTTCGATTGCCGGACCAGGAGCAATTCATTTGCTGAACGGCTTATACGATGCGAAAGCTGACGGTGCGCCAGTTCTCGTGTTGTCGGGACAGGTTGATTCAAATTTAAGGGGCAGGGATTCCTTTCAGGAGGTCAATCTCGAGAGAATGTTTGATGATGTGTCCGTTTTTAACCAGGAGGTACAATCTGCAGAAGCTCTCCCGGATTTATTGAATCAAGCCATTCGGACAGCGTACAGTAAAAAAGGAGTTGCTGTTCTTACTGTATCGGATGATCTTTTTTCTCAAAAAATTAAACATCAGCCTGTTTTCACCTCACCTATTTATATAGAAGGTGATCTGACGCCAAAAAAAGAGCATCTGATCAAGAGCGCCCAGCTTATAAATGAAGCGGAAAAACCAGTAATATTAGCAGGAAAGGGTGTTAAGCATGCTAAAAATGAGCTGCTTGAATTTGCCGATAAGGCAGCAGCGCCCATTATCTTTTCCCTTCCTGCTAAAGGGATTATTCCCGACAGCAATCCGTATATTCTCGGGAATTTAGGACAGATTGGCACAAAACCTGCGTATGAAGCAATGGAAGAAAGTGATTTGCTTATCATGCTTGGCACCTCCTTTCCTTATCGTGAATATCTCCCTGAGGATGCACCTGCCATTCAACTCGACTCTGATCCTGCTAAAATCGGAAAACGATATCCGGTTACGATGGGGATCGTCAGCGATGCCAAAAAAGGTATAAGGGAATTAGCGCAATATATTGAGCGAAAAGAAAACCGGACATTTCTCGAAGCGTGTGCAGATCATATGAAGAAATGGTGGAGCTTTATGGAAATGGATGAGGAAGAAGCATCCGTTCCGATTAAACCTCAGCAAGTGATCGCGAGACTTCAGGAAGCAGTAGATGATGACGCGGTGCTCTCTGTCGATGTCGGCAATGTGACGGTTTGGATGGCCCGCCACTTTAAAATGACCAACCAAGATTTTGTTGTATCAAGCTGGCTGGCAACAATGGGCTGCGGCCTTCCTGGAGCGATCGCAGCTAAGACGGCTTATCCTGAACGGCAGGCTGTAGCTGTTTGTGGAGATGGTGGATTCGCAATGGTCATGCAGGATTTTCCAACGGCTGTCAAATATCGGCTCCCAATAGTCGTTGTCGTTTTTAACAACGAGGATTTAGGGATGATTCAGTTTGAACAGCAGGCAAAGGGGAATATTGAGTACGGTACAGACCTGAAAGATGTCGACTATGCAAAATTTGCAGAAGCCTGTGGAGGAAAAGGATATAAGATCACAAAGCCTGAGAATCTGCTGCCTGCAATGAAGGAAGCATTTGCAGCTAATGTCCCTGTCATCATTGATGTATCGGTAGAAAACGAACCGCCGTTACCAGGGAAAATAACTTATGGCCAAGCAAAAGGCTATACAAAATACCTATTGAAAAAACTACACGAGAAAAAAGAATTGGATCTCCCGCCATTAAAGAAAACTATGAAACGGCTGTGAAGTGAATGGTATTTTTGATGCAGGAGAATAAACAAAGAAGCTGAGCGTTAGCATCAGCTTCTTTTCTTCTTAGAAAAAGCAAGAAAAAACGGAATAGCAGATCCTGCAAGCATCGTGGCAAACAAAAACAAACCACTAATAAAGAGATCAAACGAATTCCGAACGATAAACGTTGCGATTAACAAAAGCACGGCCAGCCCAATCATAGTATAAGCAGGATAAAATCGTTTTTGAAAGCTTGCTTTATGGGTGAAAAAAGAGGATATAATACCAACTACAATTGGGATAATCCACAAGTAAAAAAGAATATAAACTTTCATATCTGCAAAACCTCTGTTCTTTTTTACTAGTTTACCAAAACGTAAGAAATGAATGAAATGATACGGGTTAACCTAAAAAGGTTTGCCCTAAAAGATACAGATTTAATACGATTATCAAACCTGCGATGATCCACGCAAGTCCGGTGACCAGGCGGCGATTCACGAGAGAACCCATAATCCGCTTGCTGCTCGTAAACATAATCAGCGGAACTAAAGCAAAAGCAATTCCGAATGATAACACGACTTGGCTTACGACAAGAGCAGTTGTCGGATTCACACCGCAAGCGATAATGGCAAGCGGCGGAATCATTGTAATTAGCCTTCTTATATAAATAGGGATTCTGAAGTTAATATAACCCTGCATAATAACATCCCCGGACATCGTACCTACTGATGAGCTTGACAAACCTGCAATCAACAGTCCAATTCCGAACAAAATCGCTGAACCAGGACCAATTAGATGGCCGAATTGTTCATAGGCGATATCTAAATCTTCGATAATCATTCCGTGTTTAAAAAACAAAGCAGCTGAGATAATTAGCATACTGGCATTTATTGCACCAGCTATAACCATGGCGATAACAATATCGATTTTTTCAAATTGATAAATCTTTTTACGCTCAGTATCCGTTTTACCAATGACTCTTCTTTGAGTTAATGCAGAGTGCAAATAAATAGCATGCGGCATAACGGTGGCCCCTAAAATTCCCGCTGCAAGCAAAATACTATTGGTTCCTTGAAATTGTGGTGTTATGAACCCTGTCAGGATAGAGGGAACATCAGGGTGAGCATAAAAGGTTTGAACCGCAAAAGAGACCACAACAATCATAAGCATTCCTGCGATTCCGGCTTCAAGCGAGCGAACACCTCTTCTTTGAAGCTCTAAAATGGCAAAGGAACCAACGGCTGCGATAAGGGCGGATTGCAGCATAGGGATTCCGAATAATAAATAAATGCCAAGTGCCGCTCCGATAAATTCAGCCAAATCGGTAGCCATGATAACCAATTCCCCTTGAATCCACAATCCGTAAGAGACCGGTTTAGGAAATTCTTGTCTGGCGATCTCCGGAAGATTTTTTCCTGTCGCAATGCCCAGCTTGGCTGATAATGATTGGATGAGCATTGCCATTAAATTTGATAATAGGATAACCCAGAGAAGCATGTACCCGTAGGTTGATCCTGCAGTTATATTTGTAGCGAAATTTCCTGGATCAATATACGCGATAGCAGCGATAAACGCAGGTCCTAAAAAAGGGAGAACTTTTCTGATTCCGCTCGTTTGTCCGTCTAATGCTGCTTGAGCACTATGAGAAAGCGCAGATTCTTGAAGTAAACCATTATTATTCTTCATTTTTCCACCTGAGTTTCTATCAATTTTGATTAACAACAAATTGTTTCCTCAGGGCAAATTTTATTCCCTATAAAGGATATTGTCAACAAAAAAACACGGATCCGGGTTTCACCCGAATCCGTGCTTTTCTAAATTAATCATATCATTAATGGCTGTGGCTTCGATTTGAATTTCTCATAATTAAGCTGAGAATAAATACGAAGATAGCCGCTCCGATAATGGCGGGAAGGATGGCGAATCCAGCGAGAGTAGGACCCCATGTTCCAAGCAGTGAATGACCAATCCATGCTCCGACGAGGCCGGCAACCATTGCTCCAAGTATTCCACCTGGCATGCGATTGCCAACGATTGCACTTCCGATTAATCCGATCACAATAGCCACGAGTAATGAAACAAGAAAACCTAACATGCTTTTTCACCTCTTTCTTCGTTGTTACTATACTTATTTCCTTCTTGAGGCTGGATGAAACATCCCAACTGTTTTGAGAGAATTGGGGTTGATTCAGCTTGCGGCTTGACGTAAAATAAGAACAATTATTTACATTTTATGATTGGGAGAGTACTTTATCTGAAAAAAAGCAGCGAGTCGGGATGGTGGAAGCCGATTTTTGAAGGATAAAAGAACCGCACCCATGAAAAGGCTTGCTGAAACAGAGTAGGCAGGCACGGTGAGCAACCGTTATCGTGTATGAGTGACATTTTTTGTGTCATAAGAGTGGTACCGTGGAACTAAGCTTTCGCCTCTTTAAGAGAGGCGGAGGCTTTTTTATTTGAAGAAAGGATGAAGCGCAATGATAAAATGGCTAGCTGCAACGGAATTGGCAAAGCTTACACATGGAGGTGCGGATGCTCTTCTTTCTCTCATTGAAATACCTCCGAATGAGGAGCTTGGTGATGCTGCCTTTCCTTGCTTTCATTTGGCTAAAGAAAAAAGAATGGCACCACAGCAAATCGCTGCTCAGCTTGCGAAAGAGTGGAACATCACGGGAATTAAAGCAAATGCAGAAGGACCTTACGTAAACCTTACTTTTAACAAAGCTATTTATGGCAAAATGCTTATTGATAAAATAAGCGAGAATCAGTTTCGAAATTTAAACTTTGGGAATGGGAAAAAAGTGATTATCGATATGTCTTCTCCTAACATCGCGAAGCCTTTTGGAATCGGACATCTGCGTTCCACTGTTATTGGGAACGCGCTGTATCATTTATACAAAAAAACAGGACATGTGCCTGTTCGTGTCAACCATCTTGGAGACTGGGGAACACAATTCGGAAAACAAATCGCAGCTTATAAAAAATGGGGAAATGAAGACAAACTAAATGCTTCACCGGTTGATCATTTATTTGAGCTTTATGTCCAATTCCACGAAGAAGCAGAGAACGACCCCGGTCTTATAGACGAGGCAAGAAGCTGGTTTCACAAGCTGGAAAAAGGGGACCAGGAAGCAAGAGGTCTTTGGGAGCAATTTGTCGCAGTCAGCAAAGAGGAGTTTAATGATATGTACCGGTTTCTTGGCGTTGATTTTGAAGAAGTGCTTGGCGAGAGCTTTTACAATGACAAAATGCAGGCCGTCATCGATGAACTCGAAGAAAAAGGGCTTCTGGAGGAAAGCGACGGCGCCATGGTTGTAAAACTGGAGGAATACGATCTGCCGCCTTGCTTAATTATTAAATCCGACGGGTCTTCCATCTATGCGACAAGAGATTTGGCCACGGCTATCTATCGTCATGAAATAATGAAAGGGGAAAAGCTTCTCTATGTTGTTGGGGGAGAACAGACCCTGCATTTTAAACAAATTTTTGCCGTCTTGGAGAAAATGGGGTATGAATGGGCAAAAGACTGCTTCCATGTTTCGTTTGGATTAATGAGACTCGAAGGTAAGAAAATGTCGACCAGGAGAGGCCGTGTAATTACGTTAAAGGAAGTAATGAAGCAGGCTATCTCGAGTGCAATAGAGATTTCAAAGGAGAAAAACCCGGACCGGACTATTCATGATCAAACAGCAAAAGCGATGGGAACGGGTGCGGTCATCTTTGGAGATTTAAAGAACGACCGGAAAAACGATGTGAATTTCTCATTAAAGGAAGCTCTTCGGTTTGAAGGTGAGACAGGACCGTATCTTCAATATACCTATGCAAGAATCAAGAGTCTGATTAGAAAGGCTGGAGAGCAAACAGATTCAACAGCAGAGATTAAGGAGACCTTTCTTGATTTTCCGGAGACGTGGAGGCTGTTAAAAACTTTGTCTGTATATCCGGACGTATTAAAGAAAAGTGTATCTGAACATAAGCCTTCCCATATTGCCAAGTATGCTCTATCAATATGTAAGCATTTTAATCAGTTTTACCAACAGCAAAGAGTGTTGTCAGATGACAAGAAAGAGCAATTTACGAAACTTGCTGTCTGCAGGCAGACCGTATTACTTTTAAAAGAGTCAATGGACATCCTCGGAATAGAGGCTCCGGAAGAAATATAAACAAAAAAAACCGGCATTGCAATATTATTGCATATGCCGGTATATATTAGGAAAAGTTTTTCGTTCGTTGAACCGATCCGTCTCTTTTATGAATGACAAGCTTTGTCCCTTTATTTTTGGCGATTTCTTCCGCCCTGTCGATCGCTTCTTGCTTCGTTTCTTTTACATAGCTGGCTCGTTTTGCTTTTTCTGTTTTGACGGCCCACCCGTCATCATGCTTGATAACGTGAGCGGCCTGATCCATGAGCTCGGGTCTCGCGTCATTATCATCAGAATCGTCTCTTTCTTCAACATCTGTATCATGAAGGAGCTCATCAATTTCGCTTTTGCTTGCATTTTCATGCCATTCCTTTGCCTGGCTGGTGGCGATCGGGATTGCGCGTCCCTCTTCGTATCCTTCATCTACCATCGCATTGGCTATCTCAATGGCTTTCTTTTTCACTGCGGGATCCAAATTTTTTAAGGAATTGGGATAATCGTTCATGGTCCATGGCATTTCACATCATTCCTTTCCTTTTGGATTTGTTTTAAGTTTACCCCAATGGAGCAGAATAAAACGTAATGTATTACAATAGAAGAAACGAATCTTCCAGGGGAGGAAACCTTTTTATGCCAATTGAACACCCTGACATTTTGAGAAAACAATTAAAAGAAATTCATAAGTGGGAAAAGGATCAGCAAAAGGTCTGGTTCTGGGAAAAACTCGGGCGGTTGCCTTTTCTGATTTTGGATAAGCTGACACCTGCTTTCATCCAACGGAAAATTGGCGTCATTCTTGACGAAATCGGCAGCTTTATCCAAACTGGGGGACAATACTTAACCAGCCAAAAACATATTATTAAACAAATTTCTAAAAAAGTACCTGAAGCAGAAATCAATGATATTGAAGATATAAAAAAAGCTCCTCTTTCCGTAATGGAAGAAATCAGCACGGTAATGGGGAAAAATAGATCCCACGCAGCAACGGTGCAAGGAGCAACAACAGGAATTGGCGGCATCTTAACATTGGCTATCGATATTCCGGCCGTTTTAGGATTGTCACTGAAAACCCTGCAGGATATCGCGGTAGCCTACGGATATAATCCGAAAGTAAAGAAAGAACGAATTTTTATCGTAAAATGTCTCCAATTGGCATCCGCGGATGTAGTCGGCAAGAAAAGTATTTTACAAGAGCTGGACAACTACGATCAAAAAATGGAATCCCACCGAAACATGCTCTCGCAAATTCAAGGCTGGCGCGAAGTAGTTTACAGCTATCGCGATTCATTTGGATGGAAAAAGCTTTTGCAAATGGTTCCGATTGCAGGAATTTTATTTGGCGCCATTACAAACCGGGCCACCATTCAAGAATTGGCTGAAACAGGAAACATGCTTTATAAAAAGAGAAGAATTATCGAACGGCTTGAGCAGCACGAGAAGCCTGAAACAGAGATTGAGAGCAGCGAGTGAAATAGTACGAACCCTAAGGTACTAGTAATCAGGTGGAATTAACAAAAAACAAGTCGTGATCGCAAATAAAAACTGAGAATCGCAAATAAAGGATCAAGATCGCAAATAAAATCTCAAAATCGATCATAAACCAGGAAAGATCGTGCATAAACCAAGTGAAATCGCGCATAAGTGTCAATCATCGGTTATTTTCCGCTAAGAAAACGCTTTCGGAAAATTAATGCCTTAATTGCACGGGTGCATGCCACAATTGCACCTGGTGCACGCTATAATTGCACGGGTGCATGCACGCCATAATTGTACGGGTGCACGACATAATTGCACCCGTGCATCCTTTTTTTTCCTCGATACTCCTCTTATTTGCACCTTATCAAAAAGCGCTTTTTCTCACCTCAACTTCCAGCCAAAAAAACAATCAATAAGGATCTGAAGGATGGCTTTCTTCACGAGCCTGCATAATCGCTTGTTCAGATTGAGTGGAGCCGATAGGTCCTTTGCTGTTTTTGTCAGATTCCATTTTTAAGCCTTCTGCTACCCGTTTACCATAATCAGGGTCTGCCTTTGTAAAATTCTCAATCATTTGGTCTTGAATTTCTTTTCTGCAGGTGGATAAGGCATTCACTAAATTCTTGATCAGCTCATCTCGTTCAAAGTCTGTTAATCGCCGGTAAGTTTCTCCGGCCTGTCCAAAGTTATTCGGGCGGTCGATGGCTTCTCGTTTGACGTCTCCCTCTACGTGGGGAGTATGGTCTTTTCCATCTTGTTTTGCTTCCTTCAGGCCGCCGATTATGGAAGGTTCGTAATTGACATGAGGATTTTGGTCTGGACCACGGTCTACTCGATATTCCATCTGCCCGTCTCGCTGGTTGGTCGCGACATGTTTTTTCGGTGCGTTGATCGGAAGCTGCAAATAATTAGGCCCCACTCTGTAACGCTGGGTGTCAGAATAGGAATACGTCCGGCCTTGAAGCAGCTTATCATCAGAAAAATCGAGTCCGTCTACAAGTACTCCCGTTCCGAAGGCGGCTTGCTCCACTTCAGCAAAGTAGTTCTCCGGATTTTTATTCAACACAAGCTTCCCAATAGGTACCCACGGAAAGTCTTCCTTATACCAAAGCTTTGTTGGATCAAGCGGGTCAAAATCGAGCTCCGGATGCTCGCCATCACTCATGATTTGGACAAAAAGCTCCCATTCCGGATACTCTCCATTTTCAATCGCTTCATATAAATCCTGTGTGGCATGGTTGAAATTTTTTCCTTGAATTTCTTCTGCTTCGCTTTGTGTCAGATTTTTAATTCCCTGCTTCGGTTCAAAATGATACTTTACAAGAACGGCTTTTCCTTCTTGATTGACCCATTTGTAGGCATGAACCCCAGATCCTTGCATTTGTCTGTAGTTGGCGGGAATGCCCCATGGCGAAAACAGAAAGGTGATCATATGCGTAGCTTCCGGAGACTGAGAAACAAAATCAAAAATTCGTTCCTGATCTTGACGGTTTGTCACAGGATCCGGTTTAAACGCATGAACCAGGTCCGGGAATTTGAGGGCATCTCGAATAAAGAAAATTTTTAAATTATTTCCAACTAGATCCCAGTTCCCGTCCTCTGTGTAAAATTTAACGGCAAAACCTCGCGGATCACGGAGTGTTTCAGGTGAATGGTTGCCGTGGATAACTGATGAAAATCGGACAAACGCAGGGGTTTTCTTGCCCTTCTCCTGAAAAATTTTAGCTCTTGTATACTTTGAAATCGGTTTGTCACCAAAGCTTCCGTAGGCTTCGAAATAGCCGTGGGCTCCTGCACCGCGGGCATGAACTACTCTCTCAGGAATTCGTTCACGGTCAAAGTGGCTGATTTTTTCGAGAAAATCATAATTCTCCAATGTGGTAGGCCCGCGATTTCCTACAGTTCTCATATTTTGATTGTCTGTTACAGGGTGACCTTGCCTGTTGGTTAATGTATCCTCGGTTTCATTCGTTGCAGATATGCTGCTGGAAAGCAAATGCTCATCGCCTTGAACATTCGTTCCTTCGTATTCTTGTTGTCCCTCTTTCATGAAAACCCTCCTTTACTAGTCAACTTAAATATGCCCAATTATGGAATGAACTATTAAGATAGTCACTGGATAACATGAAAAAAGTATCTGCTGCCGCATAAGCATAATATCCCTGTATAATATTGTTATACATTAGTGGTTAGGAAATTTTAATGTGACTTACATAACGATCAATTAGCTTTCGGAAAAAACGGGAAATACAGTGCAGCTTCCACCAATCGATCTTGAAATAAAAAAGGGAGCATGCATCGCCATAAAATGCAATAAAGATATGGGATACACTCTTATTCAGCTTTTATTAAAGAAGGATACAAGTTCTGGCGGGGAAATTCGTTTTTCTAATGAGAAGATCAAAATTGGAAGAAGTCTTTTAGACGAGGAATTATACGATAGTCTGACTGTAAAACAGTATTTAACCTTTTTCAGCAGCCTTTATGGAGTAAAAGCAGATTTGGGTTTTGCCCTCGAGGCAACAAGCCTGCTTGATAAAGTTGTAGATAAGATTTCGATCCTGACTTTTTCTGAAAAGCGGCACTTCATTTAGCAAGGGCTATTATACACCAGCAGGATATTGTGATATTGCAAGAGCCTGAACAAAACACAGACGTCCATTCCTCGATGATTATCCGCCGGTTTATTAAAGAGCTTCCTGAAAACGGCTATACCGTTTTAGTCATTACATCTAATTTGGAAGAAGCTATAAGTGTTACTGATGAAGTGTACCGTATGGATGAAACCGGGATTCGAAAAGTAAACTCTGGGCTGGAAAATACTAATGAAATACAGGACCCGGAAATAGAAGAAATGGCGAGTCATCCGCTTAAATTGGGTGCCAGCAAAAATAAATGAAAAAATTATTCTATTTGATCCGATGGAGATTTATTAATTAATAAAATAAGAGGTTGCACGAACAGGTACGATATATTTCAATACTATCACTTGATTTATTCTAAAAAATTTCCAACTTGAGGTGTATAAATAACATGAGCTTATTGCAAATAAAACAAATTGAAAAAAGTAAAGGAAATACGATTATATTTCCAAAGATAGATTTAGATATTCATAAAGAAGAGATTATTGCGATTCAGTGCAATAATGAAGTTGGAAAACAGTTAATCATGATGATGATTGGAGAGACATCCCTTTCAAATGGGGAGGTATTGCTGGAAGGCTTGCCTCTAAACCACCATTTTAAAAGCCTATCTAACCGTGTAGGGTTATTTTTATTGGATGAAGCGATGTATGAACGACTGACACCGAGGGAGTACCTTAATTTTTTAAAAAGGTTATATGATGTGAACGTAGAGATTGATTCTCTCCTTCAAAAAGTTGGGTTAGCTGAGAAAGTGAAAACGAAAATTAGCAAACTTTCGTATTCTGAAAAGAAACGGATACAGCTTGCTAGGGTAATATTGCATCAGCCGGACTTGATCGTTATGGAAGAGCCCGATCAAAATATTGATATCGAAAGTAAAATCATTATGCAAAGAGTATTAGAGGAGTTCAAAGGACAAGGAAAATCCGTTCTCATTACGACAAACAACTTTGAAAGTGCCATTACTATGACAAATACGGTTTACCGTCTGAATGAGGAAGGCTTAAAGAAAATTGACGTCATTGATGAGGAAAAGGGTGTTTGCATTCCGTTTCAATAGATGACCAGGTAATAGATTCGCAGCCGACAATCGTGAATGAAGAAATAGAAACTTCAACTGCTGAAGAGGAAAACAATGGTAAAGAACAAGCAGAAGGGGAAGCTACTACCATTCACAGACCATTACGGTTTGAAAAGATTCCAGCAAAAGTCGACGATAAAATAATTCTATTCGATCCTACGGAGATTGTCTTCGTTGAGGGTAATGAAGGGATTTCACACCTACATGTAAATGGAGAAGTCTTTCCCTGTTCCATTACATTGAATGACCTATTTGGACGATTGCAATCATTTGGATTTTTTCGTTGTCATCGATCCTATATTGTCAATTTACAAAAGGTACGTGAAGTGATTACTTGGACTAGAAATAGTTATTGCCTCATTCTTGAAGATTCTAAGAAAAGCTCTGTTCCATTATCCAAAGGAAAATTAAATGAGTTAAAAGTGATCCTCGGAATTTAACGTTCACTTCTTAAAGAGCATTTTTGTTCAAAAAAATGCTCCATTCACCCTGAAATTAGTACCATTCACCCGTTTTTATACTCTTTTCGCCTTGATATTACTGCATTTCGCTCGAATTGCAACTAAACTTGAATCAAGAAGCAGAAACGGGAAAAGGAGTAACAGAAATGGAAAATGTTATCGAAGTAAGAGAACTTGTTAAATCATTTGAAACCAAGATGGCTTTAAAAAATGTAAATTTTGAAGTGAAAAAAGGAGAAACAATTGGTTTCTTAGGACCAAGTGGTTCCGGTAAAACGACAACGATTAAAATTTTGACAGCCCAACTTCATCCAACAGCTGGAGAGGTTATGGTGTTCGGTCAACCAATCCAAAAATTAAAAGATCCGACTTTTATGAAGAGAATCGGAATCTTAACGGATAATAGTGGCCTTTATGAACGGCTTAGTATCTACGATAACCTTACATTATATTGTGATTTATATGATGTGGACAAAAGTAGAATCAATGAGGTTCTTGAATCTGTTAATCTAATACAAGATAAGAAGAAATCGGTTCAAAAACTATCAAAAGGGATGAAGCAGAGGATCACATTGGCAAGAGCTATCTTACATAAACCCGATCTTCTCTTTTTAGACGAACCAACTTCTGCCTTAGACCCAATCAATACAAAGCATATTCATGCGGGCCTGAAAAAATTGAATCAAGAAGGGACAACCATTTTTTTAACAACCCATGACATGCAAGAAGCAGAAGACCTTTGTGATCGAGTTGCGTTCTTGAATAACGGGGAGATCATGCTACTGGATACACCCCGAAATGTAAGAGCACAACAAAAAAACACAACGATTTCTCTTTTATTAAAAGGAAATCGTACAGTGGTTGTTGAGAAAGACGAAGAAGGAGCAAAGGAAATCTACCAATATATGAAAGATGGACAGATTCTGACGATTCATTCCAATGAGCCGACACTTGGAGACATTTTTGTACAATTAACAGGGAGGAACTTATCATGACTTTTTCTTTTAAACGAGTAAACGCCATATTTATAAAGGATTGGAAAGATTTGCAAAGAAATTCCTACGTCATCTTTACATTAGCAATCCCTTTAGTTTTTGCAGCTTTATTAGGTCGTATGAGTGAAGGAAATGGCGTCTTTAGCACCTATCCCATTAATCTTGCTCTTGTCATTGCAGGTGCTTTTATTCAAGCTGCAATGGTGGCAGAGGAAAAAGAGAAAAATACATTAAGAGGATTATTGTTATCGCCTGCTAGTATAGCTGAAATTTTTGTAGGAAAAAGTGCATTATCTGCTGTTATGACCATTGTTGTGATTATTGGCTCTGTCTTTTTATCGAACTTCAAGGTCCCATCACCTCCATTATTTGCAGTAAGTGTACTATTGGGTTTGGTTTTTTATATTGCGACTGGAACCATTCTCGGCTTGATTTCAAGAACCGTAATGGAAACAAGTATTATTGGAATGCCTGTATTAGTAGTCTTTGGGATGAGCTCTATGTTTAAATCAATGGTGGAAAATAAAACCTTCTTAAAGATCATCGATTATTTACCAAATGAGCAACTAAACACCATTTGGGTTGCCTTAATCAATGGAGAAGGCTTTAGTGGAATCATCGAAAATATACTTATACTCTTGGTGTGGGCAGCTATATCAATAGTTACTACGGTAGTTATTTATAGAAAACGTAGGATCGATTAAAATAACAAAGGATCAGAATATTGAATCAATTTCCTGCAATTGTATGTCCTATATACTATAGAATTCATAAACCACTTCAGAAAAAGAAATATGCTTTTCTTATTTCGCAATCGTACGTGATTGATGAAAAAACAAGTGGAAATGATTTAAACTTTATTTCAAGCTACACCTTTTACTTGCAGAAGAAAAAGAAAAACATACGTTAAAGGTATTAATGCTGTCTCCAGCCTCTGCACTTGAAGTATTAGCCGGAAAAGGAATCATTACTTTTTTGACCTCTTTGATTGTCAGCATATTATCTGTCGAAATCAGTGACAGAGCGGTTCATCATTATCCTGTTCTCATGCTTTTAATCTCCTTGACAACTATTTTTTTCATTGGATTGGGTACCTTGATTGGATTAATCAGCAGTAATGTCATGCAATCGTCGGTCATTGGATTGCCGATCATGTTCGTCTTTTTTATAGGATCGATTATAAAAGATGCAATTGATATTCAACCGATTGTAACAGTGCTTGAATGGCTCCCTTCTCGGCATCTTATCGACGGTATGAACCTGACAATGGCATCAAACCTTGGAAATGAAATCTATTCACACTTTCTAATCATAGCCGCATGGACAGTCGCCATACTATTAATCTGCCTGATAATATATAAAAAGAAAAAATTTGACGAAAACTGATGAAATTCTAAATATTTTTGCAAAGTTTTCTGCGCGAAAAGAGATTTTCGCGTCTTTTTATTATATAATTTTACTTATCTTGATGTATTTGACTGGAGTGTAATAAATGTCGGCAGCATGGAATAAATTTTTACAGCATGCGGGAGTAAGGCGATTTTTTGTTTTTCTTATCATAGCTGCTGTCCTTTATCTTTTTCGAGGAATGATGAATCTTATTTTACTCACGTTTATCTTTACTTTTTTGATGGACAGGCTGGAAAACGTAGTAAGAGGATTTCTTAACCACTTTTTAAAAGTGAGTCAAAAAGTGGTGATAACCAGTTTATATATTACGCTTGGCGGCTTATTGGCAATCGGAATCTTCAACTATTATCCTGTGGTCGCGGATCAAATCAAGCAGTTGGCAGATTTGGCGAAAGAACTGTCTGCTCGTCCAGAAGAGAATATTCCATTTTATTATGAGATCACCACTGTGTTTGGAGACGTGAATCTTTCGGGATATTTTGAAAAGGGGCTTAATTTTCTTTATACATACCTTGCTGATGTGAGTTCATTCAGTCTGCAAGTTTTTCTCTCATTAATTCTCAGTATGTTTTTCTTAATCGAAAAAGGCCGTTTGGTCGCTTTTATGCAAAAATTTAAAACGAGCAAATTGGCGATTTTTTATAAAGAGATTGCTTTTTTCGGTGGGAAATTTGTAAAGACGTTTGGAAAGGTATTAGAAGCACAATTTATCATTGCGATTGTAAATTGTGCTCTTACTACGATTTCTCTCTGGATCATGGGTTTTCCGCAGTTGTTCGGCCTGGCCGTTATGGTCTTTTTCCTGGGGCTGATTCCGGTGGCCGGAGTCGTCTTGTCCTTGATCCCTCTCAGTATTATTGCCTATAGCATCGGCGACTGGATCTATGTGTTCTATATGTTTATCGTTATTATGATCATTCATGCGATTGAAGCGTATTTTCTCAACCCGAAGCTTATGTCTGCAAAAACTGAGCTCCCTATCTTTATGACATTTATCGTATTGATTTTTTCCGAGCATTATTTTGGAATATGGGGATTGATAATCGGTATTCCCGTAGTTGTCTTTCTCTTGGATGTTCTTGATGTGACAAATAGCAGTACAGAGGAAACGGTCGGTGTTAACAAAAGTTGACATACTTGAAAAACTATTTACAAGATGGAAATAATGGTGTTTAATTATATTACAAAACTATACTACACTCGTTTAATCCTTTTTTGAAGGAATGGGGGACCCAAAATCATTACGGGGTGAATTTTTATACGTTTTATGTATAAAAACGGACATCTCTTCGTCCGAACCCGACAGCTAACCCCGTATACGTGAAGAGAGTCATATGTGGGATCTCTATGTCTGAATAGAGCACGAAGCCGCGAATGAACTCGTGGTTTTTTTTATTATTTTTTAGGAGGTAAATCTATGAAACTTGCAACAAGAATCATCATTGCACTTATTGTAGGTGCTATCGTCGGAATTATCTTGAACGTTTTTGCACCTCAAGCATTTGATGTGCTGGATCCATATTTATTTTCCCCTTTAGGCAAAATCTTTTTAAATTTGATTAATATGATTGTGATTCCAATCGTTTTCTTTTCGATTACTTTAGGAGTGGCGGGGCTTGGAGACCCAAAAAAATTAGGTCGGATTGGTGCAAAAACGATCTCCTATTTTCTATTAACCACTACTGTTGCAATTATTATAGGGCTTGTTCTTACGTTGTTGATCAAACCGGGTGAAGTGGGAAATATCACTCCTGAGAACGCAGGAAGCTATGAAGCAAAAGAAGCACCATCAACGGCTGAAACGCTTATGAACATTATCCCTAAAAATCCAATCGAGGCGTTCGCAAATGGAGACATGCTCCAAATCATTGTGTTTTCTATATTTATCGGGCTTGGAATTGCTATGCTCGGTAAGAAGACAGAAGGGCTGTTGAAAATTTTAGAGCAGGGAAATGACCTCATGATGTATCTTGTCGGTCTCGTTATGAAATTTGCTCCCTACGGTACATTTGGATTGATTGCTTCTGCAATTGGAAGCCAAGGCTTTAGCGCAATCCAAGCAATGGGACTCTATTTTATTGTTGTTCTTTTAGCCTTGATTATCCACATGGCTGTTACGTATGGTTCTACTGTTGCCGTATTAGGCAAGTTAAATCCGATTGCTTTCTTTAAGGGCTTTTCACCTGCTATGGTTGTAGCTTTCAGTACATCGAGCAGTAACGCGGTACTTCCGATGTCAATGGAAACTGCCCAAAAAAATTTAAAGGTGCCGAAATCGATAAGCAGCTTTGTTCAACCTTTGGGAGCAACCATTAATATGGATGGAACAGCGATCATGCAAGGTGTTGCAACAGTGTTTATCGCCCAGGTATATGATGTCAATCTGACTTTTGTGGAGCTTGTCACTGTTGTTCTAACTGCTGTTCTTGCAAGTGTAGGTACTGCCGGGGTGCCCGGAGTCGGTTTGATCCTGCTGGCCATGGTGCTGCAATCCGTCAATCTTCCTGTTGAAGGGATTGCACTTATATTAGGGATTGACCGCTTGCTTGATATGGCAAGGACTGCAGTCAATATTACGGGAGATGCTGCCTGCGCCGTTATTGTTGCTGAATCAGAGAAAAAACACGGAGTTACTTCTGAACAAAACGTTAATCAATCCTTCTAAAATATTCCAATGAATAAGATGGAGCTATCTACAGATGCTCCATCTTTTCCTTTTCATAGATGAATTAGAGTCGATGATGCGGATTTCCGTACACCGCCATAAAAAAGACCCTTTTGACATATCAAGCTCCAAATTGGAAACACCCTTTTAACCAGAAAAATGACTGTAAATGGTATACTATATACTAGAATGGGAGGGCTTTAAAGCAATGACAATCAAGCCGGTTTTAACGGTTAACAATATACATAAGAAAATCGGGAAAAAGAAGATTTTAGAAGAAATCAGCTTAGATGTTTATCCCGGAGAAATTGTCGGATTGCTGGGACCAAACGGCTCAGGAAAAACAACACTCATCAAAATTATCGTCGGTTTAATGGAAAAAAACGAAGGGACTATTTTAATTAATGGATTTCCTCTCAATCAGGAATTTGAGGAAGCTATCCGTTTTGTCGGAGCCATCATTGAAAATCCTGAATTTTATCAAAATATGACTGGGTATGAGAATCTCCAGCAGTATGCCGAAATGGCGGGCAACATTTCCAAAACAAGAATCGATGAAGTCGTAGAGCGGGTCGGATTAAGCCACGCGATCGACGATAAGGTGAAAGCTTATTCGCTTGGAATGAGGCAGCGGCTAGGGATTGCCCAGGGAATTCTGCATTCGCCCAGCCTGTTGATTTTGGACGAACCGACTAATGGGTTAGATCCCGCGGGGATGAAGGATTTCAGGGAGCATATAAAAGAACTCGCAAAACGTGAAAATGTCGCTATTCTCATTGCATCTCACCTTCTTAGTGAGGTGGAGGAGCTTTGTGATCGAGTCATCATTATTCAAAATGGAAAAATTAAGTCAACCGTAAGCTTATCGGAAAACCTTGAAACCGAACTTACTCTTCGTATGGAGCTTCGTCCGCAGGAGAATGCACTCAGCTGGCTGAGCGGCCAAGGTTTTGAAGCAGAAGCAAATGGAGATTTTCTCTTAGTAAAGGTGAAAAAAGAGCAAGTCCCCGATTTATGCCGAAGAATGTCCATTGATGGCATTGATATATTTAGTGTAATTCCTGTTAAACGATCACTTGAGGAAAGCTTTATCGATTGGACAACTGAAAACGTTATGCGCGAAAGAGAAGGGGAAGAGTATGAACAGACTGATTCGAAATGAGCATAAAAAGCTGTTCAAAAAAAGAATTGTAGTCGTAGCATTGATAAGTATGGCGGTCCTGCAATTTTTAATGGCGCTTTTTATCAAAAGGCTGTTGATGAGCGCGAGGGTTGAGGATCATTTTATTGGGTATTTTTCTTACGCTCCTAATTTAAACATAATATTGCAGCTTTTTTCAGTAGTTATTGCAGCGACGATCGTTTCATCTGAATTTGATAAAAGAACGATTAAATTTTTGCTAATACGTCCTGTGAAACGGTGGAAGATTCTTCTTTCTAAATGGACGACTTCTATTTTAGCCAGCATCTACCTTTTTATCATATATTATTCGTTGACACTTGTTTATGGATTGGTGTTTTTCGGGGTGAACATAGATGAAAGAGCGGGTGTTTTGTTTTCAAATACGCTTATCTGGATTGCTTCGCAATGGCTTGAAATTTTTATGATGATTGCTTTTGCTTTTTTATGCTCCGCTTTATTAAAAAACAGCGTATTTTCTTTAGTGGTTTCTTTTGTAGTGATATACATAGCCAAAACATTGGTAACGATTTTCGATGTGATGGAGAATCAGTGGGGAAAATTTCTATTGTTTGCCAATACTGATTTCAGGCAATACGCAGGCGGGGTAAATCCATTATTTGATGGGACAAGTCCTGTATTTTCAATTTTTATTATTGCCATTCATCTGATCACCTTTTTGACCGTGGCGTGGTGGAGTTTTTGTAAACGTGATGTGACTGTGTAAAATATGTCGATTAGGTGAAGAGAAATCTTGGCAATTTTGTGAAATTACTCACGAAATCAACTGCGTTCCCAAAATTTTATCTATAATTAAGAGGACCAAAGCGGGGGATGATAGATATGGATATGAGATATTTCATAAAAGCTTTGCCTATTTTGCTGCTGTTGTCGTTTTCTTTTGTGTCATTTGGTTTTCACTTTGACCATTTGGTTCTTTTCAGGCTGGCGTTGGGATGTTTTTCAATCGCAGGTTTGTACATGTTATACAAATTAAAAAATAATGAATTAATCTTTATGGTCTATTTGTATTCCAGCTGGGCTGTCTTGGCAGCGTTGGCAGCGATTGAAGAAGCTCTTTTTTCAAGCTTTTTCTTTGGCGGATTAGTAATGGCAATGGGGTATTTATCCTATATGCTGATATATTTATCGATGAAAAAAGACGGGCAAACTAGAGCCTTATCATAGATTTTAAGCCTGCTTTCTGTACTTGAAAGCGGGCTGTTTATTTTTTTCTAAGCTGATTTGTTGCAATCGGAAGGAACTTATCAATATAATACATAAAATTGACCGGGACAAATTGGAGGGATTGATGTGTCATCGTTGTTTATCAAAACAGAGAAACAGAAAAGATGGCTGGATATAATAGGAGAACTGTCGGATGAGTTTGAAAAACGTTCTGCCGAACATGATGAACAGGCTTCATTTCCTTATGAAAATATCCAAGCATTAAAGGAATCCGGCTATACTGCATTGCCTGTTCCAGAAAAAAACGAAGGGGAAGGACTCTCTGTTTATGACATGATTTTGTACCAGGAGCGGCTCGCCAAAGGAGATGCCGTCACTGCACTGAGTATCGGCTGGCATTTAAGTATTATGGGTGAACTCGCGGAAGGGGATATTTGGGAGAAAAAGGACTTTGATTTTATAGCAAAAGAAGTATTGCAGGGGGCACTCGTCAATCGAGCAGCGAGTGAAGCGCAAACAGGGAGTCCGACGAGAGGCGGCCGGCCCGGGACAACTGCGCAAAAAAAGAACAACTCGTGGATAGTAAACGGAAGAAAAACGTTTACGACGATGTCACCGGTTTTGGATTATTTCTTAGTCACAGCGTGGATCGACGAAGAAGACACGATTGGCGTCTTTCTAATTCATAAAGACACGAACGGTGTCAGCATTGAAGAAACGTGGGATGTTATTGCTATGAGAGGGACTGCAAGTCATGACCTTGTTATGGAAGAAGTCATTCTCGATGAGTCAAAGCTGGTCGAACGCTTGAATCATCCACGCGGAACAAAGGTAAATGGCTGGCTCTTACATATCCCGGCTGTATATCTTGGGATTGCCCAAGCAGCCAGAGACTATGCAGTGAAATTCGCGAATGTCTACTCACCGAATAGCTTGAAGGGACCGATCAAGGATGTTCCATCTGTACAAAAGCATATCGGCGAAATTGAGCTTGAATTAATGAAAGCACGGCATTTTCTTTATCACGTAGCCGAGATGTACGATGATCCTAAACAGCGCCCGAATATCGGACAAGAATTAGCTGCCGTTAAACACACGGTTACGAATACTGCTATTTATGTTGTGGATAAGGCAATGAGAGTGGTTGGGGCAAAAAGCCTTCAGCGTACAAATCCTCTGCAAAGATATTACAGAGATGTGCGGGCTGGATTGCACAATCCTCCAATGGATGATATTACGATCCAGAAGCTTTCGGCTCTTGCATTTGAATCGTTGGAAAAGTAAACATTCAAAAACTCGCTTCGGCGGGTTTTTATATTTTCTTTCCCGGGGAATAATTTGCTGTCGAATAGAATAAGATGCTGGCGGCGGAATTTTTTTAACTTGCAGAAAATACTCCAGCCTTCAATTATCCATACTAATGGACAAATGGAGGTTGTAAAATGAATGAGTCGACGGATTTAAAGACTGGTGAAAAAGGTGCCTGGATCAGTATATTTGCCTACTTGATTCTTGCGGCTGTCAAATTGATTGTCGGAATAACGTACCACTCGGAAGCGCTCCGTGCCGACGGATTAAACAATAGCACAGATATTATTGCTTCTGTTGCTATATTAATTGGGCTAAAGATTTCCCAGTATCCTCCGGACAGTGACCATCCATACGGACATTACCGTGCTGAAACTATTTCGTCTTTAATTGCGTCATTTATTATGATGATGGTAGGTTTGGAGGTACTGATTGAAGCCGGAAAATCGATTCTTCGCCCAAAAGAAGCCTCTCCCGGAATTGTTGCTGGATGGACGGCCGGCATTAGCGCTATATTCATGTTTGGAGTATATCTTTATATCAAAAGGTTGGCCGATCGAATTAACAGCCATGCCTTAATGGCAGCTGCAAAAGACAATTTCTCGGACGCGATTGTAAGCGTAGGAACATGTGTAGGGGTATTTTCTTCCAGGCTGCAACTTCCCTGGATCGATACTGTATTTGCGTTTATCATAGGGATCATTATTTGCAAAACAGCCTGGGATATATTCAGAGACGCGACCCATTCATTAACGGACGGATTTGACAGGAATGATCTTGAAGCATATCAACAATCGATTCAACGAATTGAAGGAGTACATAAGCTAACGGATATTAAAGCAAGATATTTGGGAAGTACAGTGCATTTAGAAGCAAGTGTGGTCGTTAATTCTGCATTAACAACAGAGGAAAGCCACAAAATTGCCGATGAGGTGGAAAACAAAATGAAACATGAACATGGTGTTTCACATGTTCACGTCCATATTGAACCGAGCGACATAAAATGAATTCTTTCTTCGAATTAGCTAAGGTGTTCAGATAAGAATCCAGTCACTTCATCTGGAGTTTTTGCATTTGCGCTGTGAAGATGGGCTGTTTTTTCGCCGTTTTTAAAAATCAATAGGCTCGGAATTCCCATCACTTGATACTTATCAGCAAGCTCAGGCAGCTCGTCTTTGTTTAGTTCATACCATTCATTTTCTTGATAAGTATCCATAATATCACCGATGAACATATTTAAACGAGTGCAATCAGGGCACCAATCGGCGAAAAATTTAATAATAACTTCTTTATGTGATGCAATAACTTCTTGAAACTGTTCAGTTGTGTTAATTTTTTTCAATGCTGACATCTCCTTTTCCATGCCATTCTAATATAAATTGGTTTGAAAATACATAAAAATGAACGGTTTTTAACTGGATTTTGAAAAGAATGAAATTAATTAGAGCAAATACCCATGAAAGTGATAATATAATAACGACGAATTGTTAGTAGGGGGAATTTGAAAGTGAAGACGAGATTAGGGTTGGTTTACGGAGGTAAATCAGCAGAACATAATGTATCATTACAGACTGCTCTCGCTGTCATAAAAGCGTTAAACACCGAAAAGTTTGAAATACACCCTATTTACATTACGGAACAAGGAGAATGGATAAGGGGGCCGCTTCTGTCTGAACCTGTTTCTAATGTAAAAATGCTGCAGCATGAACAAAATGGCGAAACGTTTGCACCGTCCGGGTTAAATCAAGAAATGTTTCCTATCCCGCAAAGCGAAAAAAGCAAAAACGCTTCCGTAGATGTTGTTTTTCCGCTCCTTCACGGCCCAAATGGTGAAGATGGTACGCTGCAAGGAATGCTCGATTTGTTAAATGTGCCTTATGTTGGGAATGGTGTGCTTGCTTCTGCTGCCGGAATGGATAAAGTGGTCATGAAAAATCTGTTTGCGCAGGCAGGATTGGAACAAGCGAACTACGTGTCCTTTATTAAAAAAGAATGGGAAAAATCAGATATTAAGTGCTATGAAAAAGTTGAAGCCGAGCTGGACTATCCTTGTTTTGTCAAACCGGCAAATCTCGGTTCGAGCGTCGGTATCAGCAAGTGCAGAAATAGAGCTGAATTGGTTGAAGCCTTTCAAGGTGCCTTTAAATACGATCGGAAAATCATCGTTGAAGAAGGAATTATTGGCAGAGAAATCGAATTGGGTATCCTGGGAAATGACGAGCCGATCTGTTCAGTACCTGGTGAAATCGCTCCGAAAACAGATTTTTATGATTACCGGGCAAAATATGAAGATGGAGATACGGATTTGATTATTCCTGCAGAAGTTACTGAGGAAGAGCTGCAGAAATTGAAAGAAATGGCAGTCAAGGCTTTCAAAGCAATTGACGGAGCAGGCTTAGTCAGAGCGGATTTCTTTGTAACAAATGATGGGAAAGTGCTCATTAATGAAGTTAACACAATGCCTGGCTTTACACCGTTCAGCATGTTTCCGTTGCTTTGGAAGCATACGGGAGTCGAATACCCCGAACTGATCGAAAGGCTTGTCGAATTAGCAATTGAGAGATATGAAGAAAAACAGCAAATCATCCACACATTTTAAAATCAAAGAGGCACTGTCATAAATGGCGGTGTCTATTTTCCATAATAGAGACGAGAGGAGCCCTTTCAATGATCGAACGTACAGCTAAGGAAATTGCTGACATGACAAATGGTACGTTGGGGGATACAGCTTATTATCAAAAGAAAATCACAGGGGTCACGACAGATACGAGAAAAATTGAAAAAGGCCAGCTGTTTGTTCCAATTTCAGGTGAAAATTTTAATGGGCACACATTTGCAAAGGCTGCGCTTGAAAAAGGAGCAGCCGCTGTACTGTGGAGTGCAGCTGAACCTGATCCCCCAGAGCACGGAGCAGTGATCGTAGTCAATGATACGTTAGAAGCACTGCAACAGCTAGCCTCTGCATATCGCAAATCCATTAATCCGAAAGTTGTCGGCGTAACGGGAAGCAACGGGAAAACGACGACAAAGGATATGATTTATTCGATTTTAACCACAGAATATCGTGTTCATAAGACCCAAGGGAACTACAACAACCACATTGGTTTGCCCTTAACCATATTAGATATGCCGGAGGAAACGGAAATCGCCATTTTAGAAATGGGAATGAGCGCAAAAGGAGAAATCGATTTTCTTACAAAGCTGGCAAAGCCGGATATCGCTGTCATAACCAATATCGGAGATTCGCATTTGCTGGATTTGGGATCGAGAGAAAATATTGCGGATGCTAAATTTGAAATTGCAAATGGACTTTCAAAGGATGGAGTACTCATATATACTGGAGATGAACCTCTCTTGGCAGATAAAGTGAAAAATGTTGCTTTTGCTTTGAAATCCTTTGGAGAAAATAAAGACAATTCTTATCAAATCAGCGAGATAGAGCTTGGAAAAGAAGGCACATATTTTAAGTTGCGAGATATTGAACAGCCGTTTTATATTCCGGTTCTTGGCAAGCATAATGTCAGAAACGCTTTAGCCGCAATAGCAGCAGCTAACGAATTTCATGTTGATCTTTCACGAATAGCAGAAGGGTTAACAAATCTAAAAATGACTGGGATGCGGCTGGAAATGCTTCAGATGTCTGATGGTCTTTCCATCATTAATGATGCGTATAATGCGAGCCCGACATCTATGCGGGCAGCTATTGATTTATTACAAGGAATGCAAGGATTTAGAAAAAAACACTTGGTACTGGGAGACATTCTTGAGCTGGGCAAGGATGAGAAAATGTATCATGAACAGATTGGAATGGAAATTGATTCAAGCCAAATTCAATTTGTATATACGTACGGCAAACTTGGTGAATATATTGCTAATGGAGCTAACGGGAATTTTCAAGAAGGCTGTGTAATGCATTTTGATGATAAAAAAGCATTGGCGAGAGAGCTTCAAAACAGGACAGCTCCAGAGGATATCGTATTAATTAAAGCTTCCCGCGGCATGAAGCTGGAAGACGTCATTTCACATTTGAAAATTTCTTGAGAAACTGTGATAAATTTGGCGGTTTTCTTGATATGACTGTGGGCATACTTTAAGAAAAGGTTTAGAATTGAGGCGGAACAATGATAGGGTGTTTGTGCATTCACGGGTTTACCGGGGCTCCTTATGAAGTGGAGCCGCTGGCCGATTATTTTAAAAAATCGACAGACTGGGACGTCCAAACGATCACACTTCCAGGGCATGGAGATACCCTTGCTCTAAAAGGGATTTCGTTTCAAGAATGGCTAGCTTGCGCTGAAATCGAGCTCGTCCGCATGCTGAAGCGATGTGATGAACTTTATATCATCGGTTTCTCAATGGGAGGAATGATCGCTGCTTATCTTGCAGCAAAGTATCCGGTAAAAAAACTTGTGCTTCTCAGTGCAGCCGCTCTCTATATTAATCCGAGGCAATTTATTGCAGACTTGGCTCACTTATGGAAGGATTCAGTAAGAGGCACTCTGGCTGAAAACATCATTTACTCCAGGTACAAAAAGAAATTTTTGAAGACCCCTATTTCTTCTGCGTTTCAATTTCAAAAACTTGTGAAAGCAACAAAACCGGCCTTAAAAAGCCTTGAATTGCCTGTGCTGATCGTCCAGGGAGAGTGTGATGCCATTGTTCCGGTTTCGAGTGCGCGTTTTTTATACAACACGATTCCTTCGTCGCATAAAGAACTGTATTTGATTCCTGATTGCAAGCATCATGTTTGTTTGGAAGAAAACGCAGGACAATTGTTTAAGCATGTAGAAAGTTTTTTAAATAAAGAATTCCAAAACGCACAATTTCAGCAGGCCAACTACTGACACGTCCAGAAGAACACTAGCTTTAGGTTTAATTCCAAATAAAATAAATAATAGCTGTGTGCCGTTTTTAATGGATATTGAAATACTTGTATCTAAATGGTAAGATAAAATGTAAAGTAATTCGGGCTTTGTATACAAACTGGACCTGTCCTTCTTTATAAAAAGGGCAGTTTTTATTGATAAAACTTGATTTACTGAAACAGCTATTAGAAGGAGTATGAATAAATTGACTATTACGTTTCAAGATTTTCAATTAAGTTCCGAACTCATGAAGTCAATTAACCGCATGGGTTTTGAAGAAGCAACACCGATTCAGGCAGAAACGATTCCATTGGGACTTGCAAATAAAGACGTTATTGGACAAGCGCAAACCGGTACGGGTAAAACTGCTGCGTTTGGTATCCCCCTTGTTGAAAAAATCAACACCGAGTCTCCTAATATTCAAGCCATTATTATTGCACCAACACGTGAATTAGCCATTCAGGTTTCAGAAGAGCTATATAAAATTGGACAAGATAAGCGTGTTCGTGTATTGCCAATTTACGGCGGACAGGACATTGGCAGACAGATACGCGCTCTTAAGAAAAATCCACACGTTATTGTAGGAACGCCGGGACGCTTGCTTGACCATATTAATCGCCGCACGCTTCGTCTTCAAAATGTGAACACCGTTGTTCTTGATGAGGCTGATGAAATGCTTAATATGGGATTCATCGAAGACATTGAATCGATCCTTTCGAATGTTCCAAGTGAGCATCAAACATTGCTTTTCTCGGCAACAATGCCTGCGCCGATTAAACGAATCGGCGAGCGTTTCATGACGAATCCCGAGCATGTGAAAGTAAAAGCGAAGGAAATGACAGTAAGCAATATTCAGCAGTTTTATCTTGAAGTGCATGAAAGAAAGAAATTTGACACTCTTACACGCCTTCTCGATATCCAATCTCCTGAACTTGCGATCGTTTTCGGGCGGACAAAGCGCCGTGTTGATGAATTAACGGAAGCTTTAAATTTAAGGGGTTACACTGCTGAAGGTATCCACGGAGATTTAACGCAGGCGAAACGCATGGTTGCCCTTCGTAAATTTAAGCAAGGAGCAATTGACGTTTTGGTTGCTACGGATGTAGCAGCAAGAGGTCTTGATATCTCAGGTGTAACGCATGTTTACAACTTTGACGTGCCTCAGGATCCTGAAAGCTATGTTCACCGCATAGGCAGAACTGGACGTGCGGGTAAAACCGGAATGGCCATGACTTTTATCACTCCGCGGGAAAAGGATATTTTACGGGCAATCGAGCAGACAACGAAACGTAAAATGGACCGCATGAAGGAGCCGACGCTTGACGAAGCGATTGAAGGGCAACAGCAAGTCACTGTAGACCGTCTTCGCCAGATTATGAGCGAAAATAATCTCAATTTTTATATGAGGTCTGCTGCTGAGCTTTTAGAGGATCACGATTCTGTTACAGTTGTTGCTGCAGCGATTAAGATGATGACGAAAGAACCTGATAGTACACCGGTTCGATTAACTGATGAAGCGCCTCTTGCCAGCAAGAGAAATAAAAGCCATCGTTCTTCCGGCCGCGGAGGCTATCGGGGAAAAGGAAAAAACAACCGATCTTCTTATGATAAAAAGCGTTCTTCAAATGATCGCAATCGCCAGTCTGGTGAGAGACGCCAAAAAAAATCATATAATAACTAACTCAAAAATGCGGACCTTTCCCAAAAAGGTTCGTTTTTTTATCTTGAGCAAGTTTCCTTTCTTCCTGGGAACATATATAATGTTAGGGGAAATTTACATAATGAAACTTTTTTAAATATGGATCGTAAAACTTAAATAGATAAGGGGGATACATTTGAGACAGCCACCAAAAAATCAAATTAATTTAAGAGGTTTAAAGGTTTGGAGACTGCAGGAAATCATAAATTCTATCATTTTTCTCCTAGTTGTTATTGCGTTATTCACGCTTAGTTATTTTTTTAACTGGCCGTACTGGATCGGAGCAATTGCAGCGGTATTATGGTTGATTGTTTCAATAGTAAGTATTTGGATTTATCCGAATGTGAAACACAAATATTGGAGATATGAGGTTCTTGAAAATGAAATAGACATTCAGCATGGCATTTTTGTTAATAAGCGGGTCATCGTTCCCATGGTAAAGGTTCAGCACGTTGATACAACACAAGGTCCGCTGCTCCGAAGATTTAACCTATCTACGGTTGAGATTTCCACTGCGGCAACGAAACACCTGATACCTGCTCTGGACGCGGAGGAAGCTGACCAGCTCAGAGACTTTATTTCACGGCTGGCGAGGGTGACAGAAGATGATGTCTGAACCGAAACGAATGCATCCTGCTGCAATGATACTGAATCTCATCTCAGGAGTTATTAATATTGTCAAGCAAATCGTTATTCCATTCGCCTTTATTTTTTTCGTAAACTCAAACGCGATGATTCAGTTTTTTGCGTTACTGGGTTTAGCTGTGTTACTTATCGTTGTCATCGTTTTTAGTGTGTTGCAGTGGCGGAAATTTACATACAGGATTGAAGAGGATGAATTGCGAATTGAGGAAGGACTGATTCGTAAAAAAAGAAGGTATATCCCGATTGAACGCATCCAATCAGTCAATACCAGCGAAGGAATAATTCAGCAGCTATTTAAGCTCGTCAAGCTTCAAGTGGAAACAGCCGGTGGAGGGAAGGAATCGGAAGTTTCCCTTAAAGCGATTACAAAGCATGAAGCCGAGCGGATCCAAAAGGAGTTATTTGACCGAAAACAAAAAATCAGCAGTGAAGAAATTCAAACAGATGTAAATACGGGGGAGGAATTGGAATCTCCAGTTCAAAATCTGGAAAACGAAGCGGATGTCACTTACAAGATGGGGGCGAAAGAACTATTTATCGCTGCTTCAACTTCGAGCGGGATCGGCGTCATTATTTCAGGTATTGTGGCTTTTGTGACCCAATTTGATGAGATTCTGCCGATTGAACGGATTTATGAGCGCTTTTCGTTTTTAAATAATGCTGGTTTGGAAGTTTATGCGCTGCTTGTTTTTATCGGGCTTATTATTGCATGGATTTTAAGTATGATCGGCGTTCTGCTAAAATACGCTAATTTCACCGTGATTCGCAAGAACAAAGAAATTATCATCAGCAAAGGATTGATTGAAAAAAATCGGGTAACAATCCCGATGCACCGAATTCAAGCGATTAAAATTAAAGAAAACCTGATAAGGCAACCATTAAAATACGCAACAGTGATGATCGTGAGTGCCGGCGGAAGCGAGTCTGAAAAAAATACATCCACGCTGTTATTTCCCGTCATTCCGAAAAAAATGGTGAGGGAATTGCTGCAGCAGTATGTAGAGGGCTACACATATGAAACAGATATAACTCCACTTCCTGCCCGCTCGCTTAGACGTTATTTAATCAGGTACGGTTTTTTCCCGCTCATTGCAGGCATTCTTCTGAGCATTTTTCTTTCTCCGTGGGGGTATTTAGGCCTTCTGTTGATTCCTGTAAGCTTGCTGCTTGGTTATTTCGCATATAAGGATGCCGGGTGGAATCTAACAGGAGATAAGCTGCAAATGACCTATCGGGATATCGGAAAGACGACCGCAATTGTTTTACGGAAAAAAATGCAGATCTATGAAGTAAAACAAACGTACTTCCAAAAGAAAAATAAGCTCGCAACCATCCATACTTCCACAAAGTCCTCAGTAACGGCGGAAAGCTTTTCAATTACTGATACAGAATGGGAAGATGCTCAGGCACTGTTTCAATGGTATTCCTACGAAAAAAGAGTGAACGGCTAAAAGGGCCGTCCACTCTTTTTGCTTAGTACAATCGGTGATAGGGTGAACCCTCCGATTAATCCAAAGATATGGGCCAGAATATTGGTATTCGCTCCGGCAAAGGTCATGATGAGGGAAATGACAATGATGGTGACGATCATTTGGGAGTTTGATCTGCTCATGAGCTCTTTTCGATAAAAATAAATATAAAGATATGTGCCAAATAGACCGAAAATAGCTCCTGAAGCTCCGAGGTGATAATATTCTTCAGATCCGAGAAAATATGTCCCTAAGTTTCCGATGATTCCTGAGCCAAGGTACAAAAAGATAAATCTTATTTTTCCGAGCATCCTTTCTAATCCGGGTGCAAATAAAATAAGCGAAATCGAGTTAAACAGCAGATGGGTAAAACCCTGATGCATGAAGATAGGTGTCACCAGTCTCCACCATTCTCCATTAGCGACTCCAAAATTATAGCCGATCAATTGGCCAATTAACAGCTCTATAGAAGCTAATTCAAACTGAAAAACAAGCCATAGCAGGATTTGTATCGCGGTTAAAGCCGATACTATCGGATAAAGACTGATAAAAGAACGGAAACTTTCATTTCTTACAAACATGAACAAGCCCCTTTTAACGTCATTCTAATATTGTTATAATAACATGTTTATGAAATGTAGAGATAAATAAGTACTTGAAACAGAGGTGTACGGAATGATCATCGGGATTGGCATCGACTTGATTGAGCTTCGCAGAATTAATGACCTGATTAAGCGTCAGGAAAAATTTGCTGATCGAGTGCTTGCAGAGGAAGAGTTAAATATTTATAAGAACTTGAGCAATAAAAAGAAACCGGAATATCTCGCAGGAAGGTTTGCTGCAAAGGAGGCTTTTTCTAAGGCGCTAGGTACCGGAATTGGAGCGCATTTAAGCTTTCAGGATATTGTGACGGAAACCGATGATCGCGGGAAACCGACGCTTTTTTGCCAGAAGACAAAGGATAAGAAAATCCACCTTTCTATCACTCACACGAGGGAGTATGCAGCTGCACAAGTAATAATAGAAGAATAACAAGCTACGAAGATTTTTCAGGTTGTCAGGCTAGTCTGCATATTGCGTTCGCCCTCCTCATATATTGGAATGTGGACGAAGGGAGACAAGTTGCATTTACCTTGGCAAAGAACGCATCATGCGGCAAGCCAAGCGGGCGATTTCTTCCTTTTACAATCAATAGTGAAGAGGAGTTGGAAAAGGGTGAGAAAAAGCTTTGTTTTGCTTTTTATAGGACTGCTTGGTGTCATTCTTCTTTCTGCATGCGGTCAAAAGTCTCAGGATGAAGTAGTAAACGGCCTGGAAAAAAAGGTAAAAGAATATACTTCGTATAAAGCAACTGCGAAAATGGTAATTGAAACAGGAGAAGAGCCTCAGGAATACAAGGTAGAAATTTGGCATAAGAAGCCAGATTACTACAGAGTCTATTTAGAAAATTCTAAAAAAGATCAGCATCAGGTCATCCTTCGGAATGGCAACGGGGTGTTTGTCCTCACTCCGTCTCTCAATAAAAGCTTTCGTTTCCAAAGTGATTGGCCAACGAACAGCAGCCAGGTTTACTTGTTTGATTCCCTTGTAAACGACATTAAAAAAGACACAGAGGCAGAGTTTAGCACGAACGAAGAAAATTATGTGTTTGAAACGAAAACGAATTATCAGCATAATCAATCGCTGCCTGTTCAAGAAATCGTTTTAAATAAAAAAAATCTTGCTCCAAAATCAGTAAAAGTCATGGACACGGACCGTAAAGAGATGGTTAAAGTTGATTTTGAAAAGTTTGCCTTCGACGAACCGCTTGAAAAGGAATCGTTTGATGAGAAGAAAAATATGACTCTTTCCCATATGGATATAGCTACGAGTGCAGAAGCCTCTGATGATTTTGCTGTTGCCGCTCCGGTGTATTTGCCTGAAGGAACGGAAAAGCTGGAAGAAAAAGAAATATCAACGGCAGATGGAAAACGGATCATTACGACATATGGCGGAAAGCATTCATTTACGTTAATACAAGAAAAAGCACGTGTCGCGCAATCCGCGGCATCTGTTACAGCAAGCGGAAACCCGGTTGATCTCGGGTTTGCGATCGGCGCCTTAACAGACAATTCAGTTTCTTGGACGTATGACGGAGTGGAGTATTTGCTTGCGTCTGATAATATCGAGCAGGAAGAGCTTGTTCAAATAGCGAAGAGCGTGTATGGACAGTCTACAAAATAGCAGGCGGAGCTTTCGCCTGTTTTTTTAGTTCTGAATTGGACGAGTCAGGATATAGTAGCATTGTTCGTCGTAACCACCACTGAATCAAGGTTCACTTTATCCTTTCTTTCTAGTATGATTGGATTAGAAATTCACGTACTAGGAAGTGTCAGCATGATTGGAAACAGTTTTTACAGAGATACATGGGCGGAAATAGACCTTTCAGCCATAGAAGAAAATATTTTAAGTATGAAGCATCACATTGGCAGCTCAGTTGATCTCATTGCTGTAGTGAAAGCAAATGCATATGGGCACGGAGACGCCCAAGTGGCAAATACGGCTCTATCGGCGGGAGCAGCGATGCTTGCCGTTGCATTTTTGGATGAGGCATTAGCCCTTAGAAACCAGGGGATTACAGCTCCTATCTTGATTTTGGGTGCTGTACCACCTGAAGCTGTCAAGACTTGTGCTGACCAGAAGCTTACTGTGACTGCCTACTCGAACGAATGGCTTAATGCGGCTGTTCCTTACTTGGAGGGAGCAACGCTTTTGTTCCATATGAAAATTGACTCAGGCATGGGCAGAATCGGTTTGAAAACAGAAAATGAAGTGTTGGAAATGACCCGTTTGGCAAATTCCCATGAAAACCTGCATTTAAAAGGCGTGTATACGCACTTTGCTACTGCGGACGAATTAGACACTGCCTATTTTCAAAAGCAGCTTACCTGCTTCAAAACGCTTATCCGTTCTCTGCCTCTGGATGACATTTTGGTACACTCCTCAAACAGTGCGGCAGGATTGCGGCATAAAGACTCATTGTTTAACGCTGTCCGTTTTGGCATAAGTATGTATGGTCTGTCTCCTTCTGAGGAAATGAAAAGCCTGCTTCCTTTTCCATTGCGGCAAGCTTTTACGCTTCACACAAAGCTTGTGCACGTTAAAAAAATTGCAAAAGGAGAAAGTGTCAGCTACGGTGCAACCTACACAGCGAAACAAGATGAATGGCTCGGAACTATGCCGATCGGCTATGCTGACGGGTGGCTCCGAAAGCTATCAGGAAGCGAGGTGCTCATAGACGGCATACGGCAAAAAACGGCGGGAAGAATCTGCATGGATCAAATGATGGTGACTTTGCCTGAAGCTCTTCCTGTTGGAACGAAGGTGACATTGATCGGGACACAAGGAGATGAAATGATCACGATTGATGAAATTGCTTCGCGGCTTGATACGATTAATTATGAAATACCTTGTACAATTACTTCACGCGTTCCTCGTATGTTTTTGAAAAATGGGAGTATAATGGAGATAAGGAATTCTTTATTATCGGACGTTTGATAAAGCGAACCTTCAATCTAAGAGTTACCTGGCGCACGTTTTTTAGCCTTCGTTCATCCGTGCGAGAGACTGCTTGAGGAAGTCTTGCAGTGTGTTAATGCGGGAGAAAAAATTTGTCGTGTTCCACGGATTATTTTGAAAACAGCTTTGCACGACTTAGGAATAATGATATGATTATGATTGGAATTGGATATAGCGTTTGTATCCGGAAGTTTTGTGGAGGTGTATGGTTTTTGTCTGAATCCAGCGCAACAACTGAAATTATGGTTCGTTTACCAGAAGCATTGTTATCAGAATTGGATGGTGTCGTCATGCAGGATAACGGAAGCAGAAATGAATTAATTTATCAAGCAACTAAAATGTACCTACGTGAACGCAAAAAACGACAAATTCGTGAATCTATGAGACGCGGCTATATGGAGATGGCGAAAATCAACTTGAACATCGCTTCTGAAGCATTTCTCGCGGAGTATGAGGCTGAAAACACCGTTGAGCGCTTAGTAAGCGGAGGATAAACATTTGATTGTCAAACGCGGTGATGTTTATTTTGCTGATTTATCTCCTGTTGTTGGCTCAGAACAGGGTGGTGTTCGCCCGGTTTTAGTGATTCAGAATGATATAGGAAATCGCTTTAGCCCGACCGCTATTGTTGCAGCCATAACAGCTCAAATTCAAAAAGCGAAATTGCCTACCCACGTCGAAATTGATGCGAAACGTTACGGTTTTGAAAGGGATTCCGTCATATTGCTTGAACAGATCCGAACGATTGACAAACAAAGGCTGACAGATAAAATCACACATCTTGATGATGAAATGATGGATAAGGTTGATGAGGCCTTGCAAGTCAGTTTAGCTCTTATCGATTTTTAATAGGTCACATATCAAGGTTGCTCACACTACAGGGCAACTTTTTTTGTTTTAAATATAAAATAACGTTATAATAAAAGGCAGAGAACCTTTAACGGGGAAGCACCGGCTAAAATTAAGCAATCTTTGCAGGCAATAGATGCTGCCTGAAAAAATATGGTTGGTTCGTCGTTCAACATCGGGAAACTAGGCGATCATCCACAGATTGCAGATGCACTTTATACATATATAGGGAGGAACGATGCATGTCTACACAGCAAGTCTTTGAATTTATCTCTGACAACCGGCAAGATCTCATTGAAAAATGGACAAGTATCTTATCACAACTTGGAGAAAATGACTCTTTAAAAGCTGTAAATGAGCAAATGTTTCGCACAATTTGTGAAGAATATATGGCAATTATTTTAACTTCTCCGGAAACTAATGATGAATATACAGATAAGAAAATCTTTGAATTTGCAGTGAAAATTGTCCAACTGGGTCTTTCATTAAAACTAATTGCGCAGGCGTTGGCTGATTTTTGGAAGTATCTCTATCGGTTAATGGATGAGAAAAGCACATCAGATAAGCAAAGCCTAAAGCTGGTTTGGGAAATCGAAGAAAATATTACTCCGATTAATAATGAAATACTCAATCAATATTCAATCTCATGGGAAAAGACGGTCTCTCTTCAAAAAGAAGCACTTCAGGAATTATCTGCGCCGCTTATTCCGGTTTTTGAGCATGTTACTGTCATGCCTTTGGTCGGTACAATTGATACGGAGCGGGCGAAAAGAATTATGGAAAATCTTCTGCACGGGGTTGTGAAGCACCGCTCAGAGGTCGTACTTATCGACATTACCGGCGTCCCGGTTGTTGATACGATGGTAGCCCATCATATAATCCAAGCTTCAGAAGCTGTAAGATTGGTAGGAGCAAGATGCCTTCTTGTCGGAATACGGCCTGAAATTGCCCAAACGATTGTCACCCTCGGGATTGATTTATCACAGGTTATTACTAAAAATACCCTTCAAAAAGGAATTCAAACCGCATTAGAGATGACAAATCGAAAAATAGTACCATTGGGGGAATTAGTCAATGAGACTTCCGAAAATTCCTATACTTAAACTTTATAACTGTTTATTGGTATCGATCCAATGGGAGCTTGACGATCAAACCGCCTTGCATTTTCAAGAGGATTTGTTAAATAAGATCCATGAAACTGGTGCAAATGGCGTAGTGATTGATTTAACGTCTGTTGATATGATTGATTCCTTCATTGCAAAGGTGCTCGGAGACGTTATTACAATGTCGAAACTAATGGGAGCCAAGGTTGTCCTGACAGGGATTCAGCCTGCTGTGGCGATTACTCTAATCGAGCTCGGTATAGAACTGGACGAAATTGATACCGGGCTGGATCTTGAACAAGGGCTTGAGACATTGAAGCGGGAATTGGGGGAATAGGTATGAAAAACCAACCCTGTGTGAAAATAATGACTGAGTGGGATATAGTTGCTGCAAGGCAGCTGGGGAGGAAGGTTGCGAAGGAGCTGGGATTTGGCACGGTAGATCAGGCGAGAATCACAACTGCTATTTCTGAGTTGGCAAGAAACATTTATTTATACGCGGGAAAAGGTCAAATTTGTATAGAAGAACTTCACGATATAGGAAAACGCGGCTTAAAGCTGATCGCTTCGGATGATGGACCCGGGATATCTGATATAAAAAAAGTAATGGAAGACGGTTATTCTACATCAGGAGGTCTTGGAGCGGGTCTCCCAGGTGTCAAACGACTGATGGATGAATTTCAGCTTCATTCCAATCCGGGGAAAGGAACTGATATCCACGCAGTGAAGTGGCTTAGGTAGGAGGTAGTTTATGGAATTCGGGGAAGTGATTGAGCAAAGATACAGACAACTGCTCACAAAGTATATCTCGGACTTAACTGAAACATCGCTGTATCAAGGACAAAAATTCAGCAGGAAAACTTTGGAAAATCAAATTCCTCCAGAAGAAATCGTTAGTATTCACCGTAAAGTAATTCAGGAGCTGT
This sequence comes from Bacillus gobiensis, assembly GCF_001278705.1. GTDB lineage: Bacteria > Bacillota > Bacilli > Bacillales > Bacillaceae > Bacillus > Bacillus gobiensis. Next base: position 4,306,958 of record NZ_CP012600.1, read on the forward strand.
ACCCTGATCTTCCGAAAGATGTTTTCCACTCTTTAGATTTTTTAATCGAAGTGATGATTGGCTACGGAATGGCGTATCAGGAGCATCAGACGTTACGGGGGATTCAGCAGGAGCTTAAGTCTGAGATTGAGATAGCGGCAAATGTGCAGCACACTCTTCTTGAAACGCAGGTACCGGTTGCTGAAGGAATTGATATTGGGGCCATAAGCATCCCTGCAAAACAAATGAACGGTGATTATTATCATTTTGTCCGGGATAAAGACAGCATTAGTATTGCGATTGCGGATGTAATCGGAAAAGGGATACCGGCAGCATTGTGCATGTCAATGATAAAATATGCGATGGACTCACTGCCTGAATTACGTCTTCATCCTTCTAAGGTATTGACAAATCTAAACAGAGTTGTCGAACAAAATGTCGATCCAAGCATGTTTATTACGATGTGTTATGGCAGTTACGATATCAACAATCATCAATTTACATTTGCCTCCGCCGGACATGAGCCGGGTTTTTATTATTCGAATAAAGAAGCGGCCTTTTACGATTTAACTGCAAAAGGCCTAGTCCTTGGAATAAAACATGAAGTAGAGTACGAGCAGTGTTGCACAACGCTTGAAGAAGGCGATATGATTGTATTGTTTTCTGATGGAGTGACAGAATCCAGATCTGAGGAAGGTTTTGTAAGCAGAGAAGATATACAAAACTTACTGATTGAGCACATGTCAAAACCGGCTCAGGATATGGTGAATGATATTTATAACAGCTTGTTGCAGCTTCAGGATTTTCAACTGCACGATGATTTTACTTTAATTGTGATTAGGCGAAAGGTTTAGTCTTCGCCAGATTGGGGTATCTGATTAATGCATAGATACTTTAGTCATAAATAGAGGTGATAATATGAATTTACTAGTTGAAGTAACGAAATCTGAGTTAAATCATAAGCAAATAGATGTTTCAGGCGAAATTGATGTTCATACGGCGCCTGTATTAAGAGAGAAACTAATGGCTCATGCCGCTCCGGAAAGCCATTTGGAAATAAATTTAGAAAATGTTTCATATATGGACAGTACGGGCTTGGGCGTATTTGTTGGATTATATAAAACGCTTCGTGCGGAAAACGGGGCTTTGAAATTATACAATTTGTCCGATCGGTTGGTCAGGTTGTTTGAGATTACAGGGTTAAAAGATATTATTGATATTTCTGCAAAAACAGAAGGTGGGGTACAATGAATACGTCTGTAGATTATATTGAAATGAAAATTCCGGCAAAGCCTGAGTATGTTGGCATTGTACGCCTTACTTTATCCGGAATCTCCAGCAAAATGGGCTACAGCTATGATGATATTGAAGATTTAAAGATTGCTGTGAGCGAGGCATGTACGAATGCGGTTCAGCATGCTTATAAATCATCTTCAGCAGGAGATGTATCGATTCGTTTCGGTGTATACGAAGATCGTTTAGAAGTCATTGTATCTGATCAGGGATCAAGTTTTGACATAAATCAAAAGAAACAGGATTTGGGCCCTTATACTCCGTCCCAATCGGTTGATCAATTGGCAGAAGGAGGACTCGGACTATATTTAATGGATACGCTGATGGATGAAGTAAACGTCCAAATAGAGTCCGGCGTAACTGTTGCAATGACAAAGTTTCTAAACAGGGAGCGGGTTGAGCATGACACAACCGTCGAAAACTACGAAGCTAAATAAAGATGAAGTCGATCAGCTCATAAAAACGTATCAAGAAACTCAAGACGAAGAGGCTCAGCTTACACTGGTTACAGCGTATACAAATCTTGTGGAAATGCTGGCGAAAAAATATTCCAAGGGCAAAAGCTTTCATGAGGATCTGTGCCAGGTAGGAATGATCGGATTGCTCGGGGCAATGAAGCGGTATGACCCCATCGTTGGAAAATCATTTGAGGCATTTGCCATACCAACCATCATTGGCGAAATTAAACGGTTTCTCAGGGATAAAACGTGGAGCGTGCATGTCCCGAGAAGAATTAAAGAACTGGGTCCTAGAATTAAAAAGGCTGTCGACCAACTGACAATTGACTCTCAAAAATCACCAACTGTTGAAGAAATTGCTGATTTTTTAGATGTAACTGAAGAGGAAGTTCTTGAAACGATGGAAATGGGGAAAAGCTATCAAGCCCTTTCCGTAGATCACAGCATTGAAGCGGATTCAGATGGCAGTACTGTTACCATTTTGGATGTTGTTGGTTCTAAAGAGTCCGGCTATGAACAGGTGAACCAAAGAATGATGCTAGAAAGCGTTTTGTATGTTTTATCCGACCGAGAAAAACAAATTATTGATTTAACATATATTCAAAATAAAAGCCAAAAAGAAACAGGAGATATCTTGGGAATTTCGCAAATGCACGTTTCAAGATTACAGCGGAAAGCTGTTAAAAAATTAAGAGAGGCGTTAACTGCTGATCCGAGTATGGAGATTTCGTAATGATTGAATTTGAATCAAATGAATATATGCGAGCTATTATTTTTCAATTAAATAAGGATGGGAACAGTTGCTGTGGTGACAGCTATTTCATCAGTGCAGATGACGAGGGTTTAATTTGCGCTGTGGCTGATGGTTTAGGAAGTGGTAAAGCTGCAAATGAATCCTCGTCAATCATTAGTGAGATAGTTGAAAAATACAGCAATGAAGAGGTAGCTGAAATCATTGAGCGCTGCAATGTGGCCTTACGCAGCAAAAGAGGTGCAACCGTTTCGGTTCTTAAGTTTCGATTTGTAGAAAAAGATTTCACGTATTGTTCAGTAGGAAATGTGCGATTTATTCTTTATTCTCCATCAGGTAAGTGTGTGTATCCACTGCCAGTAGGCGGGTACTTGTCGGGGAAGCCTCGAAAATACAAGACACAAACTTATGAATACGAACCCGGATCAAAATTTATAATATACACTGACGGGCTGGAAGTTCCAACGATTCGATCCTATCTAAAAAGCGACTATTCCATAGAACATCTATCGAAGCAGCTTGATATTTACACCCGTAAAAGAAACGATGATCTGACTTATATTCTTGGACAGCTTTTGTAATTAAGGCTGTTTTTTTTATTGGAAAAGTAAAGATTAGTAAACACGTATAACCTCCTGACTGGCATGAAAGTCCACTTAATATGATAAAATGAAGGATATCATGCAAATTGGAGGACGTTTACTAGTGAGTGATACGACTGTAGTCATTAAGCAAATTTCAGAGGAGATGAAAATTCCCACAAAAAACGTTAAGCATGTCATTGACCTGCTCGAAGACGGGAATACCGTCCCTTTTATCGCCAGATATCGTAAGGAACAAACAGGATCACTGGATGAATTGCAAATCCGGACGATATCAGAAAGATGGACATATATCCAAAATGTAAATCAAAGAAAAGAAGAAGTGATTCGCTTAATTTCCGAGCAGGATAAATTAACAGACGACCTTAAGAAAAAAATAGAGTCTGCTTCCAAGCTTCAAGAAATAGAGGACTTATACCGCCCTTATAAGCAAAAAAGAAAAACGAAAGCGACTGTGGCGAAAAGCAGAGGGCTGGAGCCGTTAGCGGATTACCTTTTTTCCCTTCCTTCATCAGGAAATTTACAGGAGGAAGCAAGTAAATACATACAGGAAGATAAGGAAATACATTCCATTGAAGATGCGTTGCAGGGAGCTAAGGACATTTTAGCTGAAAGAATTTCTGATGAACCTGAATATAGAAAGTGGATACGAAGAGAAACATTTCGCAGAGGCGCTTTAACCTCTGTCGGAAAGAAAATAGAAGAAGATGAAAAAAATGTGTACGAAATGTACTATGACTATTCAGAGCCGTTGCAGAAAATCGTCCCTCACCGCGTGCTTGCTGTAAACCGTGGAGAGAAGGAAGGCATATTAAGGGTTTCAATTGAGCCTAACATAGAAGAAATCCTGGTGTATCTAGAAAAACAAGTGATCGGCAGTAAGCAAACGATTGTGCGAGATATTCTGCTTGAGACATTGGAAGACGCGTATAAACGCCTGATACAGCCGGCCATCGAAAGAGAAATAAGAAAAGAACTCACCGAGACAGCAGAGGACCAAGCGATTCATATTTTCTCGGAAAACTTGAGAAAGCTACTATTGCAGCCCCCTATGAAAGGGAAAGTTGTATTAGGAGTTGACCCTGCGTTTCGTACAGGATGTAAGCTTTCTGTCGTAGATGAGACAGGTAAAGTTCTCTTAATTGATGTGATCTACCCTCATCCGCCGGTCAACAAAAAAGAACAAGCATTGGAAAAGGTAAAAAAAATACTTGAACAGTTTCAAGTTGAAGTAGTCGCAATCGGAAACGGGACGGCCTCCAGAGAATCAGAGGAGTTTGTTGTTCAAGCCTTAAGAGAATCGAACCGGAGTATTTACTACCTCATCGTAAATGAAGCGGGAGCAAGTGTTTATTCAGCATCCGACTTAGCCCGAGAAGAATTTCCTGATTTACAGGTAGAAGAAAGAAGTGCTGTGTCGATTGCCAGAAGACTTCAGGATCCGTTAGCTGAGCTGGTCAAGATTGATCCGAAGTCAGTCGGAGTTGGTCAATACCAGCATGACGTAAGCCAAAAGAAACTGCAGGAATCACTTGGTTTTATCGTCGAGACTGTCGTTAACCAGGTGGGAGTAAATGTAAATACAGCTTCTTCTGCACTTTTGCAATACGTGGCGGGTCTTTCAAAGTCCGTTGCAGCTAACGTTGTGAAAAAAAGAGAGGAACTCGGTAAATTTACGAGCCGTAAAGAACTAAAGGATATTCCAAGACTAGGCGCAAAAACTTATGAGCAATGTATTGGTTTTCTTAGAGTAGTGGATGGATCAGAGCCTTTGGACAGAACAGGAATACATCCAGAAAACTATAAAGAAGTAAAGGAGCTCCTTGCATCCCTGGAAATAAGTGCATCGGGGCTTGGCACTGATGAACTGAAAGACAAGCTGAAAACACTGCAAATTGAAGAAACGGCAGAAAAACTAGGTATAGGAAGTATTACGCTTCGGGATATCATTGAGCAGCTTCATCGGCCTGAACGTGATCCGCGTGATGAAATTGCCAAGCCGCTTTTAAAGACAGATGTATTGAAGCTCGAGGATTTAGAACAGGGAATGGAGCTTCAAGGAACGGTTAGAAATGTCGTTGATTTTGGTGCTTTCGTCGATATAGGTGTGAAACAAGACGGGCTTGTGCACATTTCAAAGCTCAGCAATAATTTTGTCAAACACCCGCTCGATGTTGTGTCAGTAGGTGATATCGTTGAGGTATGGGTCGAACAGGTCGATGCCGTAAAGGGAAGAGTATCCTTAACTATGGTTAAAGGAAAATAGCAAGACAGAGGGCTTTCACTCCGTAAGCCCTTTGTTTCCAAGTAATGATTTATAACAAAGGTTAGGAAGTTTAGAGGTATAATCATTGGTCTAAGAGCAATATTTTTTTCTGTAAAAATACCAGCATTGGTTTAAAAGTTTGATTTGATGCTGGTCTTTTTCATAAAAAGCTTTTTGCATTTGATTTCTAAGCCAGATTGGCATGTTATCTGCCCTCCTCAGCATGTGAAAAACATTTATTCTTAGTGTATGCGGATGAATTATTGTCCTGTTCGTATTTTTAAACAGAGGTGTTCGAATAATGAATGATAAACAGTTGCAGCAACTTGTTGAGGAGATTTCCAACTCCTTTTTTCATAAACCTTTTTGCCATCAAGCGGTATTTAATCCCCGGCTGAGAAGCACGGGCGGAAGATATCTACTTCAATCCCATAATATTGAGTTAAACCGGGTATATTATGAGGAGCATGGGCTTACTGAGCTTGAAGGAATAATTAAACATGAGCTTTGCCACTATCATTTGCACCTTGAAGGAAAGGGTTATAAGCATAGGGACAGGGATTTTAAAAGCTTGCTTAAAGAGGTTGGAGCCCCCAGACATTGTACTCCTTTAATATTGAAGGAAAATAAAGCTTATAAATATGTTTATACCTGTACTAGCTGCACTCAAGTTTTTAAAAGAAAAAGGTCAATGAATATCAGCAGGTATGTTTGCGGAAAATGCGGCGGGAAAATTAAAGAAATTTAATAAAGTAGGTTGACTCTATATTGGCATCCATGTTAAATTATAAAAGCTTCGTTAAACAAGGAATTAATTTTTTAATTATTTCTTGACTCGAATTGTGACGATATATATAATGAAGAAAGTCTGATTCATTCCACAGTAGCTCAGTGGTAGAGCTATCGGCTGTTAACCGATCGGTCGTAGGTTCGAATCCTACCTGTGGAGCCAATGGAGAAGTACTCAAGTGGCTGAAGAGGCGCCCCTGCTAAGGGTGTAGGTCGCGTAAGCGGCGCGAGGGTTCAAATCCCTCCTTCTCCGCCATTGTTTTTATACTGCGGCCCGTTGGTCAAGCGGTTAAGACACCGCCCTTTCACGGCGGTAACACGGGTTCGAATCCCGTACGGGTCATTGTGACATTGGGCTATAGCCAAGCGGTAAGGCAACGGACTTTGACTCCGTCATTCGTTGGTTCGAATCCAGCTAGCCCAGCCATTTTTTTAATACTAAAGAAAATATAATGTTTGCAAAACAAGAGCCATTAGCTCAGTCGGTAGAGCATCTGACTTTTAATCAGAGGGTCGAAGGTTCGAGTCCTTCATGGCTCACCAATGTTATGCGGGTGTGGCGGAATTGGCAGACGCGCTAGACTTAGGATCTAGTGTCTTTGACGTGGGGGTTCGAGTCCCTTCACCCGCATGATTTTTGCGGAAGTAGTTCAGTGGTAGAACATCAC